>JBEAZV010000022.1:0-5744 GCA_041159245.1 Pseudomonadota bacterium
CGCGCCATCCCGAATGGCTCAGGCACTGACGCGGCTCTGAGCGACCGCTAGGGAATTGCCCGAAAGTCATACCCCCACAGCAGGTTGCGGTGCACCCACTCGGAGGTCGGCGCCCATTGCAAAAACTCAGTTCAACCAGCAGATAGACCAGGGGCAAGACCAGCCCGTAGACCCAGTTCGCCCGACTCAGGGCAAAGCGATCGCCATGTGCAGCTGAATTCATGGATCAGGCAAGCATAGGCGAGAGTCCCTGCGCCAGCGTCTGGAGCGCAGGACCCACTTCGTCCAGTAAACGGTCTCGGGTGACGGAGCTGCGGGCGCCACCGCTGGTGAGCGCCATCACCTTGCGGCCATCCGCCGAGATGACGGGCACACCCACAGCATTGACGTCCGGATGCGAGCGACCCAAGTTGAACACCAGTCCCCAGCGCGCGTACTCCTTCATCGCCTGCTGCAGATCTCGCTGGACGGCGGCAAAGGCCGGCGGGTCACGCCGTTTGAGCTGCTTGAGGGCTGCCTCTCTCGTCGCGTCGTCCACCGCGCACAGATAGGCCAGCCCCAAGGAAGAATTCCCCAGATCCAGCTTGGAGCCCACATGCAGATTCAGGCTCAGGATGCTGGGTGCCTCGACCCGCTGCAAGATCAACATGTCGGTGCCATGCCGCTCGGCCAGCGTGACCGACATCTTGTGCGCCTCGCAGACCTGCCGCATCCGAGGCAAAGCGAAAGCGGCCAGACCGGTGCGGGTGATCGCCGCATGCCCCAGCAGCAAAACACCCGAGCCCACGCGCATGCGGTTTGGTTGATCACTGGGCACCAGGTAACCCAGTTCGAGCAGGGTGTGGCATAGGCGCCAGACCGTGGGCTGGGGCAGACCGGTCAGACGCGCGATCTCGCGCCCGCCCAGATCTTCACGCTCGGGTGTGAAGCAGCGCAGGACATCCAGCCCGCGGGCCAGGGCTGTGACGAACAAAGGGTCCTTGGCCGGCGCCTCGGCGCGCTCGGGTTCCTCAGGGCCCGCTGCGCCCCGAGCGCGCTTGACAGTGGAACGGCTGACTTTCACAATGAATTCACGAATCAATTCAGTGATTCATTATACGAATCACCCGTCCCATTTCTTTCCCGCCCTCAATTCCAAGGAAGTGCGCCCCATGAATGACTCCCGTCTGAAACTGCTGGTTCGATGGACTCTGGGCTTGGCGATGCTGGCCGCAGGCGCAGCCTTTGCCGCTGACCCCTACCCGACCAAAACCGTGACCATCGTCAACCCCTGGGCGCCCGGCGGCCCTTCGGACGCAATCATCCGGCCCATCGCGCAGCAGCTGGCTGCCCGCCTGGGGCAGCCGGTTGTGGTGGAAAACCGGGCCGGCGCCAGCGGCACCATCGGCGCAGCCTCGGTGGCCAAAGCCACACCGGACGGGCACACACTGTTCTTCGCCCACGTGAACCCGATCGCCATCAGCCCGTCGCTGCCGCAGAAGCTGCCCTACGACCCGGTCAAGGACTTCGCGCCGATCACCCTGATCTCCTCCGGGCCCGCCGTGCTCGTGGTGCGCAGCGACTTTCCGGCGCGCAATCTCTCCGAATTCATCGCCTACGCCCGCGCCAACCCCGGCAAAGTGAGCTACGGCTCGGTCGGCATCGGCAGCAACACCCATCTGGCCGGATCCCTCCTGGGCCATCTGTCCAAGACGGACCTGCTGCATGTCCCCTATAAGGGCTCGGCCACGATCCAGACTGACATCCTGGGCGGCTCGCTCACCACCGGCTTCGTGACCCTCAGCGGCGCACTGGGCCTGATCAAGGACGGCCGCCTGCGCGCACTGGCCGTGAGCACTGCCAAGCGCTCGGGCGTGCTGCCCGAGGTACCGGCCGTCGCCGAGATGCTGCCCGGGTTCGAGATCAGCGGCTGGTACGGCCTGATGGCACCGGCGAACACACCGCCGGACGTGATCCGGCGCCTGAATGCCGAAGTCACCGCCATCTTGCGTACCCCCGAAATCTCGGCACGCCTGCGCGATGGGGGCATGGACTCCAACCCCACCACGCCCGAGGCCTTCGCCGACTACATCAAGGCCGAACTGGGGCGCTGGGTGAACGCCATCAAGGTGGCCGACATCAAGGAGTGATGGCACGCGCCATGAAGACCTACGAGATCCAGGCCATCGACGCGGTAGTCAACCTGTGGACGCCAGAGATGCTGGCGATCCGCCCCAACCGCGATGCGTTCTACGGCGGCAAGATGAAGGTCGCACAGCAGGATCTTCAGGGCCTGAGCCTGGAGGAGATGCTGCGCCGCATGGACGCCGCAGGCATTGAACGCTCCTTCCTGATCGCGGCGAAGGTCGGACCCATCATGCACAAGGCGAGCTACCACACGCCCTATGAAATGGTGGCCGAAGCCGTGAACCGCTACCCCGAGCGGTTCTCGGCACTCGCCGGCCTGGACGCGACCGAGGGCATGGACGGTGTGCGCCAGCTGGAGAAGGCGGTCAGAGAGTACGGCTTCATCGGCGCGCATTTTTATCCGCACTGGTTCGAACTCGCCCCCGACCACGCGAAGTGGTACCCCTTCTACGCCAAGTGCGTGGAGCTGGACATCCCGGTGCAGCTGCAGGTGGGGCAGTCCATGCTCTATGACCCGCGCCACCGCCTGCGCAGCGTGGGCCGACCCATCACGCTCGACGCGGTGGCCTGCGACTTTCCAGAGCTCAAGATCATCGGCATCCATGTGGGCATTCCGTGGACCGACGAGATGATCGCGATGGCGTGGAAGCACCCCAACGTCTACATCGGTACCGACGCGCACAGCCCCAAGTACTGGCCCGAGTCCTTCGTGAAATACATCAACTCCTATGGCCAGGACAAGGTCATCTTCGGCACCGACTTCCCGATCCTGGAGTTCGAGCGCACGCGCGAGGAAATCGAGGCTCTGGGACTGCGCCCCGAGCCCAAACGCAAGCTGCTGCGCGATAACGTGCTTCGCCTCTACGGCCTCAAGACCTGAGGGCCCAAGCGATGCGCGCCCGCGTCCCCAATATCGCCGACATGCTGGCCCTGCACGGGCGCCAGCGCCCGCGGCAGATCGCCATCCTCCAGGGGAACGACTCACTGGACTATGAGGCGCTGGACCTGCAGGTCAGTCGACGCGCAGCGCAGTTGCAGACCCTGGGCGTGAAGCCGGGCGACATCGTGGGCATCGCCCTGCCCGACTCCATCGAGTACCTCTTGATGCTGTATGCGGTGGCGCGCGCAGGCAGTGTGATCCTGCCGCTGGATTGCCGCTGGAAGACGTTCGAGAAGCAACGCGTCACCGAGCACTTCCAGCCTGTGCTGGTGATGGTGGAAGCTGGAGAAGCCTTCGAGGGCGCGCACTGCGTGGCGGTGGACGGCGCCTGGCAGGCCGCGGTGGAGGCGGCACGCATTCCCGCCACCTTCCCCGATGGCGACCGCGGCCTGCTGATGTCGCTCTCCTCGGGCACAACGGGCCGGCCCAAGGGACCCATGCTCTCGCACGAGCAGCTGGTGTACCGCTTCTATATGCACTGGGCTGAACTCGGACTGGGTAGCCGCGAGCGTTACCTCAATGCCACCCCTTTGTACTTCGGTGGTGGGCGCGCGTTCTCCATGTCCACGCTGTACGCCGGATCCACCGTGGTCCTGTGCCCGCCACCCTACACGCCCGCCGAACTGGCCGCCGAAGTGGCGCGCACCACGCCCAGCGTTCTGTTCCTCGTGCCGACGCTGCTGCGCCGGCTGCTGGAGGAATCGCCCACGACGCTCGCACCTCTGCGCACGCTCAAGACGCTGATCTCCTCCGGCTCCGCGCTGACCGCAGACGAACGCCTTCAGATCCGCACGCATATCTGCCCCACCTTCCTCGAGTACTACAGCTCCACGGAAGGTGGCGGCGTCTCCACGCTATCGCCCGAGGACCAGCTGCGCTACCCCGACTCGGTGGGGCGGCCCGCCCTGAGCGTGGACGTACAAATCGTCGACGAGCACGATCGCTTGCTGCCTCGCAACCAGGTGGGCCGCATCCGCTACCGGGGCCCGGCGGTGGCTCAGGGCTTCCATGCCGATCCCGAGGCCAGCACCGAAGCGTTCCGCGATGGCTGGTTCTACCCCGGCGACCTGGGCGCGATGAATGAAGAAGGCTTTCTGTTTCTCAAGGGGCGCGCCAAGGACATGATCATCCGAGGCGGCGTGAACATCTACCCGCAAGAGATCGAGGCGACGCTGATGGCCCACCCCGCAGTCTCCGAAGCGGCGGTCGTAGGCTGGCCCTCGCGCGAATTCAACGAGGAGGTCGCGGCCTTCGTCACGTTGAAGTCCGAGGCTCCGGCGCAGGCGCTGGCCGACTGGTGCAATAACGCACTGGCCACCTACAAAGTGCCGCGACAGGTCTTCATCCTGCAGGAGTTTCCGCGCACCTCTCTGGGCAAGGTGGTCAAGGCCGAACTGGTGCGCCAGCTCACGCCCCTGTGACCTCGCCCCACTTCACCCCGCGAGCCGCCCACGCATGATCGACTTCGAGATCCCTGAAGAAGACCGGATGCTGCTGGACGCCATCGACCGCATGATGGCTCGCGAGTTTCCGCCCGAGGCCTATCGCGCCGCCGACCGCGCCCACGAGACACCGTGGCACCTCATGCCTCGCATGGGAGAACTGGGCCTGTTGGGCCTGCCTTTCCCCGAGCGCTATGGCGGCATGGCCAAGGACTGGCGTAGCGTGGCCCTGGTCAACGAGCGCCTGGCGTACCACGCGGGCATCGCCTCCACGCTCTTCGCCACCACGGTGAGCTTCGGCGGCATGTCCCTTCTCACCTACGCCAGCGAGCGCCAACGCCAGGACTTGCTGCCCCGACTGGTCCAGGGGCAAACGCGCTTCGCCCTGGCCCTCACCGAGTCGGGCGCGGGCAGCGATGCCGCCGCTCTCACCACGCACGCACGTCGCACGCCCGAAGGCTGGCGTATTCAAGGCCGCAAGGTTTGGATCAGCAACGCTGATGCCGCGGACTACTTGGTCGTGGCCTGCCGCACCAAGCCCGGCAGCGCAGGTGCCGAGGGTGTCTCACTGCTGCTGGTACCACGTCACACACCCGGCATCACCATGACCCCGCTGGACAAGGTGGGGCACCACTGCATGCCCTCCTGGGACATCGGCTTGGACGACGTACTCGTGCCCGAAGACGCGTTGTTCGGGCAAGAAGGCCAGGGCTTTCGCCATGTGTTGTCCACCCTCCACTACAGCCGTGCCGGCCAGGCCGCCAATTCGGTCGGTCAGGCCCAACGTGCGGTGGAACTGGCGCGCGAGCACGCCCGCGAGCGTACGCAGTTCGGCCGGCCGATCGGCAACTTCCAGGCGATCCAGCACAAGCTGGCCGACATGCAGGTGCGTGTGAACCAAGCGCGCCTGTGCCTCTACCACCTGGCCTGGCTGATCGCCACCGGCCACCCCTGCCGGCTCGAGGGCGCGCAGGCCAAACTGGTGGCCAGCGAGGCCTTTCAGTTCGTCACCCGCGAGGGCCTGCAGATCATGGCCAGTCATGGCTACGCCATGGAAAGCGATATGCAGCGCATGTGGCGCGATGCGGGCCTGTTCACGTTCGGCGAGGGCACGAGCGAGATCCAGCGCAATCTGATCGCGCGGGAGATGGGGCTGTGAGCACGGACACGGTCCGTATCGCGCGCGGCTTTGCGGACATCGACGAAGGCCAGGTGCACTATCGCCAGGCGGGTCA
>JBEAZV010000023.1:0-2882 GCA_041159245.1 Pseudomonadota bacterium
GTCGTAGTCGCCCAGGGTGGCCACGCGCAGCGTCTCGCCGATGGCCGCACTGGTCACGCCCAGATCGGCAGCGCGCGCGAAATCAGGCCGCACCGCGATCTCGGGGCGGATCAGGCTGGCGGTGGAGGCCACGCTGCCCAGGCCCGGGATGGTGCGCAGGTCTTTCTCGACGGCCAGTGCCGCGGTGGACAGGGCCTGCGGGTCTTCGCCGGTGAGCACCAGCACGTACTTCTCGCCGGAGCCGCCCAGCCCCACTTTGCTGCGCACGCCGGGGACGGCTTCGAGCGCACTGCGGATCTGGTTTTCGATGCCTTGCTTGCGCGGGCGCTCGCCGCGATCAGCCAGCAAGATCGTGAGCGTGGCCTTGCGCACTTCGGCTGCACCGGAGGCAGCAAAAGGGTCCGAGCCCGCACTGCCCCCGCCGATGGTGGTGTAGATGCTTTTCACATGCGGCACCTGCGCGATGCGTTGGCGCGCGTGTTCGGCGGCCTCGCGCGTCTGCGCCAGCGTCGCGCCCGGGGGCAGCTCCAGATAGACCTGCGTCTGCGAGTTGTCGTCGGGCGGGATGAAGCCGGTGGGCAGCAGCGGGATCAGCGCGATGGAGCCGACGAAGAACAAGGTGGACATCACCATCGTCGTCATGCGGTGCTGCATGCACCAGCGCGCCAGGACCATATAGCGTTGCAGCCAGCGTGGCTCGACCTCGGCGGTGACGATGGGTTTGAGCAGGTAGGCGGACATCATGGGCGTGAGCACGCGCGCCACCACCAGCGAGGCGAACACGGCCAAGGCTGCGGTCCATCCAAACTGCTTGAAGAATTTTCCGGCAATGCCACTCATGAACGCGGTGGGCAGGAACACCGCCACCAGCGTGAAGGTGGTGGCGATCACGGCCAGGCCAATTTCGTCGGCGGCCTCCATCGCGGCCTGATAGGGCGTCTTGCCCATACGCAGGTGACGCACGATGTTCTCGACCTCGACGATCGCGTCGTCTACCAAGATGCCCACCACCAGCGACAGCGCCAGCAGCGTCACCACATTGATCGAGAAGCCCAGAAAGTACATGCCCAGAAAAGCGGGAATGGCCGACAGGGGCAAGGCCACCGCCGACACGAAGGTGGCACGCCAATCGCGCAGGAACAGCCCCACCACCAGCACCGCGAGCAGCGCGCCTTCATAGAGCAACATCAGCGAGCCTTCGTATTCCTCCTGCACCGGGGTGACAAAGTCGAAGGCCTGCGTGAGCTCGATGTCGGGGTGGGCCGCGCGTAGCGCGTCGAGGGCGCGGCGCACACCGGCCCCGACTTCGACCTCGCTCTCGCCGCGGCTGCGGGCGACTTCAAAGCCGACCACCGGCTTGCCATCGAGCAAGGCCGCCGAGCGTGGCTCGGCCCAGGTGTCGCTGATCGTGGCGACATCCTGCAGGCGCACGCTGCGGCTGCCACCGGCCAGCGGAATTTCGATCAGGCCGATCTCGCGCGCGGTCTTGACGGTGGCCAGGGTGCGCACCGGCTGCTCGCTGCCGCCCAGGTCGGTGCGACCGCCCGCGCTTTCCTGCTGCACCTGCCGCAGCTGGCGCGAGACTTCGGCTGCGGTGATGCCCAGGGCCTGCAGACGCTGCGGATCGAGCGCCACGCGGATCTCGCGCGTGACCCCACCGACGCGCGTGACCGCACCCACGCCCTTGACGGCGAGCAGCTTGCGCGAGACTTCGTTGTCGACGAACCAGGACAGGGCCTCGTCGTCCATCGCCGGGGCGCTGGCGCCCGCGCGTGGAACCGAACGCAGGGTGTAGGCCAGCACCGGTTGGCCGGCCAGATTGAGCTTGGTGATGGCGGGGTCGCGCAAATCCGCCGGCAGGTCGGCGCGAATGCCGGCGACGGCCGAACGCACATCGTCCACCGCCTCTTGCACCGGCTTTTCCAAGCGGAATTCGGCGGTGATCGTGGCCGCACCGTCTTGCACCTTGGTCGTGATGTGCTTGAGGCCCTGCAGGCTGGCCAGGCTGTTTTCGATCTTGCGCGCGACGTCGGTTTCCATCTGCGCCGGCGACGCGCCGGGCAGTGTGGCGCTGATGCTGACGGTGGGCAGATCCAGGTCGGGGAAGTTCTGCACCTTCATCGCCTTGAAGGACAGCAGCCCCGCAAAGGTCAAGAGCACGAACAGCATCACGGCCGGAATCGGATTGCGTATCGACCAGGCGGAGACGTTGATCATCGCGACGTGCTCCGGGGCTTAACGTGCGGGGGCGGTGGCGGGAACGACACGCACCAGATCGCCCTCGTTGAGGAAGCTGCCGCCCGAGGCGACGATGCGCGTATCCGCCGGCAGGCCGGCGCTGATTTCGACGCGATCAGCCACCACGCGGCCGGTTTGCACCTTCACGGCGCTCACGCGGTTGTCGGGGTTCAGACGCATCACGTAGCTAAATCCTTCGCGAACCACCACGGCCGCTTGCGGCACGGTCATGGCGGGGGTGGCGCCTAATGTGAACTCGCCGCGCGCGAACATGCCGGGCAGCGCTGGCGCGGCGCTGCCCGCGACCGGCGCCACATCGACATACACGAGCGCGGTGCGGGTTTGCGGATCCACGGTCGGCCCCACCATGCGCACGAGCCCCTGCAGCTTCGCGCCGCTGGCGGTGGTGAGCGTAGCGGACGTGCCAGGGACAACGCGTGACAGCTCCGCGCTTGTGACCTCGGCGCGCCACTCCAGGCGCCCCTGCCGGATCAGGCGAAAGAGTTCGGTGCCGCTGGCGACCACAGCGCCGACCGTGGCCTGACGTACCGAGACGATGCCGTCGTCCGGCGCGAGCACCTGGCTTTGGGCCAGACGCGCCTGCTGCACCTGCGACTGCGCCCGGGCGGCTTGCAGGCGGGCCT
>JBEAZV010000024.1:0-5424 GCA_041159245.1 Pseudomonadota bacterium
GCTGCGATTGAGCGCGTTCTTTCCGCGTAGCAGCAGCTCGCGGTCCACCTCGGGCGGCACGCCGCGCAAGGCGGGCAGCTCGTCGCGCAGGGCTTCGCGTTCCTCCTGAGGCAGCGCCTCCCACCAGGTGTTGACCACGGCCTGCATGGTGGCCTCCAGGTCTTCGTCTGGCACGGAGGTCGTCGCAGCCAAAGCGCCACCGGACCCCAGCGCTTGCGTCAGATCGGACGAACGCAACACGAGGCGACGGTCCGCCTCGCGCAGCAGGCGGGCCCAGTTGGGGTCTTGCTGCATCAGCCGCGACATGGACTCCGCGCGCTCGTCGGCCAGCAAACAGACGGTCAGGCCCGCAATCTTGGCGGCTTCGATCGGGGCGGACAGGCGGTCGTCGTCACTGGCGATCAGCACGATGTCGATACGCCCGCTGGCCGCCAGCGCCTGCAGGTCCGACGCCATCTGACGCACGAGGGTGTTCCCATCGCTATCGGCGGTGGGCACGAGGCGCAGCGCCTGATCGTCGACCACCGCCTGATCGTCTACATCGGCATACCAATAGGAGCGAAGCAGGTGCGAGCGCAGGCCAGCGCGCGCGAGCACCTGTTGCAAGGTCTCGGCGACGCGTTCACGGGGCAGCGCCGCAGAGGCACTGCCTTCGGGATCATCCAGACGGGCGAGCCAGCGGAGATAACGTGCATCGACGAGGGCGACGGCACGGGGCAAGGCGTGGGTATTCACGGTAGTAGTAGTTCAGTAGGCCAGCCAGGGCGGAAACCAAGACGTAAAACGCTGCGGCTCGTGAGATAGAGAGCGCCGCGGAGGACGTAGCGAGGGGGAATTTTAACGGACCGGCGCACGCCCGCCATGAAGGGCGCGGCCAGCCGGGAGATCGCCCCACAAGGTGGAAAGCGGCGGGCCCAGGTCACCCGGCGCCGAGACGTGGGTCGTGCAAGGGATTCCGGGTAGCCCCCTCGCAACACCCGATCAACCAGGCTGGGCGTGTGGGCAAGGGGCCGGAGCTGGGGAATCTGCCCTGCGTACACGCAGTCCAGCCAATTCGCCGAGGCGCCCTCCATCTCACCCTGGAATCAGAGTCAAGCTGCTGAGCTCATCCCAGCAGCTTGGCCACCCCGCGCTCCCCGATCATGATGGTCGCGGCATTGGTATTGGCCGACACCACACGCGGCATGACTGAGGCGTCCATCACCCGCAGGCCCTGCACACCGCGCACCTTCAGGTCCGGGTCCACCACCGCGCGGTCGTCAGCGCCCATGCGGCAGGTACTGGTCGGATGGAACACCGTGCTGCCATACCCGCGCGCGAAGGCTTCCAAGTCGGTCGACCCTGGCAGTTTTTCCTCGACCCAGCGATCCGCAAAACTCTTTTGCCGATAAATGTCGCGGCAGATGCCCAGCCCCTCGACCAGGGTACGCACATCCAGCGATTCCTTCAGGTAATTCGTCACGATCGTCGGCGACTGCGTCGGGTCCGCGCTTTGAATGCGCACCGAGCCCCTGGAGGTCGGACGGCACTGGCACACCGAGACAGTAAAGCCCGGAAAGTCGTGCAAGGGCGTGCCCGGCTTGTCCACCGACAGCGGCATCACATTGAACTGGATGTCGGCGCGGCCATCCTGTGCGTTCGAGGTGCGCCCAAAGCCCCCCACCTGCCCCGCGCCCACCGTCAACGGTCCGCGCGCATCGAACAACCACTGCAGGCCCATACGCGCCAACCCGATGGGACTGCGCACCTGGTTATTCAGAGAGATGCGATCTTTCAGGCGCACGATGGTGCGGGCCTGGTAGTGGTCCTGCAGGTTCTCGCCCACCTCGGGCGCGTCGTGGACCACGGGGATGCCCAATGCACGCAGGTGGTCGGCCGGGCCCACGCCCGAGAGCTGCAGTAGCTGCGGACTCTGGAGCGAGCCCGAAGACAGGATCACATCGCCCTCGCAGCGGAAGGTAATCTCCTCGTTCCCCTGGCGGCACACCACGCCCACCGCCCGCCCCTGCTCGATCAACACGCGCGAGACCAGCACTCCCATGCGCAGGGTCAGGCCCGGATGCTGTTGCACTGGCCGCAAGAAGGCCGCGGCTGTACTGGAACGCCAACGGCCTTTGATCGACAGCTGATAGCGCCCCACCCCATAGTCGGTCGCAGCGTTGAAATCCGGATTGAACGGCAGCCCGTATTCCTGTGCCGCATCCAGCCACGCCTGGCAGCTCGGATCATCGTTGCGCAGCTCGGACACGCCCAGCTCGCCCTCGGTGCCGTGGTACTCACTGGCCGGCCCGGCAAAGCCCTCGGACTTGCGAAAGAACGGCAGCACCTCGCGATACGACCAGCCCGTTGCCCCCAGGCGTTCCCAGTCGTCGTAGTCGGCGTGCTGACCGCGGATGTAGATCAGCCCGTTGATCGAGCTGGAGCCGCCCAGGATACGACCGCGCGGCCAGATGATGCGGCGGTTACCGCTCTCAGGCTGGGGCTCCACCTGAAACTGGCGCGCAAAGCGCTCATCGAAGATGGTGCGGAAATACCCCACCGGCAATTTGAGCCAGATCGAACGATCCGCCCCACCGGCTTCCAGCAGCAGCACACGCCGGCCGGCGCGCAGCAGCCGATTGGCCACCACGCAGCCCGCCGAGCCCGCGCCAACGACGATGTGGTCCCAGGGGCCGACGGTGCTGCCAGACATCGATCAGCCCTTGACGTTGTCCAAGAGCAGACCGGTGTCGAAATACGTCTTGGCCGGCACCGGGTTCTGGATGCCACCAAAGCGCGCGTAGAAATCAGTCACCTGCTGCAACCAGCCGTGCGCGGTGCCGTCTTGATAGAGCTTGCGCCACTCGGTGGCGGTGTGGTACTTGGACGCCTTGAACTGCTCCTGCAGTTCCACCAGCGGCACCTGCTCGTAGTTCTTGGCCTGAATCGTCGGCAAGATGGCGGCCGAGTTCTTGATCAAATCGTCGTTGGCTGCGGCCCAGCCCTTGACCACCTGGGCCACCACCGCGCGATTCTTCTCGAAGTAGTCGGTGCGGGTGGCCCAGCCGCCCACGATGGCCGACTTGGGGAAGTACGCCGAGGCATCCACCAGCATCTTGGCCGCTGGCACGCGCGCCTTCACCTGCATATTGAACGGCACCCACAGAGCCACCGCCGGCGCCGCGCCCGAGATGAACGACGTCACCGCCACCGGCATGCCCTGGTTCACCAGCTCCACGTCTTTGGCCGGGTCCAGGCCGTTGGCGCGCAGCGCGGCGTCCAGGAACACGTGGGCGGTGGTGCCCAGCGTGGTGGCAATCTTTTTGCCCTTGAGGTCGGCCCAGGTCTTCACGCCCTGGTCCTCTCGAATCCACAGCTGCGCGGTCGCAAACTCAATGTTGTTGATCAAGAAGGCCTTGCCCTGACCACGCGCCGGGAAGTTGGAGATCACTGCGCCCGTAGACAGCATGTCCAGGCTGCCGCCGATCATGGCGTTGAACAACTCCAGGCCGGTATTGAACTTCACCGGGTCAAACTCGATGCCTTCCTTGGCCCAGTGGCCACGGTGCACACCGGTCCACAACTGACCGGTCACGGCCAGCGTATCCACATAACCGATGCGGATCTTGGTGCGTTGCTGCGCGATGGCGGGCGCGCCCATCGAGGCCAGGCCGGCAGCGGCCAGGCCCATCACGACATGGCGGCGACGGGGTTGGAAAGTCTTGTTCATGGTGTCTCCTCGGGGTGGGTGGGGAAGTTGTGTGGTGGGGTAAGGCCTATCCAGCGGTAGAACCGAGCATCTGCTGCGCCTCGTATTCCGCCATCACCAGATCACGCACATGCGCCTTGATGGCGATGAACTCGGGCGATTCGTGCAGGTCCTCATGGCGCGGGTAGCCGAAAGGCACTTCAATGATTTCCTTGATGCGGGCAGGACGCGCCGTCACCACCACGATGCGCGAAGCCAGATACACCGCCTCGTCCACCGAGTGGGTGATCATCATCACCGTCTTGCCTTCGCGCTGCAGCACCTCCAGCAGCAGGTTCTGCATCTTGGAGCGGGTCTGGGCATCCAGCGCGCCAAAGGGCTCGTCCATCAGCAGAAACTCAGGCTGCGCCGCGTAGGCCCGCGCAATCGCCAGGCGCTGTCGCATGCCGCCGGACAGCGTCTTCGGGTAGGCCTTGGCGAAGTCCTTGAGCCCCATCAGCTCCAGGTACTTGCGGCACACCGCGTCCCGCTCGGACGCCGGTGTCTTGCTGCCCGCCAGCTTCAGCCCGAACTGGATGTTCTGTTCCACCGTGAGCCAGGGAAAGACGCCGTACTCCTGAAAAATCACTCCCCGGTCGCGCCCCGGGCCCTGTACCGGCTGGCCGTCCAGCGTGACGCGCCCCTGTGTGGGCTGCACAAAGCCGGCCAGGATGTTCATCAGGGTGGTCTTGCCACAACCGGAGGGGCCGACGATGCAGATGAACTCGTTCTCGCGGATGTCCAGCGACACGTCGTCCACCACCCGCAGCGGGCCTGTCTCGGTCTGGAAATCGACCGACACCTGGTCAAATTGAATACGCGGTGCGGTCATGACGCCTCCACCCGGTCTTGCCAGCGCAACATGCGGCGCGTGAGGGCGCGCAAGGCCAAGTCCATGCTCAGAGCCACCACACCGATGCACACGATGCCCACATAGATCACGTCGATCTGGAAAAAGGACCCCGCGCTCTGGATCAAGGCCCCCAGGCCCTGCTGCGCCGCGACCAACTCGGAGGCGACCAGCGTGGCCCAGGCCACACCCAGCGCCACGCGCAGCGAGGTCAGGATATGGGGGGTGGTCATGGGCACGATCACGCGGGTGAAGATCTCCCAGTCATTCGCGCCCAAAGTGCGCGCCACCTTGATGAAGATCGGGCTGATCTGCGAGACGCCCTCGTACATCACGATCACACCGGCAAAGAAGCTGGCGTAAAACAGGATCACCACCTTGGCCGGCTCATCGATGCCGAAGTAGACAACCACCAGCGGAATCAGCGCAATCGGCGGCAGTGCGCGAAAGAAGTTGATCAGAGGGTCCAGGAAGGTGCGCGCGCCCTTGTACCAGCCAATCAGGAAGCCCACCGGCACCGCCAGGGCGATCCCCAGGGCCACCCCCAGGGTCACACGCTGGGTGGATTTGAGTATGTCGATGCCCAGGCGACCACCCAGCAGCAGTTCGACCAGCTTGGCGGCCACCTGCCCCGGCGTGGGCATGAGGCCGGGGTTGACCCAACCGGAGGTGGCCACACCGTGCCACAGGGCCACCAACAAGGCCCAAGGCAGCAGCAGGAAGCCGAGATGACGCAGGCGGGCGACGATAGCGTTTCTCCTAATGGTGAGTTCTTTTTTAAAGATACTATAGATAGAACTTTAAAACTTAGAGGTTTTCCCTGATGCCCGTGCTGGCCTCTGGCAAT
>JBEAZV010000025.1:0-64256 GCA_041159245.1 Pseudomonadota bacterium
TGGCCCGACAAGACCCGAGACCTCGCGCTCTATCTACCCTCCACGGTGCTCGTGACCGGCTACGACATCATCTTCTTCTGGGTCGCCCGGATGATCATGATGACGACGCACTTCACCGGCCAGGTCCCGTTTCGCGACGTCTACATCCACGGCCTGGTACGCGACGCGCAGGGCAAGAAAATGAGTAAGTCCGAGGGCAATGTGCTGGACCCGGTGGACCTGATCGACGGCATCGCCCTGTCGCCTCTGCTCGATAAGCGCACCACCGGCCTGCGCAAACCCGAGACCGCGCCGGCGGTTCGCAAGAACACCGAGAAGGAATTCCCCGAGGGCATTCCCGCCTACGGCGCCGACGCCCTGCGCTTTACTTTCGCATCGCTGGCCTCGCTGGGCCGCAGCATCAACTTTGACTCCAAGCGCTGCGAGGGCTACCGCAACTTCTGCAACAAGCTCTGGAACGCCACCCGCTTCGTTCTCATGAACTGCGAGGGCCATGACGTATCCGAAGAAGGCGCCACCCGCACCGCCGCTGACCGCTGGATCGTCTCGCTGCTCCAGCAGGTTGAAGCCGACGTGGCCAAGGGCTTCGCCGAGTACCGCTTGGACAACGTGGCCAACGCGATCTACCAGTTCGTCTGGGACGAATACTGTGACTGGTACCTCGAGATCGCCAAGGTCCAGATCCAGACCGGCGACGCCGCGCAGCAGCGTGGCACGCGCCGCACCCTGATCCGCGTGCTCGAGGCCATCTTGCGCCTGGCCCACCCGGTAATCCCTTTCATCACCGAGTCGCTGTGGCAGACCGTGGCCCCGGTGGCCGGCATGCGGGGTGACTCCATCAGCGTTGCCCCCTACCCACAGTCCAACGCCGCTGCCATCGACCCGGCCGCGATGGCCTGGATGGCGCACCTGAAATCCGTGGTCGACGCCTGCCGCAACCTGCGTGGCGAGATGAACGTTTCGCCCTCGACCCGCCTGCCGCTGCTCGCGGTGGGCGATGCCGACTTCCTGCGCGAGGCGGCCCCGGTGCTGCAGGCCCTGGCCAAGCTCAGTGAAGTCCGTGTCTTCGACGACGAGACCGCCTGGGCCGCTGCCGCCCAAGCGGCCCCGGTGGCCTTGGCTGGCGAGGCCCGCTTGTGTCTTTTCATGGAAATCGACGTCGCCGCCGAAAAGACCAGGCTGTCCAAGGAGGCCGCGCGCATCGAAGGCGAACTGGCCAAGGCGAAGGGCAAACTGTCCAACGAGGCCTTCGTCGCCAAAGCGCCGGCCGCCGTCATCGAGCAGGAGCGCGGGCGTATCGCGCAGTTCGGTGCCGCGCTTGAACGCCTGCACGAGCAGCTGCGTCGACTCGGGGCCTGACACAGTCCGAGGGCCGCCCGCAGCGGGTCGCTAAGATCCGGCATGACCGTGCCCCGGCTCCGCTTGTCCGACACCCGAGCGAGCGCCAGGACGACGTGGCCACGCGCGGCCCCCTGCAGACTCTGCACACCCCCCGGGCCGCGCCAATGCCCGCCTCACTGAGAGTAGAACCATGCCCCCTCCGCCGACACTGTCCGCCAACATCCAGAAAGCCGTCTTCCCGGTCGCGGGCCTGGGCACGCGCTTCCTGCCGGCCACCAAGGCCCAGCCCAAGGAGATGCTGCCCATCGTCGACAAACCGCTCATTCAGTACGCGGTCGAAGAGGCCTATGCAGCCGGCATCCGCCACATGATCTTCGTCACCGGCCGAAGCAAGCGCGCCATCGAGGACCATTTCGACACCGCCTACGAACTCGAATCCGAGCTCGAAGCCGCAAACAAGAAAGAATTGCTCGCCCTGGTGCAATCCATCAAGCCCGACGACATGGACTGCTCCTATGTGCGCCAGGCCCGCATGCTGGGACTGGGCCACGCCGTCTTGTGCGCGCAGCCCCTGGTAGGCCATGAACCCTTCGCCGTGCTGCTTGCCGACGATCTGATGATCGGCGAAGACGGCGGCCCGGGCGTGCTGGCCCAGATGGTGAAGGTGTTCGAGCAGGTGCGCACCTCGGTGCTGGCGGTGCAGGAAGTGCCGCGCGAGCATGTGCGCCGCTATGGCATCGTCGCCGGCGACCCGGCGGGCACGCAGCTCACGCGCGTGCGCCAGATGGTCGAAAAGCCCAGCCCTGAGAACGCGCCATCGCGCATGGGCGTGGCGGGCCGCTACATCCTCACGCCCGCCGTCTTCGAGCAGATTCGCAACCAACCCCGCGGCGCGGGTGGCGAGATTCAGTTGACCGATGGCATTGCCCGCCTGCTCGACACCGAAGGCGTGCACGCCTTCCGCTACGCGGGCAAGCGCTACGACTGCGGCAGCAAGCAGGGCTTCCTGGAAGCCACCGTCGAACTCGCGCTCAAGCACCCCGAAGTCGGCACCGAATTCCGGCAGTACCTCAAGAACCTCATGTGCTGAGCGTTCGGCGGCGGCGCCCTCAGCGCCGTCGCAGCACGTGGATGAACTCGACACCCACGGTCTGCTGCTCCACGAGCTCGTGCCCGGTCTGACGCGCGAAGGCTTGGAAGTCACGCAGCGACCCGGCATCGGTCGCGACTACCTTGAGCAGCTGGCCCGACACCAGTTCGGCCAGGGCCTTCTTCGCCTTGAGTATGGGCAAGGGGCAATTGAGCCCGCGCGTGTCGATTTCCTTGGCGATCTCCATGGCGTCCATCCTGTATCCCTGTCTCAGCTGCGGGACGTTCCCGCATCAGGCGCGCTGCTGCGCGCCCATTCCATGAACCGCGGCTCATGCCCGCGCCCACGCAGCCAGTCGGCCAGCGCCTGCCCGGTGCCCGAGGGCCAGCACCGCACTTGGTCCAGACCATAAAGCCGCCACTCGGCCAGCTCGGGCGATAACCTCACCTCCCCATGCGCCACCGCGTGGTAGGCCACGATCACCTGATTCATCCGCTGGAAGTCGTACACGCCGATCAGGTTCAGGTGGCTCACGAACAGCCCCGTTTCCTCTCGGATCTCACGCACGATTCCCTGCTGCGGCGTCTCGCCCGCCTCCATGAACCCGGTGATCAGCGCAAACATCTTGCCGGGCCAGGCCGCATTGCGCGCCAGCAGGACCTGGCCCTCGTACTCGATCACAGCCGCCAACACCGGCGTCGGGTTGTTCCAATGCGTCCAGCCGCAGCCGGGGGCTGGGCACCGCAGGCGTTCGCACGGACCGCCATCCTCGTCCAGCGTGATCAGCGCCAGCGAAGCGGCGCACTGCGGGCAATAGCGGTAGGCCGACGCCGTCATGGCAAGCCCGTCACGCCGGGAACACGCCGGTGGACAGGTAGCGATCGCCGCGATCGCACACGATGAACACGATGGTCGCGTTTTCGACCGTGCGCGCAATTTCCTGAGCCACCCAACAAGCGCCCGCCGCCGAGATGCCCGCGAAGATCCCCTCCTCGCGCGCCAGGCGACGGCACATCTCCTCCGCGTCTTCCTGGCTCACGTACACCAGTTCGTCCACCGCGCTGGGGTCGTAAATACGGGGTAAATACTCCTGCGGCCACTTGCGAATGCCGGGAATGCGCGAGCCCTCACTGGGCTGCGCACCGACGATACGGATCGCTGGATTTTTCTCCTTGAGGAAACGCGACACACCCGTGATGGTGCCGGTCGTTCCCATAGCGCTCACGAAATGGGTGACACGCCCGCCCGTCTGCTCCCAGATCTCGGGGCCTGTGGTCTCGTAGTGAATGCGCGGATTGTCGGCATTGGCGAACTGGTCGAGCACGCGTCCCTTGCCCTCACGCTGCATGTTCTCGGCCAGGTCACGCGCGTATTCCATACCGCCGCTCTTGGGCGTGAGCAGCAGCTCGGCGCCAAAAGCCTTCATGGTCTGCGCCCGTTCGATGGACAGGTCTTCCGGCATGATCAGCACCATGCGATAGCCCTTGATGGCTGCGGCCATGGCCAGGGCGATCCCCGTGTTGCCCGAGGTGGCTTCGATCAGCGTGTCGCCGGGCTTGATCTCGCCGCGCTCCTCGGCGCGGGCGATCATTGAAAGGGCGGGCCGGTCCTTCACAGAGCCGGCCGGGTTGTTGCCCTCGAGCTTGCCCAGGACCACATTGCCCCGCTTCAAGTTATCCGCTGCGCCGATCCGCTGCAGCGCCGCGAGGGGTGTCTTGCCAACCGCGTCTTCAATCGTCGGGTACTTCATGCGCGTCACTGTGCCATAATTTTCGGCTGCTCAGACCGCACCGCCCGAGTGGTGAAATTGGTAGACGCAGGGGACTCAAAATCCCCCGCCGCAAGGCGTGCCGGTTCGATTCCGGCCTCGGGCACCACCAGACGCAGCAGGATCGCCGCGCTGCACGCACTGCGCGGGAACCATCCCCCCACACGCGCCACCAAGGGGCATTGCCACCCGAGCGCAAGCGGCACTGGGGTGGCCTCCTCCACGCTCCACTGCATGAGCCCCATCGATCCGGCCCGGCGCGCGCCCTCACCCGACATCGCCCCCCCGCTTCAGGCGTTCCAGGAGGCGGCGCAGACGTGGCCGTCGGCTGGCGTGCATGACGCAGCCTGTGCCGAAGCCCAGTTCGGGCCTGCTCCTCTAACGGCAGATGGTGTCGCCTGGATCCGCGATAAGGTCGAGACCACCGCCATGTTCGTCCACGCCCTGGAAGCGGCCTTCGGTGAATCCATGGCCCAGGCCATCGCCCGCGAGCTCGCCCTGCAGCCGGCGCCTGAGCGCCCCATTTTGGCCAGTGACGTCCATCGGGCGGTCGAACTCGGCGAAACCAGCCGTCACGCACTGGCCGGGGTCGATTTCGGAACCCGCCTGCGGCTCGGCGCCGTGGTGGACGGCCCGGAGTTTCACCGGATCGCCCAGGACCTGGGCGTGAACAGCAGCCGGCTGACCCCGCAGGTGCGGCAGGCCATCGACGCCCGCATGGGCGACCGATTCGAGCAGGCTCGGCTGGCAGGCCAATCCCCGGTCCCCGTCGCGAAGGCCGAAAAATGGTTGCGAATTGATCTTTTGCCCTTGACTATGTAACTCTATTGAGGCAATTTACAGGCCATCTGTAAATCCTTGGAGTTACCTTGTTTCCCCAGCCTATCCAAGCGGACACGCCCCCCGCTGAAAGCGCGCCACCGCCCGCCTCCGCGGCGCGGCAACTGAGCGAGGCGGACGAAGCGCTGTTCAAGCAGCTGGTCAAGGTGCACCAGGTCCGCCTGTACCGGTTCGTGGTGAAGCACATCGGCTGGAGTTCGGACGCCGAAGACCTCACCCAGCAGGCCTTCGTCGAGGCCGCCCACAGCTTCTCCACTTTCAAGGGCCAGTCGGAGCTCTCCACCTGGCTCTACGGCATCGCCATGAACCTGGTGCGCAACTACCTCTCGCGCTCCCCTCACCGCCGCTACGGCTTTGAGGGCGAGGAAGCTCTGGCCGAAACCTCCAGCGACCGGCCCAGTCCCTTTGACCAGCTGGCCCACTCCGAAACGGTCCAAGCTCTGGAGCACGCCCTGGCCGAGCTCGCACCCGAGATGCGCGACGTGCTGCTGCTGGTCGGCCTGGAGGAAATGAGCTACGAAGATGCGGCCATCCTCCTGTCCATCCCCATCGGCACCGTGCGTAGCCGCGTGTCGCGGGCCCGCAGCGCGCTGCGTAGGCGCCTATGCGAGCAAAAGGTCGACCTGGGCTTCTGAGCGTCTGGCCGATCAGGGCGCCGGCGCTGCCCGCGGCGCGTCGGTGACCAGGCGCGGGCGGATCACGAAGATGCGCTCGCGTTTCTGCACCAGGCGGGCCTTGCTTGAAAACAGCGCTCCGACCCAGGGCAGCTCACTCAGCACGGGCACCTTCTGCTCGCTGGTGATCGTCTGGTCGGAGCTGTAGCCTGCGATGACCAGAGCCTCGTCCTGTCGCACCACGGCCTGGGTGCTCACCGAGCTGCGACGGATCGTCGGCAAAGAATCCACCTGGCGGTCCTGGATCTGACCATCTTCGATGTCCACCGTGAGCTGGATCGACGCCTGCGTGCCATCCACCACCCGCGGAGTTACCCGCAGGGTGGTTCCAGCCGTCACCGGTGAGACGCTCGCCACCCGCTCGCCCTGCACACGGATATAGAAAGTCTCAGACAGATCCAGCAAGGCGCCGATGTTGTCGGTGGTCAGGACTGAGGGCCGGCTCTGAATGCGCGCGTCACCCGCACTTTCCAGAAGTCGGATCTGTGCCATGAAACCCTTATCGGCTGCGGAGTTGCCTGTATCGCTGCCCAGAGTGAGCGAGAGCATCCCTTGACGCACGGGCTGGGGGACCCCGAACGTGGCCGAGAACGACCCGCCCCGCGCCGACCAGTTGATTCCGAGCTCACGAGCGCGCTCGGAGTTGACGTCGATGATGAGGGCCTCGATCTCGACCAGCGGCGCGGGCACATCTAGCTGCGCGATGAGCCGCTCGTACAGCGGCATGCGCTCGGGCGCATCCGTCACCACGAGCGCGTTCAGACGGGGATCGGGCTGGATGGAAGCCCCTGGCGCAGGGCCGACCCCCGCAGCCGTCCCGGTGCCGCGCCCCGGCCCGCCCGCACCCCCGCCGGCCGGAGCGGGACGACCGGGCGGGGCCGCGGCGGACGCCCCCAGCGCGGGCAGCGGCACGATGGCACCAGGCTGCGAGTTCACCTTCTCGTCAGTCACCCCGCCGCCGACGCTCACCCCGCCCGCCCCCATCAGCCCCCGCAACACGGAGGCCAGTCCAGGCTGCGTGATCTGCCGGTCCCTGAACTGGATGACCCGGTCATCAGCCGACGCGTGTCGCAGTCGGAATACGCTGATCTGAAGGGCGCCACGGGGATGTCCAGGCAGTTGCCGGAGGGTCGTCTCGACCCGGTCGACGTAACGGGGCGGCCCCGACACCAGCAGCACGCCGTGCTCGGGCAATTCGCCCCAACCGAAGCGAGGCTCCACCACGCCCAGGTCAGTCAAGGTCTGGCGCAAACGGCCAGCCCCCCCGGTCGGCATCGGCAGTGTGCGCATGACCGCCTCACGTGCCGGGCTCACATACAAGATGCCCGCTTGGGTGTACCAGGCAAACCCATACACCCCCCCCAGGCGGGAAATGAACTCGGTCGGGCTCGCACTGTTGAATCGGCCATGGACCGTGCCCTGGACGCCGGGCTCCACCACCAGCCCCAGGCTGAATCCCGCAGCAAACTCGCGCAGAACCGTCTCGAGCGTCGCGCCTTCTGCGAAATAACTGTAAGGGGACTCCGGCCACGGTGGGGATGCCGGCCACGCGCCGGCACAAGTCGTGAGCAAGCCGCAGGCCACCAACGCGCGCAAGCGGCGCATCATCGCCAGCCCCCTGGCCACCCCGCGGGGCGCTGGCTCACTTCGTCGCAGGCTCGGGCCCAGAACTCCAGGACGTTCAGGAAATCCTCCAGTGCCTGGTCCAGTTCACCGGCGTCCGCGTCCTGGGGCAGGACCTGCTGCAACTGCAGCCACTGCCGCCGCTCGTCAATCACGAGTCCACTGGCATGCTGGCGCACCAGGCCGGCAGCCAGCCCCAACAGGGTCAGCAAACGCGCCTCCGTCTGTGCAGAAGGCCAATCCGCCAGGTCTGCGATGGTCGCGAGCAGGGCCAGTCGCCCACAGCTCACGGGCCGCAGGACGATGCCCAAGCGGTGATCCACCTTCAGCCGTAGGCTACCGTCCTCACGCAAGAACGCGACGTCCAGTCCTTCGCGATCCATGTAAGCACGCAACAGCGGCGCGAAGGGTGCATCACTCCTCCTGGGGCTCATAGCGGGTCTCCTTGTGTTGGCTCACGCCGCACCATCCGCAGGACCTCGGCCACTGGCTCGATCAGTTCGGCGGGAATGTAGTGCTCGATCGACGCCCGGCGCATCAGGTCCCAGGCCAGAGGAACGTTCTCCATCACTGGGACTCCGGCTTCACGCGCCGCCTTCACCATGCTTGCGGCCAGGGCCCCTTCGCCCTTGGCCGTGACCAAGGGCAAGGGTGTCACGCCGGCGGTGTAGCGCAGGGCGATCGCCAAATGGATCGGATTCGTGACCAGGACAGAGGCCGAGCGGGCCTGCTCCAGGGCCTGGCTCTCGAGCATCTCCCGGTGCCGGCTCTTGCGTTCCTGCTTCAGGTGCGGGTCGCCCTCGTCCTCCTTGAACTCGCGCCGAACCTCGTCGATCGACATCATCAATTGCTTGCGGTGATGTTGCCGCTGCCAGATCCAATCAGCCAGGGCGATGAAGGCGTACACCAGCACCACTTTCACAACCACTGCGGTCACAAGCGCCTGCAAGGCCACGCCAACCCCGTCCATGCCCGCCAGCGGCAGCGTGATCAAGTGACCGATCGACCCGTGCAGCGTGACCACGACGACCGTCGACAGGATCAAGATCTTCACGACCGATTTAAAGAACTCGAACCAACCCTTGGCGCCGAACATGTTCTTGACGTTCTGCACCACGTTCAGCTTTTTGGCCGAGGGCTTCATCGCCTTCAACGAAAACAGCATCCGGGTCTGCATCATCTCTGCGCCCAGTCCGAGGACAACCACGATCAGGAGGAAGGGCAGCAACAGCCGCAGACCATCGCGCAGGAGTTGGGCAGACAGCACGCTCAGCGCCGACTCGAAATCCATGCCCAGGACCAGACCTGGAAGCACCATCATCTCGCTCAGTCGACGCGCGATCGACCCGGCATCGAGGATCAGGTAGCCAAAGATCGCCGCGAACAGGATGACATGCGTGACGTCCTTGCTGTGGGCCACCTGCCCCTCTTCCCGAGACTTTCGGATCTTCTTGGGCGTCGGTTGCTCGGTCTTCTCAGTCATCGCGATTGCGGCGCTGCGGGCCGCCAGAGTTCATCGAGCAGCGGGGGAGCCTCACGCAAGCCGTCCAGCATGGCCTGCGCGTAGTCGAACAGGGTCCCGACGTACAGCGCCAGGACCAGCAACACCAGCGCACTCTTGATCGGCATCGCAAGGAAAAAAACCTGCAGCTGCGGCACGAAGCGGCTGATCACCGCCAGGCCTATCTCTGCTAGCAGCATGACGACGATGGCCGGCGCCGCCAGCAGCAGGGCCAGCTGCAGCAGCCGCATGAACTGCGCGATCAGCACCGGAACCGCGTCGGCGCGCAAATGTGGGGTCCACCGGAAAACGTCCCAGAGGGCAAAGCTCCCATACAGCAGCTCCAACAGCAGCAGAAAACTGCCACTCACGAAAAAGAACACGATGAAGGCCTGGCTAAACAAGGAGCCCAGGGGCGAGCTGTCATTGCCTGTGAGGGGATCTAGCGTCGCGCCCATCGTCGCCCCGCGCTGGTTGTCCATCAAGAAACCCAAGGCTTCGAACGCCCAGAAGGGAACGGCGAGCAGGCATCCCATGACCAAGCCGATGAAGGCCTCTTTCACCAGCAGCAGCCCCATCTGGGCCGGTGTCCACTGCGCCGCCGCCACCGCAGGCATCAGTGTGGGCGCCACCATCAGGCCCATGCCAGCGGCCACGGCCATCCGCAGCATGCCAGGAAGGTGGCTGCGATTGAAGATGGGGATCGGAATGCACATGGCCAGGATCCGAGGCTGGGTCCAGGCCAGTGACAGAAAGAACGTCTTGAACTGCGTCCAGTCACTCCAGTCGATCACAGCACGCTTCCTCATCGTCCCGCCAAGGGGAAGGCCTCGAACACCGACACGGTGAAATTGAACAATTCGCCCCCAATCCAGCGCGCGGTCAGAACGAGCGTGATCATCACGGCCACGAGCTTGATCGCGAAGGAAAGTGTCTGCTCTTGCACCTGCGTGAGGGCCTGGAACAGGGAGAAGAGGGTCCCTACCACGGACGCCACGACGATCGGCGGGAGGGACAACCACAACGTGAGGTACAGCGCGTGGGTCATATAGGTCACCAGGTCGGATAGCTGCATCGCGAATCACCCGTAGGTCAGCACGAGGCCCTGGATCAGGCGAGTCCACCCGTCAGCGGCGATGAACAGGAACAGTTTCAGCGGCAGGGAGATCGTCACTGGCGACACCATCATCATCCCCATCGCGAGCAGGATGTTGGAGACGATCAGATCGATCACCACGAAGGGCAGGTAAATCAAGAAGCCGATCTGAAAGGCGGACGTGAGCTCACTCACGAGGAAGGCTGGTAGCAGGATCAGGAAGTCCGTCGGCTTGACGTCGGCCGACATCGCCGGACCCCACATGCGCTGGCTGGTACGCAGAAAGAAATCACGTTGCTCGGGTCGCGAGTTACGCTCCATGAATCCGCGCAAGGGTTCGATGCCACGACGCACGTTGGCCAGCATGCCCTCGGGGGTGCGCATGCTGGTGGGGTTCTGGAGCGTTGTCTCGTAGATCCGGTTGCCCACCGGCGCCATCACGTAAGCGGTCAGGATCAGGGCCAGCCCATACAGCGCGATGTTGGGGGGGACCTGCTGCACGCCTAGCGCATTGCGAAGCAGCATCATGACGACTGCGATCTTCAGAAAGGAAGTCGTCACCACCACCAGGGTAGGCAGCAGCGCCAGCAGTCCGAAGACCACCAGCAGGGTGATGGGGTCGATAGCTGTCATGGCTGTTCGGGTGAAGCGTTCGTGTCAGACGTTGCTCTCGCGCGTGCCGTAATCCGGGGCGCAGTGGCCACAGGTCGACGCACCAGCGCGGTCAGCGTCACGCCCAGGTGTCCGTCGATGTCGACCAGTTCCCCCGTTGCCACGTGCACGCCATTGACACGCACGCGTACCGCATTGGCCAAGGGATGCCCCAGGTCGATGGTCTGCCCGACCTGCAGCTGCCGCACCGCTTTCAGCGGCATGGCGACCTCGCCCAGGTCGAAGACCAGCCGCAGGGGCAACTGGTCGACTGTCACCCGGTCTGCGGGCGAGGGTGACACTTCAGGGTCCACATGCATCGTCCATCCTCCTTCGCTCAGGGGGGTCACCACGGTCAGGCCCGTCGACCCCATCACGACGCGCAAGCCCATGCCGCCACAGGCCAGCCACAGGCGCCTGTCACCGTCGAATTGGCTCTGCTCGAGTAGCACTGAATCGCCCACTGACAGACGTGCGATCTCATGGGTCGCCAGCCAGGTGCATCCGATCTCGGCGCGCCAGGCCATGGGCAGGTCTTCGACTGGCAGGCCGTTATTCGCTGGCGGTAACGCGATCGCGAGGTCCGCCAGAAGCGATAGCCCTAGCGGGCTAGTCGCCAGCCTTGCGAACACCACCACCTCGCCGCAACGCGCTATCAGGTCGAAGGCCTGCTCCATCTGCCGGCTCTGCGCCGGCCCCGGTCGCAACCCGTCGATCCGGGCACAGCCATATCCCAGCGGCTCGAGGGCCGCCCCCAGGGCCTCGGCCGCTTCCTCCAGGCAGGCGGCGGCGAGCGGCTCCGGTATCTCGCTGGCGTCGATCTGCGGGAACCTCGCGCAGAGCCAGGCCTGAACCACCGCCTGTGGCAGCACGAGGTCCCAGGCAATGCTGGCCCAGGTGCACGCCAGGCAGTACTCGCTTTCACCCACGTCCAGGCTGCCAGAGGCTCGTGACGGCGTGAGCGAGAGCGTCCAGATGGCGCCGCCCCAGTCCACCTCCAAGCCCTTGACGCGCTGGGCCAGCACGTCGCGCGCCTGCACCTGCGCAGCCTGCCAGGTCGGGGGGGTGAGGCGATTCACGGGTGCCTGCGGCGGCTTCATGCACGGCCCACCACTTCGGTCACGGCGGCTGTGGGTCGATCCGTATCGTCGTCATCCCGTGGGTCACCGACGACACGAACCAGTAGGTCCCGCCGGCACCGACGCGCCATGGCATCGGCCTCACGCAGGACGAGAGCGCCCAGTTGCAGGCGAGCGGCTTCGCTGGCACAGACCAAGTCCACCTGCACCTGACCGCCGACCTCTTGCAGGGAGATCCAGACACCTGCGTAGACCTCCCCCTTCAACTCGATACGCACCTGCCGCGGCTGCGACGGACCTGTACTGGCGAGAAACCTGGAGACGGACTCCTCCACCAGGGCCGCTAGGTCACGACCGCGGACCGGCGCCTCCTGCGACATGGGGACGGGGGCGTCCGAAATAGGGACCGGCAGGCTGGCAGGCGGAGCAACGGCCTGCGGTGATTCCTGAGCGGCGGAGGGGATCGCTTCCGGCGCAGGAGCGACTTCAACCGGATCCAGCGGTCGGGTGCCCGCAATCGGCTCGCGCACGCGTGGTGCGATGGGCGATTCCAGCGACGCTTGGGCGGATAAAACTTCGCCTCGCACGGGGACAGCCGTCGGCTCGTACTCCAGCACTGCAATGGGCAGATGGGCCCATTCAGGTACAAGTGGCGCTGGATCTGCAGGGGTAGATCCCCGCTCCGTCTTGCGCGACAGCGTCTTCGTCGCCAATGCTTGCGACGACACGGGTGGTGGCACTGTCGACACCCCGGGCGTCCGCGACCGAAGCGATCCGTCCGGTACGCTGGGTGCGGGCAGGATAGGAACGGACGCAGGCATCACCACCACGCCGACCAGGGCGACTTCGGATCGCCCATTCGCCTCAGAACTCGCAGGGGGATCAGGATCGATCTGCATCTGAGCCGAGTCCGAAGGCGGGGTACCCGGCAACTCGATCACCGATCCGTCCAGCGGCCCAAGCGGCACTACGGTCGGTGGCGCGAAGAAAATGTCCTCGCCCGCACGTTGGCGCACGCGCGTGGCGACGGGAGGTCCCTGCGTCGTCTGGGCAAGTAACGCGTCGCCTCTCGCGGGTACAGCCGTCGGCGCGTGCTCCTGACCCGTAACGGGCAACTGGGCCAATGCGGGTGCAGGTGGCGCCGGATCCGAAGGGGCCGATTCCTGCCCCGTCGGGCGCGACGGCATCGTCGGCGCCAAGGCCGGCGACGACACGGGTGACACCACGGTCGACACCCCGAGTACCCGCGCCCGAAGCGGTCCCTGAGGGACACTGGGTACGGGCAGAACAGAGAGGGACGCAGGCACCGCCACCACACCGACGTGAGCGACCTCGGATCGTCTATCCGCCTCAGGATCTGCAGGGGGAGCAGGATTGACCTGCGCCTCAGCCACCTCCACTGGGCACCCGGTTAGCAACTTGGCGGGCACGGCCAATGGCGTAGTGCCCGGCAACTCGATCACCGGTCCGTTCAACAGACCGAGCGGAATTCCAGTCGGCGGCGCCAAGGAAACGTCCTCGCCCGCAACACGGTTGTCCTTTATGCCGCCACGCAATAGGGCCCGCTCAAACCGCACGCGATCCGCGACGTCGTGCAACGCAAGCGGCCCCGGATCGGGCACCGCAGCGGGTACCTGCAGCGGGTGCCCCCTCACGACTCGGCCATCTTCTGCATCAATCATTGGCTATCCTCCACCCCGCCTCCAGGTCACCGGCATGACCAGACCGGCCGCGGGCCTCGTCGATCTCCTGCTCTTGCCAGACTTCGAGCATCTGCGCCAGGCGGGAGGATTCGTGGCTCACAAGACTGGCCCACTTCTGCTCCTGGCGCCACGCTGCGACATGGGCGACCTCGCATTTGCGCAAGGCGAGCAATTCGCCGTCACGGGTTTGTGTGGCCTGGTCCAGCGTCTGGGCCAGCACGCCCGCTTCCTGGCGAAGATCGGCCACCTGCCTGTTGAACTCCGCAATCTCCTGCAGGCGAACGGTCCTCCCCAGAAGCGCGTTCGCCAAACGCGTCTCACGCTCCGACGCCATCTGCGTGAACGCCTCCAACGCGTTTGCCGCAGCGTCACGGGCGGCGCTGGCCTGGACGCAGGTTTTCCGCTGGGCCTGTAGTGCCGCCTGGGCATCAGCCTCTCGATGCGAACGCAGGGCCAGGAGGTTCTTCATCGACTGCATCGAGACCTCACACGCCCACCACGTCCCTCAGGCCCGCGACGGTGTCATCGAAATCAACCCGCTCATCTGTCGACTGCCGCAGGAAGCGGCGTATCGCGTCGTTGCGGGCGATGGCTTCATCGGTCAAAGGATCGCTACCCGGTTTGTATTCACCGACCCGCAGCAACAACTCGACTTCTTCATACCGAGCCAGCAGCTCGCGCAGCCGCCCCGCGCTTGCCCGGTGGGCCGGCGCCACCACGTGGTGCATCACCCGGCTAGCCGAAGCCAGCACGTCGACGGCCGGGTAATGGTTGGCCGCTCCCAGCTTGCGCGACAAGATGATGTGGCCATCCAGGATGGATCGCGTCTCGTCGGCAACCGGTTCGGTCATGTCGTCGCCCTCGACCAGCACGGTGTACAGCCCGGTAATCGACCCGTGCTCGTTCATGCCCGTACGTTCCAGGAGCCGCGGCAGCAGCGCGAACACGCTGGGCGGAAAGCCCCGCCGTGTGGGTGGTTCGCCTGCGGCCAAGCCGATCTCCCGCTGCGCCCGGGCGATGCGGGTCACGCTATCCATCATCAGCAGGACCTTCTTGCCCTGGTCACGGAAATACTCGGCGATGGTCGTGGCCACGTAGGCAGCCTTGACACGCTCCATAGGGCTACGGTCGGAGGTGGCGCAGACGACCACGCTGCGGGCCCGCCCGGCAACGCCCAGCGAGCGCTCGAGAAATTCTCGGACCTCACGACCACGCTCACCGATGAGCGCGATCACGATCACGTCGACCGCTGCGCCCTGTGCCAGCATTCCGAGCAGCGTCGACTTGCCACCACCCGCCGCGGCAAAGATACCCAGGCGCTGGCCCTCCGCACAGGTCAGCAGACCGTCCAGCACCCGCACTCCCAGGGGCAGTGGCCGCTCGATGAGTGGGCGCTTCAGCGGGTCGGGCGCCTGCGCGAACACGGGATAGTGCTTGTCGATCCGTAGGGGGCCGCGCTCACTTTCGTCCAGGGGCCGGCCCAGCCCGTCGAGTACCCGCCCAAGCAAACTCACCCCGACCGGGACCTGGTGCGGGCGGCCCGTCGGGATGACTTCCGTGGCACCACTGAGCCCTTGCATGTCCCCGAGCGGCGTGAGCAAGGCAGCGTCCCGCACGAAGCCGACGACTTCCGCCTCCATGCCTCCTGGTTCGCCGGGGTTTTTGAGCAGGCAGATCTCGCCGACCTTCACCTGCGGAACGGCCGCCTTGATGAGAGTGCCGACCACCTGCACGATACGGCCCTTGATTCGCAGGGTCTGCGCATCCTCCAGGGCATGCGCCATCAACTCGGTCACATGGTTGAAGGCCTGGGTCACGGCTGCCTCAGGGCTTGCACACCCTCTCCCAGTGTTTTGCGGAAGGCCGTTCGTAACGCCTCCATCTGGGTGTCGGTGCTGGCTTCCACCTGACCGATCTCGCTTTCCAGAACACAGGCATCTGGGCCCAGCCGAGGATCGCCCACGAGATCCAGAAAATCGATCCCAGGAAATTGCGCCAGGAGGGTTGCCAGCTGTCCGCGCACGACCTCCACCTGGTTCGGGTGCAAACGAAGCGTCACTTGCTTCTGCGTCCGCGCAGCAGCCAGCACACAGCGCACGGTCATCAGGACGCGGGCACGGTCGTCAAAGCCGTCGATGATTTTGCGCACGGCCTGCATCACGAGATCCACCATGCGCGACTCGACCTTGCCCAGGAAATCCACGTGACGGGTGACGTGCTCGATCATGTGCAGGGCCTGCTCAGCCTGTGCCAACTCGCGTCCCTCCCGGTAGCCCCGCTGGCGCTCCTGCTCGTAGGCTTGCCCGCTCTCGGCCGTGATCCGGTCAGCATCCTCCCGCGCGCGCGCCACGATGGCCTCGGCCTCGCGCAGCGCGCGCAGGTCACCGGCCCCAAGGACCTTGGTCCCCGCCTGCAGCGATCCCGCCACCGGGATCCGTGGGATCAGCCCCGTTGAGGGAAAAGAGCCAGCCATGCGGGATCTAGGTGGTGAAGTGTCGCCAGGGCCAGCCGCGCGGCGATCTGCGGATCGCACAGCGTGGGCGGCAAAGACTGGTCATCCTCCAAGGCAGACTGTGGCAACCGCAACAAGGCGCGTGCCGCGACTGGCCCAGTGGCTCTCCGCAGCGCCTGAGCCAGTAGCACCCCCCCCAGGTCCACAGCCTGCGCGTGAGCCCGGGAGGGCGCCAGGGGCAGCGCGGGCCAAGTGGCGGCCTCTGCAGCAGCCAGGTCAGCCGCCTCTTGGCGTGCAAAAGACAGCGCGTCCGTCCCGAGCGACGCCAGCAGGTCCTTCACCTCATCACGCAGGATCACCCGGCGGATGGCTGGCCCTAGGACCACCAAGCCACAGTGGAGGACGAGCTGGTCCAAGGTGGCCTCGTCTGCCAGGACGACAGGCAGCAGAGGATCCTCATCGCTGGACTGGACCACGCCAGGCACGGTCGCCCGCAGGAAGGATGCCGACAAGTGACGGTGCAGACGACGCTCGCCTGCACCGTCACACGGGCGCCTCCAAGCCGACCCGATCCATTCCGCGAGGCGTTGCGGATGCGCCCACCGGGAAGGCAAGAGGTTGAACGACAGGAGCCGCTCGTCCAGCGACGTGTCCATGGCTCAACCACCTTCAGCTGGCTGGGATCGAACCTGTCGCAGAGGCCATCCGTATTTCCAGACCAGGAAGCCTGCAACAGCCAGGCTAGCCACCAGCAGCACCCCGAGCACCGCGACGACAATGGCAAGGCCTGATGCCGAAGTCGAGGCATGCATCGCTTCCTGCTTGGATCGCGGTGGCGGCGCATTGAGAAAGACGATCGAGATCTTTTCGGGCGCCAACGCCGGGATGCTGTGCGTCACGAGGCGCCGCACCAAGGGCTGTAACGTGTCCAGGTTGTATCCGTCCTGGTGCTTGATGAAAACAGCGGCCGAGGAGGGCACGGGCGCCTCACCCGGAACTGTCCGCTCCGGCAGGACCACATGGACCCGCGCGAAGATGACGCCGTCGATCTGCGACAGCGTGGCACCCAGCTCCTGAGACAGCGCATACAGGTAGCGCGCGCGTTCCTCAAGGGGGGATGAGATCAGACCCTCCTTCCTGAAGATCTGTCCCATGCCCACGAATCGCTCGCGAGGCAGACCTCTTTCGCGCAACAGGTCGACCGCCCGCCCCACCTCGCTGGACGGGATGAGGACACCGACCATTCCGTCTTTCCCTGGCTTCTTGTCCACAGCGATGCCGGCGTTTTGCAGGGCGGCCATCACTTCGTTAGCCTCGGTTTCCGTGATCGCCCCGAGCAGCTCGACGCGTTGCCCACATCCCGCCAGCAGCAAACACCACAGCAGGACTAAAGTCGAAAGCGCACGGGACATCGCGTGGCTCACTGGGTCTTGAGTAGTTGGTCGAGGTCTTGGGTCGCCTTGGCCACGCCCTTGCTCACGACCTCATTGAGCGCATTGAAACTGAGCATCTTGAATTGCAGCGTCATCAGCTCAGAGGTGGACAGGAGCTCCGCCCCTTCTGAGGTCGCTAGGCCCTCTTTCACCTGTGCCCAGGAAACCTGCAGATCGGTGCCCACAGTGTTGAGAGTGGAGAGGATGCCGTCCCCGAGGGTCGTAGGGGCTGCACGCGAACCGCCCGATGGCACGGGATCGGCTTGCGATGCAGGTGCATTGATGCCCTCCTGATCGGGGGACTGCATCGCCTGCCGGAAGCGCTCGGCGACTGGGTCATCCGCCGCCACAGCCGGGGCGACACCACCGCTGGTCGGGACAACTGCGCCGGAAGGACCATAGAGCGGGTTCATAGTGCGACCTGCGATACCGGCGTCGGCGTGGGGCCGGCCAGATGGGCCTCACGACGCAGCCCCTGGGCAAGCGGAACATTCCCTGCACTTTTCAGCGCGTTGTCGCTGCGCCCCTGCAGACCGCACAACCGATACGCGAGCGCCAGGAAAGCCTGGAGTTCGGTGCGATCCGCTGCATCGACCTGGGCCAGGCCCCGCTCCAGGCAACGTATCGCCTCGGGCGTGGCACCTGCCTGCAGGCTGGCGATCGCCGGACCGATGAAGACGACCGAATGCCGGGGACGTACCAGTTCGATCGCCGCGAAGATCCTCGTCGCGGACTCGACGTCTGCATGGTTCGCTGCCATCAGACCGATCTGGGCGAGCAGCCGTATTTCTTCGGGAGCGATATCCATGATGCCTCCTGGTTCCGGGTCACGACGAGCTGGGCGGATGTCAGACCACGCGGTGTGCGATCTTTTCCATCTGGTTTTTCTCCTGCAGGAGCTCCCGGTAAAGCTGCAAGAGGGCACCCGCCGCCTGGAGGTTCTGCTGGACGGACTGGCTCGCGCTTGACTGCTGGGCCTCTGCGCGAGCGGACGCTGCCTCGGCGATTTTCTGGTCTCTGCGCCGGGAGGAAGCCTCCTCATTCATCTGGGAGGCCTGCAGGTTGCCGATGGAATTACCAAGCGGGGCGCCCGATTCGCCCATCATCCGGGCGGTTGCGACCCGGCTTTCCGCATTCGCGGCGGCTTGTGCCGCATCGCGCGCACGACGCAGTAGATCCTGGTTGACAGGGTCGGCGGCGGCGCGAGCTGTCGCGACCTTCGATTCGACGGCCGCGGTTCTCGCAGCCTCACCGCCGCGGATGGACCTGGATCCCGCAAAGGACTGATACGACCCTGCCACCACAGCGGCAATCGCAGCTGAACGCTGTGCGGCGGCCGCCTTTTCCCCTTCGTCTTGGATTTTTTCCGCGGCCGTCATGAGCTCCTGGATCTTCATTTGCAGCGCGTCCAGCGAAAGAGTCGTCATGGCCTGGTTCATTTCGGCCTGCACGGCGAGGAACAGGCGCATGAAATGACGCATGTCGCTGGAGACTCCTGAAGCCGCCAATTCAGCCTGGCGGTCTTCATCGCCTAAGTGGTCACCGCTGAGCTCCCTGTAAATCGCGTAGGACGATTCGGTTCTGAACTGTGTCTGCATGGTCTGTTTTCCCTGTTGAGTAACTGTTGATCGGAGGGTCGTGGCCCGCGCGCGTGAATCAAGCCAGTGAAGCCGTCCGGCCTGTTGGCCCACTGAGCACCGAGAGCGTGGCCCACGACTCGTCCATCATTCGCTTGAGGTTGGCAAAGCTCTGCTCCGATGCTTTGAGCAGGGCTTTCATGAACTCCAGGTTCTGAGCAATGGATTGATCCAGCTCCGTCCTGTCCGCTTCACGCATGGCCATATGGCTGCGCGCGACCGCGCCGTCCTTCTGGAACGCGGCGGCCTGCAGGGTATGAGTCCCGCTCATGCTCTGACTGAATCCACCGAAGACCGTTGAGAAATCCCTCAGAAGCGGGATGCAGGTCTTCATCAGCCGGGACATCTTGTCGGGCGCCATCAAACCAGTCGAGCACCGGTTCATGACGAGGGCCTGGACCACGGTGACCGCGATCGAGATCGCCATGATCGCTTCGGATTTCAGGCCAGACTCCTTCAGGGTCTCGGACGTCAGCCCTCCCGCGTCCATCGAGATTCCGGCGGCGAGGGCTTCGGATCCGTGACGTACACCGGCATCCTTGAGCAAGGTTGCGAGGGTAAAGCCCCGACCCTGGGTAGCCGCGGAGCCTGCACCGACCATATCGATGAACGCTCCAGCGAAAGACAGCAGCCCGACCGCCAAGAAAGCGCCGGTACCGACTGTGAGCGTGGCGGTTGCGGCCACGGCCACAACCGCCACCGCAATCACCACGACCGCCGCAATCTTTTTGAGAAGACCGAAAACCGCGGCTCGCTTGCGGGCCCTCCTTTCACGGGCCACCTTCTCGAGCGCCACATCCAGGTTTTCCAGGTTTTTCTTCAGCAACTCTTTCTGTGCTTCCTGGATACGTCCCATATGGGAACGGGTGAAGGCACCTAACCGCTTCTGGACCTGCTGCAAAAGATGGTCAATCCACATGAACTGCAACTCGGTACTCCTGGCGTAATCCGGCGGTGGCAAGCTTGGAAGGTCTTTTTTCGCGGCAGCTTGGCTGCTTTTTTCGGGAGCCGGTGGCGGCTTTAGCTTTTGCAAGCTGGGAAAGTAGCCCAGCTTGCGGGAACGCAGGTGAATGACGCCCTCCGGATACGGGACGTCTACCCTGGGTCGCGTGGTGCTTTCGATGGTCATGGCATGCTCCCTGGTGAGTGGACTTCTTCGAAATGGACCTCTTCCCTCTCGACTAGCCGTGAGAGCCTGGCAGCTTTGGCGGCCATCTCGGGAAATTCAGCGGCTGGATACTCGGCGCTCAGCGTGGCTAAGCTTTCGCGCGCCTGCTCAAAATGCCGCAAAGCGACCAGGCACTCCGACAGATGTAGCAGCGGCGCTGGATTCTCAGCATCGATCACAAGCGCTGTCGCGTAGTGGTCGATGGCGTCTGCATATCGCCCCAGGGCCTGCAGGCAGGCCGCAAGCGAGAAGACAAACCGGGGCTCCAGGCTGCGGAGGAGAACCAAAAAACCGAAGATCTGCACTGCTTCGGCGTGGCGACCCCGGGCATAGAGGCCATACCCGAGCGTATACAGCGATTCGCACTCCGCATCCGAGCACTCCGCGACCGCTGCCAAGCCACCTCCTGCGCCGATCGCGTCGATCCAGGCTCCCACAGTAGCCTCCACTTCGGTGCCGGGCAGGACGTCTTCCGGATGGGGCACTGCTTGCATGGCAGACCTACGCAGGATCAGACACGTAGCCCCAGGCTTTCGCCCAGGACCCGGTAGCACTTGTCCATGGCGCTCTTGGACCCTTCCCGAATGCTGTTCTCCGTCGACAGCGCGCTTGTTGCGTCCGAGCTCTCCATCTGGAATGCCTGGTTGAGCGCCTGGATCTCGGCCTGGAGGATCTTGACGGTCTTGGAGATGCTGGCTCCGTTGTGTGTCGACTCGTCGAAGAGACTCAGCGTGGCAGGACCGCCGGCCTGGCGTAGGCGGATCATCCCTCCCAGGACGGGCCACATCTGATTCTCTGGAACTTTTTCCACGACGGAACTTTGGAGGATTGACCCGAGATGAGAAAAGTCCGGCCAGCGCACGCCGGTAAACGGCGGGGCGTAATAGGATCTCTCCTTACCGTCCTGGATCCTGCTGGACGTGCCAGCGGTACCTGGCGCGGGATACAGGAGCGTCCCGATCACGATCTGGTAATTGGCGAGAGCGAATTGCACTCGCTTGAATTCCTCTTTGTTGCCTTTGATGTAATCGTTGAAATCTCGACTGCTTTTTCCCTCGGGCACCTTGATTTGGAGCGTCGAGATCTCGGTGAGCGCGTCATTGGCTGCTTCGAGGGCCGACCGCAGGGCTTCCATCCGAGCCTTCGAAACCGAGACGCTTTGGCGGGCCTTCTCGATTTGTGCAAGGTAAAAATCTCGCAGGCTCCGCTGGAGGTTGAACCCACCTTCAGAGGCTTTTGTTTCGCCCGAAGCGGGGGTACTGGGCGATGTGGGCGGAACGGACATGCTCGACTCCGGGTTTGGGCCTATGACAGGTCAGACAGATCGATAGAAAGGAAATCCGCGGCGCTGCCCGAAGGGTGGGTCTATCGCTCCATCAGGGAGCGCGGCGTGTGGTGCTCGGGCGGGCTCAGCATGCAGGCCTTCGTGAGGAACACTCACGATGAGCGATCCCAGGCGCGGGCCCGCCAGACGGCCGAATAGTTCGGCGGCATGCGCCCCCCCCACTGGCGCGGCCAGAGCCAGGCGGGCCTGTTCGATCAGTACATCCGCTTCCTCGATGTTCCGCCGAAGCAGCGCCCGGACGCGTTCGAGCGTGTCGTCCTTCAGGTTCATTTGAGCTCCTCCCTGGGGAGCCCGCTAAGTAACGGTCCAGCGCGGCCGGTTCCAGGGAACCGCTGCGGTGTAGGAGTTACTACCCACGCGGTCGCGGCGGCGCCGCTCCTCACGCCGGCCGCCTCACGCCCTCCCTGCCAGACCCGCCATGAACGTCCTGCCCGACCCGCATTCGCTCCCTTCTGGGCTGGGGCCAGGCTCCATCGTTCCCGCGGAAGGCAGCGGGACCTGGCAAGGGACGCCCGTGCGCGTGGCCCAGGCACCTTCCGCACTGGGCGATGCCGCCGAAGAGGTGAGCCTGCACTTTGCGCACAAAGTCGAAAGCAAAACCAGCGGCGAGCGCAGGATCCAGGCGGTCCGACGACCGCTCGCACTGTCCATCGATCAGGTCCGCAGCTATCTCGAGAAGGCCCGGCAGGTCGATGCGTTGGACGCGCTGCGGACCCACTCCGACGCGCTGCTGAGAAGTCTCGACAGGGCGTCCCTGCGGGACATACTGGAGCGAGCCGGTACTGGCGATCCGACATTCCGCTACCTACTGCTGCAGCATGCAAGGGCGAACGGCCTTGCACGGGGGGCCTCAGCAGGCGGCGTCGTAGCCCGCCTCGACGAAGCGATCGCCGAATTGAACGATCAGTCCGGCGAGGCCATCCAGGCGGACCTTGCCAGCGTGGACCACGCGGCCCGCCATGCCACCCGCCCCGAGGAGATCCGGCAGTTCCAGGGCAGCGTGCAAGCCTTGCTGGGAAAACCCACCCTAGCGCTTGCGCTCCAGGAAGTCATCACACTCGCCAAGGAGAGCGAAAACGGACTGCAGTCCGCTGTGGACAACCTGATGCGAGCCCTGGGGAGCTGCCTGCCTCTCTTGGGGCCAGCGCACGAGAAAGCGCTGCTGCAAGCGCTGATCACCGACCTGTATCACCTCAAGTCACTCAAGACGACATTCGCGGAGTGTCGCCTGCTAGTATCCTGGCTCAAACTGCACCTACTGTCAAAGGCTGCGACAGAGGAAGACGCGGATGGCGAGTGCGGATAAAGATCCGCTGGACTCGCTGGCTTTCTCGCTGATGCGAGATCTCGTCGCCATTACGGGTGAGAGATGGGTAGCGCCATCGCGTTTCACCGGGATCGCTGATGACTGGGATGTCCATGAAACCGTGGCGCGGATCAGGCTGCTCACGGGCATTCTGAAGGTCCTGCGGACCCTGCCTGTCCCCGTGTTCCAGGACCTCCAGGCTCGCGAGGCCATTCTTCAGGCGGCCCAGCAGGCACTGGATCAAGCCATCGAGGCCGAAGAGAACCCCACGTGATCCCTGCATGGTTCCGTGACACGATTACGGCGTTCGGGTCGCAGCTGGGCCTTCGCGCCCTAACGTCCCCGCGCGAGGGGGTGCTGCAGCTCACCTTCGAATCTGGGGAAGTGCTCTCCCTAGAGCCAGTGGGCGACAGGGAGAACCCGCAGGCGCTGATCGTCATGGAGCGTTCCACAGGGCAGCCCGAACCCGCCGCCCGCAGCGCCTTGGTACGCAGCCATGTGCTCCATGGTGACCCCTACCCGATCCAGGTAGCGATTCGCCAGTCCAGGGAGGACTGGCGGCTGCTGGCTGCGGTCCGGATTCCCCGGCGGCAGTTCACCGCGGACCGGCTGGCGCAGACGGTGGAACTCCTGCATCGGTGGCTCGACGACGTCCTACGCCCTGGAGGCGGTCATGCCTGACCTACAAGTCGCCGGCAAAGATTTCTATGCACGCGGCATTGAAAGCATCACCCACAGCGGCCAGACGTTTGCGCCGTCCTTGCCGGAGCTGCTGTCCCTGCCGCCGACGACGCAGCCGGGCGGCTCTTCGCACCTGGAACGACTGCTGCGGGCGCCATCGTTTCAGGACGTGCTGGAGGCCGCGCTTCGCCCTCACATCGAGGATCCGGACCTGCTGCGGCCCGGGTCCTTCACGCGAGCGCTGGACGCCGCGCGCGGCGTACTGCACGCGCGCACCCAGGAAGCCGATACGAAAAGCTCCGCGAGCGGCAGGGCTATGGAGCATGCCATTGCCCTTCTGGATAAGGAGCAAGCCTTGCGCGAACTTGCAGAACACTATCGCGCGGCGCTGTACGCGGCCTGAGGCTCGGCATGCCCCGCACTGAAGTCACGGTGCTCTATCTTTTGGCCTTCGTCATGCTCAAGCACGCTCGGCCGCAGTCAGCCGCCACCCTGCTGGAAGCGCTTGACCTTTTGGAGCCTGGCCAAGCTCGCACCCTGATGGCACTGGCCACGGCGCAGGTCCGCTGCGGCAGAGCCAGGCAGGCCCTGGCGACACTGGATCGCTGTCGGCGGGCCGGCGGGGATACGGCGCCGATCGAGCTGCTGCGATCGCAGGCGTTTGGCATCCTGCACCGCCACGCAGAAGCGGCGGCGGCCCTGCGCATCTTCCTCCAGCAGCGCATTCCGCCGGCCACCGGCGCATCCACAGGCACCTGACATGTCACTGCGCCAATCCCAGCTCCAGCGGCTCGTTCTGGCCGCCTCCAGCCGTAACGACATCGTACTGGCCGTCATGCTGGTAGCGATCGTCTTCATGATGATCCTGCCACTGCCGACATGGCTGGTCGACGTTCTGATCGGGATCAACATCACGGCCTCCGCGATGCTTCTCATGGTGGCGATGTACCTGCCTTCGCCGCTGGCGTTCTCGAGTTTTCCTTCCGTACTCCTGGTCACGACCCTGTTCCGACTGGGTATCTCCATCGCCACCACCCGACTGATCCTGCTGCAGGGCGACGCTGGCCATATCGTCGCGACGTTCGGCAACTTCGTCGTCGGCGGCAATCTGGTCGTCGGGCTGGTGGTCTTCCTGATCCTCACGATCGTGCAATTCATTGTGATCACCAAGGGAGCGGAGCGGGTCGCCGAAGTAGCCGCCCGGTTTTCCCTGGACGCCATGCCAGGCAAGCAGATGTCCATCGACGGCGACGTGCGCGCCGGCACCATCGACATGGAGGAAGCAAGACGGCGCCGCAGGCTGGTCGAAAAGGAGAGCCAGCTGTACGGCGCGATGGACGGCGGTATGAAGTTCGTGAAAGGCGATGCGATCGCGGGCCTGATCATCGTGGCCATCAACCTCCTCGGCGGAATCCTGATCGGCACCCTTCAACGGAACATGTCTCTGGCTGAAGCCGCCACCACCTACTCCATCCTGACGATCGGCGACGGGTTGATCGCGCAGATCCCGGCCCTGTTCATTGCCATCTGCGCGGGCATGATCGTCACCCGGGTCCAGGGCGACGAAGGCGTGAGCAATGTCGGACGCGATATCGGTGCACAGGTGATGGCGCAGCCGCGGGCCCTGGTGATTGCCTCGGTGGTGGCACTGGGCATGGGCATGATCCCGGGTATGCCGACCTTGACGTTCCTGGCGCTTGCGGGCTTGCTGGGGGGTATCGGGTTCATCCTTCTGCGTAAGGCGGCGGCGGAGGCGCGACCCGAGGGCGGACTGCCGGAGATGCCGGGCCTGAAGCCGACCACATCCGGCCAGGGGGCCAAGAACGGAAATGCCCCGGAGGAGTTTGCCCCCACCCTGCCGCTGCTAGTGGATTTGGCGGCGCACTTGCGCGACAGCGTACAGCCTCAAGTACTGAACGATGAGCTACTGAGAATCCGGCGTGCCCTGTACTACGACTTGGGTGTGCCCTTCCCGGGGATCCAGTTGCGCTTCAATGACCACCTAGGCCCTGGCACTTATACGATCCTGCTGTCCGAGGTGCCGGTCGCCCAGGGCACGCTACGGTCTGGTTTCCTGCTCGCTCGCGAGCGATCCGACCACCTGCAAGCCCTTCAGATCCCACACCAGACGGACGCATCTTTCCTGCCAGGGATTCCGACGGTGTGGGTGGCCACCCAACTGAAAACCCAGCTGGACCAGGCGGGCATCACCGCCATGGAGGCTGGGCAGGTGCTCGCGCATCACCTTGCATTCGTGCTCAAGCGATACGCCGCGGATTTCCTGGGGATCCAAGAAACCAAGTTCTTGCTGTCGTCCATGGAAGCCGGGTTTCCCGACCTGGTGCGCGAGGTGACACGTGTGCTTCCGATCCAGAAGACCGCCGAAATCCTGCAGCGCCTGGTCTCTGAGGAAATTTCCGTGCGCAACTTGCGCGCGGTCCTGGAGGCGCTGATCGAGTGGGGCCAGAAGGAGAAGGACTCGGTACTCCTGACCGAGTACGTGCGCTCCAGTCTGAAGCGGCATATCAGCCACAAGTTTTCGAGTGGCGAGAACTTCTTGCCGGCCTACCTGCTAGCTCCTGGCGTCGAGGATCTGCTGCGTGGCGCGATCCGGCAAACCAGTGCGGGCAGCTACCTCGCACTGGATGCTGCCAACAGCAAACGGGTGGTTGAGGCGATACGCCACACGGTTGGGGACCTCTCGCAGCAGGCCCACAAACCCGTGCTGCTGACCTCCATGGACATCCGGCGCTACTTGCGCAAGATGATCGAGCAGGAACTCTACGAACTGCCGGTCCTGAGCTACCAGGAGTTGACCCAGGACGTGAACATTCAGCCGCTGGCGCGGGTGGAGCTGTGATCCCGGGAAAGCCTCTTCCTTAGAGATGCGCGCTTGCCTGCTCGACCGTATCAGTGACGGGGAACAGGTCCAAGAAGCCGCTCATCTCGAAGACGCCCCGGACCTCATCGCGCAGGCCACACAGGACCAGCTTTCCTTGGCTGGCGCGCAGCCGCTTGCCCGTCGCCAGGATCACCCGTAATCCGGCGGAGCTGATGTATCCCACGTCGGAAAGATCCAAGACGAGCCGCCGGCCACCCGCTTCGATGCGCTCGAGCACCGTGGCCTCGAAAGCAGGGGAGGTGGCACTGTCCAGGCGGCCCTGAGGACGTACGACGACGATGTCCGGAGAAGTTTCGGGATGGGCACTCATAAATTCTTTCCTTTTCATTTTTACTGTAGTGTAATTACTTCATATGAATCGCGACAGTATGTTGGAGCTTCGCGTCCTCACTGGCACCCATGCGGGTGCACGCGCGTTGCTGGCCGACGTCCCGCATCTGATCGGCAGCGACGACGACTGCGCGCTCATCCTGTCGGACGCAGGCATCCTCCGGCGCCATGCCAGCCTCGAGTACCAGCCAGACGGAAGCATCCTGCTGCGTTTGCTGGATGGGGACTCCCCTCCCCTCGTGATCCGCCCCGGACAGGGAACTTGGCTGGGGCCCGTCCAATTGGCGGTGGAGCGCGTCGATACGCCCTGGCAGGACAAGGTTCCGCTCCTGGAGCCCAGCGAGCCTGACCCCGCCCAAAAAGACACAACGGATTCCTGCGGACCCCCTCCACGTCGCTTCGAGCCTGTGGCTCGGTGGACGCGCGCCATGCCCGGGGTGGCTGTCGCGGTCGGACTACTGGGTGCAGTCTTGTGGCCCGTGGTGCATGCGCTCCAAGGGACTGACGCGGCAGCGGCGACCGCGCACACCCCCGCCCCTTCGTCGGCTCCTGTCAGCACTCCGATCGACGCCATCCAGCGCGTGGTCTCGGGCCTGGGACTCACGGCACAAGTGACCCTCGATCAGACCGATCCACAGTCACCCGTGGTGCACGCAGAGTTCATCTCTGAAGACGAAGTGCTCGCCCTGGCCCAAGCGCTCGCACGCCTGTCCCCCAGGCCCAGGCTCGTCACTGCCGACGATACGCAGCTTGCTGGCACCGCCCTGCTGCGGGACCTGCAGCGCCAGGGCCTGGGACACATCACAGGCCAGTGGATCGACGGAACCCTTGTGGTGGACGCTGTCCTCTCACCCGGCATGCAGCCCCGCTGGGAGCAGGCCCTGGTGGCGGCAGCGGCACGCCATGCTTTGCCCTTCCGCGCTCAAGTGAGCACCGCACACATGACCCCTTTGGCCTCCACGGGACCCCTTCCTTTCGCGGTCCGTAGCGTGGTCACCAATCCGTTGCCGCATGTCACCCTGACGGATGGACGTAAGCTATTTGTCGGCGGACGTCTGGACGGCTGGCAACTCACCGGAATCAGCCCCCGCGCGCTCACGTTTGAGGACCGCCAGGGCCATCGAATCACCCAGGAACCATGACGATGTCCCCCACACTGACAGAGCTCGAGACACAACTGGCCGGTGCCGACGGCCACCTCATCCGCCAACAGGCAGCACAGACTCTGTGCAAGTTGCGAGATCGCTGTTCGCCTGGACCAGAGGGCAGTCCGCCAGAGGCAGAAGCAAATCAGCAGCGCATCAGACGCGAGGCCATGCGCTCGGCTTGCGAGGTGGCTCTTCATATCCTGCAAACCGAGGGTGCGCTAGCACCTGTACCTGCCACTCACTCTTGAAGGAGGAACTCTCGATGACCATTCCCAATACCAAGGCGTTCTTTACCAAGCTCTCAACCGCGGTAAGCGCGGCGGGTACGTCCCTGCAGACTCGGCTCGCCGCGATCAATTCGACCGCCGAACCGATGTCTGCGGAGCAAGCCATGCAGCTCAACTACGACATGTCGACTTACAACCTCTTGGCTCAGACAGCATCCTCGGTGCACAAGGACATGGTCGAAACACTCAAGTCCATTCTCGCGAAGCTGTGAGCTCTACGGGAGCGTGCCACCGGCGGCACGACGGCTGAACGCAAGCCAACCCGTAGTCGATTGCCGCCCTCGGGCGGCATCCACTTTTACTGTTGAGCAGGTTACCATCCGATCCCTGTGTTCTCACAGTGTCGCGATGTCCCCTGCACCGTCCACCACTGCCTTCCGGCAAACACATCCGAGCAGGATTTCGGCGCTGGAAGGCTTGATGCATTCGCTGAGCGACTGGTGTGCCGCGGGGGGTGTCCCTGCCGCCACGGTCAGCCGCCTGATCCTGGTGCTGGACGAATTGTTCACCAACATCGTGGTCCACGGGTATCAGAGTGACCCGCGGGGCGACATCGTGGTTGAGGCCGAGCTGCGGGACAAGGCCGTCGATGTCACCTTGACGGACCATGCCCCGCCGTTCAACCCGCTGACCGTTCCGGCGACCGACACCACCCTACCGCTGGAAGCCCGCAGCCTGGGCGGGCTGGGGCTGCTGTTCGTCCGGAGCGAATCCGATGAATTGAACTACCAGCTAGAGAACCCGGGCGCGCCCGGCGCCAGCAACCGGCTGCGGTTCACCGTGTGGTTCGACCGGTCGTCGGCGGCAGCCTAGATCCGTCCCTGTAGCGAGTCCATGGCGAGCGCAGGGTGCAGTCGCACGGGTGGCAGCAAGCTCTGCAGGCGCGAGGACCACAGGCGGGCAGCCGCCAGCACATGGTCGATGGCGATCCGAACGGTATGAACCTCCAGGTCTGACAGGGGCAACTCCTGCTGCACGCAGGCGCGTTGGTCAGGCGAGACCGCAAGGTAGCCGCCACCCGTGGCGCACCCCATGAAATTGCCCTGGAGCATGGCGAGCAGGATGGACGAATCGATGTGACCTGCCGTACTGATGGGGCAATGCAGCACCAGACAGTCCTTGTGCGGATGGAGCACCAGCGTCACCACCCACTGGCCACTGAAGGCCAGCTGGCAGCAGCCGTTGGCGTCCAGGCTCAAGCCGGCCAGGCCGAAATGCTGGCCCAGCGCATGGAGCACGGCATCGACGCGGATCGAGTTGATGTGTCCCTGCACCCTTGGGTCCCCAGCAGTTCTCAAAATTATAGGAAGGGCAGGCTCTACTCAAGCGTTAAATCCGGCAGGTCATCACGCGGTAGGGCGCCAGAGGCACAGCTGGCACTCTAGCGATCAGGAGGCGAGACCTTCGCGGGGGGTCGGATGCCGAAGCCGCACGCGCAGCTCCTGCTTCATCCGTCGATTCACCAGTCGACGAGACTCGCCCATGAAGCTCAGGAGGACGAGGGGCAATTCGGACTGCGCAGTGTCGCGCGCGATCCGCCGGGGGCGGGGCAGTCCGTAGAGGTCGGCGGCAAGGTCGAAGTAGTCGCCCATCTTCAACTCGCCATCGTCGCTGGTGTTGTAAGCCCGCTGGGGGCGGCCGCGCCACATGGCGGCCAGTGTGGCGCGGGCGAGATCGTCGGCATGGATATGGTTGGTGTAGACGTCGTCTTGTGCGTTCAGCACAGGGGTGCCCCGCAGCAGGCGCTCGCGCGGGGTACCCCCCGGCCGATTCGGGGCGTAGATGCCGGGGATACGCAGCAGGCTCACGCGGGTGCCACTCGTGCGGCCGAAGTGGCGTACCAGCGACTCGGCATCGACCCGACGCTGCGCACGTGGGGTGGACGGCGCGACCGGCCGTGACTCCGCAACCCGCGCGCCCGCGCAATCGCCGTAGACCCCGCTGGTGGATGCATAGGTGAGAGATCGAGGCACGCTGCGCCGACGCAGGGCACGCAGCAGCGCCTGCGTCCGCAGATCCCGCCACCACTGGGTTTGGGTTTCAGCGGAGGACGGCGGTGCCAGATGGACGATGCGTGTGGCCAGACCGGCTAGCCGGGCCAGGCTGGCAGGTGCGTCGAGGTCGCCCGCCAGAGGGGTGATGCCTTGGTTTCGCAAGAGGGGCGCGCGCTCGGGGCTGGACGTCAGCGCCATCAACCGCACCCGCGCGCCCTGCATACGGGCCACGCGCAGGCCGACATCGCCGCAGCCGACGATCAGGAGACGCTCGCGGCGAAAGCGTGCGGGCAAGGCGCCGAGGGGACTCTGGTTTGAGGGCAAAATCGCAAGCTTTGGCTATGTAAGCACCCGAGGATAACCAAGATGACGAGCGCCACGGCCCAAAGCGGCCCTTTCCAAGTGACCGTGCAACCGAGCGGCCGCAGCTTCAGCGTCGAGGCGGGCGAAACCGTGCTGGCCGCGGCCATCCGCCAGGGCGTGGGCCTGCCTTATGGCTGCAAAGACGGCGCCTGCGGCTCGTGCAAGTGCCGCAAGCTGGAAGGCCAGGTCACGCATGGCCCCCATCAGACCAAAGCGCTCAGCGCCGAGGAGGAGGCTACAGGCTATGTCCTGACCTGCAGCGCCAGTGCGCAATCGGACCTGGTGCTGGAGTCGCGTCAGGTGACCGACGAGAGCGCTTTCCCGGTACGCAAGATGCCCGCGCGCGTGCAGGCCCTGCAAAAGCTCTCGCACGACGTGATGCTGGTGCGCCTGCAACTGCCGGCCAACGACACGATGCGCTATCACGCCGGCCAGTACGTGGAGTTCATCCTGCGCGATGGCGCGCGCCGCAGCTACTCGATGGCCAACGCCGCCCACTTGCTGATGCGAACCGAGGGCGGGGTGACCATCGGCCCCGTAATCGATCTGCATATCCGGCACATGCCGGGCGGCAAGTTCACCGACCATGTTTTCCTGCACATGAAGGACAAGGAGATCCTGCGTATCGAAGGCCCCTTCGGTAGTTTCTTCCTGCGCGAAGACAGCACCAAGCCGATCGTCTTGCTCGCCTCTGGCACTGGTTTCGCGCCAATCAAGGCCTTACTGGAACACATGCAGTTCAAGGGCATCACGCGGCCTGCGGTCTTGTACTGGGGCGGACGGCGTCCGGCCGATCTGTACCTGGACGAGTGGGTGCGCGCGCAGTGCGCGCAGATGCCGAGCCTGCGCTACGTGCCCGTCGTATCGGACGCCTTGCCAGAGGACAACTGGACGGGCCGGACCGGTTATGTGCACCAGGCCGTGCTGGAGGACCTGCCCGATCTCTCTGGCCACCAAGTCTACGCCTGCGGCGCGCCGATCGTGGTGGAAAGCGCGCAGCGCGATTACACCGGTAAAGCAGGCCTGCCCGCCGACGAATTCTTCGCCGATTCCTTCACCAGCGAAGCCGACAAGCACGGGGGCTGAAGCCCCTCATACCCCGCAGCACCTTGGCAGTACCCTCATGAAGACCCTCTCCCGCCGATATCTGCTCGCCCTGGCCGCCGCAAGCGCCAGCCCGATGACCTTGGGCCAGGGTCGCCCAATCCGCCTGATCGTGCCCTATGCCGCAGGCGGCCCGATCGATATCACGGCACGTCTGCTGGCCGAGCGGGTCAAGGACACCCTGGGGACGGTGATCATCGAGAACCGCCCCGGTGGCGGCGGCAACATCGGCGCCGATGTCGTGGCCAAGGCAGCGCCCGACGGCCTGACCATCGGCATTTCTGCGGTGGCCACGCACGCGATCAACCCCTGGCTGTTCTCCAAGATGCCCTACGACGCAGCCAAAGACTTCGCGCCTATCACGCAGATGGTGCGCGTACCCAATGTGCTGGTCATGAACGCCGACACCGCGGCACGCCTGAAGATCAACACCCTCGCAGACCTGATCGCCTATGCGAAGGCGAATCCGGCCAAGCTCAATTACGGCAGCGGCGGTAACGGCAGCGCCGGCCACCTGGCTGGCGAGATGTTCAAACGCGATGCCGCCATCTTCGCTGTGCATATTCCCTACAACGGAGGCAATCCGGCGCAGCTGGCCCTCTTGTCCGGGCAGGTCGACTTCAACTTCGACAACCTCGCCACCGCAGCCCCCAACATCCGAGCCGGCAAGCTCAAGGCCCTGGGTGTGACCACCCTGCAGCGCTCCCCTAGCCTGCCAGAGGTTCCGCCCATCGCCGAGACCCTACGCGGTTTCTCCATCGACACCTGGTGGGGCCTGGTAGGGCCAACCGGCACGCCCCCTGAGATCGTGCAGCGACTGAATCAGGCCTTCGTGACCGCCTTGCAGTCGCCAGAGGCCAAGTCTCGCTTCGCGCAGCTCATGGCAGAACCGGTGCCCAATACGCCCGAGGAATTCGGTACGTTCATGCGCGCGGAACTCGCCAAGTACGAGCGCGTGGTGAAGGCATCAGGCGCCAAGGTCGACTGACTGCAGCACCCGAGGGGCGTCCTACGCCCGCTCCTTGTACTTTCCGACAGGCCCTGTTCAGGGCGTTTCCTAGAGTCCTACTCCAGCGAAACACTCACAAGGCCTCGTCATGCATCCCAAGCACTTCAACACTTCTCCCGTCCTCCTCCCGCGTCGCGGCGCTCGTCTGGCTGGCGTGGTCTGCGCGCTGGCGCTGACCCTGCCGGCTTGGGCCCAGGGCGTATCAGACACCATGCCAGCGGACGCCAGCACCTCTGGTGCGGCCAGCGGCACGCAAGCGTCCAGCGCCTCGTGGGGGACGCCAGGCGGCGGCCGTACGACCTTCGGCCTGAACGTAGGCCGCTCGACGTTCCATGCGCCCTGCGGCGCCGTGTACGCCTGCGACGACACAGACCGCTACTGGACGATCTACGGCCGCGCCATGGCCAACGACTACTGGGGCAGCGAGATCGCTTTCGTGGACATGGGGCAGATGGAACGAGCAGGCGGCACGACGCGTGCGTACGGCCTGAACGTCAGCCTGGTGGGCAAAGTCCCGCTCGCCCAGAGTCTCGGCGCCTTTGGCAAGGTCGGCGCGATGTACGGCCGCACACGCACGTCCACCGCGGCGGGCGCGGATGTGGCCAGCGGCAATGACAACGGCTTCGGCCTCACGGTCGGCGCCGGCTTGAGCTGGGACTTCTCGCCGCGGATGTCGGCAGTGCTGGAGTGGGACCGCTACAACTTCCACTTCCGAAGCAGTCGCGATGCGGTGAACACGACCAGCCTGGGCCTGCAATACCACTACTGACCAACGCGCTGTTGACGGCCCTCTTGAGCGACGGTCACTCACCCAGGTACGCGGCGCGCACCTGGGGGTCGTCCAGCATCTTGCGAGCCTCGCCTGAGAGGGTGATGAGGCCCGACTCCATCACGTAGCCGCGGTCGGCGATCTGCAGGGCGCGGCTCGCGTTTTGCTCGACCAGCAGCACCGTGACGCCTTGTGCATAGACCTCGCGGACCACCTCGAAGATCTTGTCGACCATGATGGGCGACAAGCCCATGGAGGGCTCGTCGAGCAGCAGCACGCGCGGGCGGCTCATGAGGGCGCGGCCCATAGCCAGCATCTGCTGCTCGCCCCCCGAGAGGGTGCCTGCCAGCTGGTCGCGCCGCTCCTTCAGCCGGGGGAAGGTGGCGAAGACCATCTCCATGTCCTGCGCGATGCCCGCGGCGTCGCTGCGGATGTAGGCCCCCATCTGCAGGTTCTCGGTGATCGTCATGCGAGTGAAGACGCCACGGCCTTCGGGCACCATGGCCAGGCCCTTTTTCACCAGGTCCCAGGCGCCCTGGCCGCGAATGCTCTGCCCGAGGTACTCGATGTCGCCAGCAGCCAGCGGCAGGGTACCGGTGATGGCCTTCATGGTGGTGGTCTTGCCGGCACCATTGGAGCCGATCAGAGTCACGAGCTCTCCTTCGCAGACTTCAAAGTCCACGCCCTTAACAGCCTCGATGCCACCGTAGGAGACCTTCAGGCCCCTGACCTTGAGGAGAACGTCGCTCATGTCAGTGGCCCTCCTGCGCGGTGTCGGTCGCGGTGTCAGATCCGCTGGCGTGGCCCTGTCCCAGATAGGCTTCGATCACTTTTTCATTGCGCTGCACTTCGGCGGGCGTTCCTTCGGCGATCTGCTTGCCGTAATCCAGCACGGTCACGCGATCGCACAAGCCCATGACCAGCTTCACGTCGTGTTCAATCAGGAGGATGGTGCGGTGGTCATTTCGGATACGGTCGATCAGCTCGCGCAGTTGCACCTTCTCGGTGGCATTCATGCCTGCGGCTGGTTCGTCTAGCGCAATGAGCTGAGGGTCGGTCGCCAGGGCCCGCGCGATCTCCAGGCGACGCTGGTCGCCATAGGACAGGGTGCGGGCCTTGTAGTCGGCGTAGCGACCAATGCCAACGTAATCGAGCAGTTCCTTGGCACGTGCGGCGATGGCGGCTTCCTCCTGCCGAAAACCGCGGGTGCGGAAGATGGCGCCCAGCAGGCCGGACTGGGTGCGGATATGGCGGCCGACCATGACGTTTTCCAGGGCGGTCATGTCGGCGAAGAGTCGGATGTTCTGAAAGGTGCGCGCGATACCCGCACGCGCCACTTCGTGGACAGCGGTAGGCTGATAGGGCTTGCCCGCCAACTCGAAAGTGCCGGTGTCGGGTGTGTACAGGCCCGTGATGACATTGAAGAAGGTGGTCTTGCCTGCGCCGTTCGGGCCGATGAGTCCATAGACCTGGCCACGCTCGATCGTCAGGCCCACATCGGATAGCGCCTGCAGGCCGCCAAAGCGCTTGGAAATGCCGGCCACGCGAAGTACGGTGTCTGCCATGGTGCGGGCCTCAAGCGGTCTTGGAGAGGGACTTGCCGTGCTCTGGCGAGGGCCACAAGCCGCGCGGTCGCATCAGCATGATGATGATCATGGCCAGCGCGATCAGCAGCTGGCGCAAGATGGCCGCATCGAGCCGGCCGCCCGTCAGCGCTTGCAGGTCCAACAGGCCCGAGACCCAGCGCAGGACCTCAGGCAAGGCCGCCAGCAGCACGGCCCCCAGGATCACGCCGGGCAGGTGGCCGATGCCCCCGAGCACCACCATCGCAACGATCATCACCGACTCCATCAGGCTGAAGGACTCGGGCGAGATGAAACCCTGGAAGGCGGCAAACATCGAGCCGGAGACGCCGCCAAAGGTGGCGCCCATGCCAAAGGCCAGCAGTTTCATGTTGCGGGTGTTGATACCCATGGCCTTGGCAGCGATCTCGTCTTCGCGGATCGCCATCCAGGCGCGGCCGATGCGCGAGAGCTCCAAGCGGTGGCAGATGATGACGCTCACCACCACGAGGAAGAGGAACAGGTAGTAGTAGAGGGTGACCGAGGACAAGGTGTAGCTGCCGATCTCCAGCGGCCTCGCCAGGGGAACGCCGAAGACGGTGACACCGTCGATCTGCCCGAGGCCCTTGGGGCCGTTGGTGATGTTCACCGGGTGGTCCAGGTTGTTCATGAACACCCGGATGATTTCGCCAAAGCCCAAGGTGACGATCGCCAGGTAGTCGCCGCGCAGCTTGAGCGTGGGCGCCCCTAGCAAGACGCCGAAGATGCCCGCCAGCAAGGCAGCCAGCGGAATGACCAGCCATATCGGGGTATGCAAGCCGTTGGGGAAGGCCTGCGTGAACCACTCGAAAGTTTCGGCCAGGTGCGGCGATGCCATCAGGCCGTACAGGTAGGCCCCGATGGCGAAGAAGGCGACGAAGCCCAGATCGAGCAGGCCGGCAAAGCCCACGACGATGTTCAGACCCAGGGCCAGGAGCACGTAGAGCAGGGCCACGTCGGCGATGCGGACCCAGAAGTTACCCAGGGACTGCAGCACGAGCGGCAGCACCAGGAGCAGGAGAGCCGAGAGGATCAGGGTGCGCGTATTCTTGAAATCGAGCATGGTGGTCACTCCCGTTCAAGCACGGTCCGCCACGCGCTCACCCAAGAGGCCCGAAGGCCGCAGCGTGAGAACCACGATCAGGACGACGAACGCAAAAATGTCGGTGTAATGGCTGCCCAGGACGCCGCCCGTGAGGTCGCCGATGTAGCCGGATCCGATGGATTCAATCAGCCCCAGGAGCAAGCCCCCGACCACCGCGCCGGCCAAGTTGCCGATGCCACCGAAGACTGCGGCGGTGAAGGCCTTGAGCCCAGGCAAGAAACCCATGGTGTGCTGCACAGTGCCGTAATTGGAGGCGTACATCACGCCAGCGATGGTGGCCAGCACCGCGCCGATGATGAAGGTGGCGGAAATGACGGTGTCGGGCTTGACGCCCATAAGAGCCGCCACACGCGGGTTCTCCGCGGTGGCACGCATGGCACGACCCAAGCGGGTGTAGTTCACGAGATAGAGAAGGACCGCCAGCGAAATCGCGGTGACACCCAGGATCATGATCTGCGTAGGCGTGATGACGGCGCCAGCGACGTCAATGGGCGCGGTGGGCAACAGCGCGGGGAAGGCCTTGTGATTGGGCTTGAAGATGATCATGGCCAGCGTCTGCAGCAGGATGGAGACGCCGATGGCGGTGATCAGGGGCGCGAGCTTGGGGCTGTTGCGAAGCGGCCGGTAGGCGATCTTTTCGATCGCGTAATTGAGGGAGGCCGTCACAACGCAGGAGATCAGCAGGGCCACGACCAGCAGCACCCACCCCGGGAGGCCAGGCATGGCGCCCTGCGCCGTGACGATGATCGCCCAGCTTGTGAGCGCGCCGATCATCAGCACCTCACCATGGGCGAAGTTGATCAAGTTGATGATGCCGTAGACCATGGTGTAGCCCAGAGCGACCAGGGCGTACATGCTGCCCAGGACCAGGCCGTTGATGATCTGCTGCAGCAGGATATCCATGTTGAACTGTCTCCAATGCGTGCCGCCAGCGATCCAGCAAGAAGCCCGCCAGGGGCGGGCCAGTTGCAAGCGTCGCGGATTGTAGCCAGAGGGTTCGAGGGCGGCGCCGGGTTTTCCCCTCAAAACCCCGAACCACAGCGAGGGAATCAGCCTCCCTCGCGGGAGGCAGCATCGTCCAGCGCCCGCAGCTGGCGTAGCTTCTCGGCGATGCGAATTTCCAGCCCCCGTTCGACAGGCCGGTAAAACCGCGCGGGGGCCATGCCTTCCGGGAAATAGGTCTCGCCCGCGGCGTAGCCGCCCTCCTCGTCGTGTGCGTAGCGATAGCCCTTGCCGTAGTCGAGATCCTTCATCAGCCGAGTGGGTGCATTGCGCAGGTGCATGGGCACCGGGCGGGTGCCATCGCGCTGCACGAAGGCGCGCATCTCTTGATAGGCGGTATAGACCGCGTTGGACTTGGCCGCCACCGCCAGGTAGACGACGCATTCGGCCAGGGCCAGTTCACCCTCGGGCGAGCCCAGGCGCTCGTAGGTCTCGGCGGAGTCCAGCGCCAGGCGCAAGGCGCGCGGGTCCGCCAGGCCGATGTCCTCGCAGGCCATGCGCACGAGGCGACGCGCGAGGTAGCGGGGATCGGCGCCGCCATCGAGGATCCGCACAAACCAGTACAGGGCCGCGTCGGGGTCGGAGCCACGCACGCTTTTGTGCAGGGCACTGATGGTGTCGTAGAACTGCTCGCCGCCCTTGTCGAAGCGGCGCATGCGCTCGCCCAGGACCTTGAGCAGCCAGTCGTCGGTGATTTCGGACAGGCGCTGCGCGCGTGCGGTGACGGCCAGGGTTTCGAGGGTATTGAGCAGACGCCGAGCGTCGCCGTCGGCATAGGCGATCAATCGCTCCAGGGCTGCCGCGGCCAGAGGCGGCACCGCGCCCAACGCCCGAGCCCGCTCGACGAGCTGCGCAAGATCGGTCTCGTTCAGGGGCTGCAGCACATAGACCGCAGCACGTGAGAGCAGGGCCGAGTTGACCTCGAAGGAGGGGTTCTCCGTGGTGGCGCCGATGAAGGTGAAGAGGCCCGACTCAACGTGCGGCAGGAAGGCGTCTTGCTGGCTCTTGTTGAAACAGTGCACCTCGTCGACGAAGACGATGGTGCGCTGGGGCGCCAGACCCGTCTGTGCCAGGCGCGCCTTTTCGACCGCCTCTCGGATGTCCTTGACGCCCCCAAGCACCGCGCTGATGGTGATGAACTGTGCGTCAAAGGCCTGCGCCATGAGGCGGGCAATGGTGGTCTTGCCCACGCCCGGCGGCCCCCAGAGGATGCAGCTATGCGGCTGGCCCGATTCGAAAGCGATGCGCAGGGGCATGCCATCCCCCAGCAGGTGCTGCTGTCCGATCACCTCGGCCAGGGTGGCCGGGCGCAGTTGTTCGGCCAGGGGGGAATGCAGGGCGACTGGCGGTGAGGTCACGCGTCTAGTGTAGGGGGCGGCGCAGGGCCTCTGCCCGGCGCGACTTCAGGGCCGCAACACGTCGGCACCCGGCGGCGGCTTGAACTGGAAGGTCTCGGGCGGCAGCGCGATGTTGATCTCCATGCGGCCGAAACGCAGCACCGAGAGCTGACCCAGGCTGTCCTGGATCTCGAGGGCAGCCAGCTCACCCCCGCGAAAACCCACGCGCATGCCACGCAGGGCGCCGTCTCGGACCCGCGGCGTGGCCTGCACCCACTGCATGCCATCGCGGTCTGGCGCAGCGGATAGCTCGAACTCCAGACGCAGGGCGGCGAGATCAGACGCGGCGGCGATGAGGGCCGCCGGCGTGGTGCCCAGGGCCTGGGCCTGCCGGCGCGCGGTGACCTGATTCAGGTCGGGGTCATGCAGCCACAGCGTCTGACCGTCGGCCACCAGGGTTTGGGGGAAGGGCTTGCGGTAGATGAAGCGAAAGCGGTTGGGGCGCTGAAACTCGAAGCTGCCCGAGGACTGCTTGGTGCGTGGGGCCTGGCCTTCCCGCGCGGGGGATGTGACGGCCTGGGTGAAGTCGGCACGCCCCGAGCGGGTGCTGCGCAGGAAATGCTCCAAGGCTTCGAGTCCGTCGGCCGACGCGGCGGCCGCGGGCGCGCAGAACGCGAGGGTGGCACAAAGAATAAAGCCGACGCGGCGAAGGCTGAAGGCGTGCACAGAGCCTGCGCGCATCATTCCGCCGCGCGCTGCGGCACCAAGATGTCCCGCTGACCCGCGCCGTTCATGGCGCTCACCAAGCCGGCCTTCTCCATGTCCTCGACCAGTCGCGCGGCACGGTTGTAGCCAATCTTCAGATGGCGCTGCACCAGCGAGATGCTGGCCTTGCGGTTCTTGAGGACCACCTCGACCGCCTGGTCGTACATGGGGTCCTTCTCGCCGCCTTCGCCGCCGCCACCCGCTCCGGCCGGACCGTCGTCGTCAAGCGTACCGCCTTCGAGCACGCCCTCGATGTAGTCTGGTTCACCGCCCTGCTCCTTGAGGTAAGCCACCACGCGGTGCACCTCGTCATCACTCACGAAGGCGCCGTGCACCCGCACCGGCAGTCCGGTACCGCTGGCCATGTACAGCATGTCACCCATACCCAGGAGGCTCTCGGCGCCCATCTGGTCGAGGATGGTGCGGCTGTCGATCTTGCTGGAGACCTGGAAGGCGATGCGGGTGGGGATGTTGGCCTTGATCAGGCCGGTGATCACATCCACGCTGGGACGCTGCGTGGCCAGAATCAGGTGGATGCCGGCGGCGCGGGCCTTCTGCGCCAGGCGGGCGATGAGCTCTTCGACCTTCTTGCCCACGACCATCATCAGGTCGGCCAGTTCGTCGATCACCACCACGATATGCGGCAGGCGCGTGAGCGGCTCAGGGCTGTCAGGTGTGAGGCTAAAGGGGTTGTCGATGAACTTTTCCTTGGCCGCAGCCTCGTCGATCTTGGCGTTGTAGCCAGCGAGGTTGCGCACGCCCAGCTTGGACATGAGCTTGTAGCGTCGCTCCATCTCGGCGACGCACCAGTTCAGGCCATGGGCCGCCTGGCGCATATCGGTGACCACGGGGGCCAGCAGGTGCGGGATGCCTTCGTAGACCGACATCTCCAGCATCTTGGGATCGATCATCAGGAGACGCACGTCGCGCGCCTCGGCCTTGTACAGGAGCGAGAGGATCATCGCGTTGATGCCCACCGACTTGCCCGAGCCAGTGGTACCCGCCACCAGCACATGCGGCATCTTGGCGAGATCCGCCACCACCGGGTTGCCGACGATGTCCTTGCCCAGGCCCATGGTGAGAAGCGACTTGGCCTCGTTATAGACCTGCGAGCCCAGAATCTCGGAGAGGCGGATGGACTGCCGCTTGGCGTTGGGCAGCTCCAGCGCCATGTAGTTCTTGCCGGGGATGGTCTCGATCACGCGGATGGACACGAGCGAGAGCGAACGCGCGAGGTCCTTGGCCAGGTTGACGATCTGCGACCCCTTCACCCCCGTGGCCGGCTCGATCTCGTAACGGGTGATGACAGGCCCGGGCTGGGCCAGCACCACGCGCACCTCGACGCCGAAGTCCTTGAGCTTTTTCTCGATCAGGCGCGAGGTCATCTCCAAGGTCTCGGAGGACACGGTCTCCTGGCGCAGGGCCGCCGTATCCAGCAGGTCCACCTGTGGCAGGGCGCTGTCAGGGAGCTCGTTGAAGAGGGGCTTCTGGCGCTCCTTGGCCACGCGCTCGCTCTTGGGAACATCGACCAGCACTGGCTCGATCAGGACGGGTGCGGCGTGCAGCTCCTGGATCTCGGTGCGCTCCTCGAGCACGATCTCTTCACGCTCACGGGCCGCCTGCTGGCCCAGGGCCAGGTCCTCCTCCATCTCCCGCCGCTCGCGCCGGGAGGTGATGAAGCCATCAATGCGCGCGCCGATACGCTCGGCCACCTGGCCCCAGGAAAAACGGAACACCATCGCCATAGCCGCCACGACCACCGCAATGGACACGAGCCCCGAACCGGTGAACCCCAACCACTTGACCGTGGCCGGCCCCACCAGGTAGCCCAGGACGCCGCCCGCATGATCGGGCAGGCGTGGCTCGAAGCGGTAAAGACGCGACCACTCGAGGGCCGTGCTGGCCGACAGGAGCAGGGCCAGCCCCAGCCAGAACACCACGCGCTGGCGAAGCGCCGGCCGGGAGGCAGGCGTGTCGGCTTCCACCCGCATCCACTCGGCCAAGGACGCGAACCAGACCCGTATGCCCGCAGCGACACACCACCAGACGGTGAAACCCAGCAGGAAATAGCTGGCGTCGGCCACCACCGCGCCCAAGCGGCCGCCCCAGTTGCGGGTAGGGCCGCCGGTACCAGAGGTGGAGAACGCCGCGTCCTGCGCCGAGTGGGTCAGCAAAGCCAGGCACCAGAACACCAGGGCCAGAAAGCCCAGCACCAGGGCGATTTCATGGGCAAAGCGACGGATGCCCGAAGGGGGCTGCGGGCGGTGGGTGTCGGTCGGGTTGTGCAGCGTGTGGAGGGAGTAGGACATCGGTCAGGAAGCGCTTCGGAACGCCAAGGGTAGCGCAGTTAGTTGAGGGCGCCCAGGTGTTCCTTAATCAGCATGGAGCCGTCCTCCCGCGTCTCGACGAATCCGCGCTCCTCCAGGTCCTTCATGACCCGACTGACCATTTCCCGCGAGGCCCCGACCATCTTGGCGATGTCCTGGCGAGAGATCCGCTCACGCACGGTCAGGTGGCCGTCCCGGTCGGGTTGGGCGAACTCGAGTAAAGCCCGGGCAACACGGCCGTAGACGTCCATCAGGGCCAGAGATTCGATCTTGCGGTCTGCCTGCCGCAGGCGCTGGACCAGCCCCTTCATGATGGCGTAGGCCATGGAGCTGTTCTCGGGCAGGCAACGGGCGAACTCGGCGCGGCCCAGGGTCAGCATGTCGGTCTGGACTTCGGCCCGCACGGTGGCCGAATGCGCCTGGTTGTCGATCAGGCTCATCTCTCCCACGTAATCACCGGGTTGCAGAGTGGCCAGGATGACCTCCCGGCCCCGCCGGTCGGCGCTGACCACGCGGGCACGGCCCGTCAGGAGGATGAACAGGGTGTTGGACTTGTGGCCCTGCTCGACGATGGCTTCGCCGCGCTTGAAGCGGCGCTTGACCACGGCGTCGGCCACCGATTCGGCCTGGGCGGACGTGAGCAGCGCAAAAAGGGGCACCCGGCGAATCAGCTCCAGGTTAGAGAGCATGGACATGTCATTCCTCCCGGGCGGGGCTCAAACCGGAGCGATCACTGGAAGCACCATCGGTTCTTACAATCGCAGTGATCAAAACAGGAAAGTGCCACCGGGGCCGAACAAGGTGATACTTGACTGCTTAGTCCTCAAATGTACACCGCGCGGCCCAGATCCTGCGCAAGTCTTACCGCCATGAGCTCCACCCACGCTAAAGTCCTCATCCTTGGTTCCGGCCCGGCCGGCTACACGGCCGCTATCTATGCGGCCCGCGCCAACCTACAGCCTCTGCTCGTCACGGGCATCGCGCAGGGCGGTCAACTCATGACCACCACCGAAGTGGACAACTGGCCAGCGGACGTCCACGGCGTGCAGGGGCCGGAGCTGATGCAGCGCTTCATGGAGCATGCCGAGCGCTTCAAGACGCAGATGGTCTTCGACCATATCAACCAGGTCGACTTCAGCCATCGACCTTTCACTCTTACCGGCGACAGCGGCACCTACACCGCCGATGCCGTCATCCTGGCCACGGGCGCCTCTGCCCGCTACCTGGGCCTGCCCTCGGAAGAAGCCTTCATGGGCAAGGGCGTGAGTGCCTGCGCCACCTGCGACGGCTTTTTCTACCGAGACCAGGTCTGCTGCGTCATCGGCGGTGGCAACACCGCCGTCGAGGAGGCCCTGTACCTGTCCAACATCGCCAGCAAGGTCTACCTGGTCCATCGCCGCGACAAGTTCAAGGCCGAGCCGATCCTGGTGGACAAGGTGATGGAGAAGGTCGCCGCCGGCAAGATCGAGCTCAAGCTGTTCAAGACGCTGGACGAGGTGCTGGGCGACGCCACCGGGGTGACTGGCGTGCGGTTGAAGGACACCAAGACCGGCGCCACCGAAGACGTGACGCTCAAGGGCTGCTTCATCGCCATCGGCCACTCGCCCAACACCGACATCTTCAAGGGCCAGCTGGAGATGAAGGACGGCTACATCGTCACCCGCTCGGGCAATAACGGCTTTGCCACCATGACCAGCGTGCCGGGCGTGTTTGCCGCCGGGGACGTGCAGGACCATGTCTACCGCCAGGCCATCACCAGCGCCGGCACGGGTTGCATGGCGGCCCTGGACGCCCAACGCTTCCTCGAACAGGGGGAATAGGCCCCTGCTTGCGCCCTCCCGGGGGCGGCTGGGCGGGCCTGGCCCATCTGCCCTATAATGGAAAGCTTTGCTGGATCCGCCTTTATTTGGCGGATGGTTAACCTGTCTGGGAAGCCAGGCGCAGCCAAGCACAGCGAATGGGTTACCGCCACCCTCATGGCGAGGTGAGGCGAGAGCGAGGCAGGCGCCGCTGGCTGAAAAGCCGCAAGTCCTGCCGACAGTGATCGCCGTTTCAATGGAGTGCAAGATGGCACGCGTCTGCGAAGTCACGGGCAAGGCCCCGATGGTGGGAAACAACGTTTCTCACGCCAACAACAAAACCAAGCGCCGGTTCCTGCCGAACCTGCAACACCGCCGTTTCTGGGTCGAGAGTGAGAACCGCTGGGTGCGTCTGCGTGTCTCAAGCGCCGCGCTGCGCCTGATCGACAAGAACGGTATCGACAGCGTGCTGGCGGACCTGCGTGCCCGCGGCCAAGCCTAATCAAGGAGCAGCATCATGGCGAGCAAAGGCGGACGCGAAAAGATCAAGCTGGAGTCCACTGCGGGCACCGGCCACTTCTACACCACCAGCAAGAACAAGAAGACGATGCCTGAAAAGATGTCGATCATGAAGTTCGACCCCAAGGCGCGCAAGCACGTCGAATACAAGGAAATCAAGCTGAAGTAATTTGGCTCGACACCTCAGTCAAAAGCCCCGCAATGCGGGGCTTTTTTGTGGGTCCTGAGCGGGGATGTGAGGCGGGCCCGCCTCAGAGGCTTCAGGCGTGCGCCGCGCGCAGGCGCTGCGAGAACGCCTGCAGCCGGGCGATGCCACTGTCTTCGGCGCGCTTGCACCAAGCTGCGAGGTCATGGGCCAACTGCTCGCGCGAGACCGTGGTGTTTAGCCACATCTGGCGCAGCTCCTCGCGCATGGTGAGCATCTTGTCGAGGGCGGGCGAGGCCGCGCGGGCCTGATCGACCTGGTCACGCGCATCGGCCGGCACGCGATCATCGTCGCGGTGCAGCCAGCGACGGGCCGACTTGAGGATGGACAGGTCCTGACCACGGGCCTTGAGCACCACGATCTCGTCAGAGCAGGCGCGGCGCATCTCGCGGGCGTAGCGGGCCATGACCTCGTAGCGGTTGGCGATGACGGCCTCGAGCGTCTTCTCGTCGGCTACAGGGCGGATGTCACCCAGTTGCAGCTTGGGCGGCACCTTCTTGACCTTGGCCCAACCGATGGCCTGCATGGCACGGATATAGGCCCACCCCAGATCGAACTCGTAGGGCTTGACCGCGAACTTGGCCGAGGTCGGGTAGGTGTGATGGTTGTTGTGAAGTTCCTCGCCACCAATGATCAGGCCCCAGGGCGAGATGTTGGTGCTGGCGTCGTGCGCCTCGAAATTGCGATAGCCCCAGTAGTGGCCAATGCCGTTGATGATGCCGGCAGCGGTGACGGGGATCCACAGCATCTGCACCGCCCACACGGTGGCACCCAGGACGCCAAAGAGGGCGACGTCGATGATCAGCATCAGGCCCACGCCCTGCCAGCTGAAACGGGTGTAGAGGTTGCGCTCGATCCAGTCGTCGGGCGTGCCGTGACCGAACTTGGCCAGGGTTTCCTTGTTCTTGGCCTCGGCTCGATAGAGCTCTGCGCCCTGCCAGAAGACGGTCTCGATGCCGCGGGTCTGAGGGCTGTGGGGATCATCGGACGTTTCGCACTTGGCGTGGTGCTTGCGGTGGATGGCCACCCACTCCTTGGTGACCATGCCGGTGGTGAGCCACAACCAGAAGCGGAAGAAGTGCGAGGGGATGGGCCCCAGGTCCATGGCGCGGTGCGCCTGGGTGCGGTGCAGGAAGATGGTGACCGAGGCGATGGTGATGTGGGTCACCACCAGGGTAAAGATCAAGACTTGCCACCATGAAAGGCGCCACACGCCGTGCGCGAGGAAGTCGATCGCCGCGTCGAGGACGGCCCAATCAGGGAGCAGCATAAGCAAAGGGGATGAAATCCAAAGTGGAGTAGAGCGATTCTAAAGCCGAGGGTTCCCAGAGCGCCACCGAAAAGAGCGCTTTTTGATGCATCTCAAGTCATTTTGGGCTAAACGCGCACCCAAGATGCTGCAAAAAATCCGTCGGTCTGATGCCGATGCGGCCACAGGCGCAGGTGGTCACCGCTGCATAGAGCGGCAGCGTCGGCCAGTTTTAGGGGCGCCAGGGCTTCAGTAGCCGGCAGCACACGCCAGCCATTTTCCTGCTCGCTGAAGGCCTGGGCGACGGCCTCGTTCTCCTCGCGCAGCAAGCTGCAAGTGGCGTAGACCAGGCGGCCACCGGGCTTGAGCAGGCGCGCAGCGCTGCGCAGGATGGCCAGCTGCTTGGCTGCCATCTCTCGCACGGCCTCGGGGGTCTGACGCCATTTGAGGTCCGGGTTGCGGCGCAGGGTGCCCAGGCCCGAGCAAGGCGCATCGACCAGCACCCGATCGATCTTGCCCGCCAAGCGCTTGATGCGGTCATCGCGCTCGTGAGCGATGGCCGCAGGGTGCACGTTGGACAAGCCGCTGCGTGCTAGTCGCGGTTTGAGCGCGTCCAGGCGGTGGGCCGAGGTGTCGAAGGCATAAAGGCGCCCGGTGTTGCGCATGCAGGCGCCGATCGCCAGGGTCTTGCCGCCAGCCCCAGCGCAAAAATCCACCACCATCTCGCCACGACGGGCATCGAGCAGGGCGGCCAAGAGCTGAGAGCCCTCGTCTTGCACCTCGATGGCCCCCCGGGTAAAGGCCTCGAGTTTCGTGAGCGCGGGCTTGCCGGCCAGGCGCAGGCCCCAGGGCGAATAGGGCGTGGGCTGCGCCTCGAGGCCGGCACCTGCGAGTTCGCGTCGCACGTCCTCGCGCTTGTCGGACAAAGCGTTCACGCGCAGGTCCAGGGGCGCTGCTTGCAGCAGGCTCTCGGACAGGGGCCAGAAATCGTCACCCACCTGGTCCTTCAGGGGCTGCACCAGCCATTCAGGCAGGTTGTGTCGATGGCGCTCGAGCAGGTCCTGGTCGGCGACCGCGTCGCAGGCGTCGAGCCAGGCCTTCTCGGCGTCCGAGAGTGCGCTCTTGAGGAAATCGCGCGGGCCGGCAAAGCCCAGGATGGCCATGCGGCGCTCGCGCGGACCACTGCCCGAAGGCGCGAAGTGGTCGTATCGCAGCTTGCGGCGCAGGACCGCGTAGACGGTCTCGGCCAAGGTGGCGCGCTCGCGCGGACCCAACTGGCGATGCTCGCGGAAATAGCGCGAGACCACCGAATCGGCCGGATGTTCGAGTTTCAAGGCAAGGCCGACGAGTTCGGCGCAGGCCTCGAGAAGGGCTTTGGGATGCATGGGGGCGGCGGTGGGGGCGGCGCTACGCGTCGCGAAGCAGACGGGCAATCGCCCGGGGATAGATCTGGTGCTCCTGCGTGAGGACGCGAGCGGCTAGCGTGTCGGGGGTGTCGTCCGGCAGGATCGGGACGACGGCCTGCTCCAGGATAGGGCCGTGGTCCAGGTCAGCGGTGACCTGGTGCACCGTGGCACCCGCGTAGCGACAGCCGGTCTGCAGGGCTCGAGCGTGCGTATTCAGGCCGGGGAAGGCGGGCAGCAGGGATGGGTGAATGTTGAGAAGGCGTCCAGCGTAGCGCTGGACGAAGCCCGGCGTGAGGATGCGCATGAAGCCGGCCAGCACCACGAACGCAGGGGCGTGTCGGTCGATGGTGCTTGCGAGCGCGGCGTCGAAGTCGTCTCGGTCGGGGAAATGTTGGTGATCCACCACCTCTGTGGCCAGGCCCAGCTCCCGGGCCAGCGCCAACCCGGGGGCTTGCGGCCGATTGCTGATGACAGCGGCGACGCGCGCGCCCAGGTGCCGCTCCCAATCGTCCCGGCGCGCGGCCCGCACGATGGCAGCCATGTTGGAGCCGCCCGAGGAGATCAGGATCACGAGGTTCTTCATGGAAGCCTCGATTATCCCCAGCGCGCACGAGACGCCGCCTTGTCACCCCACGGACACGCGGAAAAGCACGCGCGTGCTACAACCAGCGCGATATCGGAGACACCCCATGGATTTGGCTTTCACCCCCGAAGAACAGGCGTTCCGCGAGACCGTGCGCACCTGGGTCCACGAGAACCTGCCGCAGGACATCGCGCACAAGGTCCACAACAGCCTGCACCTCACGCGCGAGGACATGCAACGCTGGGCCCGCATCCTGGGCAAGAAGGGTTGGCTCGGCTACGGCTGGCCCCAGCAGTTCGGCGGCCCGGGCTGGGGCGCGGTGCAGAAACACTTGTTCGAAGAGGAATGCGCCTTGGCCGGTGCGCCGCGTATCGTGCCCTTCGGGCCGGTGATGGTGGCACCGGTGATCATGGCCTTCGGAAGCCCCGAGCAACAAAAACGCTTTCTGCCCGGCATCGCCTCGGGCGATGTGTGGTGGAGCCAGGGCTACAGCGAACCGGGTTCGGGCTCGGACCTGGCCTCGCTCAAGACCCGCGCCGAGCGCAAGGGGGACCAATACATCGTCAACGGCCAGAAGACCTGGACCACGCTGGGCCAGTACGGCGACTGGATCTTCTGCCTGGTGCGTACCGACACCTCGGGCAAGCCGCAGACCGGCATCTCCTTCCTGCTGATCGACATGAAGTCGCCGGGCATCCAGGTGCGGCCGATCATCATGCTCGATGGCGGACACGAGGTGAATGAGGTCTGGTTCGACAACGTACAAGTGCCCGCGGAAAACCTGGTGGGCGAGGAGAACAAGGGCTGGACGTATGCCAAGCACCTGCTGTCGCACGAGCGCACCAACATCGCCGACGTGAACCGCGCCAAGCGGGAACTCGAACGCTTAAAGCGCATCGCCAAGTCAGAAGGCGTATGGGAAGACACGCGCTTTCGCGATGAAATCGCCAAGCTGGAAGTCGACATCGTGGCCCTGGAGATGCTGGTGCTGCGGGTGCTCTCGGCGGAGAAGTCCGGCAAGAACTCGCTGGACATCGCGGGCCTGCTCAAGATCCGCGGCAGCGAGATCCAGCAACGCTACTCCGAGCTGATGATGCTGGCAGCCGGCCCCTACGCCCTGCCCTGCATCCGCGAAGCCATGGAGGCCGGCTGGCAGGGCGACTTCCCCGGCGGCGCCCTGGGCCTGGCGCCGCTGGCCGCCACCTACTTCAACATGCGCAAGACCACGATCTACGGCGGCTCCAACGAGGTGCAACGCAACATCGTGGCGCAGACGGTGCTCGGTTGAACCGGGTCGTACACCCTTCATAGGAACTGTCATGGACTTCGACTTCTCCGACGATCAGGAACAACTGCGCGATGCGGTGCGCAAATGGGTAGACCGCAGCTACGGCTTCGAGCGGCGCCGCGCTGCGGTCCGCGCGGGCGGCTACGACGCCGCGGCCTACCGCGAGCTGGCCGAACTGGGTCTGGCCGGCCTCTACATCCCCGAAGCCCACGGCGGGATGGGCATGGGCCCGGTCGAAGGCATGGTGGTCATGGAGGAACTCGGGCGCGGCATGGTGCTCGAACCGCTGGGGCAGACCCTGATCACCAGCGGCGTGGTCGCTGGCTATGCGCCGCAGGCCGTGCAGACGCAGTGGCTGCCCCGCATCGCTGCCGGCGAGGCGCTGATGGTGCTCGCGCACCAAGAGCGCCGGGCGCGCTGGAGCCTGGCCCGCTGCGAGGCGCAGGCGACGAAGTCGGGGGACACCTGGCGCGTGAGCGGTACCAAGAGCCTGGTGCCAGCGGGTGATCAAGCCGATGCTTTCCTGGTGCCCGCGATGGTCGACGGCGCGATGGCGCTGTGGCTGGTAGAACGCCGGGCCGCCGGCGTCACCACGCGCGGCTACGTCACGCAGGACGGCAGCCGCGGCGCCGAAGTGGTGATGGCCGACGCGCCTGCCATCCTGGTAACGCGTGAAGGCGCCACCGCCCTGGCGCATGCGGTGGACATCGGCATCGCCGCCGTGTGCGCAGAAGGTGTGGGGGTGATGGATAAGGCCATGCAGCTCACCGCCGACTACATGAACACCCGCAAGCAGTTCGGCGTGCCGATCGCGAGCTTTCAGGCCCTGCGTCATCGCATGGCCGATATGAAGATGCAGCAGGAACTTGGTCGCTCCATGAGCTACTACGCCAGCCTCAAGCTCAATGCCCCGATCGAGGAGCGCCGCATGGCGATGGCGCGCGCCAAATACCAGCTGGGTGTGGCCATGCGCTTTGTGGGTCAGAACGCGGTGCAACTGCATGGCGGCATCGCGGTGACCGACGAATACATTGGCAGCCATTACTTCAAAAAGCTCACCCAACTCGAACTGAGCTTCGGCGACAGCCTGCACCACCTGGGCGAGGTGTCGGCTCGGATGAAGGAGACGGCGGGCGTGTTCGCCTGAGCCTTGGTTTCAATCTCCGAGGCAAGCGCCGTCTGCACGCAGCGCGGTGCGCAGCGCATCACGATCGACACCTCGGGTCTGCACGGCTCCCGATGTCTGGCCGGCCAGCGCCGCTGCAGTGCCAGCCGCTTGGCCCACGGCCATCGAAATCGTCATCACCCGGATCGCTGCCAGCGCCTCGTGGGTCGCGGAGAGACCGCGACCGGCCACTAGCGCGTTGTCCAGTGAAACCGGGATCAGACTGCGATACGGGATCTGGTAGGCATGGTCTTCGCCCATGGGCTGATAGTGCAGGCCAGCACCCGATGCGGGGTGGATGTCGATCGGATAGGCGCCTGCGGCGATGGCATCGTCAAACAGCACAGGCTGAAGTAATTCCTGCGCGGTCAGGACATGATCGCCTTCGATGCGTCGTGTTTCGCGCACGCCAACCTGCGTAGCAAAGGCACGCAAGCGACCGTCCTGGCAACCGGGAACGCGGGCCCGCAAAAATCGGGCGGCGCGCCAGGCCTGCTGGCGGCCCTCAAGCTCGGCGCGACTCAGGGCAAAAGCATCAGTGGCGTCTATGCCCAGGCGGCTGATGTTGAACCAGGCGTCCTGCGAAAACGGATCGCGCGCGGCATGCAACGCGGCGCGCGCCAGTTCACCGCGCTCAAAGCCGTCCCTCGCCAAGGCGGTACGCTGCTCGCCAGGAATGGCCTCGAAACGCTCAAAGTCCATCGGCCCGAAGCGGAACATCATGGTCGCCGGTTGCAAGGCCTGGCCGGAGTCCAGCTCCAGAAAGCGAGCCCCCGCACGACGCAGGGCATCCATGTCGCCCGAGGCGTCCACCAGCACCCGTGGGTGGACGGCCACCACACCGCTCTTGGTGAGAAATGACACCTCCCGCACCTGCCGGTCGGCACAGACCAGATCCAGTAGCTGCGCATGCAAAAGGGACTGCACGCCCGCCTCGGTCACCATGTCGTCCAGCACCAGCTTGAGGATCTCGGGCGCGTACGCAACGCGGTCCATGCGATGACCACTGGACATCACGAAAACCTCGTGCGCGCCAGCGGCCTCGTAAGTACGCAAGCGGGTCACGACCTCGTCGGCCAGACCCGCAATGACCCGCCTACCCGCGCCGGTCTGCCAGCTATTGAATTGGCCCACCGCGCCCGCCGTGGCATTACCCCCGAGGAAGCCATAGCGCTCCACCAGCAAGGTGCGCGCACCGTGGCGGGCCGCGGCGATCGCGGCCATGGTGCCAGCGACACCGGCACCGCACACCAGCACATCGCAGTCGAGGCTGACCGCGGGCTTGAGGGGCTGGTTCACTCGGGTTTGATCCCACGCGCCTTGATGATGGCGGCATACCGCGCACCCTCAGCGCGCAGGAACTGGCTGGTTGCGGCTCGGGTCTGGCTCACGGGCGAGACATTCAGACTGGCAAAGCGTGCCTTGACCGTGTCAGACGCCAGGGCCTTGGCCAGGAGATCCTCCAGACGGGTCAGCCCGTCCTCGGGGATGCTGCCCTTGGGCGCAAGCAGCGCCGCCCAACCCTGCACCTCCAGACTCGGATAGTTCAAGGATCGCAGCGTGGGGACACCCGCCAGGTCGGGGACGGGCTGCGGCGAGGACACGGCCAGCGCGCGCAGCCGTCCGGCCTTGATATGCGGCGCCACACTCGGCAGATTCAGGAAGCCCAGGGCCACCTGACCACTGATCAAGTCTGGCATAAGGGCGCTTTCTCCCTTGTAGGGAACGGGGGTGAGGGGCACGCCCGCTTCCGCCTCGAAGATCTCCGCCGCCAGGTGGGCCAGGGTGCCGGTGCCGCTGTTGCCTGCGGTCAATTGGGCGGGCTTGCCCTTGTACTGGGCGATCAGGTCGGGCACCGAGCGGATGGAAGACGTCACCGGTACGACCAGCACCAAGGGTTGGGCCGAGACCATGCCGACCGCATCGAAATCACGCGCGACGTCATAGCCGATCGCGGGGTTGAAAGAGGGGTTGATCACCATGCTGTTGCTTCCCATGAGCAGGGTGTGTCCGTCCCGACTCTGGGCTGCGGCGTTGACGCCGATGGCGCTGCCTGCACCAGGCCGGTTCTCCACGATCACCGGCTGCCCTAATTGCGGCGACAGCAATTCAGCGAGCACGCGCGCCGAGACGTCTGCCCCTCCGCCGGGCGCGAAGGGAACGATGATGCGGATCGAACGCGTGGGCCAGGGCTCGGCCGCCACAGCGGGCAGGGCAGCCCCTGCGATGCCAGCGGCCATTGCCAGCAGGCGACGGCGAGTGGTGGGGGTATGCATACAAGGGTCTCCTGTCGTGGGGCCAGGAGCGGCGGGACGCTGAAACTAGGCGTACAGCCGCGAGGTCCTGGGCAGGTGTGCCATCAGGAACTCCATCTGGTCGGCCAGGATGCGCCGGTTACGCAGGATGAAGTCTTCCCAGAGGCTGGGAACATAGGGCGCATAGAGCAGGGGCATATTGGCCTGCTCGGGGGTGCGACTGCTCTTTCGATGGTTGCAGGCACGGCAGGCGGTGACGACGTTCATCCAGTGGTCACGCCCGTTCTGGGCGAAGGGGATGATGTGCTCGCGCGTGAGCTCGGACTCGTGATGCTGGCAGCCGCAGTAGGCGCAGGTGTTGCGATCGCGGGCAAAGAGCTTGCTGTTGGTCAGACCCGGCTTGAGGTCGAAGGGGTTGACGCCGGGGACGCCCTTGGTGCCGATGATGCTGCTCACGGCGATGACCGACTGCTCGCCGGTGACGGCGTTGTGACCGCCACGAAAGACCGCCACCTCCGCGCCGACCTCCCACCGAACTTGGTCGGCGGCGTAATGCAGCACGGCCTGTTCCAGCGAAATCCAGGACTGCGGCAGGCCCTGGGCGGACAGCTTCAACACCTTCAAGAGTGACCTCCTTGAACGACGCGAACCCACGAACAAGTTAGCCCTCACAATATAACCTCTTTCACAGACCTGAAACCACCCGGGCACGGGCGCCGCACGCCACCCCAATTCATTCATCGCGCGATGCAGATCTTTCGCGGCTTCCACCACCCGGACATCGCGCCGGCCTGCGCCCTGACCATCGGCAATTTCGATGGCGTACATCGGGGCCACCAGGCCATGCTGGCCCTCTTGAACAACGAGGCCCGCCACCGGGGCGTCCCCAGCTGCGTGCTGACCTTCGAGCCGCATCCGCGTGACTACTTCGCGGGCGCCTTGCGCAAACCCGAACTGGCGCCGGCGCGTATTGCCACCTTGCGAGACAAGCTGTCCGAACTCGCCGCCTGTGGGGTGGACCAGTGCATCGTGATGCCCTTCGACGAGCGACTGTCCAGTCTGCAGCCCCTGGGCTTCATCGACCAGGTCCTAGTGCGGGGGCTGGGCGCGCGCTACGTGCTGGTCGGCGACGACTTTCGCTTCGGGGCCAAGCGCGCCGGCGACTACGCGATGCTCGATGCTGCCGCAGCGACAGCCGGCTTCGACGTGGCCCGCATGAACAGCTACGAGGTGCATACCCTCAGGGTGTCGAGTTCGGCTGTACGCGAGGCCCTGGCCCGGGGCGACATGCCCGCCGCCGGGACCCTGCTGGGGCGCCCCTACAGCATCAGCGGGCATGTGGTGCATGGGCGCAAGCTCGGACGCGACTTGGGGCGCGGACCCGAGCGGCCGGGTGGCTTTCGCACGCTGAACCTGCGCTTTTCGCACTGGAAGCCGGCCGCCAGTGGCATCTTCGCGGTGCACGTCCACGGGCTGGACACCGCGCCCATCGAGGGCGTGGCCAACCTGGGCATCCGACCTTCGCTAGACCCCGATGACATCAACGGCGGCAGGGTGCTGCTGGAGACCCACTGCCTGGACTGGCCGGACCGCCTGGGCGCCGAGGGGGCCTACGGTAAAATCATCCGGGTGGACCTCCTGCACAAACTGCACGACGAACTGAAGTACGAGAGCCTGGAGGCCCTCACGGCCGGCATTGCCCGTGACTGCGACGAGGCCCGCGCCTACTTCGCATCCACCCGGCGCCAGACCACGCGCGACCGAATTTAAAGCGCCCTGCATCCCGTTCGCCGCCCTCGACAGGCTCAGGGTGGACGGCCGCAGGATCCTCGTGCCCGAGTCCCTCCCCTGCCCGCTCGGGCTGAGCTTGTCGAAGCCCCCAAAACGCAACGCCATGTCCGACCCGAAGCACAACGTCCCGGCGACCGATTACCGCGCCACGCTGAACCTGCCCGACACGCCCTTCCCGATGCGGGGCGACCTGCCCAAGCGCGAACCGGCCTGGGTGGCCGAATGGGAGGACAAGGGCCTGTACAAACGCCTGCGCGAAGCCCGATGCGGCCGCGAGAAGTTCGTGCTGCACGACGGCCCGCCCTATGCCAACGGGCAGATCCACATGGGCCATGCGGTCAACAAGGTCCTCAAGGACATGATCGTGAAGTCGCGCCAGCTCAAGGGACTGGACGCAGCCTACATCCCGGGCTGGGACTGCCATGGCTTGCCCATCGAGAACGCGATCGAGAAGAAGTTCGGACGCAACCTGCCACGCGACGAGATGCAGGCCAAGAGCCGCGCCTTCGCCACCGAGCAGATCGACCTGCAGAGGATCGACTTCAAGCGCCTGGGCGTGCTGGGCGACTGGGACCACCCCTACCAGACCATGGCCCCGAGTAACGAGGCCGACGAGATCCGTGCTTTCAAGCGGGTGATGGAGCGCGGCTTCGTGTACCGTGGCCTCAAGCCCGTGTATTGGTGCTTCGACTGCGGCTCGTCCCTCGCTGAATTCGAGATCGAGTATGCCGACAAGAAATCGCAGACGCTGGACGTGGGCTTCGAGAGCGATGACCCGGCCCAGCTGGCCGCGGCCTTCGGCCTGAAAGCGCTGGCCAAACCGGCCTATGCCGTGATCTGGACCACCACCGCGTGGACCTTGCCCGCCAACCAGGCCCTGAACCTGAACCCCGAGATCGTCTACGCGCTGGTGGACACGCCGCGCGGGCTGATCGTGGTGGCCGAGTCGCTGGTGGAAAAGTGCCTCACACGCTATGGGCTGGAGGGCCAGGTGTTGGCCACCACCCCCGGCGAGAAGCTGGGGGGCCTGAACTTCCGCCACCCCCTGCACGACGTGGACGCTGCCTACCGGCGCCTCTCCCCCGTGTACCTCGCCGACTACGCCACCGCCGACGACGGCACCGGCATCGTGCACTCCTCGCCCGCCTATGGCGTGGAGGACTTCAACAGCTGCGTGGCCAACGGCGTGCGCTATGACGACATCCTCAATCCCGTGCAAGGCCACGGTAGCTACGCGCCTGACCTTGCGCTCTTCGGCGGTCAGAACATCTGGAAAGCCGCGCCGGCCGTGATCGAGACCTTGCGTGAAGCCGGACGCCTCTTCGCCACGGAGACCATCACCCACAGCTACCCGCACTGCTGGCGCCACAAGTCGCCGGTGATCTACCGCGCTGCGGCCCAGTGGTTCATCCGCATGGACGAAGGCGTAGGCGTGTTCACGAAGGACAAGGCCCCGGCCACCCTGCGCCAGTTGGCGCTGGCGGCCATTGAGGAGACGCAGTTCTACCCCGAGAACGGCAAGGCCCGACTGCGGGACATGATTGCCGGCCGCCCCGACTGGTGCATCTCGCGCCAGCGCAGCTGGGGTGTACCCCTGCCCTTTTTCCTGCACAAGGACTCGGGCGACCTGCATCCCCAAACCCCCGCGATTCTCGACGTCGCCGCACAGATGGTCGAGGCGGGTGGCATCGAGGCCTGGTCCAAGGCCTCCACCGACGAGATCCTGTCCAAGGTGGGCGCTGCTGCCGACGCCCCCCACTACACCAAGAGCACCGACATCCTGGAGGTGTGGTTTGACTCGGGCACCACGCACACCACGGTCCTCAAGGGCTCGCACGCGGGCAGCGGCCACGAGAGCGGTCCCGAGGCCGACCTCTATCTCGAGGGCCATGACCAGCACCGCGGCTGGTTCCACAGCTCGCTGCTCACGGCTTGCGCGATGTACGGGCGCGCGCCCTATCGCGGGCTGCTGACGCACGGGTTCACCGTGGACAGCCAAGGCCGCAAGATGTCCAAGTCCTTGGGTAACGGGGTAGACCCGCAGGAAACAAGCAAGAAGCTCGGTGCCGAGATCATCCGCTTGTGGGTAGCTGCCTCCGACTACTCCGGCGACATCGCCGGCGACGACAAGATCCTCGCGCGGGTGGTAGACGCCTACCGTCGCATCCGCAACACCCTGCGCTTCCTGCTGGCCAACGTGAGCGATTTCGATCCCGCCCAAGACGCCGTGCCGTTGTCGGAGATGCTCGAAATCGACCGCTACGCCATGAGTCGTGCCGCGCAGTTCCAGGCCGAGGTGTTGGCGCACTACGAGGTGTACGAATTCCATCCGGTAGTGGCCAAGCTGCAGGTGTACTGCTCGGAGGACCTGGGCGCCTTCTACCTGGACATCCTCAAGGACCGCCTCTACACCACCGGCCCGAAGTCGCATGCCCGCCGCAGCGCGCAGACGGCGCTGTGGAACATCACGCACGCGATGCTGCGATGGATGGCCCCCTTCCTGAGTTTCACCGCCGAGGAAGCCTGGAAGCTCTTTGGCGACTCCGATTCCATCTTCTTCGAGACCTATGCCGAGATCGGCGGGCCTGACGAGGCGCTTCTGGGAAAGTGGAACCGCATCCGGGAGATCCGCGATGTCGCCAACAAGGAGGTCGAGGCCCTGCGCGAAAAAGGCGAGGTCGGATCGTCGTTGCAGGCGGACCTCGCACTCACCGCCCCGGCCGCTGACCACACCCTCCTGGCCAGTCTGGGCGAGGACCTGAAGTTCATCTTCATCACCTCCGCGATCACGCTGCAGGCCGGTGATGCACTGGTCGTAAAGGCGAGTCCGTCCAAGGCGGTCAAGTGCGAGCGCTGCTGGCACTGGCGCGACGATGTGGGCAGCGACGCAGCCCACCCGACGATCTGCGGCCGCTGCACCGCCAACCTGTACGGCGCGGGCGAGGCCCGGGCCCACGCTTGATGGCCCGCGCCGGCACGGGGCGCGGCATGCGGCCCTGGCTAGGGCTCGCAGTGCTGCTATTCCTGGCCGACCAGTTCACCAAGGCCCTGATCCTGGGTCATTACGAGCTGGGCGACGCCACGTACATCACGTCCTTTTTCAACATCGTACGGGTGCACAACACGGGTGCGGCCTTTTCCTTTCTGGCCTCGGCCTCGGGATGGCAGCGATGGTTCTTCACCGCACTGGGCCTGGGCGCGGCGGTCTTCATCGTCTGGATGCTCCGGTCACATCACCAGCAGCGGCTGTTCGCGTTCTCCATGGCCTGTCTGCTCGGGGGGGCAGTCGGCAACGTGGTGGACCGCCTCCTGCATGGCTACGTGGTGGACTTCATCCAGCTGCATTACGCGGGCTGGGCCTTTCCCGCCTTCAACGTAGCCGACGCGGCGATCACCGCCGGGGCCGTCGGCATGATCCTGGACGAACTGCTGCGGGTGCGCCGGGGGCGATAAGGGCCGGCGTAAGCCGAATGGCCGTGCCGCTTATCATGCCCCCGACATGAAACACCTGTTGAACCTCCTGGCGGCCGTGTCGCTGCTGGTCTGGGGCACCTACCTTGTACGCACCGGGATCCTGCGGGTTTTTGGCGGCAGCCTGCGCGGCATCCTCGCGCGCAGCATCGGTTCGCGGCCGACAGCGGCTCTAGCCGGCCTGGGCGTGACCGCCTTGGTGCAATCGAGCACTGCGACCGCGCTGATCGTGGCCTCCTTCGTGGCCCAGGGCCTCGTGACCCTGCCCCTGGCGCTGGCAGTGATGCTGGGGGCCGACGTGGGTACCAGCCTGATGGTGGTAGTGTTTTCACTGGACCTGTCCTGGCTGTCACCGCTGTTCATCTTCGCGGGCGTGGTGCTGTTCATCTCACTCAAAGACCGGCCAGTGGGCCGCTTGGGGCGCATCCTGATCGGCCTGGGCCTGATGCTGCTGGCACTGCGGCTTGTGGCGCAGTCCACCGAGATCATCGTGCAGTCTCCCGCGGTAAAGGCCTTGCTGCAGTCACTGGCGAGCGACCTGCTGCTGGAGATCACCGTAGGAGCCGTACTGGCCATCGCCGCATACTCCAGCCTGGCCGTGGTGCTGCTCACAGCCACCCTGGCCGTGTCGGGGGCCGTGCCTATGGAGACAGCGCTGGGGCTGACCCTGGGCGCCAACCTGGGCAGCGGGCTGCTGGCGGTACTGGCTACAGCGCGGTCGTCGATCGAGACACGCCAGGTGCCTTTGGGCAATATGGTGTTCAAGATGGTCGGCGTGCTGCTGATGGCGCCCCTGGTCGGACTGTGGCTGCAGCATGTCGCCCCCCGCCTGGATGCATCGGCTACCGTGGTGGCCTTCCACCTCGCGTTCAACGCGTTGATGGCCGTCCTGTTCCTTGGCCTCACCGGCGTGGTGGCGCGCCAGGTACAAGCCTGGCTGCCCAAGCCCGACCCCGCGCTGGTGGGCAGCCGCCCCCATCACCTGGACCCGACCGCCCTTGCCACACCATCCCTGGCGATCAGCTGCGCAGCGCGCGAGGCCATGCATCAGGCCGACGTGGTCGAGACCATGCTCAGAGGCATGCTGCGGGTAATCGAAGAACGCGATCTACGTCTGGCCCAGGAGCTACGCAAGCTCGACGACCAGGTCGACCAGCTGTATTCGGCGATCAAGTACTACCTGACCAAAATCTCGCGCGAAGCCCTGAGCGAAGACGAGAGCCGGCGCTGGACCGACATCATCAGCTTCACCATCAACATGGAGCAGATTGGTGACATCGTCGAGCGCGTGGTGATCGATGTCGAGGACAAGAGCATCAAGCAGGGCCGGCACTTCTCGGATGCGGGCCTGGCTGAAATCCGAGAGTTGCATGCCCGCCTGGTGGACAACCTGCGCCTGGGTATGAGTGTGTTCCTCAATGGCTCGGTGCGCGACGCGCAAAAGCTGCTGGAGGAAAAGGCGCGATTTCGCGACCTGGAGCGAGCCTATGCAGCGACCCACATTGCACGTCTATCGGACAAGACGGTCCAAAGCATCGAGACCAGCTCGCTGCATCTGGACCTGATCAGCGACCTCAAGCGGATCAATTCCCACATCTGCTCCATCGCCTACCCGATCCTCGACTCAGTGGGCGCATTGGCGCCCAACCGGCTCAAGGCGGTGGTCGACCGGCAGACCGAGTCCTCCACCTAAGACCGGCTCGCCACTGCAGGCGATCCGCATGCCCGGTTCAGGGCAGCAAGATCGTGCAGCCGGTGGTCTTGCGCGCTTCCAGGTCGCGATGCGCCTGGGCGACCTGCGCCAGTGGATAACGCTGGTCGATGCGGATCTTGACCGCGCCACTACTCACCACGGAGAACAGGTCGTCGGCCATGGCTTGGGTGGTTTCGCGCGTGGCGATGTGGGAAAAGAGGGTCTGGCGCGTGACATAGATCGAGCCTTTGTTGCCCAGAATGCCGGGCGCGAAAGGCGGCACAGGACCCGACGCGTTGCCGAAGGAAGCCATCAGACCAAAGGGACGCAGACAATCGAGCGACTTGTCCCACGTGTCCTTACCCACCGAGTCGTACACCACCTTGACGCCCTGGCTGCCGGTGATCTCCTTCACGCGGGCCTGGAAGTCCTCGCGCTGGTAGTTGATCACGTGGGCCGCGCCCAACGACTTGGCCAGGGCGCATTTCTCGTCACTGCCTGCGGTGCCTATCAGCTGCAGTCCCAGGTGCTTGGCCCACTGCGCGGCGATCAGGCCCACGCCGCCCGCGATCGCATGAAACAGCACGAAGTCGCCCCGCTGCAGTCCTTCCTGGGGCAGCACGCGCTTGAGAAGGTATTGCGCGGTGAGGCCCTTGAGCATCATGGCGGCACCGGTCTCGAAGTCGATGGCATCGGGCAGCTTGCACACGCACTTGGCCGGCATGACACGAACCTGGCTGTAGGAGCCTGGGGGATGGCTGGCGTACGCGGCTCGATCCCCGGCCTTCAGGTGCGTGACGCCCTCGCCTACCGCCTCCACGATGCCAGCGCCTTCCATGCCCAAGGCCGCAGGCAGCGGCATCGGGTACAGGCCGGTGCGCTGGTACACGTCGATGAAGTTGAGGCCGATGGCATGGTGCCGAATGCGAATCTCGCCGGGGCCGGGCTGGCCGACCTCGACGTCCACCAGTTCCATTTGCTCGGGGCCGCCGTGCTGGCGCAGGCGTATGGCTTGGATCATGTCTGTCTCCTGGGCTTGGGTCTCAAAGCGTTGGATCCTGCCACGATTCGACGCGGCCCGCCGGCGCGCACAGCGTGGGCGAGCTGCACAGTGGGCTACAGTGCGCCTTCCCATGCCCACCCCCCTGCCCCTGCGCACCGTCGCCATCCTTCTGGTGCCACCCCTGATGTGGGCGGGCAACGCGGTCATGGGTCGACTGGCTGTCCCACTGGTGCCGCCCCTGACCCTGAACTTCCTGCGCTGGGCCATCGCCCTGCTGCTGCTACTGCCCCTGGCCGCCTGGGTGATGCGGCCTGGCGGGCCGCTGTGGACACACTGGCGCCGCTACGCTTTGCTTGGGCTCCTGGGTGTGGGGATGTACAACGCCATGCAGTATCTGGCGCTGCGAACCTCCACGCCGATGAACGTGACGCTGGTCGGGGCCAGCATGCCGGCCTTCACCCTGATCCTGGGCGCGCTGTTCTTCCACCAAGCCATCACCCCGCGCGCGCTGCTTGGGGTCGCTTTGTCGATCTTGGGGGTGGGGGTGGTGCTCGCGCATGGCGACCTGTCGCGCCTGGCGCAGGTGCACTTCGTGCCAGGCGACCTGTACATGCTCCTGGCCACGAGCCTGTGGTCTTGGTACAGCTGGCTGATCGCACGCGCCGGCGAGGACCCTGCGGGTCTGCGAGCGGACTGGGCGGCCTTTTTGATGGTGCAGATGGTGCCCGGCTTGGCCTGGGCAGGCCTGTTTACGGGCGCCGAGTGGTTGTTCTTTTCGCCGGCCCCGATCCAGTGGGGCGCGCCGCTGGCGGGCATCCTGGCGTTCGTGGCCTTGGGCCCGGCCATCCTCGCGTACCGAGCCTGGGGCCTGGGAGTGCAAAGGGTCGGGCCCGCCATCGCCGGCATCTTCAGCAACCTCACTCCCCTGTTTGCGGCCGTGATGTCGGCCGCCTTCCTGGGCGAACACCCGCAGGGGCACCACCTCGTGGCCTTTGGCCTGATCGTCAGCGGCATCCTGGTGTCTTCCCGCCCGGCACGGTGATCTGGCCTGAACCGGGCTGTCGGCAGGTCCGCATCGATTGCCGGCCACATCTGATACGAATACCATTGTTTTACTTCCAGGGAGGAAAACAATGCGCAAACTGCTCGTCGGGGCTTGCTTGGCGGCCCTGAGCCTGGCCGGTGCGGCCCAGCCCGCACAGCCCCCGGTCCGTGTCGGGGTCATCGGCCCCTTCACAGGCCCCTCGTCCGATTTCGGACTGCCCATGCTGCAAGGCATCCAGCTGGCGGTCGAAGAAATCAACGCCGTTGGCGGCTACTTGGGCCGCCCCATCGAACTGGTGGCGAAGGACGACAAGGCCGACCCCCCCACCGGACTGGCCCAGGCCCGCGCGCTGGCGACCGAGCGGGTGGTGGCGACGATCGGCTTTTGCAACACCGGGGTGGCGATGGCGGCCCTGGACGTGTTCCAGCAGCACAAGGTTCCCCTCATCGTGCCCTGCGCCGCCGGCAGCCCCGTGACCGCGCGCTTTCCAGCGCGCGAGAGCTATGTGTTCCGCACCTCGGCACGCGATGGCTTGCAGGCCGACTTCGTGGTGGCCGATCTGGTCAAGCGCGGATGGACGAAGGTGGCCGTCTTCGCCGACACCTCGGGCTATGGCGAGGCAGGCCTGGCCGACGTACGCAAGGCGCTGGCCGCACGCCAGCTCGAGCCTGTGCATGTGGCGCGTTTCGCCCTGGGCACACAGGACATGACCGAATCGCTCAAGGCGGCCCGTACCGCAGGTGCCAATGTGATCTTCAGCTACACCGTCGGCAAGGAGAATGCCGCGATCGCACTGGGGCGCCAGGCGCTACGCTGGAACGTACCGCAGGTAGGCGGGTGGCCGCTGTCCTTCCCGTTCTTTATCGATGGCGCCCGCGAGGCGGCCGAGGGTGCGCTAATGGCGCAGACCTTCATTGCGGAACCGAGCAATGAGCGCCGAGCCGCCTTTCTCGCAGCCTACGCCCGCAAGTTCAAGGTACGCAAGATCCCGGTGCCCATGGCCGCAGCCCAGGCCTACGACGCCACCTACCTGCTGCTGTATGCCCTCTTCGGGATCCGCAACGGCGACTTGAACGGCCCGGCGATCAAGCAAGCCCTCGAGAATATGGCGCGCCCCTACTACGGGGTGATCTCCACTTACGAACGCCCCTTCAGCGCCGACGAGAAAGACGCGGTCAGCGCCAACATGCTGGTGATGGGGCAGGTGAGGAACGGGGCCGTCACCTTCGCCTATCCCGAGGACGCACGCCGCAACCTGATCGTGCAGCGCAAGCAGTGAATGCGCTCCGAAGGCGCCTTCAGTAGGTGCCGGGGTAGGCGCCGCCGTCGATCAGGACGTTCTGCGCGGTGATGTAGCTGGCGTGCACACTGCAAAGGAAGGCGCAGGTGGCGCCGAACTCGTCGGGGTGGCCAAAGCGCTGGGCCGGCACGCCCTTGCGCCGCGCTTCGGTCACGGCCTCCAGCGACTGGCCGGTTTTCTTCGATGCGCCTTCGAGCGTGCCCCGCAAACGGTCCGTATCAAAGGCCCCCGGCAGCAGATTGTTCATGGTGACATTGGCCGCGGCCAGGCGTGAGGACCGCGCAGCACCCGCCACGAAACCCGTCAAGCCGCTGCGCGCACCGTTGGACAGGCCCAGGATGTCGATTGGGGCCTTCACTGCACTGGAGGTGATATTCACGATGCGCCCGAAACCGCGCGCGGCCATGCCGTCCACCGTGGCCTTGATCAACTCGATGGGCGTGAGCATGTTGGCATCCACGGCCTTGATCCAGGCCTCGCGGTCCCAGTCGCGGAAGTCGCCCGGGGGCGGACCGCCGGCATTGGTGACCACGATGTCGTAGTCGGCCTGCACCGCGAAGGCGGCAGCACGACCCTCAGGGGTGGTGATGTCGGCAGCGACGGTCAGCACCCGTGTGCCGACCGGCAAAGTGGCTTCAGCACGCAATGCGGCGGCGGCCTGCTCCAGCGCCTGTGCCCCGCGTGCCACCATCACCACGTGCACGCCCTCGAAGGCGAGCGCACGCGCGCAGCCCAGCCCCAGTCCCTTGCTCGCGCCGCACACGAGCGCCCAGCGGCCCTTGATTCCCATGTCCATGTGATACGTACTCCTGTGCCGATTGTGGCACTGCAAGGAAAAACGGCACCCGAAGGTGCCGTTTTGCCCATGGGAATCGGTCAGATCATTCTTCTTCTTGGAAGACGTCTTCACGCTTGCGACGCACCGAGGGCAGCAGCACGACCACCAGCAGCAAGACCGCCGCGGCGAGCAGGCTGGCCGACAGCGGGCGGGTGACGAACACACTCCAGTCACCGCGCGAGAGCAGCAGCGCACGACGCAGGTTTTCTTCCATCATGGGGCCGAGGATGAAACCCAGGAGCAAGGGGGCAGGCTCGCACCCGAGCTTGAGAAAGAGGTAACCGACCACGCCGAACAAGGCCACCATCCAGATGTCGAAGGTGTTGTTGTTCGTGGAGTACACGCCGATCGCGCAGAACAGCACGATGGCGGGGAACAGCCAGCGATAGGGGATCGTGAGCAATTTGATCCACATCCCGATCAAGGGCAGGTTCAAAATCACCAGCATCAGGTTGCCGATCCACATCGACGCGATCAGACCCCAGAACAACTCGGGGTTGCTGGTCATCACCTGCGGGCCAGGTTGGATGTTGTGGATGGTCATGGCACCCACCATCAGCGCCATCACTGCGTTGGGCGGGATGCCCAGGGTCAGCAAGGGGATGAAGGAGGTTTGTGCACCGGCGTTGTTGGCCGACTCGGGAGACGCCACACCACGAATGTTGCCCTGACCAAACGGCACTTCACCGGGCTTGAGCGCGGTTTTCTTTTCGATGGTGTAGGCGGCAAAAGCAGCCAACAGGGCGCCACCACCAGGCAAGACGCCCAGCAAGGACCCCAGGGTCGTGCCTCGGATCACGGCCGGGATCATGCGCTTGAAGTCCTGCATGGTCGGGAAAAGGCCCTGAACCTTGGAGGTGAACACCTCGCGCTGGTCAGAGGGACGGGAGAGGTTGGCGATGATTTCGCCATAACCGAACACGCCCATGGCGATGGTCACGAAGCCGATGCCGTCGGTGAGCTCAGGGATGTCCAGGCTGTAGCGCGCCACGCCCGAGTTGACGTCGGTGCCGACCAGGCCGAGCAGCAGGCCGAGCACGATCATCGCGATCGCCTTGACCAGCGATCCGGACGCGAGCACGACCGCGCCGATCAGCCCCAGCACCATTAGCGAGAAGTACTCGGCTGGGCCGAACTTGAACGCGAGCTCGACCATCGGTCCGGCCAGCGTTGCGATGATCAGCGTGCCGACGGTGCCGGCGAAGAACGAACCGA
>JBEAZV010000026.1:0-22704 GCA_041159245.1 Pseudomonadota bacterium
GGCGTGGGGGCTGTGGCCGGCGCGGCGCTGGGCGGCAACACGCGCAGCGCCGTGATCGGGGCGGGCGTCGGTGCGCTGGGCGGCTATGTCTGGTCCAGGCAGATGGAGCAGACCCGCCAGACGATGGAGAAAGCCACGGTGGGCACCGGTGTGGGCGTCACGCAGACGCCCGACAACCAGCTGAAGCTGGACATCCCCAGTGACATCTCCTTCGACACCGGGCGCGCCGACATCAAGCCGAACTTGCGGCCGGTGCTCGATGCCTTCGCGCGGGGGCTGCAGGGTCAGCCGCAGACCGAGGTGCGCATCATCGGCCACACCGACAACACCGGCTCCGACGACTACAACCAGCGGCTCTCGATGCAGCGCGCCCAGGCTACCCGCGACTACCTCACCGCGCGCGGCGCTGACCCGCGGCAGCTGATGGTCGCTGGCCATGGCGAGCGCGAGCCCGTGGCCGACAACGCCTCCGAAGCCGGCCGAGCCCGCAACCGGCGGGTGGAAATCTTCCTGGGCGAGCGCGCCAACACCGCATCACGCTGACCCCCCGGGCGCGTGCGAGCCCCCCGGACGGCGTCGGTTTATGCTTGGCGCATGAAGCTGTACAACTACTTTCGCTCGTCGGCGTCCTTTCGCGTTCGCATCGCGCTGGCGCTCAAGGGCCTGCCCTACGAGTACGTGCCCGTGCACCTGGTCAAGGGCGAGCACACCCAGCCCGCCTACCAGTCGCTGGCACCGGCGGGCCTCGTGCCCACCCTGGTTCTGGACAACCAGGAGGCCCTGTCGCAGTCCATGGCCATCATCGAGTACCTCGACGAGGTGCATCCCGAGCCGCCGCTGCTGCCCGCCGATCCACTCGGGCGCGCGCGGGTGCGTTCGCTGGCCCAGTCCATCGCCTGTGAGATCCATCCCCTGAACAACCTGCGAGTGCTGCGCTACCTGGTCCGCACCCTCAAGGTGGATGAAGAGGCGAAGAACACCTGGTACCGGCACTGGGTGCGCAGCGGCCTGGAGACTTTCGAGCGCGAACTTGCGCAGGGTCCGGCGGGCATCTACTGCTACGGCAACACCCCCACCTTGGCCGATTGCCTGTTGGTGCCGCAGATCTTCAACGGCCGCCGCTTTGACGTGGACTTCTCCGGCCTGCCGCGGACCATGGCGGCCTTCGAGGCCTGCATGGCGCTGGAGGCCTTCCAGAAGGCACAGCCCTCCAGCTGCCCCGACAACGAAGGCTGAGCCTCGCACCATGCCGGATCCTGCCGATGCGGCCTTCGAGGTCCTCGAGCCGCACTGGCCTGCCGGCCCGGGCGTCGAGGCCCTGTGCAGCACCCGTGCAGGTGGCGTGTCCCAAGCGCCCTGGAACAGCCTGAACCTGGGCGACCACGTTGGCGACGACCTGGCGTCGGTCGCCGCCAACCGCGCGAGCTACACCCGACGTCTCGGTGTGCGACCGGTGTTTCTCAAGCAAGTCCACGGGACCGAGTGCGTGCCCTTGCGGGCGGACACGCCCGATGGCACGACCGCCGACGCCTGCTACACGCGCGAGCGCGGTGTGGCCTGCACCATCATGGTGGCCGACTGCTTGCCCTTGCTGTTTGCAGATACGCGTGGCGGGCTGGTGGCCGCGGCGCATGCCGGCTGGCGCGGCCTGCTCGGGCAGAGTGGGCACGGCGTGCTGGAGTCGGTGATGCAGGTGCTGGACCCGGCGCACACCGTGGCATGGCTGGGACCTTGCATCGGACCGCAAGCCTTTGAGGTCGGGCCTGAGGTGTTGCAGGCCTACGCCCAGCACGATGCCGATTGCGCGGCGTATTTCAGCCCGTCATCCCCGGGCAAGTGGCTGGCCGATCTGCCGGGCTTGGCGCGCCAGCGCCTGCGGGGCCTGGGCCTGCCAGACTCGTGCATCCACGGCAACGATGCCAGCGCCACCTGGTGCACCGTGACGCAAGTCTCACGGTTCTTTTCGCACCGCCGCGATCGCGTCAGTGGCCGCCTGGCCGCCAGCGTCTGGCTTGCCTGACGCGCTGTTTTCCTGGACAGCTTCCGCCGCTTCACGCTCTCGACGGGCCCGCTTGCGCGCCGGCGTGCCGAGGATGTACAGAAGGAGCGCCGTCGGGGCCAGCCCGTATAGCACGAAGGTAATCACGGCGCCGAGAACCGTGCCATTGGTATTGCTGGCCTCTGCAACGGCCATCATGAGTGCGACGTAGAGCCAGCCAATCGCGATGAGGTACATGAACGTGCGCTGCCGAGCTTGGAGCCCCATAGGGCAAATGGGATACTCGACGCTTTCCGCGTTTCAGAGGCAGGAGTCGAAAAACATGGATTCTCGAACAGATTGGGAACAGGCCGCCAGTCAGTTCCAGCAAAACCTCGGCGAGGGCTGGAAAAAGGCATTGGAATCCTTCCAGTCTATGGGCACCGGCGGCACTGGGGCCGCGGCGTCCGGCCTGTTGCCAGCCCTGGGCTTCGCCCCCGACAAGCTGATGGCGTTGCAGCAGACCTATGTGCGTGAGGCCACCGATTTGTGGAACTCGGGTCTGAAGGCCAACCCCGGCGCTGACGACCGCCGGTTCTCCAATGGCGCTTGGGCCGAGAACCCGGTGTCGGCCTTCTCGGCCTCCGTCTACCTGCTCAATGCCCGAACGCTGCTTGGGTTGGTGGAGGCGACCGATGCCGACGAGAAGACCAAGGCGCGCCTGCGCTTTTCCGTCGAACAGTGGCTGGCGGCCTCGGCTCCGAGCAACTTCCTGGCGTTCAACGCCGAGGCCCAGAAGAAGGCCATCGAGACGCAGGGCGAGAGCATTGCACGCGGCCTGCAGAACCTGTGGAAGGACATTCAGCAGGGCCACCTGTCCATGACCGACGAGAGCGTCTTCGAGGTGGGGCGCAACGTCGGCACCGCCGAGGGCGCGGTCGTGTTCGAGAACGAGCTGTTTCAGCTGATCGAATACAAGCCCACCACGGCCAAGGTCTACGAGCGCCCCTTCCTGGTGGTGCCACCCTGCATCAACAAGTTCTACATCCTGGACCTGCAGCCGGAGAACTCCTTCGTGCGCCATCTGGTGGCGCAGGGTCACCGTACCTTCCTCGTGAGCTGGCGCAACCCCGACGAGTCCATGCGCAACGTCACCTGGGACGACTACATCGGCAACGGCGCCATCCGCGCCATCGAGGTGGTGCAGGAGGCTGCCAAGGCCAAGGAGATCAACGCCCTGGGCTTCTGCGTGGGGGGCACCATCCTGGGTACGGCGCTGGCGGTGCTGGCCGCACGCGGCGAGAAGCCGGTGGCCTCAGTCACCTTCCTCACCACGCTGCTGGACTTCACCGACACCGGCATCCTGGATGTCTTCATCGACGAGCACTTCGTGAAGTTTCGCGAGGCCCAGATGGCCCAAGGCGGACTGCTCAAAGGGCAGGACCTGGCCTCGACCTTCAGCTTCCTGCGACCCAACGACCTGGTGTGGAATTACGTGGTGGGCAACTACCTCAAGGGCGAGACGCCACCGCCTTTCGATCTGCTTTACTGGAACAGCGACTCCACCAATTTGCCGGGCCCCATGTACGCCTGGTACCTGCGCAACACCTACTTCGAGAACAACCTCGTCAAGCCCGACAAGGTCAAGGTCTGCGGCCAGAAGTTGGATCTGCGCAAGGTCGATATCCCGGCCTACATCTACGGCTCGCGCGAGGACCATATCGTGCCTATCGACGGCGCCTATGCCACCGTGCAGCACCTGTCGGGGCCCAAGCGCTTCGTCATGGGCGCCTCGGGGCACATAGCGGGTGTGATCAACCCGCCCGCCAAGGGCAAGCGCTCGTACTGGACGAATGCCAAGCTGCCCAAGACCCATGCCGAGTGGCTCAAGGGCGCCAAGGAGCATCCCGGCAGCTGGTGGACCGACTGGTACGCCTGGCTCAAGCCGCACGCGGGCAAGCAGGTGGCCGCGCCCAAGACCTACGGCGGCGGCAAGCACAAAGTGATCGAGCCCGCGCCCGGGCGCTACGTCAAGGTCAAGGCCTGAATTTTTGAAACTAGGAGAGAGCAGACATGGAAGACATCGTCATCGTTTCGGCGGCCCGCACCGCCGTCGGCAAGTTCGGTGGCACGCTGGCCAAGGTGGCCGCGCCCGAGCTGGGCGCCGCCGTGATCCGCGAGGCGATCGCGCGCGCGAAGCTGGACCCGGCCCAAGTGGGCGAGGTGATCATGGGTCAGGTGCTGGCGGCCGGCGCCGGCCAGAACCCGGCCCGCCAGGCCCTCATGAAGGCCGGCCTGCCCAAAGAAGTGCCGGGCCTGACCATCAACGCCGTGTGCGGCTCGGGCCTGAAGGCGGTGATGCTGGCGGCCCAGTCCATTGCTTATGGCGATAGCGAAATCGTGGTGGCCGGCGGACAGGAGAACATGAGCGCTTCGCCGCACGTTCTCATGGGCTCGCGCGATGGCCAGCGCATGGGCGACTGGAAGATGGTCGATTCCATGATCGTGGACGGACTGTGGGACGTCTACAACCAGTACCACATGGGCATCACCGCCGAGAACGTGGCCAAGGCCCATGGCATCAGCCGCGACATGCAGGACGCCCTGGCCCTGGCCAGCCAGCAGAAGGCCGCTGCCGCCCAGGAGGCTGGCTGGTTCAAGGACGAGATCGTCGGCATCAGCATTGCGCAGCGCAAGGGCGACCCGCTGGTCTTTGACGCCGATGAATTCATCAACAAGAAGACCAACGCCGAAGCGCTGGCAGGCCTGCGTCCCGCGTTCGACAAGGCCGGCTCGGTCACCGCGGGCAATGCCTCGGGCATCAACGACGGCGCCGCAGCCGTGGTGGTCATGAGCGCCCGCAAGGCCGCCGCGCTGGGGCTCAAGCCCCTGGCTCGCATTGCCGCCTTCGGTACGTCGGGCCTGGATCCGGCCACCATGGGCATGGGGCCTGTGCCGGCCTCGCGCAAGGCCCTGCAGCGCGCGGGCTGGAAGGCCCAGGACGTAGACCTGTTCGAACTGAACGAAGCGTTCGCAGCCCAGGCCTGTGCCGTCAACAAGGAGCTGGGCATCGACCCGGCCCGTGTCAACGTCAACGGCGGTGCCATCGCCATCGGTCACCCCATCGGCGCCTCGGGTTGCCGAATCCTGGTCACTTTGCTGCATGAGATGCAGCGACGTCAGGCCGGCAAGGGCCTGGCGGCTCTGTGCATCGGCGGCGGCATGGGGGTTTCCCTCGCTGTGGAGCGCGTTTGACCGGCGTACAAAGAAACAATGCGTGACGCCCTGTGGGCGCGCGCATCATCCCTATCCTTACCCCAAGCGAAACCTCAAGGAGAGAACAAGTGAGTCAAAAAATCGCGTACGTCACCGGCGGCATGGGCGGCATCGGTACCGCCATCTGTCAGCGTCTGCATCGGGAAGGATTCAAAGTCATCGCGGGCTGCGGGCCCACGCGCGACTACGCCAAGTGGCTCGCCGAGCAAAAGGAGAAGGGCTACACCTTCTACGCCTCGGTGGGCAACGTGGGCGACTGGAATTCCACCGTCGAGGCCTTCAGCAAGGCCAAGGCCGAACATGGGCCCATCGACGTGTTGGTGAACAACGCCGGCATCACCCGAGACCGCATGTTCGTCAAGATGACGCGTGAGGACTGGGATGCCGTGATCGAGACCAACCTCAACTCCATGTTCAACGTGACCAAGCAGGTCGTGGGCGACATGGTGGAACGGGGCTGGGGCCGCATCGTCAACATCAGCTCGGTCAATGGCGAGAAGGGTCAGGCGGGCCAGACCAACTACTCCGCGGCCAAGGCCGGCATGCACGGCTTCACCATGGCCCTGGCGCAGGAGCTGGCCAACAAGGGCGTCACGGTGAACACCGTGAGCCCGGGCTACATCGGCACCGATATGGTCAAGGCGATCCGCGAGGACGTGCTGCAGAAGATCGTGGCCACCATCCCGGTCAAGCGCCTGGGTCAGCCCGAGGAAATCGCCTCCATCATCGCGTGGCTGGCGTCCGAGGAGGGCGGCTATTCCACCGGCGCGGACTTCTCTGTGAACGGCGGCCTGCACATGGGTTGAACCCGCCCCGCACACGCGTCTCTGCCCGTCCCTCCGGACGGGCTTTTTTTTGGCACGGTGCGGACCGCGTAAAGTTCGGGCCGTGCCCACCCCGAACGAGTTCCCCGCCGCCGCCTGGCGCCTGTCCGTCGCGCCCATGATGGACTGGACCGACCGTCACTGCCGCTATTTCCACCGGCTGCTGTCCAGGCACGCGCGCCTGTACACCGAGATGGTGACCACTGGCGCCCTGATGCATGGCGATGTGGCGCGGCACCTGAACTTCAGCCCTGAGGAACACCCCGTGGCCTTGCAGCTCGGGGGCAGCGATCCAGCGGACCTGGCGAAGTCCGCCCGCCTGGGCGAGCAGTGGGGATACGACGAGATTAATCTCAATTGCGGGTGCCCCAGTGACCGGGTGCAACGCGGCGCGTTCGGCGCCTGCCTCATGGCCGAACCGCGGCTCGTGGCCGACGGCGTCAAGGCCATGGTGGATGCGGTGTCGGTGCCGGTCACCGTCAAGCACCGCATTGGCATTGACCGCAGCGAGAGCTATGGCTTTGTGCGCGATTTTGTGGGTACGGTAGCCGAGGCGGGCTGCCGTGTCTTCATCGTGCACGCGCGCAATGCCTGGCTGCAGGGCCTGAGCCCCAAGGAGAATCGCGAGGTGCCCCCCTTACGATACGAGACCGTGCGCCGGCTCAAGCAGGAATTCCCGCAGTTGGTGATCGCGATCAACGGCGGCATCACCGAGTCGGCCCAGGTGCAGAACCATTTGGAGTCGGTGGATGGCGTGATGATCGGGCGTGAGGCTTATCACAACCCCTGGTGGCTCGCGTCCTGGGATAGCGCTTTTTTTGGCGCGCCCGATCGGGGCCTCACCCGCGAGGGCGTGGAAGCTGCGATGGTCGACTACATGACGCGCGAGGCGGCGGCCCATGGCACGCCCTGGTACGCCATTGCGCGGCACATGCTCGGGCTCTATAACGGCCTTCCAGGCGCGCGCCGCTGGCGGCAGGTCTGGAGCGACCACCGGCTCAAGCTGCTGCCCGCCCGCGAGGTGGCGCAGCAGGCGCGACGGCAGGAGGCGTACGCAGGGGCGTAGGAGCGGGCGTAGGAGCGGGCGTAGGAGCGGGCGTTGGGGCGGCGCGCGGAGCAGGGGCGGCACCGGTATCAGGGTTTTCATTGAGCACAAAAAATAACTTTGTGCACAAAAATTCTTTTATGGAAACGCCGGACTCCACCACCACCCCCGCCACGACAGCCAGCACCTCGTCCGGCACCGTGTCCGAGCAGGCCTTTCTAAGCCTGCGCCGGGACGTGCTGCAGGGTGAACACCCGCCTGGCGCCAAGCTCAAGCTGGAGCTGCTGCAGGTGCAATATGGTTTTTCCAGCAGTCCCTTGCGCGAAGCGCTCAATCGTCTGGCCCAGGAGGGCCTGGTGCGCGCTGACGAGCGACGGGGCTTTCGCGTGGCGCCGATCTCGGTCGAGGACATGGCCGACATCACCCGCATGCGGCTGATGATCGACGTGTCGGCCCTGCGCGATGCGATTGCGGCGGGTGACGATGCCTGGGAAGCCGCCCTGGTGGCGAGCTTTCATCGCCTGGAGCGGCTCGAGTCGCGCCTGCCCGAGGGGCCCGTGGTGCTGGATGCGGATTGGGTCCAGCGTCACCGCGACTTTCACCGGGCCCTGTTGGCCGCTTGCCCCTCGCAGCGGCAATTGGCCCTGAGCGCCAGCCTGTTTGACCAGGCCGAGCGCTATCGCCAGATCTCCGGCCGCCACCGCCAGAACTTGCGTCGCAAGAACGAGGAGCACCGCCGCTTGATGCAGGCCGCCCTCAAGCGCGACGCTGACACCGCCTGCGCACTCCTGAGCGAACACATGCTCAGCACGCAGCGCAATGTGGTCGCCGCCCTGCGCAAGATGCCGGGCGACGCGTAATGCGGCGTCTCACCTGAACGTCTCGCGCTCCCCCACTACCACCCAGACATCCACTTTCACGGAAGCCCCATGCTGCAGATCTCTCGGCCCACCCCGTCCCATTTCGGCATCTTCGTCACGGACGTCGAGCGCATGGCGTCTTTCTACAAGACCGTCTTTGGCCTGGTCGAGACCGACCGCGGTGTCGGCCGTACCTTCAAGGCGCCGCTGATCTTCCTTAGCGCCAGCCCGGACCAGCACCACCAATTGGTGATCGCGGGCGGCCGCCCGACGGAGGCCACCTTCAGCACCGTGATGCAGCTGTCCTTTGCCGTGCCCACCATCCAGCACCTGCGTGATATTCGCGCGCTGGCCGAGGCCCATGGCGCCAGCCGTTTCGTGCCGCTCAATCATGGCAATGCGTTGTCGGTGTACTTTGCCGACCCCGAGGGCAATACCGTCGAAACCTACATCGACATGCCGTTCTACATCACGCAGCCACATGGCGACCCTCTGGACCTGTCCAAGGACGACGAGACCCTGCTGCGTGAGACCGAGGCCATCTGCCGGCGCGATCCGACCTTCATGCCGATCGATCAGTGGCAGGCGCAATTTCGCGCCCGCACGCAGGCCTGACCGGCTTTCCATTCCAAACGCTTTTTCCACGAACACGGAGTTCCTTCATGAAGCTGCTTTCCTTCCTCCATCAGGGCCGCGAGACCTGGGGCGCCGTCGTCGGCGCTGACGGTGTCGTCGACCTGGGCCGGCACATGCCCCAGTACGCCACGCTGGCCGATTACATTGGCTCGGGCGCCTACCTGCAGGCGGCCCAGCATGTGGCGGGCAAGAGCCCCGACGCCAAGCTGGCCGACATCACCTTTCTGCCGGTGATCCCGCGCCCCGAGAAGATCGTCTGCGCGGTGCGCAATTACATGGACCACCACCAAGAGGTGTTGGCCGCCGGCATGAAGCGCGAGCTGTCCGAAGAGCCCCCGATCTTCCTGCGCGTGTGGCGCTCGCAAGTGGCGCACAAGCAGCCCATCGTGTTGCCCAAGGTCTCGGGCTCGCTCGACTGGGAAGGCGAGCTGGCCGTGATCATCGGCAAGGAAGGTCGCAACATCCCCGAGGCGCAGGCCTTCGACCATGTGGCCGGCTACGCTTGCTACAACGACGGCAGCATCCGCGAGTGGCAGTTCCACGCCAAGCAGATCGCCTCGGGCAAGAACTTCGAGCACACCGGCGGCTTTGGCCCCTGGATGGTCACCGCTGACGAGATCAAGCCCAATCAACAACTCAAGCTGATCACGCGCCTGAACGGCAAGGTCGAACAATCGAGCCACACCGGTCACATGATCTTCCCGATCGCCAAGCTGATTGCGTATGCCTCCACCATCTTCACGCTGGTCCCTGGCGACGTGATTGCCACCGGCACGCCGGCCGGCGTGGGCTGGAGTCGCAAGCCGCCGCTGTTCATGAAGGCCGGCGATATCTGCGAAGTCGAGATCGAGGGCATCGGCACCCTGGTCAACCCCATCGTGGCCCAGGCCTGAGCCGCATGCGCGCGATTCAGGTTCAGGTGCCGGGCGGGCCCGAGGCCCTCACGCTCGTCGACCTGCCCGAGCCCCAACCGGGCCCGGGTCAGGTCCGCGTGCGGGCTCACGCCATCGGCGTGGGACGCCCTGATGTCCTGATTCGCAATGGCACCTACAAGTGGATGCCGCCGCTGCCCGCGATCCCGGGCGCGGAGATGGCCGGCGTGGTGGATGCGGTGGGCGAGGGCGTCACGCAATGCAAGCCGGGCGATCGCGTCCTGGTCAGCGCGCGTGACCTGCCGGTGCGTGGTGGCTGTTATGCCGAAGCGATCGTGGTCCCCGAGCTGGCGCCTTACCGCCTTCCCGCCGCACTGCATTTCGCAGACGCGGTGAGCCTTCCGAACCTGCAGCTCGCGCAAGCCTTGCTACTCGGGCTCTCGGGTGGGCGCCTCACGGCCCGCAGTGTTTTGATCACCGGCGCTGCTGGCGGCGTGGCCACCATGCTGGGCCAGCTGGCCCGTCACCATGGCCTGCAGGTGATCGGCACCGCGCGCACCGAGGACAAGCGCGCCTATGCCAAGGCCCATGGTTTCGACGCGGTGCTCGATCCGGCCGCCCCCGACCTGCCGGCCCAGGTGAAGGCGCTCACGGGCGGGCGGGGCGTCGACCTCGCGTTCGATCCGATCGGCGCGCGCCTGTTCATCGATTGTGTGCACGCGCTGGCGCCCCTGGGCACTGCCGTGTCGTACAACATCGTCACGGGCGCGCCCAGCGAGGACGTGTTCAAGGTGTTGCGCAGCTTGCTGGGGCGCAGCCTCGCGGTACGTTGCTTCTCCATGCACACCTTCGACGAGGAGGCCTCGGCCCGCCGTGCCCTGATGCAGGCGGCCATCGACCTGATGGCGCAGGGCCATGTGCGCGCGCCCACCCCGACGCGCATGCGCCTGGACCAGGCGCGCGAAGCCCACAGGGTGCTCGACGCCGGGCTCACCCAGGGAAAGATCGTTCTGGAGCCCTGAAACAGTTCATTTCATCTCGCGCGCAAGCGCCGTAGGCCACGACCAACGCCGGTGCGCCTTCACCTACACATCGAGGAGACAGACTCATGCAACGCCGACACGCCCTGAAGCTTTCCGCGGCCCTGGCCGCCTCCGTCGCCCTGTGCGCGCCCGGCGCCCATGCGCAGGCCTGGCCCGACCGCGCCATCAAGATCTACCAGGGCTTCGCGCCTGGCGGCAACGCCGACAACATTGCGCGCACGGTGAGTGCCGAGATGGCCAAGGGCCTGGGCCAGTCCTTCGTCGTCGAGGCTCAGGCCGGCGCTGGCGGTACGATCGCGGCCACCACCGTGGCGCGCGCGCGCCCGGACGGCTACATGCTGCTCCTGGCCACGGGTGGCCATGCAGTGGCCGGTGCGATCTACAACAGCCTGGCGTACCGCACGGTGCAGGACTTCGAGATGGTCGGCACCATCACCTATTTCCCTTTCCTGATCGTCACCACCGCGGACAGCAAGATCCCGAGCATGGCGGCCTTGCTGGCCAACGCGCGCGCCAACCCCGGCAAGGTGGCCTATGGCACTGCCGGTATTGGTTCGACCCACCACCTCGCAGGCGAGCTTCTGGCCAGCATGTCCAAGACGAATCTGCTGCACGTGCCGTATCGCGGCGACTCGGCTTCCCTGACCGCGCTGCTGGCGGGCGACGTGCCTTTCATCATCGCGCCGCCCACCGCGGTGCTTGCCAACATCAAGGCCGGCAAGCTGCGCGCCCTGGCCGCCACCGGTCCGCAGCGCTGGCCCGGCCTGCCGGACGTGCCCACCGTCGCCGAGCAGGGGGTGGCGGGGTACGACGTCCGCTCCTGGGCCGGCCTCATGGCGCCCGCTGGCACGCCGCGTCCGGTGATCGATCGACTCAATGCCGAATTGCAAAAGGCCCTGCAAGTTGCTTCCGTCCGCGCACGTCTGGAGGAGATGGGCGGCGAGGCGCGTGGCAGCACGCCCGAGGAGATGCGCACCATGGTCGCCGCCGAGACCCAGAAGTGGACGCAGGTCGTCAACGAAGCCAAGATCCCCAAGCAATAAGCGTTCTGGAAGTCCACCTATGTCCCTCATTGAAATCCGCAAGCGCAGCCTGATCGTCGAGACCCAGTTCCATGAGGGCGGCCCGCCGCCTGCTGTCCCCCTGAAGCTCGCCGCCGCGTGCGCCGTGGTTCGCAATCCCTACGCCGGTCGCTACGAACCCGACCTGATGCCCTTCATGGCCGAACTTCGCAGCCTGGGGACCCTGCTGGCGCAGGAACTGGTCGATACCCTGGGGCGCGAGAACGTGGAGGTCTATAGCAAGGCCGCCATCGTGGGCGTCAACGGCGAGCTTGAACACGCGGCGGTGTGGCATGAGGCGGGGGGCTGGGCGATGCGCGCAGTCCTGGGCGAGCCCAAGGCCATCGTGCCGGCGAGCAAGGCCGTGGCCAGCGCGGGCTACCGACTGATGGTGCCTTTGCACTACATCCATGCCGCCTATGTCCGCAGCCACTACAACAGCATGGAAATCGGCATCCAGGACGCCCCGCGCCCCAATGAGATTCTCTATGCCTTGGTCATGGGTACAGGGGGTCGCGTACACTCGCGGCTCGGCGGTCTGACCAAGGACAAAGTGTCTGTGAACGACGGTCAGCGCTGACGTTTTTCAAAGACCCCGGAGACCCGATGTCCAAGACCCCCAAGGCCGCATTCAACTGGGCCGACCCCCTGCTGCTTGACTCGCAATTGAGCGACGACGAGCGTGCCATTCGCGAGGCCGCCCAGGCCTACTGCCAGGACAAGCTGGCCCCGCGGGTGCTGCAGGCGTTCCGCGATGAGAACACCGACACCGCGATCTTTCGCGAGATGGGCGAGCTGGGCCTGTTGGGTCCCACCATCCCCGAGCAGTATGGCGGCGCCGGCCTCAATTACGTGAGCTACGGTCTGATCGCCCGCGAGGTCGAGCGTGTGGATTCGGGCTACCGGTCCATGATGAGTGTGCAGTCCTCCCTGGTCATGGTGCCGATCTTCGAATTCGGCAACGAAGCCACCAAGCAGAAGTACCTGCCCAAGCTCGCCACCGGCGAGTGGATTGGCTGCTTTGGCCTGACGGAAGCCAATCACGGCTCCGACCCGGCCAGCATGGTCACCCGCGCGCGCAAGGTCGAGGGCGGCTACAAGCTCACGGGCAGCAAGATGTGGATCTCCAACTCGCCCTTCGCCGACGTGTTCGTCGTGTGGGCCAAGGACGATGAAGGTTCGATCCGCGGCTTTGTGCTGGAAAAGGGCTGGAAGGGCCTGTCCGCGCCCAAGATCAAGGGCAAGGTGGGCCTGCGTGCCTCCACTACGGGCGAGATCGTGATGGAGGAGGTGTTCTGCCCCGAGGAGAACGCCTTCCCCGAGGTGCGTGGCCTCAAGGGTCCCTTCACCTGCCTGAACTCCGCCCGCTATGGCATCGCCTGGGGTGCGATGGGCGCGGCCGAAGATTGCTGGTACCGCGCCCGCCAGTACGTGATGGACCGCCAACAGTTTGGCAAGCCCCTGGCGGCCAACCAGTTGATCCAGAAGAAACTGGCCGACATGCAGACCGAGATCACGCTGGGCTTGCAAGGCTGCCTGCGTCTGGGTCGCATGAAGGACGAGGGCACCGCCGCGGTGGAGATCACCTCCATCATGAAGCGCAACTCCTGCGGCAAGGCCCTGGACATCGCCCGCCTGGCGCGCGACATGATGGGCGGCAACGGCATCAGCGACGAATATGGTGTGGCCCGCCACCTGGTGAACCTGGAGGTGGTCAACACCTACGAGGGCACCCACGATATCCACGCCCTGATCCTGGGGCGCGCGCAAACCGGTATCGCCGCGTTCTGAGCCCCCTACGTGCCGCGTCCGCCGCGGCACGCTTTTTCCCGGTGGGCAGGTCGGGCAAGTCAGCCCAGGGCTATAATCGGGGGCTTTCCCGCAAACCCGTACGCCTAGCGCCAACCGCAGCCCCCTTTCCTGAACAAAAGCAACATCGAGCGTGATCTCGGTAAGCGTTTGGGCGTACCCGTCACCATCCGGAGAACCCAGTGCTTTTGTCTCAACAGGCTTCCAGGCCTCTCGCCCTCCTGGCGCTCGCAGACGGCACGGTCTTTACCGGCACTTCGATTGGAGCCCCCGGCTCCACCACCGGCGAAGTCGTGTTCAACACGTCGCTCACCGGCTACCAGGAAATCCTCACCGACCCGAGCTACTGCCGGCAGATCGTCACCCTGACGTATCCGCACATTGGCAACTACGGCATCAACGAGGAAGACATCGAAGCCGGCAAGGTCCATGCCGCGGGCCTCATCATCCGCGACCTGCCTCTGATCGCTTCCAATTTCCGCAGCAGCGTCACGCTCTCGGCCTACTTGGAGCGCGAGGGCACCGTGGGCATCGCCGACCTTGACACCCGCAAGCTCACGCGCCTCCTGCGCACCCAGGGTGCCCAAAACGGCTGCATCCTGGCTATGGCCCCCGGCCAGGCCGTCACGCAGGCCCTGAAGGATCAGGCTGTTGCACAAGCCAAGGCCGCTCCTGCCATGACCGGGCTGGACCTGGCCAAAGTGGTGTCCGCCACGGCGCGAAGCGAGTGGAGCGAGACCGAGTGGGAGCTGGGCACCGGCTACGGCAAGCTCGAGAACCCGCGCTACCACGTCGTCGCCTACGACTTCGGCGTGAAAAAGAACATCCTGCGCATGCTGGCCGAGCGCGGTTGCAAGGTCACCGTGGTGCCGGCGCAGACGCCCGCCGCCGAGGTGAAGAAGCTCAAGCCCGATGGTGTCTTCCTCTCCAACGGCCCCGGCGACCCGCAGCCTTGCGACTACGCCATCGCTGCCACCCGCGAGCTGCTCGAGGCGGGCTATCCCACCTTCGGCATCTGCCTGGGCCACCAGATCCTGGCGCTGGCCTCGGGCGCCCAGACCTTCAAGATGAAGTTCGGTCACCACGGCGCCAACCACCCGGTGAAAGACCTGGACAACGGCCGCGTCTCCATCACCAGCCAGAACCATGGCTTTGCGGTGGATGAAAAGACCCTGCCCGCCAACCTGCGCGCCACCCACATCAGCCTGTTTGACGGCACGCTGCAGGGCCTGGCCCGCACCGACAAGCCCGCCTTCTGCTTCCAGGGCCACCCGGAAGCCTCGCCCGGCCCGCACGACATCGGCTACCTGTTCGACCGGTTCACCGGCCTGATGGACCAAGCCCGCAAAAGCTAAGCCCCATGCCCAAGCGTCAAGACATCAAGAGCATCCTCATCATCGGCGCCGGCCCGATCATCATCGGTCAAGCCTGCGAGTTCGACTACTCCGGCGTGCAGGCCTGCAAGGCGCTGCGCGAGGAGGGCTACAAGGTCATCTTGATCAACAGCAACCCTGCGACGATCATGACCGACCCGGCCACCGCCGACGTCACCTACATCGAACCCATCACCTGGCAGACGGTCGAAAAGATCATCGCCAAGGAAAAGCCCGACGCCATCTTGCCCACCATGGGCGGCCAGACCGCGCTCAATTGCGCGCTCGATCTGTGGCACCACGGCGTGCTGGAGAAATACAAGGTCGAACTCATTGGCGCCACGCCGGAAGCCATCGACAAGGCCGAAGACCGCCAGAAGTTCAAGCAGGCCATGACCAAGATCGGCCTGGGCTCGGCGCGTTCGGGCATCGCCCACTCCATGGACGACGCCTGGGCGGTGCAAAAGAACGTGGGCTTTCCCACTGTCATCCGCCCGAGCTTCACACTGGGTGGCACCGGTGGCGGCATCGCCTACAACGCCGAAGAATTCGAAACCATCTGCAAGCGCGGCCTCGAAGCTTCGCCCACCCACGAGTTATTGATTGAAGAATCGTTGCTCGGGTGGAAGGAATACGAGATGGAGGTCGTGCGAGACAAGGCCGACAACTGCATCATCGTCTGCTCCATCGAGAACCTCGACCCCATGGGCGTGCACACCGGCGACTCCATCACCGTCGCCCCGGCCCAGACGCTGACCGACAAGGAATACCAGATCATGCGCAACGCCTCGCTGGCGGTGTTGCGTGAGATCGGGGTGGACACCGGCGGCTCCAACGTGCAGTTCTCGATCAACCCGAAAGACGGTCGCATGATCGTCATCGAGATGAACCCGCGCGTGTCGCGTTCTTCGGCGCTGGCCTCCAAGGCCACGGGCTTTCCCATCGCCAAGGTGGCCGCCAAGCTGGCCGTGGGCTACACGCTGGACGAACTGCGCAACGAGATCACGGGCGGCGCCACGCCCGCCAGCTTTGAGCCCTCGATCGACTACGTCGTCACCAAGATCCCGCGCTTTGCGTTTGAAAAATTCCCGGCGGCCGATTCGCGCCTGACCACCCAGATGAAATCCGTGGGCGAGGTGATGGCCATGGGCCGCACCTTCCAGGAAAGCTTCCAGAAGGCGCTGCGCGGTCTGGAGGTGGGCGTCGACGGCATGAATGAAAAGACGCAAGACCGCGAAACGCTCGAGAAGGAGCTGGGCGAGCCCGGCCCCGAGCGGATCTGGTACGTGGGCGACGCTTTTGCGATGGGCCTGTCGGTGGCCGAGGTGCATGACCTCACCAAGATTGATCCGTGGTTCCTCGTGCAGATCGAGGAGATCGTCAAGCTCGAACTCGAAATGGACAAGCTCGCCGCCACCAAGGGGGAGGGCGCGCTGGCCTCGCTGGACGCCGTGACCCTGCGCATGTTAAAGCGCAAGGGCTTTTCTGACCGTCGCCTGGCCAAGCTGCTCAAGACCACCGACAAGGCGGTGCGCGAGCAGCGCAAGAAGCTGGGCGTGCGTCCCGTCTACAAGCGCGTGGACACCTGCGCCGCCGAGTTCGCCACCAACACTGCCTACATGTACTCGACGTACGAGGACGAGTGCGAGGCCGAGCCGACGAACAAGAAGAAGATCATGGTGCTCGGCGGCGGCCCCAACCGCATTGGCCAGGGCATCGAGTTCGACTACTGCTGCGTCCATGCGGCCCTGGCCATGCGTGAGGACGGCTACGAGACCATCATGGTCAACTGCAACCCCGAGACGGTGTCCACCGACTACGACACCTCCGATCGCCTCTACTTCGAGCCGCTCACGCTCGAAGACGTGCTCGAGATCGTCGACAAGGAAAGGCCCACCGGCGTGATCGTGCAGTACGGCGGCCAGACGCCGCTGAAACTTGCCCTGGGCCTGGAGGCCGAGGGCGTACCGATCATCGGCACCAGCCCCGACATGATCGACGCCGCCGAAGACCGCGAGCGTTTTCAGAAGCTGCTGCACGAACTCGGTCTGCGCCAGCCGCCCAATGCCACCGCCCGCACCGAGGCCGAGGCCCTGGAGAAGGCTGCCGCCCTGGGTTACCCGCTGGTCGTGCGCCCCAGCTACGTGCTCGGTGGTCGCGCGATGGAGATCGTGCACGAGCAGCGTGACCTGGAGCGCTACATGCGCGAGGCGGTCAAGGTCTCCAACGACTCTCCCGTGCTGCTCGATCGCTTCCTGAACGACGCCATCGAGTGCGACGTCGACTGCCTTCGCGATGGCGAGCGCACCTTCATCGGCGGCGTGATGGAGCACATCGATCAGGCCGGCGTGCACTCCGGTGACTCGGCCTGTTCGCTGCCGCCGTACTCGCTCTCCAAGGCCACCGTCGAGGAGATCAAGCGCCAGACGGCCGCCATGGCCAAAGCGCTGAAGGTGGTCGGCCTGATGAACGTGCAGTTCGCCATCCAGCATGTCAACGGCCAAGACGTGATCTACGTGCTGGAAGTGAACCCCCGCGCCTCGCGCACCGTGCCCTTCGTCTCCAAGGCCACCGGCATCCAGCTGGCCAAGGTGGCGGCGCGTTGCATGGCCGGTCAGTCGCTGGCCTCGCAAGGCATCACTGACGAGGTCACCCCGCCGTATTTCAGCGTCAAGGAAGCCGTCTTCCCCTTCGTCAAGTTCCCCGGCGTGGACACCATCCTGGGCCCCGAGATGAAGTCCACCGGCGAGGTGATGGGCGTGGGCAAGACTTTCGGCGAAGCCTTCGTCAAGAGCCAGCTCGGTGCTGGCACCCGCTTGCCGCGCGCGAAGGATACGAAGGGTCAGTCCACTGGCAAGGTGTTCCTGACTGTGAAGAACAGCGACAAGCCGCGCGCCGTCGAGGTGGCCCGCAGCCTGGTGGCTCTGGGCTTTGAGCTCGTGGCGACCAAGGGCACGGCCGCGGCCATCACTGCCGCCGGCATCCCCTGCCAGACGGTGAACAAGGTCACCGAAGGTCGCCCGCACGTGGTCGACATGATCAAGAACAACGAGATCGTGATGGTCGTCAACACCGTCGAGGAGCGCCGCAACGCCATCGCCGATTCACGCGCCATCCGCACCTCGGCGCTGCTGGCCCGCGTGACCACCTTCACCACCATCGCCGGCGCTGAGGCGGCGGTGGAGGGCATGAAGTACCTGGACACCCTGGACGTGATCTCGGTCCAAGAGATGCACGCGCAGCTGGTCTGAGATCCAAGCCACGCCACAAAAGACTACTTAAGAAGTATTCTCGGGGCGTGCCCTTTGGGCATAATCGCGCACATTCCTCACCGCCGGCTGGCAACGGTCGGCGGTTTCCTTTTGTCTTGTCGATCTACCTGTCATGGCCACCATCCCCATCACCGTCCGCGGCGCCGAGAAGCTCAAGGCCGAACTACATCGGCTCAAGACCGTGGACCGGCCCGCTGTGATCACCGCCATCGCCGAGGCGCGGGCTCAGGGTGACCTGTCCGAGAACGCCGAGTACGACGCCGCCAAGGACCGCCAGGGCTTCATCGAAGGCCGTATTCAGGAGATCGAGGGCAAGCTCTCGGCCGCCCAGGTGATCGACCCCGCCTCGGTGGATGGCGGCGGCAAGGTGGTCTTCGGTGCCACGGTCGACCTTGAAGACCAGGACAGCGGCGACAAGGTGACCTACCAAATCGTGGGCGAAGACGAAGCCGATCTGAAGCTGGGCCTGATCAACGTCTCCAGCCCGATCGCGCGTGCGCTGATTGGCAAGGAAGAGGGCGATACCGCCGAGGTCCAGGCCCCGGGCGGGCTGCGCCGCTACGAGGTCATTGCGGTCCGTTACGCCTGACCCGACCTTGAAACCAATCGACCGGCTCGGTCTGATGGCGGCCGCCCTTTGGTGGGGGAGCCTGAGCGCAGTGGGCTTTTGGGTCGTGCCCCTGTTGTTTGCCCACCTGCCCACACCGGCCCAGGCGGGCGGCATGGCGGCCCGGCTGTTCTCCGCTCAGGCCTGGGTGGCCCTGGGTTGCGGGCTCGTGCTGCTGATGGTGTCGCGGCCCCGCGGTGGTACGCCCCGCCTGGATTGGGCGGGTGGCGCGCTGGCGTGGCTTTTGGCGGGCCTCTTGGCCGCCTTGCTGTTGGAGTTTGGGGTGGCGCCGCGCATCGTGGCCCGCCAGGACCTGCGTTTGTGGCACACCGTCGGAAGTGGTTTGTACCTGCTGCAGTGGGCTTGCGCCGGGGTGGTGCTCTGGAAGCTGGCGGCCCCGCGTGGACCCCTCAGTCCAGACGCCCCTTCTTGACCGATTTCTGCTTGGGCTTGGCCCGCTTGACCTGCCCGCCGGGGGTCAGGCGCTGGTTGCCCAGGACGCGCAAGGTCCTGACCTCGGGGCGTTGGCCGCCGCGCTTGCTGTATTTGAGTACCTTGATGTCGCGAGGGCCGGGCTTGCGGTCTTCGTCCTCGGCGCGGGCCTTGGGCGGCTTGGGCCGCCACAGCACCAGCAGCTTGCCTATGTGCTGGATGGGGGCAGCACCGAGCTGGTCGGTCAGTTGCTGGTACATGGCTTCGCGGACGGCGCGGTCGTCGCCGAGCACGCGTACCTTGATCAGGCCATGGGCGTTGAGGGCGGCGTCGACTTCCTTTTGCACCGCTGGCGTGAGGCCGTCGTTGCCGATCATGACGACGGGATCGAGGTGGTGGGCCTCGGCGCGATGCGCCTTGCGCTCGGCGATGGACAATTCAATGGCGGGCATGGCTCGCATTATGGCTGCGGTGCGCTAAGCGCCCCGGCAAGACGGAAACGCAATGAAGATCAAGACCAAGAGCAAAAAGGTGAACAAGGCGTGGTTGAACGACCACGTCAACGATCCCTATGTGAAGCTCGCCCAGAAGGAAGGCTACCGCGCACGCGCCGCCTACAAGCTCAAGGAAATCGACGAGACCCTGGGTCTGATCCGCCCCGGCCATGTGGTGGTGGACCTGGGCTCGACCCCGGGTGCCTGGAGCCAGTACGTGCGTCGGCGCCTGTCTCCTGCAGGCGCGGCCGCTGGCGAGCTCAATGGCGCCATCCTGGCCCTGGACATCCTGCCCATGGAGCCTATCGAGGGGGTGACCTTCCTGCAGGGGGATTTCCGCGAGCCCGAGGTGCTGACCCGCCTGGAGGTCGCGATGGCGGGCCGCCAGGCCGATGTGGTGGTCTCGGATATGGCCCCCAACCTCTCGGGCATCGAGTCGGCCGATGCCGCCCGCATCAGCCACCTGGTCGAACTGGCCATCGAGTTCTCCCAGACCCATCTCAAGCCCGAGGGCGCCCTGGTCACCAAGGTGTTCCATGGCAGTGGGTACAGCCAGCTGGTGAAGCTTTTCAAGGAAACTTTCCGGGTGGTCAAGCCTCTCAAACCCAAGGCCTCTCGGGACAAGTCCTCGGAAACCTTCATCGTCGGGATCGGGCTCAAGCCCGGGGCCTGAGCCTGGGCGTCGCGCCCGCCGGCTCCCGCCCGGTACCCCTGTCCCTGGGGCGGTTGTCCCCCTTTTTGATCGCTGCTCTGCTTGAAACCCCTAGAATGGGTTGCATATGGGGCGGATAGCGTCTCCCGGAGATCGAGTTGAATAATCAGTGGTTTTCGAAAATTGCCGTCTGGCTGGTGATCGCCCTTGTGCTGTTCACCGTCTTCAAGCAGTTCGACACGCGCGGGGCGGCCGGCGCCAGCGTCATGGGCTATTCCGACTTCCTGGAGGAGGTCAAGAACAAGCGCATCAAGAACGCGGTGATCCAGGAAGGCCAGGGCGGCACCGAGATCGTGGCCGTTACCACCGACGACCGCCGGGTGCGCACCACCGCCACCTACCTTGATCGCGGCCTGGTGGGCGACCTGATCGCCAACGGCGTGAAATTCGACGTCAAGCCGCGTGAAGAAGGCTCCTTGATCATGACCTTGTTGGTCAGTTGGGGCCCGATGCTGCTCCTGATCGGGGTCTGGGTGTACTTCATGCGCCAGATGCAGGGCGGCGGCAAGGGCGGGGCCTTCAGCTTCGGCAAGAGCAAGGCCCGCATGCTCGACGAGAACAACAACCAGGTCACCTTCGCCGATGTCGCCGGCTGCGACGAGGCCAAAGAAGAAGTCAAGGAAGTCGTCGACTTCCTCAAGGACCCCCAGAAGTTCCAGAAACTCGGCGGCCGCATTCCGCGTGGTCTGCTGCTGGTCGGCCCTCCGGGCACCGGCAAAACCCTGCTGGCCAAGGGCATCGCCGGCGAAGCCAAGGTGCCGTTCTTCAGCATTTCCGGTTCGGACTTCGTCGAGATGTTCGTTGGCGTGGGTGCAGCCCGCGTGCGCGACATGTTCGAGAACGCCAAGAAGAACGCTCCCTGCATCATCTTCATCGACGAGATCGACGCTGTCGGCCGCCAGCGTGGCGCTGGCCTGGGCGGCGGCAACGACGAGCGCGAGCAGACCCTCAACCAGATGCTGGTGGAGATGGACGGCTTCGAGACCAACCTGGGCGTGATCGTGGTGGCCGCCACCAACCGCCCCGACATCCTGGACGCCGCCTTGCTGCGCCCGGGCCGCTTTGACCGCCAGGTGTATGTGCAGCTGCCCGATATCCGCGGCCGCGAGCAGATCCTGAACGTTCACATGCGCAAGATCCCGATCGGCACCGACGTGAACGCGAGCATCATTGCGCGCGGCACGCCCGGCATGTCCGGCGCCGACCTGGCCAATCTGTGTAACGAGGCCGCCCTCATGGCCGCCCGCCGCAACGCGCGCCTGGTGGAGATGCAGGACTTCGAGAAGGCCAAGGACAAGATCTTCATGGGCCCTGAGCGCAAGTCCATGGTCATGCCCGAGGAGGAGCGCCGCAACACCGCCTACCACGAGGCCGGCCACGCCCTCATTGGCAAGATGCTGCCCAAGTGCGACCCGGTGCACAAGGTCACCATCATCCCGCGCGGTCGCGCGCTGGGTGTGACCATGAGCCTGCCGGAGAAGGACCGTTTCAGCTACGACAGTGATTACATGCTGAACCAGATCAGCATGCTGTTTGGTGGCCGTATCGCCGAAGAAGTCTTCATGCACCAGATGACCACTGGCGCTTCCAACGACTTCGAGCGCGCCACCAACCTGGCACGCGACATGGTCATGAAGTACGGCATGTCCGAGGCGCTGGGCCCCATGGTCTACGCCGAGAACGAGGGCGAGGTGTTCCTGGGCCGATCGGTGACCAAGACCACCAACATGAGCGAGCAGACCATGCAGAAGGTCGACGCCGAGGTACGCCGCATCATCGACCAGCAGTACGCCCTGGCCCGTCGACTGATTGAAGACAACCAGGACAAGATGCACGCGATGGCCAAGGCCCTCCTGGAGTGGGAAACCATCGACGCCGAGCAGATCGACGACATCATGGCCGGCAAGCCCCCACGCCCGCCCAAGGACTTCACGCCCCGCACGCCCCCGACAGGTGGTGACGCTGGCGATACCGCCGTCGGCACCGATCCCGCCCCGACGGCGGCCTGATCGCCGCCTGAAGCCGCAGGGGTAGGGCGCCTACCCGACCGGTTTCATTACGTTGGTTGCATTCACGGCCCGGGCCTGTCACACACGCCTGGGCCGTTTCTCTTCACACTGCCGGCATGGTTTCCCATGCCGTCTCGCCCGGCCTGCGGCCGGCGCCTTCCAGCCCGCTTGTTTCCACCCCCACCCGCACCGCGGTCATACGCCTGGCGCAGGCAGACCTGCGCGTGGAGGTTGCGCCGGAGATCGGAGGGGCGCTCGCTGGCTTCTGGTCCCTGGGCGCGGGCGGTCGTCGCATTGACTGGTTGCGCCCGACCCCGCCAGCCGCCCTGGCGCGCCGTGACATCCTGGCCATGGCCAGCTTTCCGCTGGTGCCGTACTGCAACCGGCTGCGCGATGGGCGC
>JBEAZV010000027.1:0-35457 GCA_041159245.1 Pseudomonadota bacterium
CAGGAGATCACCGGCGTGGGCACCCTCACCATCAACGCCAACGGCAGCTATAAGTTCACGCCTGCTGAAAATTTTTACGGTGATCTGCCGCCGATCACCTACACCGTCTCGGACGGCAAGGGAGGCACGGCCACGGCCACGCTCTCGATCACCGTCACATCTGTCAACGACGCACCGGTGGCCTTCAACGACACCGTATCGATCGCCGAAGACAGCGCCGCCACGACGATCGACGTTCTGAGCAACGACCGCGATATCGACGGTGGAACGCTGGCGGTCACCAGCTTCACGATCAATGGCGACACCGTGACGTACACCGCCAACGCTGGCAGCAATACCGCCAGCCTTCCCGGAAAAGGCACCTTGACTCTGAACGCCAACGGCACCTTCACCTTCACGCCTGCCGCCAATTTTTACGGTGATCTGCCGCCGATCACCTACACCGTCTCGGACGGCAAGGGTGGCACGGCCATGGGGACTTTGTCCATCACCGTCGCGTCGGTGAACGACGCACCCGCCAGCGCGAGTAACAGCATCGTGGTGGATGAGGACACATCGCACACCTTCCAAGTCAGCGACTTCGGCTTCTCAGACTCCCTGGACACCCCCTCCAATGCGCTGACCCGCATCCTCATCACCTCCGTCCAGGCCCCCGCGGGCACCCTGACCTACGAGGGAGCCGCCATTGATCTGGGCAGCAGCCCTTTCACCATCGAGGCGGCTGATATCGCCAAGCTGCAGTTCACCCCGGCGCCCAATGCTCATGGCAGCGGCTACGCCAGTTTCACCTTCCAGGTCCAGGACGACGGGGGCACGGACCGAGGGGGCCAGAACACCTCCGCGGTCTACACCCTCACGATCAACGTGACTTCGGTCAACGATGCCCCCGTGAACAACTCGGCCTCGGAGAGCCTGAGCGTACGCAACGACCGCACGCTGTCCGACCTGGGGCTGTCTGTCTTCGATGTCGACGGCGCTGAAGACCTCGCATCGGTCACGGTGTCGGTCTCGCACGGCACGCTGTCGGTGCAAGGGAACGCCTCCTCTTCCCTCACGCTCACGGGCACCCAGGCCGAGATCAACGCGCTGCTGGCCGCCCTGGTCTACACGCCAGAGCCGACCTACACCGGCGCCGATACGCTCACGCTGGTGACCTTCGACGATGCCGGGGCCAGCGCCACGAGCACGACATCCCTGACCGTTTCCGCCGCGTCCTTGCTGGGTGGCAGTGGTAGCAGCGGTGGCAGCGGTGTCACTAGCGGTGGCAGTGGCAGCGGCGGGTTCGGCTCCACTCCGCCCACGACCTCAGGCAACGGCACATCCAGCGCTCCGCCGCCTCCGACCGAGACCAGCGGCAACCCGGTCACGACCGCAGGCCCACCCGCCACCGACCCGATACCGCCGTCCTCGACGCCCACCACAACGCCCACCACAACGCCCTTCACCCCGGTTCCGCCGTCACCTGGCAGCACCTTCGGATCGACCCCGCCGCCCGTGGTCCCGGCGTCCGGCGTGCTCGAGGGCTTGCTGGCCGAGTTCCACCCTCGGGACTTCCGTGACAACCCGCTGTCGCAGGAGGCCGCCCTACCACCGGCGCTGCAGCGAATGTTGGCCCTATGGTCCTTCGACGCCATGTACACCGAGGCGCCAGACGATGGCTTTCGCGTCGCCGTTCATCCGGACACCGGCGTCTCGCTTGCGGTGTTCCGCGGCATGCCCGACCAGTTTGTCGAGGCCGACGGCATGAGCTTCTTCAGCGTGCCCTCGGATAGCTTCTTCCACACGCTGCAGGCTGTGCGCATACGCCTGCACGCGACGCTGGCCGACGGCAGCCCGCTGCCGCCCTGGATCGCACTGGACGCCCTGACCGGCGTGTTCGCGCTCACGCCGCCCCGAGGCTTCCAGGGCGAGTTGGCGATCCGCCTCATGGCACGCGACGGCCAGGGCCTGGAAGCCGCGACCCTCTTTCGGCTGCATGTGGGTGAACGCGCGCAGGCGCAGCTCCGCGACGGCGGCGTTGCCGGCCGCAGCGCCCTAAGCGATCAACTGCGAGAAGCATCACGCCAGCGCGAGCCGGCCCTCGCGCCGCGCGCGCCGCAGGAAGCCCCTCCCCGCGTGCTGCAGCCCACCTGACCCGGCCCACACTCCACCCACTGGCGCTGCAGTATGGACGCCACCTCCGCAAGACCCCCCGCCGCCTCCGCGGCGGCGGCGGCCGATTTCTCCGAGCCGCTGCTCTCGCTGCTGGACCTGATGGACCTGGCGGCCCGCGCGCGATCCATCGACGCTGCGGCGCCCCTGCGCTTCCTGCTGGTGAACGATACCCACCAGCTCACCCCCTACCGCCAAGCCGCCCTCTGGTTGCGGACAGACGGTGTGTGCGCGCTCTCCGGCGTGGTGCAACCCGAGGCCAATGCGCCTTACACGCAATGGCTCACGCGCGTGATGCGCCACTGCCATACGCAGATGACCCACTCCGGCCCGGTGGATCGACCGGCCCTGCCCGCCGACCTCTCCGCGCAATGGGCGGACTGGCTGCCCGCCAACGCCTGGTTCTTGCGCCTGGACAGCGCACGAGCGGGCGGCACACCCCTGGGGGGGCTCCTGCTGGCGCGTGAGGCCGCCTGGACGCCGCGCGAGACACGCCTGCTGCAGGAGTGGGCCGATATCTGGGTCCATGCATGGAATGCCGTCCACACGCCTGCGGGCTGGCGCTGGCCCCGCCTGGGCGGCCTCCATGCGCCCCCGAGCACGCCTGCGGCGCCTGCCGCGCGACGCCGGCGTTGGGCCGGGTGGGTCGCCGCGCTATCCCTGACCTTGGCGATCCCGGTGCGACTGACCGTGCTGGCCCCGGGCGAGCTGGTGCCGGCACGGCCCGATGTCGTACGTGCCCCCATGGATGGCGTCGTGGCGCAATTTCATGTGCAACCCAATCAGCAGGTGCGCCAAGGCCAGCCCCTGTTCGCCTTCGACCAAGCCCTGGTGCGCAATCGCCTGGAAGTGGCGCGCCAGGCCCTGGCCACCGCCGAAGCCGAATACCGCCAGGCGGGCCATCAGGCCCTGACCGACGCACGATCCAAGGCGCAACTGGCCACCCTTGTGGGCCGTATCGAAGAAAAGCGCGCAGAAGCCCTGTACCTGCAAGACCAACTCGCGCGCGCGCAAGTGGCGGCACCGCGCGACGGTGTGGTTCTGTTTGACGACCCCAGCACCTGGATCGGTCGGCCGGTCACCGTCGGTGAACGTATCCTGCGTGTGGCGGCCCTGGACGATGTCGAGGTCGAGGCCTGGCTGGGAGTGGCCGATGCGATCCCGCTGCCCACGGACGCCGGCGTTTCCCTGCATCTGAATGCTGACCCGCTCTCGCCAGTGAAAGCCCGCCTGCGTTACCTCGCGCACGACGCGGTGGAACGCCCCGACGGCAGCTACGCCTACCGCCTGCGCGCCACCCTGAGCGAACCGACCGCGCACCGCGTCGGCCTCAAGGGCAGCGTGCGTGTGAGCGGCGAGTGGGTGCCCCTGGGGTACTGGCTGCTGCGTCGCCCTTGGGCCAGCCTCCGCAGCCTGCTGGCCTGGTGAAGGAGGCACTGGATGTCCTTGCCTCCGCTGCGTGAAGAACTGGCCCTGCTGCCGGGTCCGCACCTTGCCGACGGCCAGCCCTCCTGGACCCTGCATGACCCGGTGCGACACCAGTTCTTCCGCATCGACTGGCTCACCTTCGAAATCCTGGCGCGCTGGTCGCTGGGCGACGCGCAGACGATCGCCCACAGCATCACCACACGTACTACGCTGCATCCGCAGGCCGACGACGTGCAGCAGGTCCTGGAATTTCTCACGCACAACCAGCTGCTGCTTCAGCGCGGGCCGGGTGCAGCCGAACGACTGGGTCGGCATCTGCACGCGGTGCAGGGCACACCGCTCAAACAGCTGATGCACCACTACCTGTTCTTTCGCGTTCCGCTCGTGCGGCCCGATGCCTGGCTGCAACGCTGGGTGGGCCCGGTAACGGCGTTCTTCACATCGCGCGGCTTTCTTGTGGCAACAGTCCTGGCACTGACGTTCGGTCTGTTGCTGGTGGCCCGCAGCTGGGACAGCTTCCTGCACACGCTGGTCGACACTTTCAATCTTCCCGGTCTGGCCGCCTATGGGGCCGCACTCACCTGCGTCAAGCTGCTGCACGAACTGGGGCACGCCTTCACCGCGCGTCGACATGGGTGCCGCGTGCCGGCCATGGGCGTCGCCTTCCTGGTGATGTGGCCTATGGCCTACACGGACACCACCGAGACCTGGCGTCTGACCGACCGATGGAAGCGCCTGCAAGTCGCCAGCGCCGGCATTGCCACCGAATGGGTCGTGGCCATCTGGGCCACATTGGCCTGGGCCTTGCTACCCGATGGCACGCTGCGTGGTGCAATGTTCGCACTGGCCACCACCAGCTGGGTGGCCACCCTGGCCGTCAACGCCAGCCCCTTCATGCGCTTTGACGGCTACTTCATCTTGTGCGACGCGCTGGACATGCCCAACTTGCATGAACGCAGCTTCGCCCTGGCGCGTTGGAAACTCCGCGAATGGCTGTTTGCGTTGAATGCATCACCCCCCGAGCACTTCACGCCCCGCAAGCAAGCCGCCCTCATCGCCTTCGCCTGGGCGGTATGGCTGTACCGACTGGTGGTGTTCATCGGTATCGCAGTGCTGGTCTATCACTTCTTCATCAAGCTGGTGGGCATCGTCTTGTTCATTGTGGAGATCGGCTGGTTCATCGTACTGCCGGTGTGGCGCGAGCTCACCGCCTGGCAGGCCCTGCGCGCACAGGTCGCGGCCCGCCCTGCCAGCCGCCGGCACGTGCGCCGCGTCGCCAGCTGCGCGGTGCTGGTGGCGGCCGTCGCCCTGGTGCCCTGGCCAGGACGCGTGGCCGCCAGCGGATGGTTGCGACCGGCGCAGGCCTGGCCGGTGTACGCGCCCGCCGCGTCGCAACTGGAGAACCTGCACCACGCGGAGGGCACGCACTTGCCGCAGGGGGTGCAGCTTTTGCGTCTGACCTCGCCGCAGCTGGAAAGTCGCCTGCAGGTGGCCGCGGCCCGCACGGAGCTTCTGGGGTGGCAAGTGAACACCGCCGCCCTGCTGGCCGACACGCGCGCCCGATGGCAAGTGACCCAGGAGGAACTGGCCACCAGCCAGGTCGAACAGGTCGGCCTGCAGGCGCAGCGCGAGCAGCTCACGCCTGCCGCGCCCTTTGATGCGACGCTGCGCGACCTCGACCCCGACCTGCGCCCTGGCCAATGGCTGGCTGCGCGTGAACGCATCGCGACCCTGGTGGGTGACGGTCCGATGGTGGTCGAGGCCTACCTCGATGAAAACGCCGTCAAGCGCGTGCGCCCCGGGGACCCAGCCCTCTTCATCACCGACGGCCTCGAAGGCCCGGCTTTGCGCCTGACCGTGCAACAGGTGGACGCAGACGCCTCGCGCCAGCTGGCCCACGGCATGCTGGCAGCACCGGCCGGCGGCGACGTGCTCACGCGCGAGCGCCAGGGACAACGCGTGCCCGAGCATGCGGTGTACCGCGTAGTGCTACGCGTGGACTCTGCTCCGGAGGACCTGTCCGGACGCGCCTGGCGCGGACGCGTGGTGATCCGCGCCGCGGGCGAGCCGCTGGCCGGCCGCTACCTGCGGCAGGCCCTCACAGTGCTGGTGCGCGAAGCGGGGATGTGAGGCAATACCCCCGCGGCGCCTGCCGCACCGCGGATCTGGCAGCATGCTGCACCGCCCGCCGCCGGTCGGGTGCCAGATTCCCGCCATGTCCCTTCTGCAAGACGCCCTCGCTCGCCAACGCGCTGCTGCCCGCGCCCACCCCGTCCCCGACGAAGCGACGCGCCGCGCCGACCTGCATACCCTCGCGCGCTTCGTACGCGAAAACACCGACGACCTGTGCGCCGCCATCTCGCGCGACTACGGCCACCGATCGCCGCATGAGACCCGCCTGACCGAGGTGCTGCCTGTGCTGAAGGAGGTGGAGCACGCCCTCCAGCACCTGCGCGGATGGATGAAGGTGCGCCGGCGTGGGGTCGATCGCCTGGCCTTCGGCCTGGCAAGCAATTCGGTCATCCCCCAGCCCCTGGGCGTCGTGGGCGTGATCGTGCCCTGGAACTTCCCGCTCAATCTGAGCTTCGTGCCGCTGGTGGCCATCCTCGCAGCGGGCAACCGCGCCCTGGTCAAGATGAGTGAGAACTCGCGTCACCTCGCTGCGCTCCTTGCCGAGCGCATCCCCGCCTACTTCCCGCCGGAGAAGCTGCAGTTTTTCGATGAGACGGGCGGCGTGGGCATGGCTTTCTCGCAGCTGCCTTTTGACCATCTGCTGTTCACGGGCTCGGGCACCACGGGGCGCGCCGTCATGGCCGCGGCGGCTACCCACCTGTGCCCCGTCACCCTGGAACTGGGCGGCCGCTCGCCTGCCCTGGTGTGCGAAGACTTCGATCTGCGCACCGCGGCCGAACGGATCCTGTACGTGAAATGCCTGAACGCCGGCCAGATCTGCACCACGGTCGATCATGTGTACCTGCCGCGCGCAAAGGTGCAGGACTTCGTTGCCCAGGCTCAACGCATCGTGCCCGAGCGCTACGCCGCACTGGCAAGCCCGGACTACACCTCCATCATCAATGCCGCCGCCTACGAGCGCCTCACCCGAGCACTGGACGAAGCGCAGGCCCAGGGCGCCACGGTCATCCCCCTGCTGCCCGGACCTGCGCGCGACGACGCTGCGCATCGCCTCGCCCCGCACCTGGTGGTGGACGCACCGGCAGGCAGTGCGCTGTTACAACGCGAGATCTTCGGCCCCATCCTGCCGGTGCTGCCCTATGACCAGGTGGACGATGCAGTCGCCGCGATCAACACCGGCCCGCGTCCGTTAGCCTTCTACCCCTTTACCCACGACCGCGAGCGCCTGGCCTACCTGCTGGATCACGTGATGTCTGGCGGTGTGAGCGTGAACGACGCGCTCTTTCATGTGGCCCAGGCCGACCTGCCCTTTGGCGGCGTGGGTGAATCGGGCATGGGCCACTACCATGGGCGCGAGGGCTTCGAGACCTTCTCCAAATTGCGGCCAGTGTTCCACCAGAGCCGCTTCGCGATGACGCATCTGCTGTACCCGCCGTATCGAGGGCGGTTTGAGCGCTTGATGCGGTTTTTGATGGCGAAGTAGGGCGTCAATCGGGCTTGAGGTTGCGCTTTTTCACTACCTCGGCCCAGCGCGCGCTCTCGGCGGCAATGCGGGCAGCCAGCTGCGTCGGCGTGCCACTACCGGCCTCCATGCCCTGGGCGGCAAAGCGTTCCTTCATGTCGGCGCGGGCCACCGTGCGGGCCATCTCGGCGTGCAGCTTGTCCACCACGTCACGCGGGGTCGCCGCCGGCGCCATCAGCGCATACCAGGAGACGGCCTCGAAGCCCGCGAAGCCCTGCTCGGCGATGGTCGGCACCTGCGGCAAGGTGGCCAAGCGGCGCAGGCTGGCCACACCGATGGCGCGCAACTTCCCGGATTGAATATGCGGGATCGCTGTCGACGTGGCGGCGAACATCAGGTTCACCTGTCCTCCGAGTAAATCGTTCAGGGCGGGGGCCATGCCTTTGTAGGGGACATGCACCAGCTTCGCGCCAGACTCCAGGGCCAGCAGCTCGCCCGCCAGATGCGCCTGACTGCCTGCGCCCGGCGAGGCGAAGCTCAGACCCTCGGGCTTTTGCCGGGCCAGCGCCAGCAACTCGCGCAGGTTGTTGGCAGGCAGCGACGCAGGCACCACCAATACGTTGTCGACCACGGCCAGCATGGCCACCGCGGTCAACTCGCGGGCGGCATAGGGCAGATTCGGAAACAGCGCGGGGTTCACCGCGATATTGCCCACGGGCACCACGCCGAGGGTGTAGCCATCGGGCGCTGCCTTGGCGATCAGGTCCACACCGATGTTGCCCGCAGCGCCGACCTTGTTGTCGACCACACCGGGCTGGCCCATCGTGTCCGTGATGGCCTGAGCCGCCATGCGTCCGAGCTGGTCGGCGGGACCGCCCGGTGCAAAGGGCACGATGACCTTCACGGGCTTGGCCGGCCAGGCCTGAGCCAGGGTCGACCCGCCTCCCAGTGCCAAGGAGAGGCCGGCCATCAGGATCGCAAGCAGTCGTTTCATCAGAGTTTCTCCAGAACATCAGGGGTCAGTTCAGCCATCTCGCGCAGCACGTCGTACTGCCCGGGCTCGGGTTCGGCAAAGCCCGCCAGCAGCAGGCACTCACGCACCGGCGCCAACGCGCTCGCGCGGGCGGCAGCCTGCAAGGACTGGCGTAGCGCCTGCAACTGGCCCGGCGCCAGGGGCGCGGTGGCCACCAAGGGCGGAATGGGGCGCATCGGGGTCATCGCCACGGTGCGCACCTGCGCGGCGAAGACCGGATCATCGTGGCGCAGCAGGTCGTGGTAGTAGCTGTCCAGAGGGCCGACATCGATATCGCCGCGCACCAGCGCTTCGATCACGCCGCGTGCGTGGATCAGGCCACCGACCGCGCGCCGATACAAGGCCGTCTGATGGGGCGTGCGCCAGGCGGCCAGGAAACGGTCGAAGGCCACGCCGCCCGACAGAGAGTCCGATAACGTGTACCCGGCCACCGCGCCGAAGGTCTCGGGCAGCGAGCGCCAGGGCGCGTCGGCGCGCACCACAACATCCGTGCAGTACTGGGGCCGCCCGCCATAGCGGGCCGGCGAGGGCACCGGCGCCGCCACCAGTTGCGGCTGTGGCACGCGGCGGGCAAAGGGCAGGCCACACATCATCGCCAGGCCGAGATCGTCGCGGGCCCACAGGGCGTTCAGCGGCTGCGGGGCGTCGTAGTCGATCACCTCCCAATCCATGCCGGCATCACGCAAGACCCAGGACAGCAGCGTGCGCCACGCCTGCTTCGTGCGGGGCGTCGCCGAATACATGCGGGCATTGGCGACCAACGGCACGTGGCGGCCTTCAGCGAAACCGCAGACGCTGGCCCAGGCCCATCGCCTGCGCCTTGCGCAGCATGGCAGCGCCCAGCGCGATGTCCGACAGCGACAGCCCACGGTGCCAGAACAGATTGGTCTCGTCGTCGCGCTCGCGCCCCGGCTTGAGACCCGCCACGATCTGTCCGAGTTCGGCATGCAGGGTCTGCTCGCTCAAGCGCCCGCTGTCCACGTGTGCGCGCAGCGCGCCGAAAGGCCCAGACTTGGCCTGGCCCCAGTCGTCCATCACCATCTTGTCCATGATGTCGGTCAGCGACAGTTCCACCGCGCTCATGGTGCCGTAGGGAATGACGCAGGCCCCTGGTTGGATCCAGGCGGTCTTGAGCATGGGTTCAGGCTTTTCCAGGCGCGAGGCCTCCACCACAATGTCAGCGCCGCGCACGCAGGACTCCCAGTCGGGCGTCACGCGCACCGGCTTGCCCAGGTCGCGCGAGAGGCGCTGCGCGAAGGCATCACGGCTCTCGGGGCGTCGCGAATGCACGCGTATCTCGTCGAAATCGAAGATCGAATCCAGGAGCCGCACATTCCAGTACGAGGTCCCGCGCGCCCCGATATGCCCCAGCACCTTCGAGTCGCGTCGCGCCAGGTGGCGCGCGCCGATGGCGGTCACTGCGCCAGTGCGCATATCGGTGATGTCGGAGGCATCGATTACCGCCACGGGTGCGCCGGTCTTGGGGTCCATGAGATTGAGCAGCGCCATCTCCGAGGGTAGGCCCACTTCGTAGTTGCGATAGAAATCGCCCACCACCTTGACCCCAGCCAGCCCCAAGGGCCGGATATAACCCCGCAGCACGTTGAAGTGGCCGGGCCAGTCTTTCTCGGGTACCAGGTGCATGCGCGGCTCAATGGCCACTTGTCCCAGGCCCTGGGCGCGCAGCCCGTCTTCGACGGCGGAAATGATCTCGGCATCACTCATCGCCAGCGCCTGCACGTCGCCGTGGTGCAGGTAGTGGATCCAGATCTCCGGGTCGCGTTCGGCCGCCATATCGCTCCTGGTTATCGCCGCGAGTTGCGGTCTTCAGCTCTACAGGAGGGTTATAGACGAAAAGGAAAAACGGGCTGCAACCCGCGTGCGCTGACCCAGGCATACTCATCCGGTGACTTCCTCTGCCCGCACCCTCTGGCGACAAATACTGGCGGCTGGTTACCTGCTGCTGCTCTGCTGCGCTTGGCCCGCCTCGGCCCAAGCCCAAGCCCAAGACCGGATCCTCGAGCGCGCCTACTGGACCGACGTGACCGGCTCGGCCACCCTGGCCCAGGCTCAGACGGCGCCCTACACCCCCTACACCGGTGTCCTCAGTAAAGGTTTCAGCACGCATGCGCAATGGATCCGGCTGCGGATCGATGCCGTGCCACCTGGCGAACCGGACACGCTGGTGCTGCGGATTCGGCCGGTCTTCCTGGACGCAATCACCCTCTTTGACCCTGCCGACCCCGCGCACCTCAGCACCCCACGCACAGCCGGCGACCTCAGCCCCTGGGAGCCCAGCGAATTCGAATCGCTGCACCACACCTTCGTCATCCCGGCACAGCCCACTCCGCGCGACATCTGGCTGCGACTGAGCACCGCCAGTACCCAACTCATGCACGTCGAAGCGCTGAGCCCACGCGACATGCTGCGCAAGGAGCACAGCCTGTGGCTGGCGTACTCGGCCCTGCTGGCGCTGATCCTCTCCTTCCTGGTCTGGGTCTTGTTGGCCTGGCTGCGCGACCGAGATCCCGTCAACGGGGCCTTTGTGCTACGCCAGACCATCCTCTTGCTCTACACCGCCAGCTACCTGGGGTATCACCGCAGCGTTCTATCCGATGCGCTATCGCCGTTTGCGCAAGACCTGATGTATGCCTGGCTCGTGCTTCTGACCACAGGCGCCTCCATCGCCTTCGAATACCGCCTGGTGCGGGAGTACACCCTGCCGCGCTGGGGCCACTGGCTGATGCGCGGTTTGCTGGGCGCCTCGGCGCTGGCCATGGGCTTGCTCGTGCTCGGGCAGAACGGCGAGGCCCTGCGCCTGAACATGCTGCTCAACGCGATCGCGCCGTGCGCCCTCCTGCTGATCGCCTCGCGCATGCAAGCGGTCGACCGTAGCACGGCCCCACCGGATCGCTACCACCTGCCTAAAGCCGCTCTGCTCGGTTACTACCTGACCATCGTGCTGGTGCTGGCCATGACCGTCATGCCCAGCCTCGGGCTGCTCCAAGGCACCCTGTTGTCTATCTACGGGGTGCTGTTGTACGGGCTGATTTCGGGCATGTTGATGACCACCTTGCTGATCCTGCGCTCGCGCAAGACCGAACAACTGCGCCTGGACCTGGCCAACCGCCTGTTTCTGTCGCGCGAGCAGCTGGCGCAGGAAGCCCTGCGCCGCAAAGACCAGTCACAGCTGCTCAACATGCTGATGCACGAACTTAAGACCCCGCTGAGCGTGATCGACATGGCGCTACAAAAGCTCAAGGGCGACGACAAGACCCAAAGCTATGTCCTTCGCGCCATCGACAACATGAAGTCCATCCTCGACCGCTGTATCCAGACAGACCGTTTGGTGGAGCGGTCGTTCACGGTCCAGCGTGAGTCGGTGGACCTGGCGCACGCGCTCCCTCAGTGGCTCCAGAATCACAAGCAGGCCGCTGGCCGTCATGTCCTGCGCAGCCCTCCCCTCGCCTTGATCGAGGCAGACCGCCAGTGCGTGGAGATCATTGCCAGCAACCTAATCGAGAACGCCCTCAAATACGGCGACCCGCAGCAGCCCATCGAGGTCTCGCTCGAATCCCAAACCCACACAGACGGTCGCGCCGGCTGGTGCCTGAAGGTCTGCAATTACCCCGGGGCCGCAGGCTGGCCCGATGCCGACAAGCTCTTCGCCAAGTACTACCGCAGCCCGGCCGCGCAACGCCAGTCGGGCACGGGCCTGGGTTTGTTCCTGTCGCACAATCTCGCCCAGCAGTTGAACGCTGAACTGCGCTACTGCCCGACCCCGACCCAGATCTGCCTTGCGCTATGGATGCCCGCCTCAGCATCGTCCTTGTAGAAGACAACGACGACCTGCGTGAACTGATGGCCGATACGCTGCGCGGCCAGGGGCACCGCGTCATGGCGCTGTCCTGTGCCGAGGAGCTTGAAGACCGTTCCCAGGGCGTCGCGGCCGACCTGTTCCTGATCGACCTGAACCTGCCGGGTGAGGACGGCTACAGCCTCTCACGCCGCATTCGCAAGGCGCAGCCGCTGGTCGGCATCGTGATCGTCTCGGCCCGCTCCGACCTGCAGGGCAAGGTGGACGGCTATGCGTGCGGGGCCGACTGGTACCTGCCCAAGCCGGTTCCCATGCCGGAGCTGATGGCAGCCATCAACAGCTTCGCCCGACGCAGCCACGCCCAGCTGCTCACCCACGCCACGCCGGACGGCACGCTGCGCCTGGCGCGTCGCGAGCTGCAGGGCCCCGGCGGCACTGTGCCGCTGACCCGCTCTGAAGAAATCCTGCTGACCGCCTTTGCGCGGGCGCCCTCGGGTTTGCTGGAAACCTGGCAACTGCTCGAACTCTTGGGCCTGGAAGCCGAAGACACGCACAAGACCCGCCTCGAAATCCGCTTCACGCGCCTGCGCAAGAAGCTGCGGCAGGCCGGCGCCGAGGGGCCAGGCGTCGAGGCCATCCGGGGCATGGGCTACCAGCTGCACATTCCGCTGCAGGTCACCGCCTGAGTTCGCGGCCCGGCGCGTTGCGCAGGCACCAGGGCGCTCACTTTCAAATTCTTTCAAAGGCTTTCTAAAGCCTTCAAATTGCTGCTTTTTTGTCACGTTCAGACGGCATCGCAAGCATTTTGAAAGGGCATGAAAGGTTCGCAAGGCAGCGAATTGTGAAATCGCCGGCATCCAAGACCCCTTTGGCATGCTGTGCTCACCCTTCACAAACTAGACCTGACCGGCCCCGCTGGCAGCGTCCGCATCTCGGCCACCGAGGCCACCCTGCTCAAGGCCTTCGTGCAATCGCCCGATGCGCGCCTGAGCATCGACGAGGTCATGCACTGCCTGGCCGTGGCCGAAGGGGCCACGGAAAAGGCCAAGGTCCATGTCCGCATGGTGCGGCTGCGCAAGAAGCTGCATGAGGCTGGCGCCGAGGGCGCCGTCATCGAATCGATCCGCAACGTGGGCTACCAGTTCTTTGAAGAGCTGGCGGTTCGCAAGCCTTGAAGGCGGCGCTGGGCATGACCGCTTTCCCCGACGATCTGAGGAAGCCCGTGGGGCAGCGACTGGCCTGTCTGGCAGCGCTTGTGCTCATGGTCCTCGCACCCCAGCGGGCCTGGTCGGCGCCTGATGCCGGCTCGGTGTTGCAGCAGCTGGAGGCGCGCCCGGGTGGTGCGCTGAGCGCGCCCGCCCTGCAAATTCCGCGGGTGCCCACTCCGCCCGCAGACGGCAGCACCGGTGCCGTCGTGCGCGTCAACGCCTTCACCCTCGAAGGCCCCACCCTGCTGAACCCGCAGATCCTGCAAGCCGCCTTGAAGGGCTTTACCGGTCGCGATCTCAGCCTGACCCAGTTGCAGGAAGCCGCCTGGGTCATCGTTCAGACCTACCGCGAAGCCGGCTGGCTGGCCCACGCCGTGGTCCCCCCGCAAGAGATCGAGGGCGGCGTCGTCACCTTGCGCGTGCTGGAAGCCCGCCTGGGTCAGGTGCACGTGGACTACCCGCAAGCGCGCCTTCCGCGCGATCGCATCCGGGCGATGGCCGACGCGCTATTGATCGCAGGCGAGCACGTCAATCTGCATCGGGTCGATCGCGTGCTGCTGCTGCTGGACGACATGCCGGGTGCAGCGGCCAGCGCCTCCTTTGCCGAAGGTCGCGAACCCGGCACCACCGATGTCCGCATCGTGCTCGTACAGCGCAAGTCACTGGACGCCCAAGTCGCGCTGGACAACCAGGGATCCCGGTCCACCGGGTCGGGGCGTCTGAGCGCCAGCCTTGCAGTCAACAACCTCACGGGCCGGGGCGACGCCCTGCAAATCCACGCGGTGGAGACCGAGGGCAGCCGCTATGCCCGTGTGGGCTACACACACCCGGTGGGCGTACACGGCTGGCGTACCGGCCTGTACGCATCCGACATGCGCTACCACCTCGTGGGCAGCTTTGCCGCCCTGCAAGCCAGCGGCGCAGCGCAGACCTGGGGCGCGCAACTGATGGCGCCCCTGACCCGCCAGCCCACGCACAACCTGAGCTGGCAGCTCAGTGCAGATCGCAAACGCCTAGACAACCAGGCGCTGGCCAACGCGCAAGCCAGCGCGGTGACCCCCGTCTCGCATTACGTCCTCGATGTTGTGCGCAGCAGTCTCACATCTAACTGGCTGGACCTGCTGCCAACGCCCGCACAAAACACCGTGAGCCTGCAACTGAGTCGAGGCCGAGTCGACCTGAGTCAATCGCCGAACGCCCAGGCCGACGCCGATGCCGCCCACACCGCAGGCATGTTCGGCAAGCTCAATGCCCAGTACCACCGGGAACAACGCATCACGGGTCAAACCAGCGCCTACCTGCAGACCGCGGCGCAGTGGGCCAACCGCAACCTCGACTCCTCTGAAAAAATCTACCTCGGTGGCCCTTGGGGCGTAAGAGCCTATCCCAGCAACGAAGCCGGTGGCACGCTGGGCAGCACCGTCACCCTCGGCTTGAAACACCGGCTGGACGCAGCCCTCATCCTCCAGGCCTTCGCTGATGCAGGACGCATCCAGGTCTACAAGCACAACGCGAACGCCGCAGGTACGCCGCTCACCAGCCTGAACACCCAGAGCCTGCGAGGCCTGGGCCTCACCCTGGCCTGGCGCAGCCCTCAGGGCCATGAAGTCTCTGGCACCTGGAGCCGCCGACACGGCCAAAACCCCGCTGCCAATGCCAGCACGGGCACCGACAGCGATGGCACCCGCACCCTCAACCGCTTCTGGTTGTCTGCCGCGGTCAATTTCTGAGCATGAACCACACCTACCGCCTCAAGCGCTGCGGCCCGAACCAGCAGCTGCAAGCTGTCCCGGAGACTGCCCGCAGCGCAGGCAAGGGCAGCCGCACTGGCAAGGCGCTGGCACAGGCGGTGACGGCAATGCTGGCAAGTGTCGCCCTTGGCGGCATCACCACCCTCACCCACTCACAACAAGCGCCGCCTGCCCCGAACCAACTCCCGCAAGGCGGTGTGGTCACCCGCGGCAGCGCCAGCATCGACGTCAACGCGGCCAACGCACGCATGACGGTCAATCAGACCAGCCCGCGCGCCGTGATCGACTGGGCCAGCTTCAACGTGGGCAGCCAGGCCCAGGTGCAATTCAATCAGCCGGGTCGCGACGCCGTCGTCCTCAATCACATCCTGGGCAACAACGCCAGCCAGATTTACGGCCAGATCACCGCCAACGGACAGGTCTTCCTCTCCAATCCCAATGGGGTCTACTTCTCGCCCACGGCGCAAGTGCACGTCGGTGGCCTGGTGGCCACCACAGGCCGGGCCCATCCCGACGCCTTCATGGCGGGCAGCGCCGTCTTCCACCGCGATGGATCCACGGGCAGCGTGGTCAACGAGGGGCAGCTCAAGTCCGCACTGGGCGGCTACATCGCCCTACTTGCCCCCGAGGTACGCAACCAGGGTCTGATCGTCGCCCAGGCGGGCACCGTGGCCATGGCCTCGGGTGAAACCGTCGCACTGAACTTCCACAGCAGCGGCACCGGCCTGGCCGGTATCACCACCACGCCACAGGCCATCGCCGCCGTGGTCGAGAACCGCAGTGCGGTGCTGGCCGAAGGCGGACAGATCATCCTCTCGGCCCATGCCCTGGCCACGCTACAGGGTTCGGTGGTGAAAAACAGCGGGCACCTGAATGCCACCAGCCTGGTCGAGCGGGGCGGAAAGATCGTCCTGATGGCCGACCGCATCGAGCTGACGGGAACCAGCCAAATAGAAGCCAACGGCCCTCAGGGCGGCGGTACCGTGCTGGTCGGCGGCGACTGGCAAGGCAGTGGCGACATGCGCCAAGCCACCCAGGTGACGATGGAGGCGGGTGCCCGCATCGATGCCAGTGCGACCGATCAAGGGGATGGCGGCAAGGTAGTGTTGTGGAGTGATATCCACCACCCGGCGAGCGTGACCCGGGTCGAAGGCAGCATCCGGGCCGAGGCGGGGCCCCATGGGGGTGACGGCGGCACGGTGGAAACGTCGGGGCGCCAACTTCTGGTGGGCGATCTGAAAGTCTCCACCCGGGCGCCACAGGGCACATGGGGAGAGTGGTTGCTGGACCCCTATGACCTGACCATCAGCGCTGACAGCACCAGTGGTGTTGCCATCACCTACACCAGCGTCTTTCCGAGTGGCTACAGCGCCAATGCCAACGATTCCGTGGTGAATGTGTCGGCGCTGCAGTCCGCCCTGGGGAGCACCAGTGTCACGATCGACACGGGTAGCAGCGGCAGTCAAACGGGCAACATTACCCTGGCTAGCAATCTGAGTTGGAGCAGCGCAGCCGGCCTCACGCTACGGGCGGCCGGTGGCTTCACGGGCAGCGGCAATATTGCGATGACCGGCGGGGGCAGCCTGAACATCCAGCAAATGGGCAACAGCACGTATGCAGGTGCGATATCCGGCGCGACTGGCAAGCTCGCCCTCGGCGGCGTGGGCTATGCAGGCACACTGAGTCTCACGGGCAACAACAGCTATGGTGGGCTCACCACACTCACCAATGGCACCTTGAATTTGGGTTCCGCTGCAGCGATCAGCAGCGGAACCGGGAAGCTGCTTTTCAATGGCGGCACCTTGCAGTATTCGAGCAGCAACACCACCGATTATTCCGGCCGGTTTGACGCGACCACGAGCAATCAGAAATTCAATATCGATACCAACGGACAAGACGTCACGTTGTCGACGGCGTTGAATAGTGCGGGTGGAACGCTCACGAAATCGGGGACCGGTGTGCTGACTTTGACGGCAGCCAGTACGTACACGGGCCTGACCACCATCAGTGCCGGAACACTGGCCCTGTCGGGTGCTGGCGGCATGTCGTCCTCGTTTGGCGTGACGAACGCAGGTTTGCTGGATATCAGCAACACCACCAGCGGTGCCTCGATCAAGAATCTAACGGGGAGCGGCAACGTCACCCTAGGCGCCAAACTTCTATTGATCACCTCAACGGTTTCAGGCAATACCTACTCGGGCGTCATCAGCGGAACCGGAAACGTCAGCCTTACCAACAGCGCCTCCGCCACGACTTTCTTTTCTAGTGATCAAACCTACACGGGGACGACCACGGTTTCGAGCGGGACGCTGGTGTTGGGCGATACGGGCGGTACGGCATTGGCCGGAAGTTTGGCGGGTCCGATTAACTTGTCCGGCGGTACCCTCAGATTTAACCGAGCCAACGCTTATAGCTTTGCGAACGATGTTTCCGGCACAGGGGGCTTGAAGTTCAGCGGGGCCGGTGTTGTCACGCTCAGTGGCAATCTCACCTATACAGCTCAAACCGCCATCGATGCTGGCGCCACGGCCGCTTTATCGGGTAGCGCCTCACTGGGCACCAGCAGCGTCGTGAGCAACGGCGGCACCCTGGATATCAGCGGCACCACCACAGGCGCCAGCCTGAAATACATGACGGGCAGCGGCGCCACGGTGCTGGGGAGCAAGACGCTGACTTTCACTGCGCTAATCAGTGGGCAGTCCTATGCCGGCGTGATCAGCGGCACCGGGGGCTTTGTGCTGCCCGCCTCCGGCTCTTTTTCCTTGACCGGCAACAGCACCTATACGGGGGGCACCACCATACCTGTGGGGGGCGCGCTTGTGCTTGGCGCTGCCGGCGCAACCGGCTCCATCGTGGGACCTATCAGCCTGGGCGGGGCCCTGACTGTCAATCGAACAGGCTCCGTGACGCTCGATGGCGCGATCTCCGGGGCGGGAACACTGAACTTCAGCGGCAGCGGAAACCTGACCCTTGGGGGCACCAACACCGCGACGGGGACGCTGAACTGGAACAGCAGCGGAAGTCTCACACTAAGTGATGCCAATGCATGGGGCGCCCTCAGCGTTCCCTCAAACAGAACCTTGTATGTCAGTGGGCAGGGCAACCTGCCTAGCACCGTGGTCACCCTTGCCGCGTCGAACAGCACCCTCGATATCAGCGGTGCGACTTCAGGGGTGACGCTCAAAGGCCTGACCGCCAACAGTTATCCCGCGGGCATCGTCCTCTTGGGCAGCAACACCCTCACGCTGGCCATGCCTTCGGGCGCCGCCTCGACGCTGGGCTTAGGTGGCGCGATTCGTGGCACCGGTGGGATTTCGGTCGTCAATACATCTGGCGCTGGCACGGCCACCTTTAATTTGCAGGCCTCAAACGCCTATACCGGGCCGACGACCGTCGATACCTTCAGCACCTTGGCGCTGGGAACGACAGGCAGCATCGCAACCTCCAGTGGATTGAATCTCGCGGGCACGCTCAGCTCCAGTGTTTCTGCCGGAGCCACGCTGAAAACCTTGTCGGGTACCGGAACCGTCTCCATCAGCACAGGATCACTCAGCATCAACAACGCCTCGGGTGAATTTGCGGGTCAGCTTGCCCTCTCAGTCCCACTTTTTCTTTCAAGTGGCCGACTCCTTCTTTCAGGCAATAACACGCAATTCACGGGCGCCATCAACCTGGACGCAGCGACATTGGAACTGGGTCACGCAGGTGCCCTAGGTCCCGCCTCGGCGGTCAATAGCCTCACCATCAGCTCCGGCGGAACTTTGGATCTGCGCGGCTGGACGCCTTTGGCCTCCCGCGCCATGACGATCTCATTCGGCGGCGGCACCATCACCAACTCCGTCTCAGGAAGCGCAACACTCAATTCATCCATCACGCACAACACCTTGAATGCGGTCCTCACTGTGGATGCGGCATCCAATGGAAGCTTGAACCTCACCGGAACCTTGAGCGGGGGGGGTGCGTTGATCAAAGGCATGGGTCTCGGGACGGTGGTGATGAGCGGCTACAGCCCCTCTCGGACTGGTACCACCACCATCAATGGGGGCACCTTGCAAGTGGGCACACTCGACTCCACGAACGGGACAGTGGGAAATGGCTCGGTGACCAACAATGCCAATTTGCTTGTGTACCGATCAGGCGCTCTGACTTTGTCGAGCCCAATAGGGGATATCTCCGGAACAGGCAATGTCACCGTCCAAGCCACGGGTACGCTAAACATCGACCGAAATATCACGCTGACTGGGGCCAATAGCACCATCCGGCTGATCGCAGGCGCAAGTTCTGCAGCCAATACTGCGTTGACCAGTGACTTGACACTCGCGCGAACGGTCACCACCAGCAGCACGGGGACGCTGGTGCTGTTTGCGGGCTCGCCCACGGCAACGGTCGCCAACGGATCCACCAGCAATCTGGGCTTGAAGCTGTCGGGCGCAACCGGTTCACTCCAATACAAAACCTACAACGCGGACCTCACGTCCCTCAGCAGCGTGGTAGCGGGAACCCGCAATTTCTACTATCGGCTGCAGCCCACCCTGAGCGTGACGGGCGCCACCGTCACGGCCACCAAGGTGTATGACGGCACCCTGCTGGCCGCTAACGCGGTGGTGACGGGCGGGAGCGTCTCGGGCGCCATTGATGGCGACAGCATGGGCTTTAGCGCAGACAGCGCCACCTACACCACCGCCAACGCCGGCACCAACAAAAGCATGGCCCTGAGCCTGCGGGCCCGCTCCAATTCGGCAAGTTGGTCGGTCACGGGCTATGCGACGTCCGCCACGGGCACCACTTCATCGGGGACCATCACACCCGCGCCCCTGGTGGTGCAGGCCAATGACGATGCGCGCTTTGTGACCTTGTCCGATGCGGTGGGCTATGCGGGGGCCAGCTACAGCGGCTTGGTCAACCAGGAAACCAGCGCCGTACTCGGCGGCACTTTGGCCATCACGCGCAGCACCCCCGCAGCCAATGCGGCCGGCCAGTACACGCTCACCCCCAGCGGTCTGACCGCCACCAACTACAACATCACCTATCGCACGGGAACTTACACGATTGTTCCGGCCAATCAGTTGTTGATTCGCGTTGCAGACGCCAGCACGGTGTATGGCACGACGCCTTCGTACAGCATCAGCAGCGCACGCTACCTGATGCCGGACGGCAGTGTGGTTGATTTGACCTCACAACTGAATTCGAGCGGCGGCATCTACACACTCAATGACGGGGCCAGTGGGACTGCGCAATTTAGCTTGGCCCTGAGCAACCCCACGACCAGCACCTCCAACAACCCGGTGGTGGGCGTCTGGAATGTGGCGGCTGCAGGCGCCGTCACCACCAGTGCGAATTTCAGCAACAGCCTGTCAGTGGTCGGTACGCAAACCATCACACCCAGGCCACTGGCAGTCACCGCCACGGCAGCGGGCAAGGTTTATGACGGCACCACCACGGCGTCGGGTGTCAGTCTGTCAAACAACCGTATCAGTGGCGATCTTTTGACGACCAACTACACCGGTGCCACCTTCGCGAGCAAAGATGCGGCAGCCGGCGTCACCGTCACCGTCAGCGGCATCACCGCCTCTGGTGCCGACATCAGCAACTACCAGACTCCGAATACCAACGCCACGACGACGGCCACCATCACGCCCAAGCCCCTGAATCTCTCCGGACTCAGCGCCAGCGCGAAGACTTACGACGGCAGCACCAGTGCGACGGTGTCCAGCTATGGGACGCTAACGGGCGTGCTGGGCGTCGATGATGTCCAGATTGACAGCTCGCAAGCGGTAGCGACCTTTGCCACTCGCAATGTCGGCGTCGGAAAAACGGTGAACGTCTCGGGTCTCGTCCTGGGCGGCGCGAGCGTGGGCAACTACTCTCTGGCGAATCCATTCACCACCACCGCGAACATCACGGCCAAGGCCCTGACCGTCTCCGGCACCAGTGTGGCCCACAAGGTCTATGACGGCACGACACTGGCCACCTTGAGCGGCGGCACCTTGGTGGGGGTGGTCTCTTCTGATACGGATAATGTGCTCCTCACGCAAGCCGGCAGCTTTTCGAATAAAAACGTGGGCACGGGAAAGGCGGTGACGGCCTCCAACACCCTCAGCGGTTCGGAGGCAAGCAACTACACGCTCACCCAACCCACCGGCCTGACGGCCAACATCACCCCCAAGACACTGACGGTCAAGGCCAATAACGACGCCAACTTTTTCGCCCTGGCGGACAGCACGACCACCTTCAATGGTGTGGCCTATTCTGGCTTTGTGACCGGTGAGAGCAGTGCCGATCTGACCTTTGCCAACGGGGTCGGGCCGACGGTGACGAGTAGCTTGACCGCGGGGCAACGTTCGACGGCGGGCACCTATGTCGGCGTCTTGACGCCTTCTGGCATCAACGCAGGCAACTATACGCCTGTGTATCAGACCGGCGACTTCACCGTCGTTCCCGCCGACAAGTTGTTGATTCGCGTCCCCAATTCATCCGCCACCTACGGCACCGCCACGACGGTGGCGACGCCCACTGCCAGCTACTACAGCAGCACCTACGGCACGGTGGTGGGCAATGTGACGGCGACACCCAATGCCGGCGCTTTTGACTTTGTCGACAGCACGTACGGGGGCAGCGTCACCGTGCAGTTGGCCCCCGACGCCCTGGCATCGCAGCGCTCGGCATCCGGTAACGCCAACGTCGGCACCTACAACCTGGCGGCCACCAGCGTGACGAATCTGGTGGGGGGCAATTTCAGCAACGCGGTGCAAGTGCTCGGCGTACAGACCATTACGCCCAAAGCCCTGACGGTCACCGCCACCGCGAGCACCAAGACTTATGACGGGGCATATACGGCAGCCGTCTCGCTAGGGTCTGCAGATGCCGTCACCGGCGACGCATTGCAATACAGCAGCACGTCGGCTGTATTCGCAAACAAGAATGTAAGAACTGGCGAAACTGTGACCGTTCAAGGCCTGAGCCTGAGTGGCGCGGATGCGGGAAACTACCTCCTGCAAAATACGACGGCATCGAGTACTGCGAATATCAATCCCAAATCCCTAACCGTCACGGGCACGACGGTCGCCAACAAGGTCTACGACGGGTCGACGACGGCGACGCTGATGAATGGCTCCTTGGTTGGCGTCGTGGCTGCGGATACTTCGAATGTCGCACTGACGCAGGCAGGCATCTTTTCTGACAAGAATATTGGGACAGGCAAGGTCGTCACTGCAGCCAACACGATCAGTGGATCACAGGCAAGCAACTACACGCTCACCCAACCCACGGGGTTAATTGCCAACATCACGCCCAGGGCCCTCACCATCAGCGGCATCACGGCGGTCGACAAGGTCTACGACGGCAGCGCCACGGCGACAGTCAGTACGGCGGGCGTGACGGGTTCGGTGCTTCAGTCCGGCGGGATGGTGGCCGGGGACAGCGTCATAGTCTCGGCGACTGGCAGTTTCCGAAACGCAGGCAATACGGCAAACGACAAGAACGTCGGCACTGGAAAGACGGTCGCTTTAAGCAGTACCTATGGCGGCACTGATGCGACCAACTACACCATCACCGACCAAGCCACGACCACCGCCAGCATCACACCTAAACCTCTGACCATCAGCGGTATCACGGCTGCCGACAAGGTCTACGATGGCAGCGCCACAGCGACGGTGAGTACCGCAGGCGTGACCAACTCAGTCCTTCAGACGGGCGGAATGGTGGCTGGTGACAGTGTCACAGTCTCGGCTACGGGTAGTTTCCGCAACGCGGGTAATACAGCGAATGACAAGGGTGCCGGTACCGGCAAGATAGTCGCTCTGAGTAGCACCTATGGAGGCAGTGACGCCACCAACTACACGATCACCGACCAGGCCACGACCACCGCCAGCATCACACCTAAACCTCTGACCATCAGCGGTATCGCCGCCACTGACAAGGTCTACGACGGTAACGCCACGGCGACGGTGAGTACCGCAGGCGTGACCAACTCAGTCCTTCAGACGGGCGGGCTGGTCGCCGGCGATAGCGTCACCGTCTCGGCTACGGGCACCTTCCGCAACGCCGGCAATACGGCGAACGACAAGAACGTAGGCACTGGAAAGACGGTCGCTTTAAGCAGTACCTATGGAGGCAGTGACGCTACCAACTACACCATCACCGACCAGACCACGACCACTGCCAGCATCACGGCTAAACCTCTGACCATCAGCGGCATCACGGCCGCCGACAAGGTCTACGACGGTAACGCCACGGCGATAGTCAGTACGGCGGGCGTGACCAGTTCGGTTCTTCAGGCGGGCGGTCTGGTCGCCGGCGATAGCGTCACCGTCTCGGCTACGGGCACCTTCCGCAACGCCGGCAATACGGCAAACGACAAGAATGCCGGCACCGGCAAGACAGTCGCTCTGACCAGCACCTACGGCGGCACTGATGCCACCAACTACACCATCACCGACCAGGCCACGACCACCGCCAGCATCACGCCGAAGGCGCTGACGGTGAGCGCAGACAGCGCCCGCAAGACGCAGGACGGTCAGGCCTACACCGGCGGCAATGGCGTGAGCTATTCGGGTTTTGCTAGTAACGAGACTGCCAGTGTGCTGGGCGGAAGCTTGAGTTTTGGCGGCTCCTCGCAAGGCGCCGTCACCGCTGGCAGTTATGTCATCACGACTTCTGGATTGAGCAGTGGCAACTACGCCATCACCTTTCAAGATGGAACGCTGACCGTTGACCCAGCCCCAACCCCAGCGTCTGCAAGCTCGGGCTCCGGCGATGCAGGCGCCTTGCAGCTCGCAATCGTCAAGGGCACAGCGGGCCGTGGTGCGGGGGTCGACAACGTGACGGCCATCTCAAGCCGCAGCGGGCAGCCAATATCGGTCGTCTCTCAGGACAGCACCGTGCCTGCATCCACGTCCGGCTCGTACGCTTGGCCCGCCTTGCAGGCGGTGAAAGCGCCCGACAAGTCCGATACCGGCTTGCTGGGCGTCACCATCCTCGGCACCGGGGGGTCGGCAGCCGGGCCTGCGGCCGTGGCATTTGAACAAGATGGTGTGACGATCTCGCTTAGGACAGCGTCGCCGCCACTGGTGCGACCCGCAAACGACCGCGTGGTGTTTTCCAGCCGAATGACCGAGTTCATGGTGCAAGGTCCGCAAGGCGAGCTGGTAGCGTTCTCGGGCGGCCTCGTCAACCGACGACTGGTCGTGGTCGCCACCACCGCCGAATCCAAGCAACTGGCCCAAGCGAGCATGAACCTGGTGCTGGCTGGCGCCATCATGGCCTTGGGGAAGGACAAACCCATCGTCCTGGCCAGCCTCGACGGCGTCGTTTTGGATTTGCGCTGAAACCTACGGATATCAGATCCCCGCCTCGGCCCAGCCCCAAAAAAAGGCCTGCGCACTTGAAGCCTCCGGGCCCCCGCCGCACGCCCATCGCGTTGCAGTGACTTAAGCCTCCTTCACGCGCACCACAGCGCGATGCGCTCGGCCAGATCCATCCAAAGCGCGAAAACGGCCGTCGCAGCCAGGAGCCCCCCTGCCACGCGCGTACCCCAGTCCCGACGCAAACGATTGCCCGCGTCGCGAATGCGAGCGAGCAGCCCTGGCCCGGCGATCAGCCCCAGACTGCTCGCCGCAGCAAAGAGCGCCATGGACAGCGCCCCCTCCAGCGGCCCGCCGCTCAAGGCGGCCACCAGAAGCGCCGAATACAGCAGGCCGCAGGGCATGAAGGTCCACAGCGCACCGACCCCCAAGACGCCGCCCGTACGCTGTGCCAGCGGCCGGATACGACGCCAGGCTGCCAGCCCCGCCTGCTGCGCCCAGACCGGCTGACGCGCGAGCACCAGCAGTGTCAGGCCCCAGGCCAGGACCGCCATGTGCATCAGCGTCCACACCGGTCGCAGCGCAGCGCTTTGCACCGACAGCCAGGCCAGGCTTTGCATCGCGCCCGCGGTCACTGCACCCGACGCCATATAGCCAGCCAGCCGGCCGGCCTGGAAGACGACCATGGAACGCGAGGCCGCACTCGCTGCGCTGGCCCGCGTGACGCCCGCGCAGGCTGCACCACACATGGCGGCGCAGTGCGGACCACCCGCCAGGCCCATGGTCAAGGCAGTGGCGGCCATCGCGAGCGTCAGGGACATGGGTGAAGTCGGGCGCTCAGATGATGCGTGAGAACTTCGCGCGATGGCGATCGGCCTGCAGGTAGCGGTCAAACACCATGGCCACGGCGCGCACGAAGTACCAGCCCTCGGCCGTCACCTGCACTCCCTGCGTATCGATCGTGACCAGGCCCTGCCCCTGCAGCGCCAGGAGCTGCGCCATCTCGGCGGCGAAGTAGCGGCGAAAGTCGATCATCCACGCCAGTTCGATGGACTCGAACAGCACCTGACCCTGGCACATGAGCGCCATGATCACGGCACGGCGGGTCAGGTCGTCACGTGTGAGCGCCAAGCCGCGCGTGACGGGCAGACGTCCGTGGTCAATCAGGTCGTAGTACTCGTCCAAGGTCTTGGCGTTCTGGCTGTAGGTGGCACCCACGCGGCCAATGGCCGAGACGCCCAAGGCGATCAGATCGCAATCGGGCTGGGTGCTGTAGCCCTGGAAATTGCGGTGCAGCCGACCCTGGCGCTTGGCCACGGCCAGCGCATCGTCTGGCAGCGCGAAATGGTCCATGCCGATATACACATAGCCCGCCTCCTCAAAGGCCGCCAGCGCCGAGGCCAGCATGCCGACCTTGCCCGCCCCCGTGGGCAGATCAGCGGGATCGATACGCCGCTGCGGCTTGAAGCGCTCGGGCAGGTGGGCGTAGGCGTACAGGGCGATGCGATCTGGCCGCAGCGCCTGCACCTGGGCGAGGGTGCGCGCAAAGGACTCCGGTGTCTGGCGGGGCAGGCCGTAGATCAGGTCCACGTTCACGGACTCGAAGCCGATGCGGCGCGCTTCCTCGACCAGCGCGAACACGCGCTCGACGGGCTGCAGACGGTGGATCGCCTTTTGCACCTCCGGATCAAAGTCCTGCACGCCAAAGCTGATGCGGTTAAAGCCCAGGCGCGCCAGGGTTTCCAAGCGCATGGCGTCCACGGTGCGTGGATCCACTTCGACCGAGTACTCGCCACCCGGCACCAAGGTGAAGTGCTCGCGCAGCAGGGCCATGAGCTGACCCAGTTCGTCGTCTGACAAGAAGGTGGGCGTGCCGCCGCCCAGATGCAACTGGCTCACCGTCTGTCCGGATCCGAGCGGGGCGACCTGCAAGCTGATCTCGCGCTCGAGGTAGTTCAGGTACTCGGCGCCACGCGCGTGGTGCCGGGTGATGATCTTGTTGCAGGCGCAGTAGTAGCACAGCGACTCGCAAAACGGGATATGCACATACAGCGACAACGGCAGCAGCGAGGCCTGTCCATGCGAGCGATGGCGCAGGGCCTGGACGTAATCGTCGGCGGTGAAGGCGTCGACAAAGCGGTCGGCCGTCGGGTAGGAGGTGTAACGCGGCCCGTTGACGTCGAAACGTTGCAGCAGTTGTGCGGAGATCTCGGTCATGGCGGGGGGCGTGCCTCTCTCGATTTAACGCGCGACCAGCACCGGCACCGGCGATTGCGCCACCACCTTGGCAGCGACGCTGCCCAGCATCACGCGGGCAATGCCCGTGCGGCCATGCGAGCCGATGACGATGAGGTCGGATGACTGTTCACGCGCGGTGTGCAAGATGCCCTCCAGGACGGCGACGTCCTCGACCACTCGCATCTCCACGGGCACGGCGGCACCGCCCGCGTTACAGGCCTCCAGGATGCGCGAGTGCGCCTGCGCTCCCTGCTCCCGCGCGGCGGCCATGTAGGCATCAAAGCCCAGGGGATTGACCTCGCCCATGCCCAGGAAGGGATAGGGATCCACCACATACAGCGCGGTGAGCGAGGACGCGTGAACGCGGGCCAGGTCGACGGCGATGCGGGCCGCGTGGTCGGACGCTTCGGAGCCATCGGTGGCCAGCAGGATGCGCTTGAACATGGTGAGCCTCGTAGGGGGGTGGGGAATAAGAAAGGATCTTGGGGCGTGCCGGCGCTGGCCGGTTTGACCGGCGTCAAGCCGGGCGCACGGGGGCGCAGGGGCACGGGCGTACGGGGGCTCGGTCAGTGCAACTGCCCCTGGAAGGAGCGGGCCAGGCCGTCCAGGTCCAGGATCCGGATGTGGCGCTTGTCCACGTCCAGCAGACGCTGCTGCTGGAAGGCCGAGAAGGTGCGGCTCACCGTCTCGAGCTTCATGCCCAGGTAGCTGCCGATCTCAGCACGCGACATGCGCAGATGAAATTCCAGTGGTGAGTAGCCGCGGGCCTTTTGGCGCTGCGACAGGTTGATCAGAAAAGCCGCGAGACGCTCCTCGGCATTCATGCTGCCCAGAAGCATCATGAGACTGTGCTCGCGGACGATCTCTCGGCTCATGAGGCGCGCCATGACCATCTGCATGTCGGCGCTGCGGGTGGCCAGCTCGGTGAGGTGGGCGTAGGGAATGGCGCAGACTTCGGCATCTTCCAGTGCGGTGGCGGCGCTGGCGTGACGGCCGTGGGCCACACCATCCAGCCCCATCAGCTCGCCGGCCATGTGAAAGCCCGAGACCTGCTCTCGGCCATCGGCCAGATTGAGGCTGGACTTGAAAGTGCCGCTGCGCACCGCGTAGATGAACTGGAACCGGTCTTCGGCGCGGTACAGGGTCTCGCCAGCGCGCACCCGCCGGCGGCCGAATTTCAGATCGTCCAGGCGCTCGACGTCCGGGCTTCCCAGCCCACAGGGCAGGCAGAGATCACGCAGGTGGCAGTTCGAGCACAAGGTCTTGAGCGGGGTGGCCAGGCATGGTCCGGACTCCGTCGGCGCGTCATGGTGGCGACGCAGGACCCGGACAGGAGCTTGGGCGAGGGCAGACAGGTGCTTCATAGGGCTTCTCGGTTCGGGAGGGTCAGTGCAGAGGCCGGGCCTGCGCGTCGGCGATGGCTCCGGGCAGTCGTTCGAAATCGCTGCTCTTGTCCAGGAAGGCGACGGCTCCCTCGACCAGGTATTTCCGACGGTAAGCCAGGCTGGCGTTGTTGCTGAAAACAACAAAGGCAATTTGAGGGGCGGCCGCACGTACGGCGCGAAGTACCTCCAGGCCGGTACCGCCTTCGAGCTGGATATCCAGCACCACCACCTGGGGCTGGCTGGCGAGGATGCCCGCGATACAGGCTTCAGGCGTGGCGGCCTCCCCCACCACCGACACGGCATGAGCCCCCAGCAGGGCGGCCACCCGCGCGCGGATCGCACCGGAATCATCGGCCAGGAAGACGCGGGCGCAAGGGGTCGAGGGCATGAGGTGCACTGTGACTCAGCACCGGTCACAAGCCCATCGGCGGGCGCTGAATCCATCCCTCGGAATCGTCCCGAATCCGCCTAGGAATCGTCCTAGGGAAAGTCGGCGGCACAATGGCACCGCCTCCATCCAGACCTTGTTGCCCATGACCCCACTGCGCCTGCCTGCCCTCTCCGCGGCCCTGGCCCTAGCACTGGCCACGACCCTTGTGCCAGCAGCGGCCCAGCCCTGTGCAACGGACGAAGCGCCCCTCTACACGGGCAGGGTCGGCAAGAAGTCGATCAGGGTGTGCGCGACGCCAGCCAAGCCACCCTACTCCCGCATCGAATACCGCTACGGCCCTGCGGGGGTGATCGAGCTGGCCTACACCGCAGACGGCCGAAATGGAAACCGCTTCTTCGCTTCCAACCAAGCCCTGATGCCGCGCGCCAGCCTCAGCCACCTGTGGTTTGTGAACGGCGACACCACCTATGTCATCACCGAGTGCATCGGCGGGCGCTGTCCGCACGGCGGCGGCCTGGTGGTGGCCAAGGGACGTCAGATCGTGGCGCGTATCAAGGTGCAGGACGGAAAATTCTCGGCCGATGACGCAGTCGACTTTCTGGGCGAGAAGTCCTTTAGCCCGCTGATCGGGATCCAATACCCCGAGGGCCTGGATCTGCCTGCGCTGTTCGACTGAGGACGCCCGTCAAAGCTGCCCGCTGTCCGCCAACCCGTGGCGGATCGCGTAGCGCACCAGCTCCGCGGGGTTGTGCACCCCGAGCTTGTCCATCAGATGGGTCTTGTGTGTGCTCACGGTCTTGACCGACAGGTGCAGGGCCTGTGCGATCTCGGTCACCGAGGCACCAGCCACCAGCTGGCGGAACACCTCGAACTCCCGAGGCGACAGCGCCTCGTGCGGCGCGGCCTGGTGGTCAGGCATCGCGCCCAGCGCCAGTTGCTGGGCCACTTCCGCCGTGACATAAGCGCCGCCCGCCGCAATCTTTCGCAGGGCCTGCTCGAGTTCGGCCGGTGCGCTTTCCTTGGTAAGGTAGCCGCTGGCACCCGACTTGATCGCGCGCACCGCGTACTGCATTTCCTGATGCATGCTCAGAACGAGGATACGCACACGGGGCTTGTCGGCCTTGACCAGGCGTATCAGTTCCATGCCGCTGCGACCAGGCATGGACAGGTCCAGCAGCAAGAGGTCGAAGTCGGTCTCGCGTACCCGCTGCATCACCTGGGTGCCGTCGGCGGCCTCGCCCACCACCTGGAAATCAGGCACCGTGGCCAGGATCTGCTTGAGGCCCTCACGCACGATGGCGTGGTCGTCGGCCACCACGATGCGGATCATGTGCGGGTCTCCGGTGGCACCGGAATCTGGGCCCGCACCCGAGTGCCTTGCCCCAGCTGTGAGTCGATGCGCACCGTGCCTTCCAGCAGTTGCGCCCGCTCCCGCAGGCCGATCAGGCCCAGTGAATCGGGCTTGCGGGCGGCCTGCGGGTCAAAGCCGCTGCCGTCGTCGCGCACCTCCAGCACCACCTGCCCACCCTCGCGGGCCACCCGCACCCAGGCCTGACGCGCGCGGGCGTGCTTGGCCACATTGGCCAGCGACTCCTGCACGATGCGAAAGGCCGCCGTGGCATGCGGCTCACCCAGCTCCAGGGATTCGTCCAGGTCCAGCGTGCAGGACACGCCGTGACGCTGCGTGAAGCCCTGGACCAGCCACTCGATGGCTGGCACCAGCCCGAGGTCATCCAGCACCAGCGGCCGCAGGTCGGCTGCGATACGGCGGGTGGCGGCCACGCAATCGTCCAGCAGGGCCAGCATGCCCGCCACCTTGCTGGCGGCCAAGGCTGGATCGCGAGCCAGGTGGTCCCGCAGCCAGGTGGCGTCCATCTTCAGCGCGGTGAGCGACTGCGCCAGCTCGTCGTGCAGCTCGCGCGCGACGCGGCTCTTTTCCTGCTCGCGGATCGCCGAGGCCTCGGTGGCAAAGCGTGACAGGTCCTGGCGGGCCTTCACGCGCTCGGTGACATCGCGCACGATGACCGAGAAGACCTTGCCCTGCGCGGTGTCGATCTGGGAGATGGACGCCTCCATGGGGAACTCGGTGCCGTCAGCGCGCAGGCCGTACAGCACGATGCCCTCGCCCTTTCGGCGATGCGTCACCCCGGTGGCGGAAAAGTGCTTGACGTGCGCCGCATGGCCACCTCGAAAGCGCTGCGGCAGCAGCATGGACAAGGGTTGCCCCAGCACCTGCTCCACTGGCCAGCCGAAGGTGGCCTCGGCCGCTCGGTTGTACAGGACGATCTGTTCGCCTTCATCAATACTGATGATGGCGTCCATGGCGGAATCCAGGAGGGCCGCGAGGCGACTGGCGGCATCAGCGTCACTGAGACGGGTGAGGGGCACGGGGAACTGCAGGCGTGGCGATGGCGCAAATTACAGCACAAGGCTGCAAGGCCTCCCGTCGCATCAACGCTTGCGCCTTCGCCCCGGCACACACGCAGGGCTACTCGCGCAGCGTCGGCGCAGGCCCGGACCGCGCGAGCACCAAGGCCAGCAGGCTCGAGGCCAGGCAGACCGCCCAGAACAGGAAGAAGGAGGCGGTGTACACCGCCTGACGCGACCAGCCCAGGGGGCCGCCCGCCCACGTCAATTCATGCGGATCGACCACGGCAAACACCACGGCCTCGAGCACGCAGGCCGCCAGGAAGGCAGGCCATAGCACCGTCATCAACATCCTGCTCCACATGGCTCGGTCTCCTCAAGTGGCTAAAGCGCCCCCTCACCGGGCGGTATCTGGCGATGCAGCGTGGTTGCGGCCCTGCTGCGCGGGCAACATGCCCTTGTGAGTGCCCTCGGTGGCGCCCTTCCCGGCGGCCTGTGCGGTCGGCTGCCTGAAGCGGTAGCTGTCGTGGGCCACCACCGGGTCGGGGCTGCGTGCCGCGATCAAGAAGGTGGCGATGCTGGCCACCACCACCACCACCGGTCCGCCGATCACCATCCAGACCAGGCCGTGGCGCCACCAGGGCAGGTCCAGGACGGGTCGGTGCGCAGACCGGTTGGCGGGTAGCGTGGCTTCGGGCATGGCGGGCTCCAGAGTGGGGGCAGAGGTCAGGGGCGAGGCAGGAGGAAGACGGATTTTTCGGTGACCGAGGCGTCTGCCGAGGCGATGTGAAAACGGATCGGATGCGACCCCGGGGGGGAGGCGCCGTCCGGCACCTGCAGCCGCACGGCTACCCATCGAGACTGCGCAGCGTCCACCGAGAACTCGGCTTGCGAGGCGACCACCAGGCCGGCAAGGCCCTCGACGGTGATGCGATAGGACTGCGTGACCTCGGTCGCGTTCATGATCTGCAGCCGGTAGACGTTCTCGATATGGCCGCCAGCCACGATACGGGCCAGCGCGGCGCGGTCACGCACCACGTCCACCTTCAGTGGCGTGCGCAGGGCCAGGCAGATGCCCACCACCAAAGTGAGCGCGCCCAGGATCACCGCGTACACCAGCACCCGCGGTCGCAGCGCGCGGCGCCACATCTGTGCGCGGGTCAGGGCCTGCGCAAGTGCGTTTTGCGTGGTGAAGCGGATCAAGCCGCGCGGGTAATGCATCTTGTCCATCACGCTGTCGCACACGTCGATACAGCCCGCGCAGCCGATGCATTCGTACTGCAGCCCCTGGCGGATGTCGATGCCGGTGGGGCACACCTGCACGCACAGCTCGCAGTCGATACAGGCACCCAACCCCTTGCCGGCCAGGTCGTCGGCGCGCCCGCGTGGGCCGCGGGGCTCGCCGCGGACGGTGTCGTAACTGACAATCAGGGTGTCCTTGTCGAACATCGCGCTTTGAAAGCGTGCATAGGGGCACATGTACTTGCAGACCTGCTCGCGCATCCAACCGGCATTGCCGTAGGTGGCCACGCCGTAGAACAGCACCCAGAACACTTCCCATGACCCCATGCGGGTCTGCAGGAATTCCATGCCCAACTCGGTAATAGGCGTGAAGTAGCCGACGAAGGTAAAGCCGGTCCAAAGGGCAAAACCGATCCACAGCAGGTGCTTGAACCACTTCTTCACCAGCTTCTCCAGGGAGAACTCGCCGTGGTCCAGGCGCATGCGGGCATTGCGGTCACCTTCGACATGACGCTCGATCCACAGAAAGATCTCGGTGTAAACCGTCTGCGGGCAAGCGAATCCACACCACAGGCGACCCGCCACGGCGGTGAACAGGAACAGCGAGAGCGCGCTGATCACCAGCAGACCGGTGAGGTAGATGAAGTCCTGCGGATACAGCACATATCCGAACAGATAAAAACGCCGTGCGGCCAGATCGAACAACACGGCCTGGCGTTCCCCCCAAGGAAGCCAGGGCAGGCCGTAGAAGACGATCTGCGTGATCCAGACAAAGACCCAGCGCCAGCTCACGAAGCGCCCCGCAACGCTGCGCGGGTAGATCTTCTTTTGGGCCTCGTAGAGCGACTGGTAGCCCTGGCCCTCCCCACCTGCGTCAGCGATGGGGATGACCTTGCGGGGCGTCGGGGCGCCGGACGGAAGCATCAGGGTGCGTCCGCAGGGTTTCAGGGCTTCACCGGCCCAGGCTTGTTTGACAGGCCCCAGACATAGGCGGTCAGCACATGGATCTGGGCTTCGGTGAGCTTGCCCTCCTGGGCCGGCATCACATTGACCTTGCCGTTGTTGATCATTTGGATGATGGCCTGCTCGCCCCAGCCATGCAGCCACACGTCGTCGGTGAGGTTGGGAGCGCCTAGAGCGGGATTGCCCTTGCCGTTGGCTCCATGGCAGGCTGCGCAGGCGCCAAACTTGGACTTGCCCAATTGAGCGCGCACGGAATCATGTGGAGCGCCCGAGAGGCTCAGGACATAGTGGGCGACGTTCTTGACATCGTCCGCGCCGCCCACGGCTGCCGCCATCGGAGGCATCTGCCCCTGCCGCCCTTTCTGCAGGGTCACAGCGATGGTCTCGGGCAAGCCGCCATGCAACCAGTCGCTATCGGTCAGATTGGGAAAGCCCTTGCTTCCGCGCGCGTCGGAGCCATGGCACTGCGAGCAGTTGTTCATGTACAGACGCTCGCCGACGGCCATGGCCTGTGCATCACCGGCCAGCTCCTCGGGCTTGCGTGCAGTGAACTGGGCGTACAGCGGCTCGAGTTCCTTGCGCGCCGTCTCGACTTCCTCCTGGTAGTGGCCCGCGGTACTCCATCCAAGCGCGCCGGGGTAGCTGCCCAGACCCGGGTAGGCCACCAGGTACAACAGCGCAAAGAGGATGGTCAGGACGAACAGCCACATCCACCAACGGGGCAGCGGGTTGTTCATCTCGCGCAGGTCCTCGTCCCAGACATGGCCGGTGGTGTTGTCGGCGCTGGCATCGACTTTCTTGCGGGCGGTCACCCACAGCAGCACCAGGCAAGCCACGATGCCGATCAGGGTAGCGGCGGTCACATAGACCGACCAGGCGTAGGCGGTGAAGTCGCTCATGGCGTGGCGCCTTTCAGTCTTGTTCGAAGGGGATGCGGGCGGCTTCGTCAAAGCCTGCTCGGTTGCCACGGGCGTAGGCCCACACTGCGATGCCCAGGAAGGTGGCGAAGCACACCAGGGTGGCCAGGATGCGCAGGGTCGTGATGTCCATCTACAAACTCCTAAATGCTCGCGGCAGATCGGGCCCGGGAGCGCAATCCCAGGGCCAGCGCGGATCCGGCGTTGCCGGTCCGCTGGTGGCGACCTCTTGAGGGGGGAGCGCCGAAGGCGCTTCGGGGGTGGTTCATTTCAGCGCCAACCCCATGCCCTGGAGGTAGGTGATGAGCGCGTCCATTTCCGTCTTGCCCTTGACCTCCTCGGGCGCCTTCGCGATTTCTGCGTTGGTGTAGGGCACGCCGGCCACGCGCAGCGCGCGCATGCGCGGGGCGATGGTGTCGGCGTCGACAGTGGCCTTTTCCAGCCAGGGATAAGCGGGCATATTGGACTCGGGCACCACGTCACGCGGATTGAGCAGGTGAATGCGATGCCACTCGTCGCTGTATTTGCCACCCACGCGATGCAGGTCGGGGCCCGTGCGCTTGCTACCCCACTGGAAGGGATGGTCGTAGACGAACTCGCCGGCCACCGAGTAGTGGCCATAGCGCAGCGTCTCGGCACGGAAGGGGCGGATCATCTGCGAGTGGCAGTTGTAGCAACCCTCGCGCAGGTAGATGTCGCGCCCCGCCAGTTGCAGCGCGGAGTAAGGCTTGACGCCTTCCAGCGCCTGGGTGGTGGACGTCTGAAAGAACAGCGGCACGATCTCCACCAGGCCGCCCACGGCGACCACCAGCAGGATCAGGACGATCATCAGGAAGTTGCTGGTCTCGACCTTCTCATGGCTGAAACCGGGCTTGGCGTTGTGGAGGCTCATGGCTTTACCTTGGCTCGGGTCAGGCGGGTTGGGCGATCGGCACAGCGACAGTCACCGCGCGGCCGCGGACTGCCGTCATCCAGGTGTTCCAGGCCATCACCAGCATGCCCGCCAGATACAGCAGGCCTCCGCTCACGCGGATCACGTAAAAGGGATAGGTGGCCTTCACCGATTCGACGAAGGTGTAGGTCAAGGTGCCGTCGGGGTTGACGGCGCGCCACATCAGCCCCTGCATCACGCCGGCGATCCACATCGCGGCGATGTACAGCACGATGCCGATAGTGGATACCCAGAAGTGCAGCTCGATAGCGGGGATGCTGTACATCTTCTTCTGGCCAAAGAGGCGCGGGATCAGGTAATACAGCGACCCCATCGAGATCAGGCCCACCCAGCCCAGAGCGCCCGAGTGCACATGCCCCACCGTCCAGTCGGTGTAGTGCGAGAGCGCGTTGACGGTCTTGATGGACATCATCGGGCCCTCGAAGGTGCTCATGCCGTAGAACGACAGGGACACGATCAGGAAACGCAGCACCGGATCGTCTCGCAGCTTGTGCCAGGCGCCCGAGAGCGTCATGACGCCGTTGATCATGCCGCCCCAGGAGGGCGCCAGCAGGATCAGGGAAAAGAGCATGCCCACCGACTGCGTCCAATCCGGGAGTGCGGTGAAGTGCAGGTGGTGCGGGCCCGCCCACATGTAAGTGAAGATCAACGCCCAGAAATGGACGATGGACAGGCGGTAGCTGTAGACGGGGCGCTCGGCCTGCTTGGGAATGAAGT
>JBEAZV010000028.1:0-4768 GCA_041159245.1 Pseudomonadota bacterium
ACGTGAGCTGGGTTTAAAACGTCGTGAGACAGTTTGGTCCCTATCTTCCGTGGGCGCTGCAGATTTGAGGAAGCCTGCTCCTAGTACGAGAGGACCGGAGTGGACGCACCTCTGGTGTACCTGTTGTCACGCCAGTGGCATTGCAGGGTAGCTAAGTGCGGAAGAGATAACCGCTGAAAGCATCTAAGCGGGAAACTCGTTCCAAGATGAGATCTGCCGGGGCCTTGAGCCCCCTAAAGAGTCGTTCAAGACCAGGACGTTGATAGGCGAGGTGTGGAAGCGCAGTAATGCGTTAAGCTAACTCGTACTAATTGCTCGTGCGGCTTGACCCTATAACTTTGATTACGAAGTGATCAAAGATTTATGCCGAGGTTGAACGCAATCAAAAGCGATCGAAAGATCACCCCAAAGCTGATTCGAAGCTCTATGAATTCGTTGCACTGACCCACGTCAGTACAACAACAAGTTATGCCTGGTGACCATAGCGAGGTGGCCCCACTCCTTCCCATCCCGAACAGGACAGTGAAACGCCTCTGCGCCGATGATAGTGCGGATGCCCGTGTGAAAGTAGGACATCGCCAGGCTCTTACAGCCCTCAAAACCCCTCCCCGGTTAACTCCAGGAGGGGTTTTGTTTTGGGGGGTGTTACTTGTGTGAAGCTGCTTCGGTCGACTTCGAATCGGCCGGCTTGCTCTCCGGGGTCTTCTTTTCGAGCGGCTTGACGGCGGCGGGAGTGAGTCCCGCCGGTTTATCGGTGCCGGATGGGGTGTGGGTGTCCGCTTTGCGCGCGGCCTTCTCCTTGTAGGCGGTGCCGTTGACCGTCAAGCCAGCGGCTGAGAGTTTGGCGGCGCGGGCTTCTCCAATGCCCTTGACCCGTTTCATGAGATCCGCCCAATCCTTGAAATCGCTTTTCTTGCGTTCGTTCAGGATCAGCTGACTGGTGGCGGGGCCGATGCCCGGCAGTCCGTCGAGTTCGGCTTGCGTGCCCTTGTTGACGTCCACAGCCGCCATGGCCGCGCTTGCGATGAAGCACGCGATCAGCGCCGAGATTTTCTTCAGCATGATTTCCTCCTGGGTAAGGTTGAGATGTTTTGCCGGCCCAAATAGGCTGACCGTCCTCTAACGTCATTGAATCCTTTTGGTTTACTTAAGGGGTATTTGATGCTCGGCCTTGGCTTATGATCAGCCCCCGTGGACCCACTCGATCCAGAAGTCATCGTCTGCAATATCAAAAAGCGGTTCACGGGGGTGTCGGGCACCATCAACGCGCTTGTGCCCGTCCAAGCTCGGCACATCGCCCTCGGCTACCTGGGCACGCCCATTCCCGGTGCCACGCTGGCGCAAGAGGCGTCACCCGAGCGATTCACTTGGCTCAGCTTTTTGCAAGCCTTGCGCGTGTCGCGACACCGGTTGCCAGATGGCCGGCGCAAGATCTGGCATGTGCGGCGTGACCCGGAAATGATGCTCGGCATCCTGCTGCGCGACGTGCTCCGGTTACCGATCGCCCTGGTGTTCACCTCGGCGGCCAAGCATCGTCACTCGTGGTTTCCGCGCTGGTTGATTTCACGCATGGACGGGGTCGTGAGCACCACACCGGAGGCGGCCAGCTACGTTCCCAATACAACGCGCGTGGTGCCGCACGGCATCAGCTTGCAACGTTTCTCACCGCCCGCGGACAAGCTGTCGGCATGGGCGGACACCGGATTGCCCGGCCGGTATGGCATCGGCGTGTTCGGTCGAGTTCGACCCGACAAGGGGACGGATATTTTTGTGGAGGCGATGCTGCGTGTATTGCCGGAGTTTCCTGATTTCTGCGCCGTGATCGCAGGCCTGGCGCAACCGCAACACGAGACTTTCCAGGCGCAATTGCAGCAACGCGTGCGTGAGCAAGGTCTCTCAGAGCGGATCCGTTTCCTCGGCGAAATCCCGCCGCAGGAGGTGGGCCAGTGGTACCGACAGGTGTTGATCACCGTGGCGTGTCCGCGCTATGAGCCCTTTGGTTTGACCCCCCTCGAAGGGATGGCCTGTGGCTGCGCGGTGGTGGCCAGTGATACGGGGGCCTTTCGCACCATCGTCGACGAGGGGATCACGGGCCATGTGGTTCCGACCGAGGATGTGGAGACCCTGGCCGAGAGTCTGCGTCGCGTGATGCGTGACCCGGTACACGCCGCCGAAATGGGCCGTCGCGGGCGGCAGCGAGTGGAGCAATCATTTTCGGTCGAGCGAGAGGCCGAGGGCATCTCGGCCGTCTACGATACGGTGTGGCAGCGCAGTGCCGGAAGGACAGCATGAAGGACACCCAGCAGGACGTCGGAGCGCCCGTGCGGCTCACGGTCGCCATCCTGACCCTGAACGAGGAAAGACGGATCGCGCAGTGCATACAGAGTGCGTCATTCGCTGACCAGATCATCGTCGCAGACAGCGGCAGCAAGGACCGCACGTGCGAGATCGCCGCGTCACTGGGCGCGCAGGTGCACGTGTATCCCGACTGGCAAGGTTTCGCGGTCCAACGCAATCGCTTGCTGGCCCACGCTCGCGGCGAGTATGTGTTTTTCCTGGACGCCGACGAGGAGTTCACTCCCGAGCTTGTCGCCGAAGTTCAGGCCGCTGTGGCCAGCGGACGCGACATGATTTGGGAGGTCATGTGGAACCAGGTGGCCTTCGGGCGGCCGTTGACCCACATGCGCACGACCAGTGGTGTGCAGCGCCTGTTCAAGCGAGCCTCCATCCGTCAATTCGAGGGCATCGTCCATGAGTCGGCGCAGATGGTGACGCCCGGACTGCCCGTGGTTCGGTTCAAGGCCCGGCTGCTGCACTACTCGCGTGAATCCATCCATGGCAGCTTGCTCAAACTCGCGCAGTACGCGCAACTGGGCGCGGCCAAGCGGGCCGCCGCGGGCAAGCGGGGCGGGGTGGTGCTGGGCCTGCTGTCCAGTTTCTCCACCTTCGTGCGGCTGTACTTGTTTCGAGGGGGCATCCTGTGCGGGCCCCAAGGCTTTCTGTTTTGCCTGCTGGTCGCCCTGGAGGGCTTCTTCCGTTACGCCGCGCTGGAATACGACCATGCGCAGCTCGATGCCCGGGCGTCACGCGGGTGACGGCCAGCATGGACCGACTGCCCGTCGCCGACCCACTGCAGGCAGTCGGCGTGGACGACCTGACCGTCGTCATCGTGACCTACAACAGCGCGCATTGCGTCCCGGCGCTGGCCTCGGGCTTGCAGGCAATCCCCCATGTGATCGTCGTCGATAACGCGAGCAACGACGACACCCCAGCGCGCGTGCAAGAGGCGATCCCGCAGGCGCGTGTCCTGCACAACGACGCCAACCTGGGCTTTGGCGCTGCCAACAACCGGGCGCTGCGGATGGTCAGCACGCGCTATGCCTTGCTTTTGAACCCGGATTGCCTCCCCGATGCGGCCTTCTTCGCGGGCATCACCGCCGCCGCGACGCGCTTTCCTGAGGCGGCCGTGATAGCGCCCCACCTGTTGCGGCGAGACGGCGAGGTCGAATTGAGCTACCGATGGCCCGCCACGCATTGGACGTCCGCAGGGCCGGGCGCGGATGCCCCGTGCAGCGTCGGCTTTGTCTGTGGTGCGGTGATGCTCCTGAACATGGAGGTCATGCGGGAGGTGGGCTTTTTTGATGAGGCTTTCTTCCTCTATTACGAGGACGAGGACCTGTGCCAGCGCGTCTTCCTCGCACGCAAGGACATCGTGCTGGTGCCCGAGGTGTCGATCGCGCATCTCTCTCGCGGCTCGGTCAAGGGGCGCAGCCCCCTGCGGTCGGAGTATCTGCGCGGATACCACCATGCCCAGTCCAAGCTGGTGTTCGAGCGTAAATACTTCGGCCGGGCGGCTGCCGCGCGTTTGGGGCGCACGACGCTGATGCTGGCCCTGCTGACCCTGCTGGTTCGATTGCTGGTGCCGCAGCCGCGCTATCTCGCTCGGTTGGTGGGCCGCATCATGGGCCTGTGGCGCACCGACGCCGCACGCTCCTGAGGCGCCTTCAAAGCTCCTCGACGCGCCGCGCCGGGTAGCTGTCCCAGGCCTGGCAGCCTGGGCATTGCCAGAAGTGGCGGTTGGCCTCGAATCCGCAGGCGGCGCATCGATAGCGCGTGAGCGGCTTGACCGCCTGGTCCAGAGACCGCTGCACCAAGGGGTGGAACTGCTCGTGTTCCAGTTTTTCGCCCGCGATCCACTTGGCGGCAACGACCAGCGAAGGTTCGCGCTCCAGGTGGCGCACATAACGCTGGCGCGCTTGCTGCGGGTCGGCCTCGACCAGCACCAGCGCCTCCAGCACGTCCAGTGAAGCCTGCGCGTCTTGCGCTGCGGCCAGCAGACGCGCAGCCTGCGCTTGCCGGCCACAAGCCTGGGCGGCTTCGACCAGCGGGCGCGCGATCAGGCCCATGGATTGGGGCGCGGTGTCGGTCAGTGTGGACAGGGTGTCAAAGGCGCCGGCAGCGTCCTGCGCCTGCATCTGCAAGGCCGCCAGTTCCAGCCCGGGCCGCACCGCGCCGGGCGAGATCTGCAAGGCCTGGCGCACCAGTGCCTGCGCCTGCGAGCCCGTGGCCAGCGCCGCCTGCTCGCACAGGTAATGCGCCAGGCGCCCACTGAAGTCGCCATGACCGCCGTCGGTGAGCTTGCGTGCTACCTCGCTGGCCTGGGCCCAGTCGCGGGTGCGCTCGTAGATCGCCAGCAGGGCCAGCAGTGCCTGGGCTTCATGCTCGGTGCCTTCGAGCTTGCGCAGGGCATCTTCGGCGCGGTCAAGCA
>JBEAZV010000029.1:0-5249 GCA_041159245.1 Pseudomonadota bacterium
ATCGAGCTGGTACGCGTGCTGGCCGAGAGCTCTTTGGACAGCATCACCGCCACCACCTTCCTGGCCTTCGTCAATGACGACCTGGAGCAGTTGATCAACCCGGACGATATCCTGGACGCCAAAGACTTTGCCGCCGTGGACAAGCGCATCGCGCAACTGGCCAAGGGCCCGGGCGCGGCCAAGCGGGTGGATCGCATCGCCACCATCTGCACCCGCCTGTTCCTCGCGCTCGTCGATCCCAAGTACCAGCAAAAGCCGGCGCACGCCGACAACCTCACCGCCTTCCTGATGCACGAGGACATCCCGAACGACCTGCGCTTTAGCCTGCACCGCGATCTGGTGGCGGCAGGGGGCGAACTCCCCGCCATGCTGCGTTCGCCCAAACTGGCCAAGCTGGTGCTCGGGGGCCTCTGATGGCCAAGGCTGCGGCTGCAAAGCCAGCCACCAAGGCGGCCGCTAAGCCTCCGGTCAATGTGGCCGACGAGGTCAGTCGCGGCATCGTCGCCCTGCTCCTGAAAGAGCCGTTCTACGGACACTTGCTCAGTGGCGTGGTGCGCCGCATCGACGAGAAGGTGGGCACCGCCGCCGTCTCGCTCACGCCCCACGGCTTGCACCTGATCGTCAACCCCGAGTTCTTCATGAAAGAACTCAAAAAAGACGAGCGTGTGGCTGTGATCAAGCACGAGGCCCTGCACCTGCTGTTTCGCCACCTGTATCGCCCACTGATTCAAAAAGGCGAAGCCAAGTTGTTCAACATCGCCGCTGACCTGGTGGTGAACCAACATGTCGCACCCTGGCCGCTGCCGGAGATGGCCGTCACCTTGCGCGCCTTCCCCGACATGGACCTGGAAGCCAACCAGACCCTGGAGTGGTACTACGAGAAGCTCAAGTCCCTGCACGACGCGATGCAATCGGGCAAAAAAACGGGGTCGCCGCGAAGCGAGGAGGCCTTGGAGCGCGCGATGGGCGAGCCGCAACAGGGCGACCACAGCTTCTGGTTTGCCGGCGGCGGTGAAGGCTTTGGCGAAGCGGGGCCCGACGGCCAAGCCGGCGGCGCAGAACTCACCGAGGGCCTGCGCCGCGCCATGGAGTCCGATCTCGAGCGCCACCTGATGCGTGCCCGCGACCACTCAGCGTCCAAGGGCTGGGGCAACCTGCCGGCGGAGATCCGCAGCGAACTCGACGCCATCGCGCAGCGACGCAAGCCGCAAGTCGACTGGAAACGTACCCTGCGCCTGTTTGCCAGCAGCGGCTACCGCACCGAGGTGGTCGCCACCCAGCGCCGGATGTCCAAGCGATTCGGCACCTTTCCCGGCATTCGGATTCGGCGCAAGCAGCGCCTGGCCGTGGTGATTGATACCTCTGGGTCCATCGGCGATGAGGAGCTCGAGGTCTTCTTCCGCGAGATTCACGGCATCTGGAAAAACGACGCCGAGGTGATGGTGGTCGAATGCGACGCCGATGTGCAGCGCGCCTACGACTACAAGGGCAAGACCCCGAAAGCCGTCGAGGGCGGTGGCGGCACCAGCTTCGACCCGGCGCTGGCCTGGGTCAGCAATCCGCGCAACGGCGCCTTCGACGCCTGCATCTATCTCACCGACGGCTGCGCCGGCGAACCCGAAGTCCGCCCCCGATGCCCTATGTTGTGGGTGATCACGGCCGGCGGAAGTACCGGCGCCCACCTCAAATATGGCCGCGTCATCCAACTCCCGGCTGACTGACCTCTTCTCGCATTGACTGCCTCACAGGACCTCCCATGACCGAAGCCCCCGCACGCCTGAAGCCCCTGAAGGGCGAAGCCTCCCGCATCTTCAAGTTGTGCCAAGAGAAAGACCGCAAAACCGCCCTGCAGGGCCTTGAGCTCGCGGCGGCCCTGGGTGCCACGATGGAAGGCGTGCTGGAAGGCGTCACCGTCGATGCTGAAGGCCAGGTGGTACGCAGCAAACGCTTCACAGGCAACGACAAGACGCAGCCCGTGCTCGATGCCTTGCTGCTGCAGCAACTGGGAATGGCCGCCAAAGGCACCGCCGAAGCCAAATTGCGTGATGCGATCACCACCTTGGTCTGCAAAGTTTGCGTGTTGCCTGACCTGTCGGCCTTTGCAGGCCTGAAGTCGGTCAACATCACCCTCGCTTCCGAGTTCAAGGGGGTGGATGTCGCGGCACTGGGCTCCCTGTCCAAGGTCACCTCGCTTACGTTCGATACCGGCCTGATCCTGTACGGTCAGGAGCGTGCCACGCTGCACGGATTTGACGGGCTGGACGCGCCGCAGTTGCAGGAACTGGACGCGCGCTATCTGCACATCTCCGACATCCGGGGCTTGTCTAGCTGCAAGAAACTCAAGCGAGTGAATCTCCAGGGCAACGTGGATCTGACGTCGATCGACGGCCTCAAGCCCAGCGCCCCGACGCTGGAAGTCCTCGACCTGGGCTCCTGCATCGCCGTGGCTTCCCTGCAGCCGCTGCGCGAGGCCACCCGCCTGCGCCGGCTGGATATCAACGGCCTGAAACACATTACCGACCTGTCGGACCTGAAGAAACTGACCGGGCTCAAAGGGCTGGACATATCCGGTTGCAAGGGCCTGAAGTCGCTCAAGGGGCTACCCATGAAGGCAATGTCCAGCGAGATGGACGATGACGAAGCGTCGCCCTCGGAGTACCTGGTCCTCAACGACATGCAGGCCCTGACCTCGCTGCAGGGCCTGCCTCCCCTGGCGCCGCACATCACCGAGTTCATGATCAATCGGGCGCCGGCCCTGACCGACCTCACCGGCCTGGAGGCTGCCGCGGGCTCCGTGCAGACGCTACGGCTGGACCGAGTGCCAGTCACGGACCTGAATGCGCTGAAATCGCTGGAGCATCTCGAGACACTGAAGATCGAGATGTGCGGCGCGCTCGTCGATGCGTCGGCTCTGGGTGAACTTCCCCGGCTCGCCAAGATCTTGATCAAGAATTGCGCCAAGCTGGAGACACTGCCCGAGACCTGGAAGGCGCCGGTCAAGGTGCTGAGTCTGAGCGGATGCCTCGCGCTCAAGCCCCTGAAGACCCTACCTGCCGGCCTGGACCCCAAGACCATCGAGATCGACGACCGCAAGCTCCTGCCGAGAGCCAAACCCACCAAAGCGCTCAAATCCGATGTCGGTGCGGTGTGGAAGCTGCTGTCCACGCGCGACATCCCCAACATCCTGATGGGCCTGGAGCTCTCGGCGGCCCTGGGCGAGAACTATGACGGCCTCGTCGAGGGGGTCACCGTCAAGAATGGCACCCTGGTGCGAGGCAAGCGGTTCACGGGCACAGGCCCCGCGCAGCCCTATCTGGACCTGGCGCTGTTCGGACTCATGTGCCGCGCGCCAGCGGGCAGCGCGCTGTCGAAACTGCGCGCGCAGATCACCGAACTGGACCTGATGCTGTGCGCGCAGGCGCCACAGCTGGAGGGCTTCACCAACCTCGCCCGCCTGACCCTCCACATCAGCGAGGACAGCACGCCCGACCTCGCCAGCTTCGGGCCCATGCCCAAGCTGCAGGCCCTGAAGATCAACGGACGGCGCTGGAACTCTAAGGGCAGCCTGGTGTCGCTGCAGGGGTTGCAGGCCCCAGCGCTGACCGAATGCAACCTGTCCTGCTGCGGACTGGAAGACCTGTCCGCCTTGCAGCAATCGCCTCGGATCCAGCAGCTGGACCTGTCCGAGAACCAGACCTTGGCCGATCTCAGACCGCTGGCAGCCTGCGCGCCGAACCTCGTCGAGCTGGACCTGCGCGGATGCAAGCAGCTGTCTGCGCTTGACGCGTTGCAGACGGCCACGAAACTGAAGTCTCTGAGCCTGCGCGAGTGCGCGGGCTTGACCTCGGTGAAGCCCCTGGCCGGCTGCACGTCGCTGGAGACCCTGGACCTGGAAATGTGTGCCAGCCTGCGATCGCTGGAGGGACTGGCCAAGCTGCCGCTCGCAGCCAAGAAGATGTACGACGGCAGCCAGGACTTCTCGCTGGATGGTTGTCATGCCCTGGCGTCGCTGGCGCATCTGCCTTCTTTTGGCGGGACACTCACGAGCCTGTCTCTGGATCACACGCGCGACCTCAAGAACTTCAAGGGCCTGCGCGAGATTCCCACGCTCACGCACCTCAATGCCCGGCACAGCGGCTTGTCCGACCTGGAGAATCTCAGCGTCCTGCACGCGCTGGCACGTGTCGATCTCGACGATTGCGACGAGCTAAAGGACGCCACGCCGCTGGGCAGCTTGAAGCACCTGGAGGTCGTTAGCCTCTCCGATTCGGCGGTGACGACCTTGCCACAGGGCTGGAGTGGGCCTGTTACGCACCTCACCCTCAAGAACTGCCAGGGACTGAAGTCGCTAGGCGAATTACCAGCCGCCCTCGTCAAACTGGTCTGCGACGGCAGCAACAGCCTGGTCCGTCTCGATGGCATGCAGGCGTGCAAGGCGCTGGAGGCGATCTCGGCAGAGGCGTGCAAGGTGCTGGCCGATCTGGGCACCCCGCCTGCGACGCTGCGCGAGCTGGACGCGCGCGGGTGCCCGAGCCTCACATCCCTGGCCGGCCTGCAAGTCTGCCCGCTGCTTCAGACAGTGGGTATCCCCCTGTCCGTCACCGATGCCAGCGCCCTCCAGGCCCTGGCCAGCGTGACGATCCGGATCGACCTGAACGAGCTGGGTCTCCCCGCCAAGAAGGGCGACCTGATGGTGCTGCACACCGCCTTCATCGACGCCATCAACACCCTACCCAGCGTGAAGCTGGAATTGAAGGGCCCCTCAGGCAGCTGGTACAGCCAGGGCACCATCGACCTGACGGTGTTCCCGCAATTCAAGACACTGGAGAGCCTGAACTTCGGCGACTTCGACTTCAGCAGCAAGGTCGCCGACATGACCTGGCTGGTCCACCTGAAGGGCCTGCAAAGCGTCGTGTTCTACCCGCGCGGGAATATGTCGCACACGCTAGACGGCGGCGTGCATGACTCCCCCAAGAAGGTGAAGGCCCTGCAGCTGAAGATCTGCCAAGAGGCGAAGATCAAACCGCCGGCCCACCTGACCTGATCGACTTGGCCCGATCAGACAGACTCAGGGCGTCGCCACGCGCCGCGCGTGCTCGCGCAGCACGCGCTTTTCATGAAAGTTCAGGCTGCGATTGAGCGCGTTCTTTCCGCGTAGCAGCAGCTCGCGGTCCACCTCGGGCGGCACGCCGCGCAAGGCGGGCAGCTCGTCGCGCAGGGCTTCGCGTTCCTCCTGAGGCAGCGCCTCC
>JBEAZV010000030.1:0-4448 GCA_041159245.1 Pseudomonadota bacterium
CAGCAGGCAGCGCATTGCGCAGTGGCCGGAAGTGCCGGCGATTGCGCAGGTGCTGCCCGGGTACGAGTCAAGCGCGTGGTTTGGGCTGTTCGCGCCCGCGCGCATGGACGCAGCGCTGGTGTGGCGCCTGTCCGATGCGGCGCGTCAGGCGGTACATACCGCCGAAGTGCGTCGCCGAATCGAGAACGACGGCGCCGCGGCGGTGGGCAATTCGCCGGAGGAATTCGCCCGGTTCGTGCAAAGCGAGATCGAGCGCTGGGGCAAGGTGGTGCGTTACTCGGGCGCGAAGCCGGAGTAGGGCGCGCGCTCGGGTAGACGCAGTAGCCCCTGCGCCTTAGCTCGCGCGGCGCGCCTGCGTCGAGGTCGGGTGTATGCGCTGTATCGGCGCGGCCTGCACGGCTTGGGTGGCGCGCTCGCGTACCCGCTGCATCAGCGCGTGCGCGTCCCAATCCAGGGGCCACCCTTTCCACAGTCGCAGCGCGCCCCCCACCATCACCATCTCGATCAGCCCACTGTGCGCCAGGCGCACCAGCTCCCATCCCAGGTCCCACGACGGTGTGAGCTCAGGTACCTGCACGTCCAGCAGGAGGCAGTCCGCCGCCAGGCCCGCAGCGATGCGGCCAGTGAGGGCCGACAGGTGCGCTGCGTCGGCACCGCCCGCGCTGGCCATGTGCAGCCAGGTCCAGCCGGCGCCCACCGAGAAATCACCGACGTCCATGCCCAGCGTGAGGCGCTGCGCAGTCTCGGCGGCGTCCATCAAACGGAACGCGTCGCCGCGCGTGCCGTCGGTCCCGAGCCCGAGTCGGATCCCCATGCTGTGCATCTGCAGGGCCGGTGCGACGGCATTGCCTTTCCAGCTGCTGGCAACCGGGTTGTAGCTGACCGCCGCGCCCGCATCACGCAATTGCGCCAGCTCGGACGGCGTGACCAGGGTCACGTGCGCCGCGAGTAACTCCGGGCCGAGGGCATCTGCATGCGCCAAGACCTGCAGCGGACGCAGGCCGCGCGCGACGAGGGAGCGTTCGACCGAGGCGAGGTGCTCGTTGATATGCACCTGGAAGGCGCAACCGGCCTCCCGGCACAGGTGAGCCACCCGATGCAGCATCGCGTCGCTGGCAGCCTCGGGGATTGCGATGCCCAGTGATGCGTGCAGACGACGGCCGGCGGGGTAGCGCGCCAGATGCTGCTGCGCCTGCGTCATCAGGGTCGTCACATCGGACTCGGATGCGCCGAGGTCATGGCAGATTTTGGCGAGCACGCAGCGAATGCCGACCTCTCCCACGGCGGTCTCGAGAGCCGACAGGCCCGCCTGCGAGCGCGTGCCCGCATCGCATACCGTGGTGAAGCCACCGCGCAGAGCCTCCAAAGCGGCCAACTTGGCCGAGAGGTACAGGTCCTCCTCGGTCAGGTGTTGCTCCAGGGGGACCCAGATGCGTTTGAAAATCTCGGAAGGTTCGCCAAAGGCCAGGGCCTTGCCATAGGCCTGTGTGAGGTGGTGGTGGGTGTCGATCAGTCCGGGCATCAGCAAGCGCCCGGGCAGTGACAGCGGCCGCAGCTGCGGGTGTTGTTGCCGCACGGCGCCCAGCGGGCCCACCGCCTCGAAGCGGCCGCCGCGGATCACGACGCCGATATCGGCTTGCGGCACGTCGTCGATCAGCGTCCATTGCGGCGCGAGGAGCAGGGCCTCGGCCTGGAAATCCTTGGGAGCGAGTGTCATCTTGGCGCTTTCATCCAATCCAGAACAACCACAGGCCGGTGCCAATCAAGAGGAGGGCGGTGCCAGCCTGCAGCGCACGACGCGACCAGCGGCGCGAGAGGCGCCGCCCCATCTCCGCGGACACCAGCAACACCCCGGCCACCGCCATGCCGTAGCCGAGGTCCAGTCTGCCAGCCGTGGCGTGTGTGGCCGTCGCGGCCATCGCGATCGGCACTTGCAGCACCAACGCCACTTCGACGGATCGCTCGAAGGCGCATCGTCGCAGCATGAGGAGCGGCAGCAGCATCACGGGTCCGCCGGTTCCCGAGAGTGCGGAGCCCGCGCCCACCAGCAATCCGAGGGCTGCCTGGGCGGGCGTTCCGGGCCAGGCGCCGACCTGGGTGCTGCCTGCGTATGCACGGGCCTGCCACAGGCCATAGGCCCCGGAGAGCAGGGCCAGAGCGCCGATCCACGAACGGATCCAGGGCGCTGGTACGCGCGTGGTGAGCCAGGCCCCGAGCACGGCCCCGAGCAGGGCCGCGGCCAGCAGCATGCGCTCACGTTGCAGCAGGTCCAAGCCCAGGCGGGGCAGGCGTAGCAGGACCCACAGCCCCGTCCAACAAAACGCCTGGCTGGAAATGGCCATCGCATCGGCAATGCCCAGCCCCATCCAGTGATGCAGGGCGGGCACGACCAGCACGCCGCCGATCGAGGTCGCCCCGATGGCGAAGCCCGCCACGGCGACCAGCAGCCAGGCGATCAGCACGGTGCCAGGCGCCGGCGACGAGCGCGTGGGCTCATTCGGGCTTGATGCCCGCGGCCTTCACCGCCGCGGCCAGGCTATCGCGCTCACGTTGCAGCAGGGCGGCGAAGGCGCCGCGCTCCAGTGCCATGGGCTTGAGTCCGCCGGTGTTCATCTTCTCGACGATGGCGGGGTCCTTGAGCGTCTCGCGCAGTGCGAGGGTCAGGCGGTCCAGCACCGGCGCGGGTGTGCCGGCCGGGGCAAGAAGACCGTACCAGGAGTCTTCGTCCAATTTCTGCAGACCGGCAGTCTCGGCAATCGCCGGGACATTGGGCAGGCTCGGCCAGCGATTACGGGAGGTCACGCCCAGGGCCTTGACCTTGCCATCGCGGATGAAGGGCTGCGCCAGGGACACCGGCATCACCGCCAGTTCCAGCGTGCCACCGGCCAGCTCGGTCAGTACCTGAGGGCCGCTCTTGTACGGCACGTGCACGATGTCGATGCCAGCATTGAGCTTGATGATTTCGGCCGTGAGGTGCATGGAGGTGCCCACGCCGTCGGTGCCGTAATTGAGCTTGCCCGGCTCCTTCTTGGCGGCCGCGACCAGTTCGGCCACCGAGTTGATTGGTAGCTTGGGGTTGGCGATCAGGACGAAGGGCGAACTGGCGGCGACGCCGATCGGTACCAGTTCCTTGAGCGCGTCGTACTTCACGGTCGAGGGCTTGACCACGGGCGCCACATTGATCGGGCTGGCCACCGCAAACAGCAGCGTGTAGCCGTCCGCCGGGCTGCGCACGACCTTTTGCGTGCCGATAGTGCCTGAGGCGCCTGCGACGTTCTCGATCACGAAGCTTTGTTTGAGCCGGTCGCTCATGCCCTGAAGGACCACGCGCGCTGCCGAATCCACGCTACCGCCTGCGGCAAAGGGCACCACCACGGTGATGGGCTTTTGCGGGTAGTCGCTGGCCTGCGCCAGGCAGGCGCCGGCCAGCAGGGAGAGGCAACAGCCACCGAGCAGGCGGCGACGCAGGGGCGAAATCAGGGACATGGGGTACTCCTTGGGGGCAGGGCAGGGCGGGACAGGGGAAGGGGATGGGCAACATGTTATAACAAGTTATGAAAAGCGCGGCCGAGCCTAGCCCCGACCCAGACGCCGGGTCCACGCGCACCTTGCGCAGTCAGGTGCGCGAGCACTTGCGCCGGGGTATCCACAGCGGCCAATGGCGTACCGGTGACCGGCTTCCCAGCGAGGCCGATTTGATGGCGCATCACCAGGTCAGTCGCATCACCGTGCGTCATGCGCTGGCGGATCTGGCCGCTGAAGGCTTGATCGACCGCGCGCAGGGCAAGGGATCCTTTGTGGCCCCTGTGGCGATCGTGCAAGACCTCAGCCGCCTGCAGGGCCTGACCGAGGCCCTGGCCCGCCAGGGTCGCACGGTGCGCACCCGGGTGCTGTCGCTGCGCCCGCGCCGTCCTGCGGCCGACGTGTGTGAGGCCCTGGGGTTGGACGACGGCGAGCAGTGCCTTCAGCTACACACCCTGCGCTATGCCGACGCGCATCCACTGTCGGAGAACCACACCTGGATCCACCCCGACGCGGCGCAGGGACTGGACGTCGAGGTCTTGCAGCAGGCGGACCTTCTGACGGTTTACGAGACCGAACTCGGTCTGCGCGTGGCGCGTGCCACGGTCGATATCCAGGCCGACTTGGCGACGTCAGCTCAATGCGCCCGACTGAAGCTTCGGGCGCCATCGGCCATCTTGCGGGTGGAGCGGACCGTCTACACCCTGTCTGACCAGGCGATGCACCACGAGCGCAGCGTGTACCACCCGGGTGCCTTCAGCTACCGACTGAGCCTTCAGCGCTAGGCCCCGCCAGCAATCCATCCAGGCGCTTTTGCGTGGCCTGCGTCTGGGGATGGTTCGCGCCCAGCACCTCTTGCCGCGCGTGAAGCACGCGCGTGAAGCGCTCGATCGCCTGCGCCTTCCGGCCGGTCTGGCTGTAGATGA
>JBEAZV010000031.1:0-38056 GCA_041159245.1 Pseudomonadota bacterium
TGCGACGAGATTCCGGCCACCTTCCAGTGGCTGCTCGATTCGGGCATCCGCTTCATGGGCCCCATGCCCGAGCCGCCGCATCGCCAGCCGCGCATGCACAACGTGCTGCCCAATTCGCGCTCCTTCATCTACCACCTCACGCGCCGCGCCGAACGCGCCGGCGTGACGCTGCGCTGCGGCGCGCGCGTGCAGCGCCTGCTGCTAGACGCGGGCCGCGTCACCGGCGTCGAAGTGGAGCTCGAGGGCCGCTTGCAGACCTTTACAGCGCGCGGCGGCGTCATCCTCTCGGCGGGCGACTTCACCAACAACCCCGAGTTCAAGACGCGCTTCATGGGTGAGGCGCAGGCGCGCGTCGAGGGCGTCAACACCACCGCCACCGGCGACGGCCAGCGCATGGCCGAAACTCTGGGCGCACGCATCGTCAATGGCGACCTGGCCCTGGGGCCCGAGCTGCGTTTCATCGCACCCGCGCGCGAGACCCTGATGCGGCGCTTGCCGCCCTGGCGCGCCCTGGCCACCTTCATGGCCTGGGCGATCGACCACCTGCCGCCATCCATCCTGCGGCCCTTCGTGATGCAGTTCCTCACCACCGCGTTGGCCCCGTCCACCGACCTGTTCCAGGCGGGCGCCGTGCTGGTGAACCGCCGCGGCGAGCGTTTCTGCGACGAATCGGACCAGCCGGCGCTGCGCGTCGCCGAGCAGGAGGGCAAACAAGCCTGGATTCTTCTGGACCAGCGCCTGGCCTCGCAGTTCTCCGCCTGGCCGCACTTTGTTTCCACGGCACCCGGCGTGGCCTATGCCTACGTGCCCGATTACCTGCGCAATCGACCCGATGTCTCCGCGCAGGCGCCCACGCTGCGGGCCCTGGCGCAGACCCTGGGCATGGACCCCGCTGCGCTCGAGGCCAGTGCGCGTCCTGCGGGCAAGCCCGCGCTGGGCGAGGGGCCCTACATCGCGCTGGGTCCGGTGCGCGCGGTCTTTGTGCATGCCGAGGGGGGGCTCATGGTCGACGTGGAGCATCGCGTGCTCGACGCACAGGACCGCCCCATCGCCGGCTTGTATGCCGCCGGCTCCACCGGCCAGGGCGGTCTGCTGCTCAAAGGGCATGGCCACCACCTAGCCTGGGCCTTCGTCTCGGGCCGGCGCGCGGGCAGCATCGCCGCGCAAGCCGCGCGCCGCGCAAGTCCCTGAGCCCCGTCTGTTTTGCTGTTGAAGGTAGTCTCGCCCCATGGTGGATGTTTTGGTGATTGGTGGTGGCAACGCAGCCCTGTGTGCGGCGCTCATGGCGCGCGAGGCAGGCGCCAGCGTGATGCTGCTGGAAGCTGCGCCGCGCGAATGGCGTGGCGGCAACTCGGGCCACACGCGCAACCTGCGTTGCATGCACGACGCACCGCAAGACGTGCTGGTCGACGCCTACCCCGAAGAGGAGTTCTGGCAAGACCTGCTCAAGGTGACGAAAGGCGCCACCGACGAACACCTGGCCCGCCTGGCGATCCGTGCCTCCGCCACCTGCCGTGACTGGATGCGGCGCCACGGCGTGCGCTTTCAGCCCTCCTTGGCCGGTACCTTGCATCTGTCACGCACCAATGCCTTCTTCATGGGCGGCGGCAAGGCCCTGGTCAACGCCTACTACCGCAGCGCGAAAGCGCTGGGTGTGCAGATTCGCTATGACGCGCCAGTGGATTCGCTGGAGATCCAAGACGGTCGATTCATCGCGGCGCGCATCGGCCCTGAACGCATCGAGGCGCGCACCTGCGTGCTGGCCGCCGGTGGATTCGAATCCAATATCGAGTGGATGCGTGAGGCCTGGGGCCAGAACGAGCGCGGCGAGTGGCCGGCCGACAACTTCCTCATTCGCGGCACCCGCTACAACCAGGGCACGCTCCTGCGCTTCATGATGGATCAGGGCGCCGACATCATCGGCGATCCCACGCAGGCGCACTGCGTGGCCATCGATGCGCGCGCGCCCCTCTATGACGGCGGCATCTGCACCCGCGTCGACTGTGTCTCTCTGGGCATCGTCGTCAACCGCGAAGCCCACCGCTTCTACGACGAGGGCGAAGATTTCTGGCCCAAGCGCTATGCCATCTGGGGTCGCCTGGTGGCCCAGCAGCCCGGGCAGATCGGCTACGCGCTGATCGACAGCAAGGCCATCGGCCGCTTCATGCCGCCGGTCTTCCCGGGCGCGAAGGCCGACACCATCGAAGGTCTGGCTGCAGCCCTGGGACTGGACGCGGCGACGCTGTGCCAGACCGTCGAAGACTTCAATGCCGCCTGCCGTGTCGGCCACTTTGACCACACGGTGATGGACGACTGCCACACCGAGGGCCTGGCGCCCGCCAAGACCCACTGGGCGCGTCCGCTCGATGTCCCGCCTTTCTATGGCTACGCGGTGCGCCCCGGCGTCACCTTCACCTACCTGGGCCTGAAGACCGACGAGACCACTGCGGTGCATTTTGGCGGCCGCCCGAGTGACAACCTCTTCGTTGCCGGCGAGATGATGGCCGGCAATGTGCTGGGCCAGGGCTACACCGCGGGCGTGGGCATGACCATTGGCACGGCCTTCGGCCGCATCGCCGGCACGCAGGCGGCCGCCGCCGCCTTGGGTCAGCACCTTGTGAAGGAAACGGCCTGATGCAGGCGATTGAATCTTTGGCGCAGCAAGCGCGCGCCCTGGCCGACGGCCAGCCCTCCGCCGAAGTGTCCGAAGTGGCACGGCAGATGCAGATCTGCAATGCCTGCCGCTATTGCGAGACCTTCTGCGCGGTCTTTCCCGCCATGACCCGCCGCCTCGAGTTCGGCGCCGCCGACGTGCATTACCTGGCCAATCTGTGCCACAACTGCGGCGCCTGCCTGCACGCTTGTCAGTACGCGCCGCCCCACGAGTTTGCGGTCAACGTGCCGCAGGCCATGGCGCGCGTGCGCGTCCAGACCTATGAAGACCATGCCTGGCCGCAGCCTCTGGGCGCGCTGTATCGGCGCAATGGCCTGGCGGTGTCGCTGGCGCTGGCGGGTGGCTTGGCGTTGTTCTTGTGTCTGGCCCTGGCGCTGCGCGGATCGCTCTGGCATGCGCCCTTGGCGGGTAACTTCTATGCGGTGTTCCCGCACAACCTCCTGGTCCTGATGTTTGGTGCGGCCTTCGGCTTTGCGGTTTTCGCGTTGTTCATGGGCGCAACGCGCTTTTGGCGCGGCGTGCGGCCCGACAACGTGCCGGGCGCGCGCACCGAAGGTGCGGCGGCTGAAGCGGCGCACGCCGCGCTCTCACTGAAATACCTCGATGGCGGCCACGGTGACGGCTGCAACGACGAAGACGATCGCTACACCCTGCGCCGCCGACGCTTTCACCATCTGACCTTCTACGGCTTCATGCTGTGCTTCGCCTCTACCAGCGTGGCCACCCTGTACCACTATGTTTTGGGCTGGGTCGCCCCCTATCCGGTGACCAGCCTGCCCGTGGTCCTGGGCACGGTGGGCGGGATCGGCTTGTTGGTGGGCCCCGCGGGCCTGCTGTGGCTGAACCTGCGCCGCGATCCGGCGCATGGTGACACCGCACAGCGACCGATGGACCGCGGCTTCATCGCCTTGCTGTTTCTCACCAGCCTCACCGGCCTGGCCCTGCTCGCCTGGCGCGACACGGGCGCCATGGCCGTCTTGCTGGCGGTCCATCTGGGCGTGGTGATGGCGCTGTTCGTCACCTTGCCCTATGGCAAGTTCGCGCACGCGGTCTATCGCTGCGCGGCGCTCTTGAAGTTTGCGATCGAGAAGCGGCAGCCCAATCGTCTGCAACTGGGCGCGGACTGACCTGCGGGCGCGTTGCGTTCAGAGGCCTGCCACGCCCGGGTCGGTGTGAATCACCGACAGAGGGTAGCGCTTTCCGGCCAGGTAGTCCTCGATGCATTGCAGCACCAGTGGACTGCGGTGACGGTCGGTGCTGGCGCGCACTTGCTCGGGTGTCATCCACACCGTACGCACGATGCCGTGGTCCAGCGTGCGCTTTGGGTCGTGCGCACCCAGGCGGCCGCAAAAGGCAAAGCGCAGGTAGGTGATGTCCTCGCCGGTGGTTGGCCGATGAAACCGCGCAAGGTATACGCCCACGAGTGCGGTGGGCTCGAAGGTGTGGGCCGTCTCCTCCAGCGCCTCGCGCGCGCAGCCTTGTGCGGGCGACTCGCCCGGGTCCAGGTGACCGGCCGGGTTGTTCAGACGCAGACCCTCCGGCGTGTGCTCCTCGATCAGAAGGAAGCGGCCGTCCTGTTCGATCACGGCCGCCACGGTGGCACTCGGTTTCCAGCGCTCGCTCATGCCGGGATTATGGTCAGGCCCGGGCGTGGCGAGGGCGCCCGACGTTCACGGCTGGTATTCGGCCGCGCCCTGGACCCAAATGAACGATTGCACATCGATCATGTCGCGGGCCTGCAGCCCCGGCCTTTTTTCCAGGTCGCGCCGGATGATGGCGGCAAAGGTGAGAGCACTTTCGTATACAGGCCAGGACGGCAGCGGTTGGTAGGGCAGGTCAAATCCGTACGCCTTCGCGGCGCTGCGCGTCACCCGGGGCTTGAGAAACAGGTGCCGGTCCGGGCGGGCCAGGAAGCCGAACAGGGTCACGACGGGCCAGGTCTGCACCCGGGCGCGGGGGCGGGGCAGCTCGCCCACCGCCTGTACCCAGTCCTCGAAGCGGCGACGCCCCGACCCGCGCCCGTACAGGAAGGCATAGAGCTCGTGCGCGAAGAGGCGGGCCCCCGCAGGCGGGCGTAGGGCGTCGCGCAGGGCCATCTTCTCGAAGGAAAACAGCAGGTTGGTGTGCGACTCCACCCGCAAGGCCCGCGCCGCGATCTGCCGATACTCCCCCCGTGCGAGCAGCTTGCGAAATTCCCGCGGGCCCAGGTCCCGCTGCCATTCCAGGTGGGCCCGCTCCCGGGGCGCACGTTCGGCCACCACATAGGAGCCGTCGGTAAAGCCCCCGGGGTAGAACAGCTCGAACTTGCGACGGCACCGCGCTGCGCCCAGGTAATTGACGTTGCCGGCGCGGGGGCCGCCGTGGGCAGAGGTGAGGGAAGCCGGTCGTGCCATAAGGTCAGTTTTTGGCCGGACCCATGCTCATCCACGTCCGACGGGAGGCTGCCTGGTCGTAGGAGCAGGCCTGGGAGAAGGTTGAACCGCCCGACTGCGGACGCCTACGCCGGGCTTCATGTAAGCTCCTGTAAGGGCGCCCCTCGGGCGCACCCAGAACCGCCCCCAGGAGGACTTTCCATGCAGATAGGTGTGCCTGCCGAGACCGCGGCAGGAGAAACCCGCGTTGCCGTCACGCCCGAGACGGCCAAGAAGCTCAAGGCCCAGGGCCATACCGTGCGCGTGCAATCCGGCGCAGGCGTGGCCGCCAGCGCCCCCGATGCCGCTTACGAAGCCGTCGGTGCCGAGATCACGGACGCGGCGGGCGCCTTCGCCTGTCCGCTGGTGTTGAAGGTGCGGGGCCCTTCGGAATCCGAAACCGGCCGTATGAAATCCGGCACCGCCGTGGTGGGCATGCTCAATCCCTTTGATGCCACGGGCATTGCGCGTCTGGCTGGCGCGGGTCTGACCGGCTTTGCCCTGGAGGCAGCGCCGCGCACCACGCGGGCCCAGAGCATGGACGTGCTCTCTTCGCAGGCCAACATCGCGGGCTACAAGGCGGTGATGATCGCCGCCGACAAGTACCAGCGTTTCTTCCCCATGCTCATGACCGCTGCTGGCACCGTGAAGGCCGCGCGCGTCGTGATCCTGGGCGTGGGCGTGGCGGGCCTACAGGCCATCGCCACCGCCAAGCGCCTGGGCGCGGTGATCGAGGCCTCCGACGTGCGTCCTTCCGTGAAGGAGCAGGTCGAGTCGCTCGGCGCCAAGTTCATCGACGTTCCCTACGAGACGCAAGAAGAAAAAGACGCTGCTGAAGGCGTGGGCGGCTACGCTCGCCCCATGCCGCAAAGCTGGCTCGATCGCCAGAAGGCGGAAGTCGCCAAGCGCGTGGCGCAGGCTGATGTGGTGATCACCACCGCGCTCATTCCCGGTCGCCCCGCGCCCGTGCTGGTGACCGAGGAGATGGTCAAGTCCATGAAGGCCGGCTCCGTGATCGTCGACCTGGCTGCGCCCCAGGGTGGCAACTGCCCGCTCACCGAAGCGGGCAAGACCATGGTCAAGCACGGCGTCACGCTGGTGGGGGAGACCAACCTGCCGGCCCTGGTGGCCGCAGATGCCTCGGCGCTCTATGCGCGCAACGTGCTCGATTTCCTCAAGCTCGTGATCACCAAGGAAGGCGAGTTGCAGGTCAACCTCGAAGACGACATCGTCGCGGCCTGCCTCCTGACCCACAACGGCGAAGTCAAGCGCAAATAAAAACAGCGGAGGACCCTATGGACATCATCTCCCCCACCGTCACCAACCTGATCATCTTCGTGCTGGCCATCTACGTGGGTTACCACGTGGTCTGGACCGTCACCCCCGCGCTGCACACGCCTCTCATGGCCGTGACCAACGCGATCTCCGCCATCGTCATCGTCGGCGCCATGCTGGCCGCCGCCCTGACCGAGACCCCTTTGGGCAAGACCATGGGCGTGCTGGCCGTGGCCCTGGCCGCGGTCAACGTCTTCGGCGGCTTCCTCGTCACCCGCCGCATGCTGGAGATGTTCAAGAAGAAAGAGCGTAAGACGGAGGCTGCCAAATGAGCATGAACCTCATCGTCCTGCTGTACCTGCTGGCCTCGGTCTTCTTCATCCAGGCGCTCAAGGGGCTGTCGCACCCCACCACCTCCATCCGCGGCAACCTGTTCGGCATGGTAGGCATGACCATCGCCGTGCTCACCACCGTGGCCTACATCGTGCAGATCGCCGGTGGCGTGGGCTTGGGGCTGGGTTGGGTGCTCCTGGGTCTGCTGGTGGGCGGCACTGCCGGCGCCATCATGGCGCAGCGCGTCGAGATGACCAAGATGCCCGAGCTGGTTGCCTTCATGCACTCCATGATCGGCCTGGCTGCGGTGTTCATTGCCATCGCCGCGGTCGTGGAGCCGCAGGCCTTCGCCATTGCAGCGGCCGTGGGCCAGATTCCCAAGGGCAACCGCTTGGAGCTGTTCCTGGGGGCGGCCATCGGCGCCATCACCTTCAGCGGCTCGGTCATCGCTTTTGGCAAGCTTTCGGGCAAGTACAAGTTCCGTCTGTTCCAGGGCGCGCCGGTGGTCTTCTCGGGCCAGCACCTGCTCAATCTGGTCCTGGGTCTGGCCACCATCGGCCTGGGCCTGATCTACACCGCCTCTGAAAACTGGACCGCGTTCTCCCTGATGCTGGCCCTGGCCTTCGTGCTGGGCGTCCTGATCATCATCCCCATTGGTGGTGCCGACATGCCGGTGGTGGTGTCCATGCTCAACTCGTACTCGGGCTGGGCGGCCGCGGGCATCGGCTTCTCGCTCAATAACAGCATGTTGATCATCGCTGGCTCGCTGGTGGGATCCTCGGGCGCCATCCTCTCGTACATCATGTGCAAGGCGATGAACCGCTCGTTCTTCAACGTGATCCTGGGCGGTTTCGGTGGCGACGCCGGTGGTGCCCAGGCCAGCGGCAGCGCGGTGCAGCGCACCGTCAAGAGCGGTAGTGCCGACGACGCCGCCTTCGTGCTGTCCAACGCCGAGACCGTGGTCATCGTCCCGGGCTACGGCCTGGCCGTGGCGCGTGCGCAGCACGCGGTCAAGGAGCTGGCCGAGAAACTCACGCACAAGGGCATCACCGTCAAGTACGCGATCCACCCGGTGGCCGGCCGTATGCCGGGTCACATGAACGTGCTGCTGGCCGAAGCCGAAGTGCCCTACGACCAGGTCTTCGAGATGGAAGACATCAACGGAGAGTTCGGCCAAGCCGATGTGGCCATCATCTTGGGCGCTAACGACGTCGTGAACCCCGCGGCGCTGCAAAAGGGCAGCCCCATTTATGGCATGCCGATCCTGGAGGCCTACAAGGCCAAGACCGTGATCGTGAACAAGCGCTCCATGGCCGCGGGCTACGCTGGACTGGACAACGAGTTGTTCTACATGGACAAGACCATGATGGTCTTTGGCGACGCAAAGAAGGTCGTCGAAGACATGGGCAAGGCGGTGGAGTAATTCCGATGAGCGCGCGATCTGCCAAGACCTGCATGACGTCTCCTCTTGCCCGCCGGCGCCTGTTCCGGCTGATGGCCGCCGCTTCCCTCGCCGCCGCCGCACTGCCCGTCTGCGCCCAATCGTGGCCCGACAAACCGGTGCGCGTGGTGGTGCCGGCCCCTGCGGGCAGTTCGCTGGACGTCATCGTGCGTGGCATGGGCGAGATCCTCAAGACCCGCTGGGGCCAGCCGCTCGTGGTCGAGAACAAGCCCGGTGCCGGCGGCACCATCGGCATGGACTTGGTGGCCAAGGCTGCACCGGACGGCTACACCCTGGGCATCGGCTTCAACGGCCCGATCGCGTTTGGCCCCTTCATGTTCAAGAAGATGCCCTACGACCCGGCCAAGGACCTCTTGCCCATCGTGCTGACCACGTCCCAGCCCAATGTGCTGGCGGTGCCCGCCAACCATCCGGCCAAGGACCTCAAGGAGTTCGTGGCCTGGGCCAAGGCGCAGGGCAACAAGGTCAGCTACGCCTCCGTCGGGCCCGGCAGTTCCTCGCACTTGTCGATGGAGCTATTCAAAAGTACGGCAGGTTTCGAGGCCACCCATGTGCCATTTGGCGGCTCTCCGCCGGCGGCGTTGTCTGTGGCCCAGGGCGAGACGCAGGCACTGATGGCCGTCGAGCCCGCACTCCTGTCCTTGGTGCAGGGCGGACGCCTGAAGCTATTGGCCGTCACCAGCCCGCAGCGTCTGGCGGCCCGTCCCGACTTGCCTACGGTGGCCGAATCGGGTCTGCCGGGTTTTGATGCCCTGGCCTGGAACGGCCTGTTCGCACCGGCGGGCACCAGCGCCGAAATCATCAACCGCATCAATGCCGACGTGAATGCCGCATTGGCTGATCCGGCGGTGCGCCAGAACATGACCAAGCAGGGCCTGATCGTCGGCGGCGGTAGCGCCGCCCAGTTCAAGTCCTTCATCGATGCCGAATCGCGCAAGTGGGGTGCCATCATCACCAAGGTGGGTATCAAGCTCGATTGAGGCCAGCACGATAAAAATCAGGAGATATCAACATGACGGACCGCCCCTGGTTGCCTACCTACCCCGCGGGAGTGCCCGCCGACATCGATGCCACGCGCTATGCCTCGCTCGTGGAGCTGATGGAAGAAAGCTTCGCGAAGTTTGCCGACCGCTGCGCCTACAGCTTTCTAGGCAAAGACACCACCTTCGGTCAGACCGACACCCAAAGCCGCGCCCTGGCGGCCTACCTGCAAAGCCTCGGCCTGGCCAAGGGTGATCGGGTGGCCGTGATGATGCCCAACGTGCCGCAATACCCTGTGGCTGTGGCGGCCATCTTGCGCGCCGGCTTTGTGGTGGTCAACGTCAACCCGCTCTACACGCCGCGCGAGCTTGAGCACCAGCTGCATGATTCGGGCGCCAAGGCCATCGTCATCATCGAGAACTTCGCGGCCACCTTGCAGCAATGCATCGCCAAGACGCCGGTCAAGCATGTGGTCCTGGCGTCGATGGGCGACCGCCTGGGGCTTCTGAAGGGCGCCATCGTCAACTACGTGGTGCGCAATGTGAAAAAGCTCGTGCCGGCCTATTCGCTGCCGGGCGCCGTGCGTTTCAACGACGCTCTGGCCCGCGGCGCAAGTGCCGCCTTCTCGCGGCCCTCCCTGGGGCCTGACGACATCGCGGTGCTGCAATACACCGGCGGTACCACCGGTGTGTCGAAGGGCGCGGTGCTCCTGCATCGCAACGTGATCGCCAACGTGCTGCAGTCCGAGGTCTGGAACGAGCCGGTCATGAAGCGCATCCCCGAGAACGAGCAGCCCACTGGCGTGTGCGCGCTGCCGCTCTATCACATCTTCGCGTTCACCGTGGGCATGATGCTGTCCATGCGCTATGGTGGCAAGTTGATCTTGATCCCCAATCCGCGTGACCTGCCGGCGGTGCTCAAGGAGCTTTCCAAGCACACCTTCCACAGCTTTCCCGCGGTCAGCACCCTGTTCAACGGCCTGGCCAATCACCCCGATTTCCACACGGTCAACTGGCGCAACCTCAAGGTCTCGGTCGGCGGCGGCATGGCGGTGCAAAGTGCGGTGGCCAAGCTCTGGCTGGAAAAAACAGGCTGCCCGATCTGTGAAGGCTATGGCCTGTCCGAGACTTCGCCCTCGGCCAGCTGCAACCCGGTGACCAACACCGAGTTCACCGGCACCATCGGTGTGCCGATCCCGTCCACCGCCATGAAGATTCTGGATGACGCTGGCAACGAGGTTCCCCTCGGTCAGCATGGCGAGATCGCCATCAAGGGCCCGCAGGTCATGGCCGGCTACTGGCAGCGCCCCGACGAGACCGCCAAGGTCATGACGCCCGACGGCTACTTCAAGAGCGGTGACATCGGCTTCATGGATGAACGCGGCTACTTCAAGATCGTCGACCGCAAGAAGGACATGGTCCTGGTCTCGGGCTTCAACGTGTACCCCAACGAGGTCGAGGACGTGGTCGCCCAGTTGCCCGGCGTACTCGAATGCGCGGTGGTCGGCGTGGCCGACGACAAGACCGGCGAGGCGGTCAAGCTCGTGCTTGTTAAGAAGGATCCGGCCCTTACCGAGGCCCAGGTGCGCGAGTTCTGCAAGGCCAACCTCACCGGCTACAAGCAGCCCAAGGTGGTGGAGTTCCGCACCGAGCTGCCCAAGACGCCGGTGGGCAAGATCCTGCGGCGCGAGCTGCGTGACAAAACGTGAGCTCCCTGAAGGAGCCCTCGCGCCTTTGATCCCGCTGCGATGACCGCGCCCCTGGCCTTGGTGGCCGCCATGCATCAGGAGCTGGCCGCGGTGCTTGCGCTGCTGCCGGATGAACACAAGACCGTCGTCGCCGGTCGCGAGTTCTGGCGCGGCCACCTGCATGGCCATGAAGTGATCGCGGTGCTGTGTCGTATCGGCATGGTGGCCGCGGCCACCACCGCCACCGCGCTCATTGAACACTTTGGTGTACGCCAGATCGTCTTCACCGGCGTGGCGGGTGGCTTGGGTCCTGGCGTGCGCGTGGGCGATGTGGTCGTGGCCGACGCCTTCCTTCAGCACGACCTGGACGCCTCGCCGATCTTTCCGCGCCATGAGGTGCCGCTGTACGGCCGATCGCGGTTTGCGACGGATGCCGCGCTCACCCAGCGTCTGGCCGCCGCCGCCCGCCTGGCCCTGCCTGGCGCCGGCCTGCACCGGGGCCTGGTCGTGAGCGGTGACCGCTTTGTCTCCACGACGGCCGAAGCGCGCGCCCTGCAGACCGAAGTGCCCGACGCCCTCGCGGTGGAAATGGAAGGCGCCGCCATCGCGCAGGTGTGCCACGACTATGGCGTGGCCTATGCGGCCGTGCGCACCATCTCCGACCGCGCCGACGACGCCGCGCACGGCGACTTCACCCATTTCGTGGAGACCGTGGCCAGCCCGCATTCGGCCGCCATCGTGCAGGCCCTGCTCGCCGGGGGATAATTCAGCCTGCGCGGCCTACCGCTGCGGGGCATGCGTACGTGCAACTACGCACGCCAGGACCGCGCGACGCGTTTCTACTAGGGGGTTACCCGGAATTCCCATGGATCCACGCTTTTTCCCAGCCTGCCTGGCCATCGCCTTTGGCATCGCGCTGCCCGCCCTGGCGCAGTCGCCGGCGCCCGCCAGCCCCCTGACCCTGCCGCAGGTGCTGCAGGCTGCTCGTGACAACGTGGACGTGTCCCTCGCGCGCCGCGCGGTTGCAGGCGCAGCCGCCGACGTCGTCGCCGCAGACCGTTCGCCCGTGCCGGTCTTGTCGGCCAAGACTTCCTCCATCGACCTGGAGAACGGCGTCGGCCCCGGCAACACCTTGCGCGACAAGCGCATCGACAAGGGTGTGGGCCTGGACTGGACCCTGGAGCGTGGCAACAAGCGCACCCTGCGCACCCAGGCTGCGCAGCGCAACGAGCAGGCTGCGCGCCTGGATCTCGCCGAAATCCAGCTGCAGCAGCAGGTACTGGCTGCCTCCGCTTTCTTCGAGCTCGTAGCCGCTCAAGAGCGCATCGAGCAGGTGGCTGCCTTGGAGCGCAGCGCCGCCGACCTCGCGGCTGCTGCCCAGCGCCGCCTGCGCGCTGGCGACCTCTCGCAGCAGGACACCTTGCGCACCGAAATCGAGGCACGCCGCGCGCAGGCCGACCTGCGCGGCGCGCAGGCCGAACGTCAGCGTGCGGCCCTCGCCCTGGCCCAACTCACCGGTCTGCGCAATGAGCTGCGTGCCCAAGCGACCTGGCCCGCGCCGGGCCCCGTGCCCGCCCATGCGCCCGACGCTGAGCAGCGTGCCGACGTCCGCGCGGCGCGTGAGCGCGTGCAGGCTGCCCAGGTCGCCCTGGACGCCGCCAACGCCCTGCGCAAGAACGACGTGACCCTCGGCGCCTCGGTCGATCACTACCCCGGTACCTCGCGCCGCCTGCTTGAACTGCGCCTGCAGATGCCGCTGGGTGGGGTGGCGGGCGCCTATGGCTACGACGGCGAGATCGCCCGCGCCCGCGTTGCCCTGGAGCAGGCGCAGGACCAGCTCGAAAAGGTCCGGCGCGCTGCCGAGGCCGATATGGGCCGCCTGCTGGAGGACTTGCGCACCGCCAGTGCGCGCAGCGCCGATTTCGAGGACCACATCGTGCCGCGCGCCCGCCAGGTCGCCGCGATGGCTGAACTCGCTTACTCCCGGGGCGCACTCACGCTGACCGACCTCATTGAAGCGCGCCGCACCTTGCGCGCTGTGCTCCTGGACGAACTCGCCGCGCGCGCCGACTACGCCCGCGCCCACACCGCCTGGCAACTGCGCCAGGCCGCCGTCACGCCTTGAACCGGAACCTCTCCCGTGAACCGCCTTCCCTCCCTTCTTCTGGCCTGTGCCACGCTGGTGCTGACTGCCTGCGGCGGCAACCCCGCGGAAACCGCCGTGCCTGCCGTCCCGGACCCCGTGCTCCAGGGACAGCGCCTGAGCTTTCCCAGCGGCCACCCGCAGCTGACGCAGCTGGGTATCGTGGCGGCCACGCCGGCTCGAACGCTCACCGTCGACCTGCCTGCGCGCTTGGTCTGGAACGAGGACCACACCCAGCGCATCTACCCCGCTTTCGCCGGGCGCGTCTCGCAGGTGCAGGGCGATGTGGGCCAGGCTGTGCGCGCGGGGAGCCTGTTGGCGCAGGTGGCATCGCCGGAGTTCGGCGTAGCCCAGGCCGACACGGCCAAGGCCCAGGCCGACGCTCAGCTCACGCAGACGGCGCTCGTTCGGCAGCGCCAGCTGTTCGAGGCCGGCGTCATCGCCCGCAAGGACCTCGAACAGGCCGAGGCCGATGCGGCGCGCGCCCGCGCCGAGGTGCAGCGGGCTGAGGCGCGCACCCGCCTGTATGGAGGCCATGGCGGCAGCGTGGACCAGCGTCTGGCCCTGGTGGCGGGCATCGCTGGCGTCATCGTCGAACGCAACATCACGCCCTCGCAGGAGCTGCGCCCCGAACAGTCGGGCCCTGGTGTGCCGCCCTTGTTCGTGATCAGCGACCCATCTTCCTTGTGGGTGGTGCTTGATGCCCGTGAGACGGAAGTGGGCGTCCTCAAGCCGGGCACGCGCTTCGAACTGCTGGTCCCCACCCTGCCTGGGCAGAAATTCGAGGGTCGCGTGATCGCCACCGGCGACTTCATCGACCCGGCCACCCGCACCATCCGCGTGCGCGGCCTGGTCGCCAATCCGCAGCGACTGCTCAAGTCGGAGATGCTGGCCACGGCTCGCATCACGCGCGAGATCCCCAGCGGCGTCATGGTGCCCACGGCGGCCGTGCGCCTGGAGGGCGCCGCGCACTGGGTCATGGTGCAGGTCGCCCCCGGCGCCTTCGAGCAGCGCGAGGTCAGTGTGGGCTACCAGGGCCAGGGCGAGACCCTGGTCACACTCGGCCTGGTGGCCGGTGACAAGGTGGTCGCTCAGAACATGCTGATGCTGGCGCGCCAGTACCGCCTCGCGCTGGATGCCGCTCGCCCTGCGGCGGTCCCCGCAGTCACCGCGCCGGCTTTGCCTGCTGCATCGGCCACGACTCCAACCGGAGCCGTCCGGTGAAACGCCTGATCTATTTCGCCCTGCATCAGCCGCTGCTGATCGTCCTGGGCTCGGTGCTGTTCGCGATGGCGGGCGTCATCTCCTTCCTGAACTTGTCCGTCGAGGCCTTCCCTGACGTCACCGACACCCAGGTCACCGTGATCGCGCTGTACCCCGGCCGCGCCGCCGAGGAGGTCGAGAAGCAGGTGACGCTGCCGATCGAGGTCGCGCTCTCCGGCCTGCCCAATTCCATCCGGGTGTTCTCCCACACGCAGTTTGGCTTGTCCTTCACCGTCGTCACCTATGACGACAAGGCCGACGTCCTCGCCGTGCGCGCCCAGGTCAATGAGCGCCTGCGCGCGGTGGACCTGCCGCCCGGCGTCGAGGCCAATATCGCGCCCAACGCCACACCGGTGGGCGAGGTCATGCGCTACCGGGTCAAGGGGGATGGCTACAACACCACCGACCTGCGAGCCATCGAGGACTGGACGGTCGAGCGCGCCTTGCGCCAGGTGTCCGGTGTGGCCGACGTCGTCGCCATGGGCGGCCTGATCAAGCAGTACGAGGTGCAGCCCGACCTGGACCGCCTGCGCGCCACACGCCTGACCTTCCAGAACCTGCTGGACGCCCTGGGCCGCGGCAATGCCAACGCCGGTGGCAGCTACGTCGCGCATGGCGCGCAGCAGTACGCGATCCGTGGCTTGGGCCTGCTCAAATCGGCCGACGACATCGGCAACATTGTGGTGGCCACCCGCGGCAGCACCCCTATCCTGGTGCGCGACGTCGCCCAGGTGAAGATCGGCGCGGTCCCGCCTCTGGGCACGGTCGGCCAGGATCTGGACGACGACGTCGTCACCGGCATCGTCGTGATGCGCAAAGGCGAAAACCCCAGCGTGGTGCTCAAGGCCGTCAAGGCCCGCATTGCGGAACTCAATGCGCGCGGCCTGCCCCCCGGCGTGCAGATCGTCCCCTACTACGACCGGACCTGGCTCATGGGCAAGACCCTGTCCACCGTGTTCCGCAACCTGGTCGAAGGCGCCTTGCTGGTGTCGCTGGTGCTGTACCTGTTCCTGGGCAACCTGCGCGCTAGTTTTGCGGTGGTGGTGATCATTCCCCTGGCGCTGCTGGCGACCTTCATGGGTCTGAAGATCATGGGCGTGCCTGCGAACTTGCTGTCACTGGGTGCGATGGACTTCGGCATCATCGTCGATGGCGCGGTGATCGTGGTCGAGAACATCCTCTATCGACTCTCGCAGCAACGCGAGGACATGAAGGAGAGCGAGCGACGACAGGTGATCCTGGATGCGGCCAGCGAGGTCGGCCGGCCCACCTTGTTCTCGATGTTGATCATCATCGCGGCCCACATTCCCATCTTTGCACTGGAGCGACACGAGGGCCGGATCTTTCAGCCCATGGCGCTGTCGGTCACGACAGCCCTGATTGGCGCCTTGCTGTTCTCGCTCACGCTGGTGCCCCTGCTGGCGTACTGGATCCTGCGACGCAAGCTGCCTCACCACGACAACCGACTCGTCCTGACCTGCAAGGGCCTGTATGGGCCGCTGCTCAAATGGGCGCTGGTGCGGCGCAAGTGGGTCATCGGGTTCGCGCTGTCGGTGTTCGCGTTGTCGATGGTCGTCGCCTCTCGATTGGGGTCGGAGTTCCTGCCCGAACTCAATGAAGGCACGATCTGGGTCAACCTGCGCCTGCCCTCGAGCATCTCCAACGAAGAAGCGTCCAGGGCGCTGCGTGATGTGCGCAAGGCCTTGCTCACGCTGCCGGAGGTGCGCACCGCAGTGTCCAAGGCCGGCCAGCCCGAGGACGGTACCGACCCCAAGACCATCAGCATGGCCGAGGTGTTTGTCGACATCAAGCCGCAGGAGGAATGGCGCAAAGGCCTGACCCGCGACCAGCTGCTAGACGAAATGGACGCCGTGGTCTCGGCGATTCCGGGCATGCAGCCGGTCTTCTCGCAGCCCATTCGTGACAACGTGCTGGAGTCGATCTCTCAGATCGACGGCCAGATCGTGATCAAGGTCAATGGCCAAGACTTGGCGCAGCTCAAGGAGATCACCCAGGCGATCGAGCGCGAGATCAAGCAGGTGACGGGCGTGTACCGCTCCGAAATCAACCGCTTTGGCGACCTGCCCCAGGTCGCCATTGAGATCGACCGCGCGCGCGCCGCCCGCCTGGGCCTGAACGTCCAGGACATCCAGGACGTGGTCGAGGCCGCGTTGGGCGGCAAGGCCGCCACGCAGATCTGGGAGGGCGAGCGCAAGTTCTCGGTGGCGGTGCGGCTGCCGCCCGAGCGCCGCCTGCTCGCGGTATTGCCCCAGACCCTGATCCCCACCCCCGATGGCGGCTACGCGCAATTGGGCAGCGTCGCCGATATCCGAGAGGTCAGTGGCGCGATGAACATTGCCCGCGAAAGCGGACGCCGCACCATGGCGATCGGCATCTTCATCCGAGATCGCGATATGGGCTCGGTCGTGGCGGATATGAAGTCGCGCGTCGACGCCGCGGTCAAGCTACCCGCCGGCTACGAGGTCATGTGGTCGGGCGAGTTCGAGAACCAGGAGCGGGCGATGAAGCGTCTGTCCTTGGTGGTGCCGATCTCGCTGCTCCTGATCTTCGTGCTGCTGTTCGACGCCTTCCAGTCGTTCAAGCTGGCGACGCTGATCCTGGTCAACGTGCCCCTGGCCCTGATCGGCGGCTTCGTTGCGCTCTGGATCTTTGGCATTCCGTTGTCAGTGTCAGCGGCTATCGGCTTTATCGCGCTGTCCGGGCAGGCCGTGCTCAATGGTGTGGTGATGCTCTCGGGCTACCAGCAGCTGCAAGCCAGCGGCATGAGCGTGATGGAGGCAGTGGTGGAGGGTTCGATGCAGCGCCTGCGTACCGTGCTCATGACCGCCTTGCTGGCGGCCCTGGGCCTGCTGCCCATGGCCCTCTCGCATGACATTGGCGCGGAGACCCAGCGCCCGCTGGCCATTGTGGTGATCGGCGGCCTGGTCACGGCCACCTTGCTCACGCTGGTAGTGCTGCCGGTGCTCTATGCCAGCTGGTTCGGCCGCAAGCCCGGGGACGCCGACCTCACCGCAGCCAACCCCGCTTCCTGAAGTACCACATCGGCACCAGCGCACTGGCCACCATCAGGGCCAGCGCGAAGGGGTAGCCGCCGCTCCACTCCAGCTCCGGCATGTACTTGAAGTTCATGCCGTACAGACTGGCAATCAACGTCGGCGGCAGCAGCGCCACGCTGGCCACTGAGAAGATCTTGATGATCTTGTTCTGGTTGATGTTGATGAAACCGACGGTCGCATCCATCAGGAAGTTGATCTTGTCAAACAGGAAGGCGGTGTGGTTGTCCAGCGACTCGATGTCGCGCAGGATCTGCCGCGCCTCCTCGAACTGGTCAGAAGACAGCATGCGGCTTCGCATCATGAAGCTCACCGCGCGGCGCGTGTCCATGACGTTGCGGCGGATACGTCCGTTCAGGTCTTCCTGGCGGGCGATGGCGCCCAGCACCTCGCCGGCCAGCGTGTCGGTCACCTCGCCGGCCAGCACTTGCTTGCTGACCTTCTCCAGTTCGTCGTAGATGCCTTCGAGTGTGTCGGCCGAATACTCCGCGTCGGCGTCGAACAGCTTCAGGAGCACCTCCTTGGCGTCTTCGATCAGGCCCGGTGCGCGGCGCGCACGCAGGCGTAGCAGCCGAAACACCGGGACGTCTTCGTCGTGAATGGAAAACAGCACGCCCTTGCTTTTAAGGGTGTCGTTCACCAGATTCAGGATGAAGGCTACGCGGACCGTGCGCGGCTCGTCGTCGCCAGCGATCAGGAAGTCGCTGCGAATATGCAGGTCGCCGTTGTCTTCTTCATAGAAGCGGGCGGATTCCTCGATGTCCTCGTCCATCGCATCCTCGGGGATGGACAGGCCGAAGTACTGCTTGACCCAGCGTTTTTCCTCGAGGGAGGGCGACTCCAGGTCAACCCAGATCGGCTGGAACTTGGACAGTTCCTCCAGGGACTCGATTTCTTCCTGGAACAGGCGCCCGTTGACGAGCGTGAAGATATTGAGCATGGCTCACTCCGTGACAGGGGGGTAGGGCGTTGGGGCAGGGGCTGCTTTCAACGCCGCGGTCACGGGGCGTCGAAAGCTACCGACTCGGGTAGGTTTCCAAGGCAAGGGCCTCCGGTGTTTCGACGAGGCCGATTATGCCGCGCTCGTGTGACAAGGCTGAGGCATCCGCTCGCTTAGGCGAACGCGCTGTTCTCGAAAAACGACAGCAGTTCCGCCTTATGGGCATAGGCGTCTTGCTCGCCCAGTGCCATGAGTGCCTGAACGAAGCCTGGCTCGAACAGCAGGTAGCTGGCCAGGGAGCCCCCCGTGCGCAGGGCATCGAGCCCGCCCAGGGCGCGGCGCACGGGCAGGGACAGGGCGCCCAGGTGGGCCTGTGCCAGCGCGTCCAGCGACTGGCTCGGTTGCATCAAGAGCACGTCGATCGGTCGATAGGGCAGCATCGCCTCCACCTCGCGCGGCACCTGGCGCAGGGTGCGCGTCACGCGCTGGGCGTGTTCGACATCGGCTTGCACCGTGTCGTGGAAGACGCTGGCCAGCGCATGGCCGGCGATCGCCCCCATGTGCGGCTCGCCCGCCGCCTCCAGGGCCGACAGTCCCGATCGCTGGGGCTGGCCCACCCCGATCACCAACACGTGGCTGGCTCCCAGGTGCACCGCGGGCGACAGGGGCGAGACTTGGCGCATCGAGCCGTCGCCGAAGTACTCGCGGCGGCCGTCCACCCACAGCGGCGTGGCGGGAAACAGAAAAGGCAGGGCGCTGGACGCCATCAGGTGCTCGATGGTCAGGGGCTGGAACTCAGCGCGGCGTCCGATGCGATGCCAGGGCGCGCGTGGCGAGCCGGCCGCCGTGTGACAGAAAGTCCAGTGCACCCCGGTGCTATAGCTGGAGGCCGTCACCGCCACGGCATCGATCGCGCCAGCCTGGAGCGAACGCTCCACCCCCTCCAGGGAGATGGCCCGGTGCAGCGTGCTCACCAGAGGCATGGTGTCCAGCAGCGCGCCCTGCCGGCGCGCCTGCCCCCATAGCCGGGTGGCCGCCAGCAGGCGGGAAAAACGCACCCACAGAGGCAAGTCCAGGCGGAACACCGCCTCGCTTCGCAGGCCGCCCCAGAACGCGGCCAACTGGTCGATCGCCGCCAGGCCTGTCGTGGCCTGGCTGGCCAGGTAGGCCACGTTCAGCGCGCCGGCCGAAGTGCCCACCAGCACTCGAAAAGGAAACGGCGCCTGTCCGCCGGGCCGCTGCAGGCGCATCAGGGCTGCCAGACCGCGCAGCACACCGACCTGGTAGGCCGTGCGCGCGCCGCCTCCCATCAGCACGAGCGCGGCGGACGGGCGCGTGGCCGTGTCCACGGTCGGCGGGGTCGGTGCGGCTTCGGACATCGTGTAGGGCAGGGTGGGGGCGCTGCGGCGCTGCTGCGCGCCGCATGGAGCCTGACAATGAATGGTAGGGCAACAGCCGGGGCGGGCAGGACTGCGCCTACAGGCCTGGGCCAAACCGTCCGACAGGTCACGGGGCGCCGGGTTCCTACAGTGATCCCAACATTACCCTCGGCACGAGGACCCCCAGGAGCCCACCCCATGATCCAGCTCGCCTCCCATGCCAGCCCTAACTCGGTGGGGTGGCGTCCGGCCACGGCCGGCCCTCGTGCCGAGCCTGCTCCACTGCGTCGTCGTCGTGGCGGGCGTGCCTGGCCTTTCCTGAGCCGATCCTCACCTCGCCCCCCGGCTGCCAATGCCGGCCCGCTCCCGGGGTCCCGCTCCGACGGCGGGAGCTGACCGCGGCGCCTACCGTCCATTGGCATGTGCCCGCCCCTTTCTTCCCCGTGCCGACCGGCCGACCCGGCGCGTGACAAGCCCCAGCGCGAGCGGCCCGAGCACGCCAACCTGGACCGCCGTCCGGTCGCTCATCGGCATCCGAGCGCGTTGCGTGCGCCCGCGGCCCGGTTGGTGCCTGCGTCGCACCCTCGCGCCTGAAGAGCGCGGTCTTAGGCCTTTGTTTCGCCTCCTCACCCTCCCGCATGAGGCCTTTGGACCACCCGGCGCGAAACCCGTTGCATTTCCCCTGGGGCCCGCGCATAGTGAAGTGAACGTGTGATCCCTGTCGGCCGTCTTGGACGGCCGATGTTCCCTCGGCGCTCTCAAGGAGACGTTCTCATGAACCTGACCATCAGCGGCCATCACCTGGAAGTCACCCCCGCCCTGCGCGACTACGTCGCCACCAAGCTCGACCGGATCACCCGGCATTTCGACCAGGTCGTGGACATTCGGGTGCTGCTGACCGTCGAGAAGCAAAAGGAAAAGGAGCGACGACAGCGGGCTGAATGCATGATCCATGTGAAGGGCAACGACCTGTTTGCCGAGAGCTCTCACGCGGATCTGTATGCCGCTCTCGATGACCTGGTCGACAAGCTGGATCGCCAGGTCGGACGGCACAAAACCCGGCTGCAAGACCACTCTCACGAGGCGGCCAAGCGGCTCATGTAGGACCGCCTGGGGCGGCCCGGCCGCGGGTCGGCGCATGGTCGGGGCGGCGTGCATAATTCACTCCCCAACCATGAACCGCCTCGCGTCTATCCTGCCCGCCGCCCAGGTGCTTGTGAGCGTTGACGCCACCAGCAAGAAGCGGGCTTTCGAAGAAGCCGGACTGCTGTTCGAGAACCTGCACGGTCTCTCGCGGGCCCTCATCACCGACAGTCTCTTTGCGCGGGAGCGCCTGGGTTCCACCGGCCTGGGCCATGGTGTGGCCATTCCCCATGGCCGGATCAAGGGCCTGAAGTCCCCGATGGCGGCCCTGTTCCAGCTCGCGCAGCCCATCGGCTTTGACGCGCCCGACGAACAGCCTGTGGGGCTGCTCATTTTCCTGCTCGTGCCCGAGGCGGCCACCCAGAAGCACCTGGAAATCCTCTCCGAGATCGCCGAGCTGCTCAGCGACGCGCCCCTGCGCGAAAAGATGAAATCCAGCCCCAGCGCGCAGGACTTGCACGCGCTGATCGCAGGCTGGCAGTCGGCCCAGCCCGCCTGAGTCCCCGCCGGCGCCGCCCCTGTGAAACCTACCGTCGTCAGCGCCGACGTCCTCTTCGAAGACCATCGCGCCCAGCTCAAGTGGGAGTGGGTGGCGGGGCTGGGAGCCTCTGAGCGCCGCTTCGACGAGGTCGCCGTCCGTGCGGCCCGCTCAGGCGCCGACCTGGTGGGCTACCTCAACTACATCCACCCCTATCGGGTGCAGATCTTGGGTGAGCGCGAGATCGCCTACCTCACCAACGCCACCGCCGATGACTGCGCCCGGCGCATCTCCCGCATCGTCACGCTGGAGCCGCCGGTGCTGGTGCTGGCCGACGGCCAGGTTGCGCCCGAGGCGCTGGTGGCCATGTGCGAGCGGGCCCAGATTCCCATGTTCGCCACCCGCGAATCGTCGGCCTTTGTCATCGACGTGCTGCGCGCCTACCTGTCCAAGCACTTCGCCGAGCGCACCTCCATGCACGGGGTGTTCATGGACATCCTGGGTTTGGGTGTGCTGATCACGGGCGAGTCGGGCCTGGGCAAGAGCGAGCTGGGCCTGGAACTGATCTCGCGCGGCAACGGCCTGGTGGCCGACGACGCGGTCGACCTCTATCGCATCAACCAGACCACCATCGAGGGCCGCTGCCCCGAGCTGCTGCAGAACCTGCTGGAGGTCCGCGGCATCGGCCTGCTGGACATCCGCGCGATCTTTGGCGAGACGGCGGTGCGTCGCAAGATGCGTCTCAAGCTCATCGTGCACCTCGTGCGACGCGAAACGCTGGAGCGCGACTACGAGCGCCTGCCCTATGAGCCCCTCACCCAGGACGTGCTCGGGGTGCCGATCCGCAAGGCGGTCATCCAGGTCGTGGCCGGTCGCAACATCGCCGTGCTGGTCGAGGCCGCGGTGCGCAACACCATCTTGCAACTGCGCGGGGTCGACACCTACCAGGAATTCGTCGAGCGGCACCGCCGCGCGATGGAGGACGAGGGGGGCTGAGGCTTCGGCTCCGTCCTGGCGGATGGAGGACGGTCAGCTCCGTCCTGGCGGACGGTTGGGACAAGCCTTCTTTGTGCAGTGGGCGTACAAGCTCAGTGCGTGGTCGGCGATGTCGAAGCCCTTGGCCAGGGCCACGTCGTGTTGGCGTTTCTCGATCTCGGGATCGTAGAACTCCTCGACACGTCCACAGTCCAGACAGACCAGATGGTCGTGGTGCTGGCCCTCGTTGAGCTCGTAGACGGCCTTGCCGCTCTCAAAGTGGCTGCGAAGCAGGATGCCGGCCTGCTCGAACTGCGTGAGCACCCGGTAGACCGTGGCCAGGCCGATGTCCGAGCGTTCCTCCAGGAGCACCCGGAAGACGTCTTCGGCGGTCATGTGGCGCTGCGCCCCCTTTTGGAACACATCCAGGATCTTCAGCCGCGGCATCGTGGCCTTCAGGCCTGTGCTTTTGAGTTCGTCGATGTTCGCCATGGGGGCTCTAGGGGGCGATGCCCCGAGGGCGACCGCTACAATCAAACGATCATAAACGCCGCCGTCTTTTGATGCCCGACCACGCCCTTTGCCAGCGCCCCAGCCAGGGTCTGCGCCGCCTCGTCCTGGGCCTGGCCGCCGGTGCCGTGCTGGCGGGTTGCGGCACCATGGACCGGACCAGTCAGCGACTGGCGGGCATCATCGAGCCTTACCGCGCCCAGATCGTGCAAGGCAACTTCGTCTCCCGCGAGCAGGTGGCCCTGCTCAAGCCCGGCCAGTCGCGCCAGCAGGTGCGCGAGATCCTGGGCACTCCGCTGCTGACCAGCGTCTTCCACGCCGACCGCTGGGATTACGTCTTCACCCTGCGCCGACAGGGCATCTCGCCGCAGGCCTATCGTTTGACCGTGCATTTCGAGGGCGAGACCCTGGCGCGCCACGAAGGCGACACCATGCCCAGCGAGGCCGAGTTCGTGGCCTCCCTGGACGTGTCCCGCAAGGGCAAGCCGGTGCCCGTGCTCGAGGCCACCGAGGCCCAGTTGCAGCGCTTTGCCGTGCCGGCCGCCTCTGCCCCCGCGCCGGTGGCGGTCCCGCCCGCCACCGCCTACCCGCCCCTGGAGCCGCCGGCGCGCTGACCCCATGCCCTCTTCCCATTCAACGTCCCATCGCGTGGCAGTGGCCGGTGCCTCCGGCCGCATGGGCCACATGCTGATCGAGGCTATCCGCGCCAGCGACGACTGCCAGCTCGCCGGCGCGCTCGACATCCCCAGCAGCCCCGCCATCGGCAACGATGCCTGCGCCTTCCTCGGCCACGCCAGCGGCGTGCCGGTCACCGCCGACCTGGCAGTGGGCCTGGCCCCCGCCCAGGTCCTCATCGACTTCACCCGTCCCGAGGGCACGATGGCCCACCTGGCGGCCTGCCGTGCGCGCGGGGTCAGCCTCATCATCGGCACCACCGGCTTTTCCGACGCGCAAAAGCAGGCCATCGCCGACGCCGCGCGGGACATCGCCATCGTCATGGCGCCCAATATGTCCGTGGGCGTGAACGTCACCCTCAAGCTGCTGCAGATGGCCGCCCAGGCCCTGGCCACCGGCTACGACATCGAGATCATTGAAGCCCACCACCGCCACAAAGTCGACGCGCCCTCGGGCACCGCCTTGAAGATGGGCGAGGTCATCGCCGAGGCCATCGGCCGCGACCTCAAGACTTGCGCTGTCTACGCGCGAGAAGGCGTCACCGGCGAGCGCGACCCGTCCACCATAGGCTTTTCCACGATCCGCGGTGGCGACATCGTGGGGGATCACACCGTGCTGTTTGCCGGCACCGGCGAGCGTATTGAAATCACGCACAAGTCCGCCAGCCGCGCCACCTACGCGCAGGGCAGCTTGCGCGCCGTCCGCTACCTCGCCGGCAAGAAGAACGGCCTGTACGACATGTTCGACGTGCTGGGCCTGCGCCAGGCTTGAACGCGCGCTTGAGTGAGCCGGCACCCATGATCGAGCTGCTGCAACAGGGCGACGCCGTGACCCGGGCCGTGGCCCTGCTGCTGCTGCTGATGTCCGTGTGCAGCTGGGTGGTCATTCTCTGGAAGGCCTGGCTGCTGCGGCGCGCCGCGGCCGACATCGCGCGCGGCACGGCGGCCTTCTGGCAAGCGGGTTCCCTGGACAGCGCCCGTGATCTGCTGGCCGCCTTGGACCGCGAAGCCCTGATCCTGCCCTTGCTGGAGGCCACCCGCCCCGCGCCGGCCGGCGTCCTGGCTGCGGCCGGTGACCGGGCCCAGCAACTCACGCGCGCCCTGCGCGATGCCTTGCACCAGGTGACTGACCGCCTGCAGTTCGGGCAGGTGCTTCTGGCCACCGTCGGCGCCACCGCGCCCTTTGTCGGCCTGCTCGGCACGGTCTGGGGCATCTACCACGCGCTCACCGGCATCGCGGCCTCCGGGCAGGTCGGGCTTGAGCAAGTCGCCGGCCCGGTGGGCGAGGCCCTGGTCATGACGGCAGCCGGCCTGGCCGTGGCGATCCCCGCGGTCCTGGGCTACAACGTCCTGGGTCGTCGTATCGGGCGTCTGGAGGCCGACCTCGAAGGCTTCGCGCAGGACCTGCGCGACCTGCTGGCGGCCCCGTCCATGCCCGTTGGCGAGCGCGCGCACTGACATGGCTTTCGGTCGCCTCGCGCGTCCCGCGCCCGCCTCGCGGCCCTTCGCCGACATCAACGTCACCCCCCTGGTCGACGTGATGCTGGTGCTGGTCGTGATCCTCATCGTCACCGCGCCCCTGCTGGCCAGCGCCATTCGCCTGGACTTGCCGGCCACTCGGGCGGCACAGCCGGCTGGCGTGGCGACCTCCGTATCCGTGAGCCTGGACCCGCGCGGCGGCCTCTTCCTGAACGACCAGGCCATCACCCCCGAGGAACTGGCGCTGCGTCTGGCGGCCGCCGCCCGAGCCAACCCCGAAACCGAAGTCCACTTGCGGGCCGACCGCAGCGTGCCCTACGGGCGGGTGGTCGAGGCCATCGGCGCCGCGCAGCAGGCCGGTCTCACCCGCATCGGCTTCGTCGCCGACCCCAAGGCGCCCTGAGGGCCCGAAGCGCCGGGTGGGCGTGCCGCAGCGCCCCCGGCGGGCATGGGGTGCGCCCTACAATTTGCCCCATCATGCAAGACAAGTACCACCATCTCGAGGTCGAGCAGGCCGCGCAGTCGCACTGGACCGCGAGCGACGCCTATCGCGTGATCGAGGACGCGGGGAAGAAGAAGTTCTACGCCTGTTCCATGCTGCCCTATCCCAGCGGCAAACTGCACATGGGGCATGTGCGCAACTACACCATCAACGACATGCTCACGCGCTACCTGCGCATGAACGGCTACAACGTCCTCATGCCCATGGGCTGGGACGCCTTCGGCCTGCCCGCCGAGAACGCGGCGTTGAAGAACAGTGTGCCGCCCGCGAAGTGGACCTACGACAACATCGCCTACATGAAAAAGCAGATGCAGGCGATGGGGCTGGCCATCGATTGGTCGCGCGAGGTCGCCACGTGCGATCCGAGTTACTACAAGTGGAACCAGTGGCTGTTCCTCAAGATGCTGGAGAAAGGCATCGCCTACCGCAAGACCCAGGTCGTGAACTGGGACCCGGTGGACCAGACCGTGCTGGCCAACGAGCAGGTGATCGACGGCAAGGGCTGGCGTACCGGCGCGGTGGTGGAAAAGCGCGAGATTCCCGGCTATTACCTCAAGATCACCGACTACGCCCAGGAACTGCTCGATCACGTGCAGCACCAGCTGCCAGGGTGGCCCGAGCGCGTGAAGCTGATGCAGGAAAACTGGATCGGCAAGAGCGAGGGCGTGCGCTTTGCCTTTCCGCATGACATCCGCGGCGCCGACGGGCAGCTGATTGGCGATGGGCGCCTGTATGTCTTTACCACCCGCGCTGACACCATCATGGGCGTCACCTTCTGCGCGGTGGCACCCGAGCATCCGCTGGCCACGCACGCGGCCGCCACCAACCCGAAGCTCGCCGCCTTCATCGAGTCATGCAAGCAAGGCGGCACCACCGAGGCCGAACTGGCCCTCAAGGACAAGGAGGGCATGCCCACCGGCCTGGCGGTCACGCACCCGCTCACGGGCGAGCCGGTGGACGTGTGGGTCGGCAACTACGTCCTCATGGGGTATGGCGACGGCGCGGTCATGGGCGTACCGGGCCACGACGAACGCGATTTCGCCTTCGCTCTGAAGTACGGCCTGCCCATCGTGCAAGTGGTCGAGATCGACGGCGAGGAGTACGAATACGACTACGAGCGCTGGCAGGACTGGTACGCCGACAAGGCCCGCGGCGTCACCATCAACTCCGACATTTACAGCGGCTACCCCTACACCGAGGCCGTCAACGTGGTGGCCCATGCCCTGGAGCAGAAGGGTCTGGGCGAGAAGAAGACCACCTGGCGTCTGCGTGACTGGGGCATCAGCCGACAGCGTTACTGGGGCACCCCGATCCCCATCATTCACTGCGCCGAGCACGGCGCGGTGCCGGTGCCCGAGAAAGACCTTCCCGTGGTGCTGCCGCAGGACTGCGTGCCCGATGGCAGCGGCAACCCGCTCAATAAGCGCGAAGACTTCCTGGCCTGTACCTGCCCGGTGTGCGGCAAACCCGCGCGCCGCGAGACCGATACCATGGACACCTTCGTGGACAGCTCCTGGTACTTCATGCGCTATTGCGATCCGACGAATGACCAGGCCATGGTCGGCGCGGGCACGCAGTACTGGATGCCGATGGACCAGTACATCGGCGGCATCGAGCACGCTATCCTGCACCTGCTCTATGCACGCTTTTGGACCAAGGTGATGCGTGATCTCGGGCTGGTCAAGGTCGATGAGCCGTTCACGAAGCTGCTCACGCAGGGCATGGTGCTCAACGAGGCCTTCTCCCGGACCACCACCGGCAAGCAGTACTTCTGGGCGCACGAGCTCGACATCGTGCGCGACGAACACAGCAAGGTCATCTCCGCTACCGCCAAGGCCGACGGGCAAGCCGTGACCTACGAGGGCTGGACCACCATGTCCAAGTCCAAGAACAACGGCGTGGATCCTCAGGAGCTGATCGAGAAGTACGGTGCCGACACTGCGCGCCTGTACACCATGTTCACCGCGCCGCCCGAGGCCACGCTGGAGTGGAACGACGCCGCGCTCGAAGGCAGCTACCGCTTTCTGCGCCGCGTCTGGAACTTCGGCCTCAAGCTCGGAGGCACCGAGGCCGTGGCGGCGCGCAGCAAATCGGTGGCCCAGGCCGGCGAGTTTGGCAAGACGGTCAAGACCCTGCGTCTGGAGATTCACACCGTGCTGCGACAGGTCGACTACGACTACGTCCGCATGCAATACAACACCGTGGTCTCCGGTGCCATGAAGATGCTCAACGCGCTGGAGGACTTCAAGGCCACCGGCGAGCCCGGTGCCGACGCGGCGCTGGCCGAGGGCCTGGGCATCCTGCTGCGGGTGCTCTATCCCGCCACCCCCCACCTCACGCACGGCCTGTGGCAGGGCCTGGGCTATGCCGCCCTGCACGGTGACCTGATCGATGCCCCCTGGCCGCGCGTCGACGAGGCCGCCCTGGTGCAGGACGAGATCGAACTGGTGCTGCAGGTCAATGGCAAGCTGCGCGGATCGGTGCGTGTGCCCGCTGGCGCCAGCCGTGAGCAGATCGAGGCGCTGGCCCTGGCCAGCGAAGCCTTCACCAAGTTCGCAGAAGGCGCGCCCGCCAAGAAGGTGATCGTGGTGCCGGCACGCCTGGTCAACGTGGTCATTTGACGTGGAGTCCCCCATGCGCCGTCGTCACCTGCTGCCCCGCCTCGCGGCCCTGGCCTCGCTGGGCGCCGTGGCCGGTTGCGGCTTTCGCCTGCGCGGCTCCTACACCTTCCGCTTTCGCACCCTGGTCTTGATCGGCGCTGGCCCGGTGGCCCAGGAGCTGCGTCTGGCCTTGGAGAGCACCGGCGTGCAGGTGCTGGACGAGCGCCAGCCGCGCGAGAAGGCCGATGTCGTGCTCGACCTCCAGGGCGAGCAACGCCAGCGCGTGATCGTCGGACGCAGCGCAGGCGGGCAGGTGCGCGAATTGCAGCTGCGTATCCGGATGCGGTTCCGCCTGATCACACCCGACGGGAACGAGCTCATTGCGGAGACCGAGCTGCTGCAGCAGCGCGACATCAGTTACAACGAATCGCAGGCCCTGGCCAAGGAAAGCGAGGAGGCGCTCTTGTACCGCGACATGCAGTCCGACCTGGTGCAGCAGTTGATGCGCCGCCTGGCGGTGGTGCGTGTGCGCACGGGCTGAGGCCTTGATCTGCGCCCCTGGCTGCCCCTGAGATGCAACTGGCTCCCGCCCAGCTCGAGGCCCACCTTCAGAAGGGGTTGCGCTCGCTTTACGCCCTGCATGGCGACGAGCCCCTGCTCGTACAGGAGGCCGCCGACGCGATCCGCGCCGAGGCCCGCCAGCAGGGGTATACCGAGCGCACCGTGCACACCGTCGCGGGCGCCCACTTCGACTGGAGCCCGGTGCTGGCGGCGGGCGGGTCGCTCAGTCTGTTCGCCGATAAGCAAATCGTCGAGATCCGCATCCCCTCCGGCAAGCCGGGCAAGGACGGCAGCACCGCCTTGCAGCAGGTGGCCGAGCAGGCCCAGGGCAACGACAGCACGCTCACCCTGGTCCTGCTGCCCCGGCTGGACCGCATGACGATGCAGGGCGCCTGGTTCGGTGCGCTCGAGAGTTTTGGCGTCACGATCAAGGTCGACCCAGTCGAGCGCGCCCAACTGCCCCAATGGATCGCCGCGCGCCTGTCCCGCCAGGGGCAGCGCGTGGTGAGCGGCGAGGAGGGGCAACGCACGCTGCAATTCTTCGCCGACCGCGTGGAGGGCAACCTGCTGGCGGCCCACCAGGAGTTGCAGAAGCTGGCACTGCTGTACCCCGCGGGCGAGCTGGGCTTTGACCAGGTCGAGGCGGCCGTGCTCGATGTCGCGCGTTACGACGTCTTCAAGCTCTCCGACGCGGTGCTGGCGGGCCAGGCCGTGCGGGTGCAGCGCATGCTGGACGGCCTGCAGGCCGAGGGCGTCGCTGAGGTGTTGGTGCACTACACCCTGGCCGAGGACATCCGCGCCCTCAAGCGGGTGCGAGAGGCCCTGGACGCTGGCCGGCCCCTGCCCATGGCCTTGCGCGAGCAGCGGGTCTGGGGCCAGAAAGAGCGCCTGTTCGAGCGCGTGCTGCCGCGGCTGACCGGCGCCGTGTTGGACGAGCTGTTGCATGGGGCCCATGTGGTGGACGGCATCACCAAGGGACTGAAGTCGCCCGGCTGGCCGGTCTCGGGCTGGCAGGCTCTGCACCGGCTGGCCCAGTCCCTGTGCCTGGCCTGCGCTGCGCCGCCGGCGGCCACCGCCCCGCGTGCGAAAATTCCAGGATGAACGCCCGAGATGCCTCCGTGCCCGCCGGGGCTGGCTCCGTCGCACAAGACATGCGCGCCATGGGCCGCCTAGCCCGCCAGGCCAGCGCTGCCATGGCCCGCGCCGACGCCGCCACCAAGTCCCGCGCCCTGCGCCGCCTGGCTGCGCTGTTGCGCGAGAACGTCCAGGCCCTGGCCGCTGACAACGCCCAGGATCTGGACCGCGCGGTAGCTGCCGGCCTCGCCGCGCCCATGGTCGACCGACTGCGCCTCACGCCCCAGGTGATCGACACCGTGGCCGAAGGCTGCGAGCAGCTGGCCGCCATGCCCGACGTCATCGGCGAGATCCTCGGCATGAAGCAGCAGCCCAGCGGCATCCGCGTGGGCCAGATGCGTGTGCCCCTGGGCGTGTTCGGCATGATCTTCGAGAGCCGACCCAACGTCACCATCGAGGCAGCCAGCCTGTCCATCAAGAGCGGCAACGCCTGCATCCTGCGCGGCGGCTCCGAGGCTATTGAGTCCAACAAGGCGCTGGCCCGGCTGGTGCAGCAGGCCTTGCGCGAGGCCGGCCTGCCCGCCGAGGCGGTGCAGCTGGTGCCCACCACCGACCGCGAGGCGGTAGGCCACCTGATCGCCATGCCCGAGTTCGTGGACGTGGTCATCCCGCGCGGCGGCAAGGGCCTGATCGAGCGCATCAGCCGTGAGGCCCAGGTCCCCGTGATCAAGCACCTGGACGGCAACTGTCACACCTACATCGACGACCCTAGCGACCTGGACATGGCCGTGCGGGTCACCGACAACGCCAAGACCCAAAAATACAGCCCCTGCAACGCCAGCGAGGGCCTGCTGGTGGCGCGCGGCGTGGCAGGCGAATTCCTGCCCCGGATCGGCGCGGTCTTTGCCGCCAAGGGCGTGGAGATGCGCTGCGACCCGGCGGCCAAGGCACTGCTACAGGCTGTCCCGGGCGCGAAGGTCGTGGATGCCACCGAGCAGGACTGGTACGAGGAATACCTCGCGCCCATCATCAGCGTGAAGGTGGTCGAGGGGCTCGATGAAGCCATCGCCCACATTAACCAATACGGCAGCCACCACACCGACGCCATCCTCACCCGCGACCATATGCATGCCCAGCGTTTCCTGCGTGAGGTCGATTCCGCGAGCGTTATGGTGAATGCGAGTACACGCTTCGCGGATGGTTTCGAGTACGGTCTGGGGGCCGAGATCGGCATCAGCACTGACAAGTTCCACGCCCGTGGCCCGGTGGGCATCGAGGGCCTGACCTCCCTGAAATGGGTGGTGTTGGGCGAGGGCGAAGTCCGCACCTGAACGGCCCGCCCCGCACCCGAACTTCCCCCATGCGCGACTACTGGCCTTCCTGCGGCTGGCGCCTGCTGGACCGCAGCCCTGCCGGCCACCTCGTGGTGACCGACGACTTTCTGCGCCATCTGCTGGCCCGGCCCGAGCTCGCCCCGGTGCCCGAGTCCTGCGCGGCGGAGCGCGCTCTGCACGCCGCCTTGCTGGCCGACCCGCGCGGCGAGGTAGCGCCGGCCCAGATCGCCACCCTGCAGGACGAGGACGCCCGCGCCAACTACACCGTCTGGCTGCGCTTTCGCGAGCGCCTCTTGGCGCGGCCGACGCTCGAGGCCAGCTACCTGGAGATCTTTCGTGGCCAGGTGGACGTGCCGCCGGTGCTGGTGCACCAGCTCACCCAGGTGCTGCTGCGCCAGGCCCTGGGCGACACCGCCACCGCCTTCGAGGTCCGCGCCGCTGAAATGCTGTTCCGCTCCCAGCGCATCGCGGTCCAGGACGACGGTCAGGTCATGGCCGGCGACGAGGAGGGGATCAACCGCCTGGCGGTGGCCGGTTCCTTCGGGGCCATCGGCGAGCTGCTGCGCCAGGGCGGCGTGCCCCTGCGCGAGGCCGAGCTCGACGTGCTTCACGCCGACAGCGCGGAGAGCTACTGGTCCCGCAGCGAGGCGCATGACATGGTCCTGCCCCTGCACCATGGCCAGCCGGGCCTGGAGGCTTTGTGCCGGGTGGTCGAGCGCTGGGTCGTCCACCTCCTGGGCGTGGACGTTCAGGTGCAGGTCGAGCGCGAGATCGACGACGAGCAGTGGCTCTGGCATGTGGGCCTGGACGCCCAGGCCAGCGCAGTCCTCAACGCCCTGTACCAAGGCCAGGAGGTGGAGCCCGAGCGCATGGCCCGGATGTTGTGCCTCTTCAGCCTGAGCTTTCGGGAGCCTGCGGCCATGCGCCCCGAGGTGGCCGGCCGGCCCGTCTACCTGGCCATGGCCATGGACGAAAGCAAGGCCCTGCGCCTGAAACCCCAGAACTTGTTGCTGAACCTGCCCCTGGCCCAGCCCTCCTGAGCCCTTCCGACCGGCCCGGCAGCCCCCTTCTACAATCTGGGGCTGTGTTCCTGTCCCCACCCTGTCTGAGGGCTGCATGGTCCCCCATCTCATCACGGCCCTGACCGGCCCCATCGACGAACTCGAGCAACGCATCCTCGAGTCCATGCCGGCCATCGAGCGCTGGTTCCGCCTCGAGTGGATGGAGCACACCCCGCCGTTCTACAGCTCGGTGGATATCCGCAACGCCGGTTTCAAGCTGGCCCCGGTCGACACCAACCTGTTCCCGGGCGGCTGGAACAACCTCACGCCCGAAATGCTGCCCCTGGCAGTGCAGGCCGCCATGGCGGCCATCGAGAAGATCTGCCCCGAGGCCAAGAACCTGCTGGTGATACCGGAGAACCACACCCGCAACACCTTCTATCTGGCCAACCTGGTACAGCTGCAGCGGATCTTCCACATGGCGGGCCTGAACGTGCGCATCGGCTCGATCAGCCCGGACATCACCGAGCCCACCACCATCGACCTGCCCGGCGGCGAAGCGGTCACGCTCGAGCCCGTTGTGCGCAGCAAGTACCGGCTGGGGCTCAAGGACTTCGATCCTTGCACCATCCTCCTGAATAACGATCTCTCGGCCGGCGCGCCGGGCATCCTGGAAGACCTGCACGAGCAGTTCCTGCTGCCGCCCCTGCACGCTGGCTGGAGCGTGCGCCGCAAGAGCCGCCACTTCGAGAGCTATGAGGAGGTGTCCAAGCGCTTTGGCAAGCTTCTGGGCATCGACCCTTGGCTGATCAACCCGATGTTCAACCACTGCGGTCAGGTCAATTTCGCCGAAGGCACGGGCATGGAGTGCCTGACCGAGAACGTCGACGCCTTGCTCACCAAGGTGCGCCGCAAGTACAAGGAATACGGCATCAACGAAAAGCCCTTCGTCGTGGTCAAGGCGGACAACGGCACCTATGGCATGGGCATCATGACCGTGCGCGACGTCAAGGACCTCGAGCAACTCAATCGCAAGACCCGCAACAAAATGGACGTCATCAAGGACGGCCAGCAGGTCAGCGAGGTCATCATCCAAGAGGGCGTGATCACCCACGAGCAGATCAATGCGGCAGTGGCCGAGCCGGTGGTCTACATGATGGACCGCTATGTGGTGGGCGGCTTCTACCGCGTGCACGCTGATCGTGGCGTCGACGAAAACCTCAACGCCCCCGGTGCGAGCTTTGTGCCGCTGGCGTTTGCTGAAAGCACGCGGCTGCCGCAGCCGGGGCAAAAGCCGGGGGCCAGCGCTCCCAATCGGTTCTACATGTACGGCGTGATCGGCCGCCTGGCCATGCTGGCGGCCAGCTACGAGCTGGAAGCCACGGACCCCGACGCCGAGTCCTACGACTGACCTCCTCATGTCTAACTCCTCTCGTTCCTCGCTCAGCGCGTTGACGCTCGCCGCCATCGGTGTCGTCTATGGCGACATCGGCACCAGCGTGCTGTACGCGATGAAAGAGGTTTTCGGCTCGGGCCATGTGCCCTTCACGCCGCAAAACGTCTTTGGCATCCTCTCGCTCTTTTTCTGGACGCTCACGCTGATCGTCTCGCTCAAATACGTGTTGCTGGTGCTGCGCGCCGACAACCATGGCGAAGGTGGCCTGGTGGCCATGCTGGCCTTGGCCTCGCAGGCGGTCAAAGACCAACCGCGTCTGCGCGGGGTGCTGCTGATGGTGGGCATCTTCGGCACCAGCTTGTTTTATGGCGACGGCGTGATCACGCCGGCCATCTCGGTGCTGTCGGCCGTCGAGGGCCTCGAGGTGGTGGCGCCTGAATTCAAGCGCTGGGTCATTCCGCTCACGCTGTTGATTCTGTTTGGCTTGTTCGCGGTGCAAAAGCGTGGCACCAGCGGCATCGGCCGCTTCTTCGGCCCTATCACCCTGGTGTGGTTTGCGGTGCTGGCCCTGCTGGGCGTGTGGAACATCCTGAGCCATCCGACCATCCTGCTGGCCGTGAGCCCGTTGTACGCGCTGGACTTCGCGCTGGCGCAGCCGGGCACCACCTTCATCATCCTGGGCGCGGTGGTGCTGTGCGTGACGGGGGCCGAGGCCCTGTATGCCGACCTGGGCCACTTTGGCAAGAAGCCGATCCGCCTGGCCTGGTTCACCGTGGTGATGCCCGCGCTCACGCTCAATTACTTCGGTCAGGGCGCGCTGCTCCTGGAGGAGGCGGAGGCTGTCAAGAATCCCTTCTACCTGATGGCCCCCGATTGGGCGCAGCTGCCCCTGGTGCTGCTGGCGACAGCGGCGACGGTGATCGCCTCGCAGGCCCTGATCACCGGTGCCTTTAGCGTCACCAAGCAGGTGATCCAGATGGGGTATCTGCCGCGTTTGAATATTCAGCACACCAGCGTGCGTGACACCGGCCAGATCTACATCCCCTTCGTCAACTGGGGCCTGTTCGTGGCCATCGTCCTGGCGGTGGTGATGTTCCGATCGTCCAGCAACCTGGCCGCGGCCTACGGCATTGCGGTGACGCTGGACATGTTGATCACCACCACGCTCACTTTCTTCGTGATCCGTCACGCCTGGAAGTACCCGATGTGGCTGTGCGTGGGGGCGACCGGCGTCTTCTTCCTGATCGACATCACCTTCTTCGCCTCCAACATGCTCAAGCTGCTGGACGGCGGCTGGTTCCCGCTGTTGATCGGCGGCGGCATCTTCACGCTGATGATCACCTGGAAAGATGGCCGCTCCATCCTCAATGACAAGCTCAAGACCGACGCCATCGACCTGAAAAGCTTTCTGGAGGCGGTGTTTGTCTCGCCGCCGACCCGCGTGGATGGCACGGCGGTGTTCCTCACCGCCGAGACCGGTGCCGTGCCCAATGCGATGCTGCACAACCTCAAGCACAACAAGGTGCTGCATGCGCAAAATCTGTTCGTCACGGTCAAGAACCATGAGGTGCCCTGGATCGGCCTGGGTCGGCGGGTCGAGATCGAGCCCTTGGGTCATGGCTGCTGGCAGGTGATCGTGAACTACGGCTTCAAGAATGACCCAGACGTGCCGCGCGCTTTGGAGCAGGTCCGCGGCCACGGTTGCGAGCTCGATCCCATGACGACCAGCTTTTTCCTCTCGCGTGATGTGGTGGTGCCCACGATCGGCGGCGGCATGTCGCCGTGGCGCGAGAAGCTGTTTGCGCACATGCACCACAACGCGGGCGAGGCGGCGGCCTTCCTGAATCTGCCGAATAACGCGGTGGTGGAAATGGGCAGCAAGGTGGAAATCTGAGGCGCAGCGCCTCGAGATCTGCGGCTTTCACACGATGCATCTCCTTTTCGTCGCCGACCCGCTGGAGTCCTTTGCGGTCTACAAGGACACCACTTTCTCGATGATGCGCGAGGCGCAGCGGCGCGGCTATCGCGTGGCGGCCTGCGAGACGCGGCAGCTGGTGTGGCGCTCGGGTGGCCAGGTACAGGCGCAGGTACGAGAGATCCGGCTGACGGGCGCAGACGACGACTGGTTTGTGGAGACCGCCACCGTGACGCGCACCCTGCGCGAGTTCGATGCGGTGATCATGCGCAAGGACCCGCCCTTCGACAGCGAGTACTTCTACGCCACCCATCTGCTGGAGCAGGCCGAGCGCGAAGGCGCGCGCGTCTTCAACAAGCCCGCCGCCCTGCGGGACCACCCCGAGAAACTCGCCATCATGGAGTTCGCGCAGTACACCAGCCCCACGCTGGTCACGCGTGACCCGGCCGAGGTGCGGCGCTTTCATGCCGAGCACGGCGACATCATCCTCAAGCCACTCGATGGCATGGGTGGCATGGGCATCTTCCGGGTCAAGGCCGACGGCCTGAACCTGGGCGCCATCACCGAGACGCTCAATGCCAGCGGCGCCACCACGCTGATGGTCCAGCGCTTCGTGCCGGAGATCGTTCAGGGCGACAAGCGCGTGCTCGTGATCGGCGGAAAGCCCGTGCCGTATGCCCTCGCACGCATTCCGCAAGGCAGCGAGGTGCGCGGCAACCTGGCGGCGGGCGGTAAGGGCGTAGCGCAGCCCCTGTCGGCGCGCGACCTGGAAATTGCGCAGGCCCTGGGCCCTACGCTCGCCGCGCGCGGGCTGCTGCTGGTGGGGCTGGACGTGATCGGGGATTGCCTCACCGAGGTCAACGTGACCAGCCCGACCTGCTTTCAGGAGATCACGCAGCAGACGGGGTTTGACGTGCCGGCAATGTTTGTCGACGCGCTGGAAGCGGTGGTTCGCGCGCAGACCGCCTGAGCGGACGTGCGCGGCTCAGGCCGTCGCTACGCCGTCCTCGAATACTCGCAGCTCACCGGGCGCCATGCGCGTCCAGGTCTCGTTGGTCGTGAGTGGCGCTGTCACCACCACGGCCACCTGGTCCTGCGGCGTGGTGTGGCGGGCGAAGTCTACCGACACATCCTCGTCTGCCAGTTGTGCGTGCGCAAAGGGATGCTTGCGCTCCACGAAGAACAGGTTCGTCGAGCAATGGGCCCACAGGGCCTGCCCGTTGGACAGCAGGAAGTTGAGCGTGCCGTGGCGCGCGATCTGTGGGGCAAGCTCGCGCAGCGTCAGCGTGAGTTCGGCCACGCTGGGCACGCTGGCGTGTGACTTGGCCAGTTCCTGCATCAGCCAGCAGAAAGCGCGCTCGCTGTCGGTCTGTCCCACGGGTCGGAAGCTGCCATGCAGGCGAGGGTGGAAGTTCTCCAGCGTGCCGTTGTGCGCGAACACCCAGTAGCGCCCCCAGAGTTCGCGCACGAAGGGATGACAGTTCTCCAGGGCGATGTCGCCCACCGTGGCTTTTCGGATATGCGCCACCACGCTGCGGCTGTGGATCGGGTAGCGACGGATCAATTCCGCCACCGGAGATTCAGAGGCCGGCTGGTGGTCCACGAAGTGCCGCACGCCGCGGCCCTCGAAGAAGGCGATGCCCCAGCCGTCTGCGTGATGGTCAGTGCGGCCGCCGCGCTGCGCGAAGCCGGTGAAGCTGAAGGTCACGTCCGTGGGCGTGTTGCAGTTCATTCCGAGAAGCTGGCACATCGCGTCAGGGTGTCCTTCGCACAGGGGATGCCGCGTTTCGTAGGGGCAGCCTCAGCCCGCGCAGGCTTGGCAGATGCAGGCCTTGCGGCGCGCGGCCTCGGGCACCCGGGCCAGGGTCTCGGCGCTGAAGGTGACCTGAGTGCACCAGCAAGGCGGCTGCGGCTCGCCGGTGCGTCGCTGCGTTTCCAGGGCGCACCCGTTGGGCCCGCCGCACAGGGGGCAGCAGGCCGGGTCGGGCGTGTCGGGTGCGCGCAGCTCGTTCATGTCTGCAGGCTACCAGAGCGCACCCGCCCCGGGCGCGTGGCTCAGGCCTGCGCCTTGAACTTCAGTCGCCAGGCGTGCAGCAGCGGCTCGGTGTAACCCGAGGGTTGCGCCTCACCCAGGAACACCAGGTCCAGCGCCGCGCGGTAGGCGTAGGAGGTGGTCCAGTGGCCCGCCATCGGGCGGTAGGCCGGGTCGCCCGCATTCTGCTGGTCGACGATGGCGGCCATGCGCTGGAAGGTGGCGTGCACCTGGTCGGCGCTGATCACGCCATGGCGCAGCCAGTTGGCAATGTGCTGGCTGGAGATACGCAGCGTGGCGCGGTCTTCCATCAGGCCCACGTTGTGGATGTCGGGCACCTTGGAGCAGCCCACGCCCTGGTCGATCCAGCGCACCACATAGCCCAGGATGCCCTGTACGTTGTTATCCAGTTCCTGCTGGCGTTCTTCGACGGTCCATTTGGCTTCGGGCGCCACCGGCACTTGCAGCAGGTTGGCCAGGATCTCGTCGCGCACGGAATCAGCCGAGGTCTTCTCCAGCTCCTGCTGCACGCCGAACACGTCGACCTGGTGGTAGTGCAGGGCGTGCAGCGTGGCGGCAGTGGGCGAGGGCACCCAGGCGGTGTTGGCGCCGGCCAGCGGGTGCGCGCGCTTTTGTTCCAGCATGGCGGCCATCAGATCCGGCATGGCCCACATGCCCTTGCCGATCTGGGCGCGACCCCTGAGGCCGCAAGCCAGGCCAACCAGCACATTGTTTTGCTCGTAGGCCTTGATCCACGCGC
>JBEAZV010000032.1:0-14610 GCA_041159245.1 Pseudomonadota bacterium
GGGCGCCGCAAGTCTCACCTCGGGCTAAGTCGCAGGGAGAGGCGCTCGATGCGCTTCGCTCAGACCGGCGCAGCCAGCAGCTTCTCGATCAGCTGGTGCAGCTCGGTGAAGTCCGGCGCACTCACATAACGCTTCACGATCTCGCCGCGCTTGTCCACGATGAAGGTGGTGGGCGTGAGCTGCACATCGCCCCAGGCCTTGGCCACCGCCCCCGTGTTGTCAATCGCCACGCCAAAGGGCAGCTTGCGCGATTGCGCGAAATTCACCACGTAGGCCGGCGGGTCGTAGCTCATGGCCACTGCCAGCGTTTCGTAGCCGCGAGCGCGGTACTTCTCGTGCGTGGCGATGATCTGCGGCATTTCGGCCACGCAGGTGACGCAGCTGGTGGCCCAGAAATTCACCAGCGTCACCTTACCCTTGTAGTCGGTGGTGGTGCGTGTGCTGCCATCCAGCAGCACGAAGGTGGAGGCGGGCGCTGCGGCCCGGCCCGTGCCTAGGTACACCGCGGTGGCGGCGGCCAGCACGGCGAGGGCGGCCAGGAGGCTCCAGAGGCGCTGGGTCATGGAAAGGATCCGTGAGAGGCAGGTCGAACGTGTGGATGGTGGATCTTCTCAGATCACCTTGTCCCGCTCGAGGGCATCGATACGCGCGGCGTCCAGTCCCAGCACTTGGGTCAGCACCTCGCGTGTGTGCTGTCCGAGCAAGGGCGGCGGCAGGTCCTTGCGCACGGGCGTGGCACTGAGCTTGGCGGGGCTGCCCACGAGCTGCAGGTCGGGACGCAGCGGGTGCTTCCACGTGTCCACCATGCCGCGGGCCTGCACCTGCGGGTCATTGAAAACCTCGTCCAGGTTGTTGATCGCGCCGCAAGGCACCTTGGCCACTTCCAGAGCGCGCAGCCAGTCGGACTTGCTGCGCGTCTTCATCACGCCCTCCAGCAGGGGGACGAGCACACCACGGTGACGTACCCGGTCCTGGTTGCGGGTAAAGCGCGGGTCGGTGGCCAGCTCGGGGTGGCCCGCCACCTCGCAGAACTTGGCGAACTGCCCGTCGTTGCCGACCGCCAGGATGATGTGGTCGGCGCCACCATCGGCCTTGGGGGCGACCTCGAACACCTGATAGGGCACGATGTTCTGGTGGGCGTTGCCCGCACGCCCGGGCACCTTGCCGCTCACGAGGTAGTTGGCGCCCAGGTTGGCGAGCATGGCCACCTGCGTGTCCAGGAGGGCCATGTCCACCTGCTGGCCCTCGCCGGTGCGCTCGGCGTGGCGCAGGGCGGCCAGGATGGAGACCGTCGCATACAGGCCGGTGAACAGGTCGGCCACCGCCACGCCCACCTTTTGCGGACCGCCGCCCAGGTCGTCGCGCTCACCCGTGATGCTCATGAGGCCGCCCATGCCCTGAATCGCGTAGTCGTAGCCCGCGCGATCGCGGTAGGGGCCGGTCTGACCGAAGCCGGTGATGCTGCAATACACCAGGCGCGGATTGATCGCGCGCAGCGACTCGAAGTCCAGGCCATAGCGGGCCATGTCGCCGACCTTGAAGTTTTCGACGAACACGTCGCAATGCGCCACCAGCGCCTTGACCAGCGCCTGGCCCGCGGGCTGCGCGATGTCGCAGGTGACCGAGCGCTTGTTGCGGTTGGTGCCCAGGTAGTAGGCGGCTTCGGCCGTTTCGGAGCCATCGGGTTGCGAGAGAAAGGGCGGGCCCCAGCTTCGGGTGTCGTCCCCAGCGCCGGGGCGCTCGATTTTGATCACGTCGGCGCCGAGGTCGGCCAGGGTCTGGGTGCACCAGGGGCCGGCCAGCACGCGTGAGAGGTCCAGGATGCGGATGCCGTCGAGGGAGTTCATCGCGGGATTGTCGGTCAATCCTGCTTCCATAATGAAGGGATGGTCCTGACCCGACGCGACGCGGTGGTGGTATTTCTCGCCTTTGCGTTCGCCTATTTCCTCTCCGCACTGATACGCGCGGCCACTGCCACCCTGGCCCCCACCCTCACGCACGAATTCGCCCTGAGCGCGCGCGACCTGGGCCTCATGGCCGGGGGCTATTTCATTGGCTTTTCGCTCACACAGCTGCCCCTGGGGCGCTGGTTGGACCGCTATGGCCCCCGCAAGGTGGTCCTGGCGTTTCTGGCGGTGGCGGTTGCTGGCTGCGTGGGCTTCGCACTCGCGGACAGTTTTGTGGGCCTGCTCGCGGCCCGTGTCTTGTGCGGCATGGGCCTGAGCGCCTGTCTGATGGCCCCACTCACCGGCTATCGGCGCTGGCTCTCGCCCCCGATGCAGCTGCGCGCCAGCTCCTGGATGCTCATGACCGGGTCCCTGGGCATGGTGGCCTCGACGCTGCCGGTGCAGTGGCTGGTGCCGGTGGTGGGATGGCGGGCCCTGTTCGTGGCCATGGCCGTCCTGATCGTGGTGGCCATGGCGCTGATCGCCTGGAAGGTGCCGGCCTGGCCGCAGGCCGAGCCCCCGTCCGACGGGGGGGCAGACACAGGCTACCGCGAGGTCTGGCGGCATCCGTACTTCCAGCGCATGGCGCCCATCGGGTTCTTCTGCTACGGCGGCGTGCTGGCGATGCAGACCCTATGGGCCGGACCCTGGATGGTGCGGGTGGCGGGCTACACGCCCGCGCAGGCGGCGGGAGGGCTATTCACCATCAACGTGGCCATGCTCCTGACCTTCTGGGGCTGGGGCCTGGTCACGCCCCGGCTCGCGGCGCGGGGCTGGGAGGCCAATCGCCTGATCGCCTGGGGCCAGCCCGTGGGATTCCTGGCCCTGGGCGGCCTGATTGCGGCGGGCAGCGACGCCGGTGCCTGGAGCTGGACCCTCTTTTTCGTCACCTCCACCTTCGTCGCGCTGGCCCAGCCGGCGGTCGGCATGGCCTTCCCTCCCGCACTGGCGGGCCGCGCCCTGTCCGCCTTCAACCTGGTGATCTTTGTGGGGGTGTTCGTCCTGCAATGGGGCGTGGGCCTGCTGATTGACGGATTCCAGGCCCTGGGCCTGGGGGAGACCACGAGCTTTCGAGCGGCCCTGGCGGTGCTTCTGTCCTGTTGCATCGGTGCCTGGACATACTTCATGGGGCGCAGGCCGGATAATCGGGCGTCATGAACGCGATCCTGATCATCTGCCACGCGCCCCTGGCCCATGCCCTGAGGCAATGCGCGCTGCATGTGTTCCCCGATTGCGGCTCCGTCGTCAGCGCGGTCGACGTACAACCCAATCTCTCGCCCGAGGAAACCCTGGCCACGGCCCGCATCGCCCTGGCGCAGCTCGCGCACGCGCCGCAGGTCAAGGGAGTCCTGGTGCTGACGGACATCTTTGGCGCCACCCCGAGCAACGTGGCGCAGAAGCTGGTCGATGGCGTGTCCTCGCGCCTGGTGACCGGCGTGAACCTTCCCATGCTGCTTCGCAGCGTGAGTTATCGCCACGAGTCGCTGGACGCCCTGGTGGCGCGCGCGGTGACCGGGGGCACCCAGGGGGTAATGCAGGTGGCGCTCACGGCGCCGCAAAACCAGTCCAGGCCACGACATGATCCAAAGCACCACGACCATCAGCAATAAGCTCGGGCTGCACGCGCGCGCCTCCGCCAAGCTCACCAAACTGGCCGGTTCCTTCCCCTGCGAGATCTGGATCTCCAAGGGGGAGCGGCGTGTCAACGCCAAGAGCATCATGGGGGTGATGATGCTGGCCGCCGGCCTGGGTAGCGAGGTGGTACTCGAGACCCAGGGGGATCGCGAGCAGGAGGCGCTCGACGCCCTGCTGGCGCTCATACACGACAAGTTCGGCGAGGGAGAATGAGCGAGGTGATCTCATGACCTTCGCAGTTCACGGCCTTCCCGTCGCCCGCGGCATTGCCATTGGGCGCGCCGTGCTCATGGCGGGTCGCGTCGATGTCGCGCACTACTTCATCAAGCCCGAACAAGTCGAATCCGAGATCGCGCGGGTACGCGCCGGCCGCGACGCGGTGGTCGATGAGATCCACCGCCTGCAGCAGACGATCACCGGCATGGGCCCCAAGGAGGCGCCCAACGAGCTGTCGGCCCTGCTCGATGTGCACCTGATGCTGCTGCAGGACCAGGACCTGATCGTGGGCGTCAAGCACTGGATCTCCGAGCGCCTCTACAACGCCGAATGGGCGCTGACCACGCAGCTGGAGATGCTCTCGCGCCAGTTCGACGAGATGGAGGACGAGTATCTGCGCGAGCGCAAGGCCGATCTCGAGCAAGTGGCTGAACGGATCCTGCGCTACATGAAGGGCGTGGCCACGCCTGTGGCGCCGCCGCCCGCCGGCCGCCGGCCGGGTGCGAGCCGCCAGCAGGACCTGGCACTGGAGGGCACCACCGACGTCCCGCTGGTGCTGATCGCCCATGACCTCTCGCCCGCGGACATGCTGCAGTTCAAGCAAAGCGTGTTTGCCGGCTTCGTGACCGACGTAGGCGGCAAGACCTCGCACACGGCCATCGTGGCGCGCAGCATGGACATCCCGGCGGTGGTGGGTGCGCGCAGCGCCAGCCAGTTGGTGCGCCAGGACGACTGGGTGATCATCGACGGCGACGCCGGCGTGATGATCGTCGACCCCTCGCCCATCATCCTGGCCGAATACCAGTTCAAGCAGCGCCAGGCCGATCTCGAGCGCGGGCGTCTGGGGCGGCTGCGTCACACGCCGGCGGTCACCCTCGACGGCGAGCGCATCGAACTGTTCGCCAACATCGAGCTGCCCGAAGATGCCGCCGCGGCGCTCGAGGCTGGCGCGGTGGGCGTGGGGCTGTTTCGCAGCGAGTTCCTCTTCATGGGCCGTCAAGGACATCTGCCTGACGAAGAAGAGCAGTACCAGGCCTACCGGCGTGCTGTGGAGGGCATGCAGGGCCTGCCAGTCACCATCCGCACCATCGATGTGGGGGCCGACAAGCCGCTGGACGATACACGCCGAGACGACGCGCACCTGAACCCGGCCCTGGGCCTGCGCGCGATCCGCTGGAGCCTGGCCGACCCGGCGATGTTCCTCACGCAGCTGCGCGCCATCCTGCGTGCCGCAGCTCACGGCAAGGTGAACATGCTGATCCCCATGCTGGCCCACCTGGGTGAGATCCGCCACACGCTGTCGCTGATCGACTTCGCGCGCGCCGAACTGGACAACCGGGGCATTGCCTACGGCCCTATCGCCATCGGCGCCATGATCGAGATCCCGGCTGCGGCCATCATGGCGCGGTCCTTCCTGAAGTACTTCGACTTCCTCTCGGTCGGCACCAACGACCTCATTCAATACACCCTGGCCATCGACCGTGCCGACGAGTCGGTGGCCCACCTGTACGACCCCTTCCACCCCGCGGTGCTGCGCCTGCTGGCCGACACCATCGCGGCCTGTCGTGCACAGGACAAGCCGGTGAGCGTGTGCGGCGAGATGGCGGGCGATGTGGATTTCACCCGCCTGCTGCTCGGGCTGGGGCTGCGCAGTTTCTCGATGCATCCGGCGCAGTTGCTGGCGGTCAAGCAGGAAGTGCTGCGTGCCGATACCGCCCGCCTGGCACCCTGGGCCCAGGAGGTGATTGCCTCCGACGAGCCGGCCAAGCTGCTGGCGTGAGGGGTTGATGCCGCGGCGTCGACCGCGCATGCGCGAGCCTCTTGCCGGCGCTTGCTGGCGACCCGTTTAAGATATACATTCATTTTGTATATCAGCCAGTTCGGGGGCGTCATGCAAGTATCCAAGTGGGGTAACAGCCTGGCCGTGCGTCTGCCGGCCGCCGTCATTGAAGCCATGGGGCTCAAGGAGGGGGATGACATCGAGATCCAGGTGGCCGGACGTCGCGCCTTCGAGATCGTCAAGAAGCCTGGCGCGCGCGAAGTGCTCGCACGTTTGCGCAAATTCCGTGGACGCCTGCCGCCGGACTTCCGCTTCGACCGCCTGGAAGCCAATGAGCGTGGCTAGGCGCTTCTTTGACACCAACGTCCTGCTGTACCTTTTCAGTGCCGACGCGGTCAAGGCCGATCGCGTCGAGGAAGCCCTGGCCGCTGGCGGGACCATCAGCGTGCAGGTGCTCAATGAATTCACCTCCGTGGCCTTGCGCACACTGGGCATGAAGGTCTCGCAGGTGCGTGAAGCCCTCGAGCCGATCATCCAGATTTGTGAGGTGATGCCCCTGACCACGCAGATCCACCAGCGCGGCCTGCAAGTGGCCGAGCGTTATCGGTTTTCGTTTTATGACGCCTTGATCGTGGCAGCGGCGCTCGAATCAGGCAGCACGACGCTGTACTCCGAGGACTTGCAGGACGGTCAGGTGATCGAACGCGTGCTCGCAGTCAAGAATCCCTTCGGGAAAGCGACGGCGTAGTGGTCTCAGGCCGCTCAGTCCGCACTCGCGCTGCGCGTGCCCACGACCGCCGCCCCGATGATCAGCGCCGCAGCCAGTGCGATCGAGGGTGTGAGCGGGCGACCGCTGGCCACCAGCAGCAAGACGGTGGACGCCAGCGGCGTGAGGTAGCTCAGGATCCCGATCTGGCGCGCGTCTCCGAGATTGAGCGCCTTATCCCACAGGAAGAAGGCCGCGCCCAGCGGCCCCAGACCCATGATCGCCAGCAGCATCAGATCGCGGCGCGTGATGTCGGCGGCGGGCTCTAGCATCCCATGACAGGCCAGCGAGAGCAGGCCCGACACCAGACCAAACAGCCCGATGGCCGCAGTCGGAAAGGCCGGAACCCGCCGGGTCCACAGCGAGTAGCTGGCCCAGATGAAGGCCGAGCCCAGGGCGGGCAGGTAGCCCCAGGACCAGGCGCCGCTGGCGCTCGGGGCCGCGCCCAGGATGGCGATCGCGGCACCCGTAAAGCCGGCGACGGCGGCGGCGATATGCGTGACGCGCAGGCGCAGCCCCGGGAGAAACACGGGCGCGAGCACGACGATCAGCAGCGGCCACAGGTAGTTGACCAGGTTGGCCTCCACCGCCGGCGCGTGGCGCAGGGCGATGAACAGGAGCAGGTGAAAGCCGAAGAGGCCATAGAGGCCCAGAGCCAGCGTGCGCAGCGGCACCTTCCATTGACTCGCCCGCGGCCAGGCCGGCACGCTGCCGATCACGAGGGCCAGGCCGGTCAGGAGAAAGGGGGGCAGGTGGGCCAGCGACACGCCAAGCGTGGCCAGCAGCGACCACAGGGCGATGGCACCGAGTGCGTAGGCATTGGCAGGCATCGGCTTACCTCACTGCGGTGACGGGTCAAGTTCGCAGGCGAGGTGGATCGAGAGGGCGGCAAAGCGAAAATCAGCGCCTGATTTTGTTTTGAGCACCTGCGAGCCCACTTCATGAAAATCGTTGAGATCCGCGAAAAGACCGTTCCTATCAGCTCGTCGATTCGCAACGCCTACATTGACTTTAGCAAAATGAATTTGAGCCTCGTGGCCGTCGTCACCGACGTGGTCCGCGATGGCAAGCCGGTGATCGGCTACGGCTTCAACTCCAACGGCCGCTACGGCCAGGGCACTCTGATGCGCGAGCGCTTCATCCCTCGCATCATGGAGACCGACGCCGCGTCCCTGGTCGACGACAGCGGCAAGAACCTGGACCCGCACAAGATCTGGAACGCGATGTACACCAACGAGAAGCCCGGTGGCCACGGCGAGCGCTCGGTGGCCATTGGCACCATCGACATGGCGGTCTGGGATGCAGTGGCCAAGATTGCGGACCAGCCCCTGTTCCAGCTGCTGGCGGACCGCTATGGCAACGGTCAGCCCAATCGCAAGGTGTTCGTCTATGCCGCCGGCGGCTACTACTACCCCGGCAAGGACGACCGCAAGCTGCAGGACGAGATGCGCAGCTACATCGACCGCGGTTACTCGGTGGTGAAGATGAAGATCGGTGGCGCCTCGCTGGCCGACGACCTGCGCCGCATCGACGCGGTGATGGAGGTGCTGCAAGATGGCCAGCGCCTGTGCGTCGATGCCAACGGCCGCTTCGATCTGGACACGGCCATTGCCTACGCCAAGGCGCTCTCGCAATACGACCTGTTTTGGTACGAGGAAGCCGGCGACCCGCTGGACTTCGAGCTGCAAGCCACCTTGCGCAGTTACTACCCGAACCCCATGGCCACCGGTGAGAACCTGTTCTCCATGCAGGATGCGCGCAACCTCATTCGCTACGGCGGCATGCGCCCTGACCGCGACTGGCTGCAGTTCGACTGCGCCCTGAGCTACGGCCTGGTGGAGTACCTGCGCACGCTGGACATGCTCCAGGAACACGGCTGGTCGGCCAGTCGCTGCGTGCCGCATGGCGGCCACCAGATGTCCCTGAACATCGCCGCGGGCCTGGGCCTGGGGGGCAACGAGTCCTACCCCGACCTGTTCCAACCGTTCGGCGGTTTCCCCGATGGGGTGAAGGTGGAAAACAGCTATGTCACGCTGCCCGACCTGCCGGGCATCGGCTTTGAGGGCAAGTCGGACCTGTATCGCGAGATGAAGGCGCTGGCGGGCTGAACGCGCAGCCCTTGAGGGGGCCGCTCAGGCCACGCCGGCCGCGTGCGCCTGCTGGTCGGCGTGGTAGCTCGAACGCACCATGGCACCGACAGCGGCGTGGGTGAACCCCATCTTGTAGGCCTCTTCTTCGAACATCTTGAAGGTGTCGGGATGCACGTAGCGGCGTACCGGCAGGTGCGAGGTGCTGGGGGCCAGGTACTGGCCGATGGTGAGCATGTCGATGTCATGCGCGCGCATGTCGCGCATCACCTGCAGGATCTCCTCGTCGGTCTCGCCCAGGCCCACCATCAGGCCGCTCTTGGTCGGCACGTTCGGGTGCAAGGCCTTGAATTTTTTCAGCAGGTTCAGGCTGAAGGCGTAGTCCGAGCCCGGGCGCGCTTCCTTGTATAGCCGCGGGATAGTTTCCAGGTTGTGGTTCATCACGTCCGGCGGTGCGGCCTTGAGGATCTCCAGGGCGCGGTCGTCGCGGCCGCGGAAATCCGGCACCAGGATCTCGATGGTGGTGGCGGGGGAGAGCTCGCGCGTCTTGCGGATGCAGTCCACGAAGTGCTGGCTGCCACCATCGCGCAGGTCGTCGCGGTCCACGCTGGTGATCACCACGTATTTCAGTTGCAGCTTGGCGATGGTGCGGGCGAGGTTCTCGGGCTCGTTCGCATCGAGTGGGTCAGGGCGGCCATGGCCCACGTCGCAGAAGGGGCAGCGGCGCGTGCACTTGTCGCCCATGATCATAAAGGTGGCCGTGCCCTTGCCAAAGCACTCGCCGATGTTGGGGCAGGAGGCTTCTTCGCACACCGTGTGCAAGTTGCTTTCGCGCAGGATCTGCTTGATTTCGTAAAAGCGCGTGGTGGGTGAGCCCGCCTTGACGCGGATCCACTCGGGCTTTTTCAGCACCGGCGCTGCTTCGACCTTGACCGGAATGCGCGAAAGTTTTGCTGCGGCCTTCTGCTTGGCCAGCGGGTTGTACGAATCGGCGTCTTGCGCCTCGCGAACGACGGGGTTGCTGCTCATGGTGTGATGGGGCTCGCGGTGTCAGGGCGCCAGCAGTGCCTCGAGCTTCTGGCCCAGCACCTGCGCCGCTTCGTTCCAAGGGGTGGTGACCCCGATTGTAGAAAGGTCGACCGTTTCCAGGCCCGCATAGCCGCAGGGGTTGATACGGGAGAAGGGTTCGAGGTCCATGGCCACGTTCAGGGCCACGCCGTGGTAAGTGCAGTGCCGGCTCACCTTGATGCCCAAGGCCGCGATCTTGGCCAGGCCGCGGAACGGGTCTTGGCCCGGGGCGGGCGCTTCGAGCCGGTGGTGCGAGAACGGGTCGTCGCGTCGCACGTAGATGCCCGGTGCGCCGCGCACGCGCAAGCCCGTCACGCGGTAGTGCGCCAGGGTGCGGATCACGGCTTCTTCGATCCGGTACACGTAGTCCTTCACGAAGTAGCCCGCGCGCCGCAGGTCGATCAGGGGATAGGCCACCACCTGACCGGGGCCGTGGTACGTGACTTGCCCACCGCGATTGGTTTGCACCACCGGGATGTCGCCGGGCGCGAGCACATGGCCCGCCTGTCCCGCCAGGCCCTGGGTGTACACCGGGGGGTGCTCGCAGAGCCAGAGTTCGTCCAAGGTCGACGCGCCCCGCGCGGCGGTGAAGTCCTGCATGGCCTGGTAGCAGGACGGGTAGTCCAAGCGGCCCCGAAGCTGGATCTGCATGCCGGGAGGATCAGAGGACCACCCGCACCATGGGGTGCGTGGACAAGGTGCGATACAGCTCGTCGAGCTGCTCACGGCTGGTGGCCGTGATGGTGAGTGTGATGCCCAGGTAGTTGCCGCCCTTGCTGTCACGCAGCTCGATGCCGGCGGCGTCAAAGCTCGGGTCGAAGGCCAGCGCGACGGCCGTGATGGCTTCGACGAAGCCCTCGACCTTGGCGCCCATGACCTTGATGGGAAAGCGGCAGGGGTACTCGATGAGCGAGTCTGCGCGGGAAGGGGGTGGGGCAGGCGTGTTCATGCGGTGTCCAGAACGGATTGTGGCCGCATGGGCGCGTGGGATGACCGGGGCAGTCCAGCGCTTAATACCTTCGGGTTGCACCTGGCCGCGCCCGGGCGCTAAAGCCCCGACTGATGACACTGGCACCGGCCAGAGGCGGGTTTCCCCTCATATAATCGATGGGTTTGCTGAAATCGCAGGTCTGAATTCGCTTGGTGTTTCGGCGCGGGCAACCTTCCATGACAACGAAAGCCCCGCAGCCCGAGACCCCGGACGACGAGATTCCCTTCAAGCCGCTCAGCGCCGAAGAGGCGCAGCAGCTGCGCGAGCGACACCCCCCGGTCTCCCCGTGGCGCGTCGTGGCGTGGCAGGTGGTGGTGGGGGTGGCGGTGGCCCTGGGGGCCTGGGGCCTGACGGGGCAGCAAAACGTGGGTTGGTCTGCCGGTTACGGCGCACTGGCCGTGGTGGTTCCCGCCATCATTTTTGCCAGAGGTCTCACGGGGCGTTTTTCCTCGCTCAATGCAGGAACCGCCGCTGTCGGCTTCATGGCCTGGGAAATGGTCAAGATCGTGGTGTCGATCGTCTTGCTGGCGATGGCACCGCGGTGGGTGTCCGCACTGAGCTGGCCGGCCTTGCTGGTCGGTCTGGTGCTGACGATGAAGGTGTATTGGGTGGCGCTGGCCTTTAGGCCGACGCCCCGCCCCAAGGTTTAAAAGACCGGCTCCCAGGAGCCGGCCCACAGAGAGTCAAGTAACAGAAGATGGCTGCTGAACACGGACCCACCCCCGGTGAATACATCGTTCACCACCTGACCCATCTGCAGAACCAGAAGCCCAAGGGCGTGCTGGACTTCTCGGTCTTCAACCTCGACTCCATCTTCTGGTCGATCACCCTGGGCGTTCTGGGCTGCTGGCTGCTGTGGCTGGCCGCGCGCAAGGCCACCTCGGGTGTGCCCGGTCGTTTCCAGGCGGCGGTTGAAGTGCTGGTCGACATGGTCGACTCGCAGGCCAAAGGCATCGTGCACAGCGCCGAGAGCCGCAAGCTGGTCGCGCCGCTAGCCCTCACCGTGTTCGTGTGGATCTTCCTGCTCAACGCCATGGACCTGCTGCCGGTCGACCTGCTGCCGGTGATCTTCGAGAAGATCTACGCCGCCGCAGGCCATGACCCGCACCACGCCTACATGCGTGTCGTGCCCACCGCCGACCTGTCCGTCACCATGGGCCTGTCCCTGTCGGTGCTGCTGGTCTGCCTTTTCTACAACGTCAAGATCAAGGGTCTGGGCGGCTGGGTGCACGAGCTGTTCACCGCGCCCTTCGGCAGCCACCCCCTGCTGTGGCCGTTCAACTTCCTGATGCAGATCATCGAGTTCGTTGCCAAGACCGTCTCGCACGGCATGCGACTGTTCGGCAACATGTACGCCGGCGAACTGATCTTCATGCTGATCGCCCTCATGGGCGGTGCTTTCTCGCTGTCCGCCACCGGCATTGGCCTGGCGATCGGCCACATCATCGCGGGCTCGGCCTGGGCGATCTTCCACATCCTGATCATCACGCTGCAGGCGTTCGTGTTCATGATGCTGACGCTCGTCTACGTCGGCCAGGCCCACGACGCGCACTGACCTGCGCAGCCCCCCAGTTTTCCTCTCGTTTTTTTTCTAACCAAGTCCCTTAGGAGCAATCATGGAAGTTATCAGCTTTGTCGCACTGGCCGCCGGCCTGATCATCGGTCTGGGTGCCATTGGCGCCTGTATCGGTATCGGCATCATGGGCAGCAAGTACCTGGAAGCTGCCGCTCGCCAGCCCGAACTGATGAACGAACTGCAGACCAAGATGTTCCTGCTGGCTGGTCTGATCGACGCCGCGTTCATTATCGGTACCGGTATCGCCCTGTGGTTCGCCACCGCCAACCCCTTCCTGGCCCAGATCGCCAACCTCCCGAAGTAAGTCGCTCCATTAACCGCTTGAGCCTTCGCGTGGCGCTGCGGACCCGGTTTGGCCGGGCCGCTGAAGCCGCTCCCTCCAAGGGGAGGCGGCACCGCCGCAGCGGGGGTGGGGAAATCACATGAGCATTACCGGTACCCTCATCGTTCAGATGATCGTGTTCCTGATCTTGGTCGGGTTCACGATGAAATTCGTGTGGCCTCCGATCACCGCTGCGCTCGACGAGCGTGCGAAGAAGATCGCCGAGGGTCTGGCTGCCGCCGACAAGGCCAAGTCCGAGCTGAGCGCTGCCAACCAGCGCGTCGAAGCCGAACTCGCCAAGTCGCGCACCGAGACCGCCGCGCGCCTGGCCGATGCCGAGCGCCGCGCCCAGGCCATCATCGAAGAGGCCAAGGGCCGTGCCACCGAGGAAGCCGCCAAGATCGTCGCCGCCGCCCGCGCAGAAGCCGAGCAGCAGATCGTCAAGGCCCGCGAAAGCCTGCGCGAGCAGGTCGGGGTGTTGGCCGTCAAGGGCGCCGAGCAGATCCTGCGCAAGGAAGTGAACGCCGGCGTGCACGCCGAGCTCCTGCGCCGCCTGCAGGCCGAGCTGTAAAAGGTCGCGACACATGGCCGAACTCGCCACCATCGCCCGCCCCTACGCTGAGGCCCTGTTCCAGGCCAGCCGGGCAGACCTGAACGGCACGTCCCAGTGGCTCGACGCCCTGGGTGCTGTCGGTGCGGACGCGCAGTTGCTGCAGTTCTCCGCCAACCCCAAGGTCTCCGAAGCGCAGGTCTTTGAGCTGGTCACCCAGGTTGCCGGCGTGAAGCTGCCGGCCGCCGGCCAGAACTTCCTGCGTGCCGTGGTGGAGAACGGCCGCCTGGCCGCCCTGCCCGAGATCGCATTGCAGTTCCGCGCGCTCAAGAACGCGCAGAGCGGCACCAGCGACGCCGTGGTCTACAGCGCCTTCCCGATTTCCGCCGATGACCTGAGCAAGGTGTCCGCAGCGCTCGAAAAGCGCTTTGGCCGCAAGCTCACCGTCGCCGTGCAGGAAGACACTTCCCTCATTGGCGGCATTCGCGTGGTGGTCGGCGACGAGGTGCTCGACACCTCCGTCAAGGCCCGCCTCGAGCAAATGAAGGTCGCGCTCACAGCCTAATCCCGGCCTCGCGCCAAGCAGCAAACACAAGGAAAAGGAAAGAGTCATGCAACTCAATCCCGCAGAGATTTCTGAACTGATCAAGAGCCGTATCGAAGGCGTGGCCGGCAATGCCGACATCCGCAACCAGGGCACCGTGGTGTCCGTGGCCGACGGCATTACCCGCATCCATGGCCTGTCGGACGTGATGGCCGGCGAGATGCTGGAGTTCCCGGCCAACGCCAAGGGCGAGCCCACCTTCGGTCTGGCCCTGAACCTCGAGCGCGACTCCGTCGGCGCCGTGATTCTGGGCGAGTACGAGCACATCTCCGAAGGCGACACCGTCAAGTGCACGGGCCGCATTCTGGAAGTGCCCGTCGGCCCCGAGCTGATTGGCCGTGTGGTGAACGCCCTGGGCCAGCCGATCGACGGCAAGGGCCCGATCAACGCCAAGATGACCGACGTGATCGAGAAGGTCGCTCCCGGCGTGATCGCGCGTAAATCGGTGGACCAGCCGGTGCAGACCGGTCTGAAGTCGATCGACTCGATGGTGCCGATCGGCCGTGGCCAGCGCGAGCTGATCATCGGCGACCGCCAGACCGGCAAAACTGCCGTGGCGATCGACGCGATCATCAACCAGAAGGGTCAGAACATGACCTGCATCTACGTGGCCATCGGTCAGAAGGCCTCGTCGATCAAGAACGTGGTGCGCTCGCTCGAGCAGGCCGGTGCGATGGACTACACCATCGTGGTGGCCGCTTCGGCATCCGAATCAGCTGCGATGCAGTACGTGGCTGCGTACTCGGGCTGCACCATGGGCGAGTACTTCCGCGACCGCGGCCAGGATGCGCTGATCATCTATGACGACCTGTCCAAGCAGGCCGTGGCCTACCGCCAGGTGTCGCTGCTGCTGCGCCGCCCGCCGGGCCGCGAAGCCTTCCCTGGCGACGTGTTCTATCTCCACAGCCGCCTGCTCGAGCGCGCCGCGCGCGTGAACGCCGACTACGTCGAAGCCTTCACCAAGGGCGAAGTCAAAGGCAAAACCGGCTCTCTCACCGCCTTGCCGGTGATTGAAACCCAGGCCGGTGACGTGTCTGCTTTCGTGCCAACCAACGTGATTTCGATCACC
>JBEAZV010000033.1:0-17364 GCA_041159245.1 Pseudomonadota bacterium
TGCGGGTGATGTCACCCCCATAGCATTTTGCCAGCACGTTCTTGCGCAAGGCCTTGATGGTCTCGCGCGCAATGACGTTGGCGCCGATGGCCGCCTGAATGGCGACGTCGAACATCTGGCGGCTGATGATCTCGCGCATCTTGGCCACCACCGCGCGCCCCCGGTACTGGGCCTGGGTGCGGTGCACGATGATGGACAGCGCATCGACCTTCTCGCCATTGAGCAGGATGTCCACCTTGACCACATCCGAGGCCCGGTACTCCTTGAACTCGTAGTCCATCGAGGCATAGCCGCGGGACACCGACTTGAGCTTGTCGAAGAAGTCCAACACGATCTCGCCCAGGGGCAGTTCGTAGGTCAGCATCACCTGGCGGCCGTGATACGCCATGTTGATCTGGACGCCCCGTTTCTGGTTGGCCAGGGTCATCACTGCGCCCACATAGTCCTGGGGCATGTACAGGTGCACGGTCACGATGGGTTCGCGGATTTCCTCCAGCCGCCCCTGATCGGGCATCTTGGCCGGGTTTTCCACCATGATCACCTCACCGTCGGCCTTCACCACCTGGTAGACCACGCTGGGCGCGGTGGTGATCAGATCCTGGTCGAACTCGCGCTCCAGGCGCTCCTGGACGATCTCCATGTGCAAGAGGCCCAGGAAGCCGCAGCGAAAGCCAAAGCCCAGGGCCTGGCTCACTTCGGGTTCGTAGTGCAGCGAGGCGTCGTTCAGCTTGAGCTTTTCCAGGCTGTCTCGCAGCGAGTCGTACTGATTGGCCTCGGTGGGATACAGACCGGCGAACACCTGCGGCTGGATCTCCTTGAAGCCGGGCAGCGCCTCGGTGGCCGTGAAGGCGGCGCCGCCGCTGCCGGCCTTGATCAAGGTGACGGTGTCGCCCACCTTGGCCGCTTGCAGCTCCTTGATGCCGGCGATGATGTAGCCCACCTCTCCCGCCTCGAGTGACTCGCGCGGCTGGTTGGCGGGGGTGAACACCCCCAGGTTGTCGGCGTTGTAGGTGGCGCCGGTGGCCATCAGCTTGATGCGTTCGCCCTTGGCCAGACGGCCGTCGACCACCCGCACCAGCATCACCACGCCCACGTAGCTGTCAAACCAGCTGTCGATGATCATGGCGCGCAGCGGACCCTCGGGGTTGCCTCGGGGGGCGGGCACCTTGGCCACGATGGCCTCCAGGATCTCGTCGATACCCATGCCGGTCTTGGCGGAACACGGGATCGCTTCGGAGGCGTCGATGCCAATCACGTCTTCGACTTCCGTCTTGGCGTTCTCCGGATCGGCCTGGGGCAGGTCCATCTTGTTCAACACCGGCAGCACCTCGACACCGAGATCGAGGGCGGTGTAGCAGTTGGCGACCGTCTGCGCCTCCACGCCTTGGCTGGCGTCCACCACCAGCAGCGCGCCCTCGCAGGCCGAGAGTGAACGCGAGACCTCGTAGGAGAAGTCGACGTGGCCCGGTGTGTCGATCAGGTTGAGGTTGTAGACCTGGCCATCACGCGCCTTGTACTGGAGCGCCGCGGTCTGGGCCTTGATGGTTATCCCACGCTCTTTCTCGAGGTCCATCGAGTCCAGCACTTGTTCCTCCATCTCGCGGTCGGACAGGCCGCCACAACGCTGAATCAAGCGGTCTGCGAGCGTGGACTTGCCGTGGTCGATGTGCGCAATGATCGAGAAGTTTCTGATGTGATTCATCAACGGGAACACTTAAGTGATTGAATTCAAACGCACAAAACCCAAGAAAAAAGGGCGCGTCGAGATGCGACGCGCCCTGAACCAACAAGCAATGGCAACTGCGGTAGTTGGAGCTTCATTGTAGGCAAAAAGCCCCGCCCGTACAGGCCCGACGGCCGCGCCAAAGGCAAGTTGCAGGGCAGCAACAGGATTTTTATACACAGGTTATCAACAAGCTGGAAGGGCGTTCAGTGGGACAACATGTGGGCGATCTGTGGACGAGCAGTGGTTATCCTGGTGCCATCCCGCATGGTGATCCGAGGCCCTTTTGTTATGCCCGGATTGACCCAAAAACGCCTCTGATTCTATCGAAAAGTCCCTAAGAACCGTCCGCGAGTGAGCGCCCGCCCACGTTTCTGAAAACCAGGACGGACCGTAAAAAAATTCCGGATTGGCCCCCACACCCCCGGCCAAAGCCCGATTTCCGACCCGGCGCCGGGGGCTTTGAACCTTCCCAACCAGGTCAGCGGGCCGCCGGGCGGACCAGCGCGTAAGTGGCCAGTTCGCCGCGCCGCAGCAAAAGGGGCAGCGGCTTGCTGCGGTCAGCGCGCGTGATGGCCGCTTCGAAGTCGCGGACGTTGGCCACCTCGGTGTTGCCGATGGCGACGATCACATCGCCCTCGCGCAGTCCCGCGCGTCCGGCGGCCTCGGTCGCCGAGTCCACGCGCACTCCGCCCTTGAGCTTCAGCTCGGTTTTCTGCGCCTCGGACAGTTCCGATACGGACAAACCGAGAGACTGCACCGCGGGCGAAACCGGCGGGCGCGACTCCGGCGCCGAGGAGGTGCGGCGGACGGGCCGCTCGGGCTCGATTTCGGCCACGGTCACGGACAGGTCCTTCTGGCTGCCGCGGCGGAACACGGTGAGGTTGGCGAGCGTCCCCGGCTTGGTGTTGCCCACCAGGCGCGGCAGGTCGCTGGCGCGCTCGATGGGCTTGCCCTCAAAGCGCAAGATGATGTCACCCGCCTCAACGCCGGCCTTCTCGGCGGGCGAACCGGCCTCCACGCTGCGCACCAGCGCGCCCTGAGGCCGGCCCAGTCCGATGGATTCGGCCACGTCCTTGGTGACCTGATCGATGGACACACCGATGCGGCCGCGGCTCACGCGTCCGGTGGGCCCGCGCAGCTGGTCGGCTACGCGGATCGCCTCGTCGATCGGGATCGCGAACGAGATGCCCATGAAACCTCCCGAGCGCGAGTAGATCTGGCTGTTGATGCCCACCACCTCACCGCGCAGGTTAATCAGAGGGCCACCCGAGTTGCCGGGGTTGATCGCCACATCGGTCTGGATGAAGGGGAGGTAATCGCCAGTGTCGCGCTGCTTGGCGCTGACGATGCCGGCGGTGACGCTGTTCTCCAAGCCGAAGGGAGAGCCGATGGCCATCACCCACTCACCCACCTTCAGGCGATTCACGTCGCCGATACGCACCGCAGGGAGACCGGTGGCGTCGATCTTGAGAACCGCCACGTCGGTGCGCTTGTCGGGCGTGCCCACCACGCGGGCGCGGAACTCGCGCTTATCCGGCAGGGTCACCAGCACCTGCTCGGCGCCTTCGACCACATGGGCGTTGGTCAACACGAAGCCGTCGGCGGTGATGATGAAGCCCGAGCCCACGCCGCGCGGCTGCGGCTCGTCAGGCTGGGGGCTACGGGGCCCCTGCTGGCGCGGCACGCCGGGCAAGGGTTGGCCGAAGAAGCGGCGGAAGAACTCCTGCATCTCGTCGTCGGCACCGGGCGCCTGGGGCGCTACGCGGGTTCGCTCCAGTGTGCGGATGTTGACCACCGCAGGGCCCACCTGCTCGACGAGCTCGGTGAAGTCGGGCACGCCGCGCTGCGGCGCGGACTGGGCCCGCGCGCCAGGCGCGGCCAAGCCGACCGCGCAGGCGACGGCGAGGGTGCCGCACAGGATGCGGGTGCGCGAAATCCAATCAATGGCAAGCATGTTTACCTCTGGGGGTCGGACGTTGTGAAAACTGCGTGAAAAGAGTCCAGCACGGCTGGCTGCCCCGAAGATAGGGCCTCATGGGCGCCGCTCAAGGGCTTGCGCGAATGCCCGTAGCGCCTCCGGGGGCACCTCGCCGACCGCGGCGAGCCGCCGGGCCCTGCGCGGACTCGGCAGCCTCCGGCGGGGTGGCCTGCGGCGCGAGGGGCAGGGGCTCTACCGCCAAGCGCTGCGACAGGCGCGCCAGGAAGGCGGCAGGCGGCGTGCCGCCCGCCAGTTCGGGGGAGCGCAGGACATCCCCGATGAAGTGGTACGCCTGCCAGCGCTCGCGGGCCGCGGCGTCCAGCGCCAGGGCCTCAAGGCCCTTGCACAGCGCCTCGCCCTGGAGCTGGCCATCGGCCATCGCAGAGACCCACTCGCGGGGGTCGTGCTCGTCGCGCTGCTCGTTCATCAAGTCCTTCATCCCCTACTGCCTGTCCGTATTGCCTGTCCGTACTGCCCTCAGCCCCCTACCAGCGCTTGCCCGTCTGGTTCGCCAGCATGGGCTTGACCCGAAGCGAAATTGCCTCGCGGGCCCGAAAGATGCGAGAACGCACGGTGCCGATCGGGCAGCTCATGGCCTCGGCGATCTCCTCGTAACTCAGGCCCTCGATCTCGCGCAGCGTGACCGCTTGCCGCAGTTCCTCGGGAAGTGCCAGCATGGCCTGGTTGACGGCAGTGGCGATTTCCTTAGCCGCCAACACTGTTTCAGGTGTTTCCTCTGTTGTTAGTTCGTTCGCGACAGCCGAAGTTTCATCCTCGTCGTCATTTCGCAATGCGGTTTCGGTCACCAGAGGGTCGCGCCGCAGGTCTACGAGCGCCTTCTTGGCGGTGTTGACGGCGATGCGATAGAGCCAGGTGTAGAACTGCGCGTCGCCGCGGAACTGCCCGAGCGCCCGGTAGGCGCGAATGAAAGTTTCCTGGGCGATGTCCTGCACCAGGTCGGTGTCGCGGACCATGCGGCCGATCAACCGCTCGATGCGCCGCTGGTACTTCACCACCAGAAGCTCGTAGGCCCGGCTGTCGCCCGCCACCGTGCGCTGCACCAGGGCCGAATCGGTGTCCTGGGACGGGCCGGCTGCTGCGGGCGCAGGGGAGGAACTCATGGCGTGGCTGCCATCCCGTCGGGCGGTGCCTCCCGGGCGCCTCGAAAATATAACGCACGCCGGACGGCGCGCCAGTGCTCGGGCCCGCTGTGCGATACCAGCCACAACCATTGGGCGCCTGAGCCATCGGCCGGTATCAGGCGCACCAGGATCACGCGTTGCCAGTCGCCCATCACGTTGACCTGTGCCTCGCAGTCGCCCTGCGCCGTCGTCCAGCACCAGCTGCGACCGTCCCCGTCGAGCCAGCCGGTGCGCGTGCGGCGATGGCTCACGAATGCGAAGACGCCTGTCACCCCCAGCATCAAGGCCATGGTCGCCTGCGCGCCCGAGAGACCGGCCCAATCGCCCGAAGTCGGCACCTGCCAGCGCCAGGCCAGGAGTACGCCCCACCCTGCCAGCCAGGCAGCGGCAAGCACGGCCGCCCCCCAACGCGAACGCCCCACCGGAATGAGAACCGATGGGGCGTTGCGCATGGAAATGGGCGCGCTCAGGCGCGCTTGAACACGAGCGTTCCGTTGGTGCCGCCGAAGCCGAAATTGTTCTTCACAGCGACGTCGATCTTCAGGTCGCGCGCCGCGTTGGCGCAGTAGTCCAGGTCACACTCGGGATCCTGGTGGGCGATGTTGATCGTGGGCGGGCTCTTCTGGTGATGCACGGCCAGGACCGTAAACACGGATTCGATACCACCGGCGCCGCCCAGGAGGTGACCCGTCATGGACTTGGTGGAATTCACCACGGTCTTGCGGGCGTGCTCACCCAGCGCCAGCTTGATGGCGTTGGTCTCGTTCACGTCACCCAGCGGTGTGGAGGTGCCGTGGGCGTTGACGTAGTCGATCTGGTCGGGGTTCACACCGGCATTGGTTAGCGCGGACACCATCGCACGACGCGGGCCGTCGACGTCGGGCGCGGTCATGTGGTGGGCGTCGGCGCTCATGCCGAAGCCGGCGAGCTCGGCGTAGATCTTGGCGCCACGGGCCTTGGCATGCTCGTATTCCTCGAGCACCAGCACACCAGCGCCCTCACCGAGCACAAAGCCGTCGCGGTCCTTGTCCCAGGGGCGCGAGGCGGTCTTGGGATCGTCATTGCGGGTGGACAGGGCACGCAAGGCTGCAAAGCCGCCCACGCCCAGGGGCGAGACGGTGGACTCGGCGCCGCCGGCCACCATCACGTCGCAGTCGCCGTATTCGATCATGCGGGCCGACAGTCCGATGGAGTGCAGGCCGGTGGTGCAGGCCGTGACCACCGCGATGTTCGGGCCCTTGAACCCGTACAGCATGGAAACGTGGCCCGAGATCATGTTGATGATCGAAGCGGGCACGAAGAAGGGGGAGATGCGGCGCGGGCCGCGAGCGACGTACTCAGCGTGCGTCTGCTCGATCATGGGCAGACCGCCGATGCCCGAGCCGATATTGCATCCGATGCGAGTCGCCAGTGCCGGGTTGGCCTGCAGGGCTTCACCCGTGGGCAGACCGCTGTCCGCAACGGCCTGTGCCGCGGCGGCGATGCCCAGATGGATGAAGCGGTCCATGTGCCGGGCTTCCTTCTCGGGGATGTAGTCCGAGATGTTGAAGCCTTTGACCTCGCCGGCGATACGGCAGGCCATGGCGGAGGCATCGAACTGGGTAATCAGATCGATGCCCGATTGACCGGCCAGCAGGTTGGACCAGGACTGAGCCACCGTGTTGCCCACGGGGGTGACACAGCCCAGGCCGGTCACGACAACACGGCGACGGGACATCGGCAATCAGGCTTTCTTGTGCGCGAGGGCGTAATCAATGGCCTTTTGCACGGTGGTGATCTTCTCGGCTTCCTCGTCGGGAATCTCGATGCCGAATTCATCTTCCAGCGCCATGACCAGTTCGACCGTGTCCAGGGAGTCGGCGCCCAAGTCGGCCACGAAGGCCTTTTCGCTGGTCACCTGTGACTCTTCCACGCCGAGTTGCTCGGCGATGATTTTTTTGACACGTGCTTCGATATCGCTCATGGGTCCCTCAAAGGGTTGTAAAGGAATCCGGCATTTTAGCGGGCGCGGGCCCTCTCTCCCAGCAGCGCCGCCATAAGGGGGCAGACCAGGGTGAATGGGGCCGGACCGGCGTCACGCCATGTACATGCCGCCGTTGACGTGCAGTTCCTGGCCGGTGACGTAGCCTGCCTGGGGAGAGGCCAGGTAAGCCACCGCATGCGCGATGTCTTCGGGTTTACCCAGGGCCCCCAGGGGGATTTGCGACAGGAGTGCTTTTTGCTGATCTTCCGGCAAGACAGCGGTCATGTCGGTGGCGATGAAGCCCGGGGCCACGCAGTTGACGGTAATGCCGCGGCTGCCCAGTTCGCGCGCCAGGGCGCGGGTCATGCCGGCCACGCCCGCCTTGGCCGCCGCATAGTTGGCCTGGCCCGGGTTGCCGGAGGCACCCACCACCGAGGTGATGCTGATGATGCGGCCGTAACGCTGTTTCATCATCGTGCGCATCACGGCGCGGCTCATACGGAAAACAGCCTTGAGGTTGGTGTCCAGCACCGCGTCCCAGTCGGCGTCCTTCATGCGCATGGCCAGGGTGTCGCGGGTGATGCCGGCGTTGTTCACAAGAACTTGCAGGCCGCCGTGCTCGGCGACGATGGCCTCCACCAGCGCCTCGCCGGCGGCGGCGTCATTGACGTCCAGACGCGCGCCGCGGCAACCGGCATGCGCCGCAAGCGCCTGCGAGATGCGCTGCGCCCCTTCGTCGGTGGTGGCGGTACCGATCACCTTCAGGCCTCGGGCGGCGAGTTCGGCGGCGATGGTGGCGCCGATGCCGCGCGAGGCACCGGTGACCAGGGCAACCTGGCCAGCAAAGTTGTCGTGGCTCATGCGAGTTGGCCTTTCACGTCCGCGAGAGTGGCGGGGTCGTAGACGGCCAGCCCGGTGAGGGCGGCGTCAATGCGCTTGGCCATGCCGGCCAGCACCTTGCCAGGGCCGCATTCGACCACCGTGTCGATGCCACGCGCCTGGATGGCGCGCACGCACTCGACCCACCGTACCGGGCCGAAGGCCTGGCGGTACAAGGCGTCGCGGATGCGGTCGGCATCTGACTCGACGGTGACGTCGATGTTGTTCACGACCGGGATGACGGGGGCTGCGATGGCCGTGTCCGCCAGCTTCTCGCGCAGGCGGTCGGCCGCCGGTTTCATCAGGCTGGAGTGGAACGGCGCGGACACCGGCAGGGGCAGTGCGCGCTTGGCGCCTGCAGCCTTGAGCACCTCGCAGGCCTTGTCCACCGCGGCCTTGCTGCCGGCGATCACGGTCTGGGCGGGGTCGTTGAAGTTCACGGCTTCGACCACTTCGATCGAACCAGTACCGAAAGAGGCTGAGGCCTCGCGGCAGCCGGCGATCACGCCCGCGGCCTCCATGCCCAAGATGGCCGCCATCGCGCCCACGCCCACAGGCACGGCCTCCTGCATGGCCTGCGCGCGAAATCGCACCAGGGGCGCGGCCTGGGCCAGAGTGAGCGCGCCCGCGGCGACCAGCGCGGCGTACTCACCCAACGAGTGACCGGCCACCACCGCCGGCGCGGCACCGCCTTCGGCGCGCCAGGCACGGTAGGCAGCGACGCCAGCCACCAGCATCACCGGCTGGGTGTTGGTGGTCAGGGCCAGGGCCTCTTTGGGGCCTTCGTGAATGAGGTGGGCGATGTCCTCGCCCAGGGCCTGGGAGGCCTCAGCCAGCGTCTGGCGCACCGCCGGGTGATCGCCCCAGGCGTCAAGCATGCCCACAGCCTGCGAACCCTGGCCGGGGAAAACAAAGGCAAACGGTTTCATCGTGTTGTTCTTCCGTCGTCGATTGGAAAAAGCGCGGCGGCAGCCTGCCCCGCGCGTGCGCACCCTTAAAAATCGAGCAGCACCGCGCCCCAGGTGAAGCCACCGCCCACGCCCTCGAGCATCACGGTGTCGCCAGGGCGGACTTTGCCTTCACGCACTGCGGTGTCCAGGGCCAGCGGGATCGAGGCAGCCGACGTGTTGCCATGTTGGTCGACGGTGACGACCACCTTGTCCAGCGGCAGCTTCAAGCGCTTGGCCGTGCCCTGCATGATGCGGATGTTGGCCTGGTGTGGAATGAGCCAGTCGATGTCGGCCTCGGTGCGACCGGCCTTGGCCAGCGTGGCGCGGGCCGCGTCCTCGAGCACGCCCACCGCCAGCTTGAACACCGCCTGGCCGTCCATTCGCAGCAGGGGCTCACCCAGGACCTGGCCGCCGCTCACGGTGCCAGGAACGCACAGGATGCCGACATGCTTGCCGTCGGCATGCAGGTCGGTGGCCAGGATGCCAGGCGTGTCGCTGGCCTCCAGGACCACCGCGCCAGCGCCGTCACCAAACAGGACGCAGGTGGTGCGGTCGTTGAAGTCCAGGATGCGAGAGAACACCTCGGTGCCGATCACCAGCGCCCTGCTTGCAGAGCCCGTCTTGATCATGGCGTCGGCCACGGTGAGCGCATAGACGAAGCCGCTGCACACGGCCTGCACGTCAAACGCGGGGCAACCTGCCATCGCGCCTTCTGCGCCCATGGCGATACCCAGTTTGTGCTGAAGGATGGCAGCCGTCGAAGGAAAGACCATGTCGGGCGTGGACGTGGCCACGATGATCAGGTCGATATCCGAAGGTTTTGCACCGGCTGCTTCCAGCGCGTGGCGTGCAGCCTGCACGCCCAGATCGCTGGCCATTACGCCGTCGTCCGCAAAATGGCGGGTGCGGATGCCGGTGCGCTCGACGATCCATTCGTCGGAAGTGTCTAGTCCCCGCTGAGCCAGCTGCGCCGCCAGATCGGCATTGGTGACGCGTTTCGGCGGCAGGTAGCTGCCGGTGCCGGCGATGCGGGAGTAGCGTGTCATGGGGGTCCGATTCAGCTGGCCGTCTCGGCCGGCGCAGGCTGCGAGGCGCCTGCCGCCAGCAGCGGGGCGGCGTGGGCGATGCGGGCCTGCACCCGCTCGAGCAATTGGTTGCGGGCCGCATCATACGCGCGGACCAGGGCCTGGCTGAAGGCGAATTCGTCGGCGGATCCGTGGCTCTTGAACACCAGGCCACGCAGGCCCATGAGAGCCGCACCGTTGTAGCGGCGGTGGTCCACGCGCCGCTTGAAAGCGGCCAGTACCGGATAGGCCACGAGGGCCGCCAGCCAGGTGTAGGGGTTGCGGCCGAATTCCTGCTTGAGGAAGCCCCCGATCATGGTGGCCAGGCCTTCGCTGGCCTTGAGGGCCACGTTGCCCACGAAGCCGTCGCACACCACGATGTCGGTGGTGCCCTTGAAGATGTCGTTGCCTTCCACATTGCCGTGGAAGTTGAGGTCGCCCGCTGCAGCAGCCGACCGCAGCAGCTCGCCGGCGCGCTTGATCACCTCGCTGCCCTTGATGGCCTCTTCGCCGATATTGAGCAGGCCCACGGTGGGCGCCTCGACATTGCGCAGGGCCGACACCAGGGCCGACCCCATCACCGCGAATTGCAGCAGGTGTTGCTCGGTGCAGTCAACGTTAGCGCCCAAGTCCAGGACCGTGGTGGCGCCGCCCTTGGCATTGGGCATGGGGTAGGCGATGGCGGGGCGATCGATGCCGTCCACCGTCTTGAGGACGTAGCGCGCCAGCGCCATCAGGGCGCCGGTGTTGCCCGCCGACACGGCGGCCTGGGCCTGGCCGTCCTTGACCTGCGCAATGGCCACGCGCATGGAGGAATCCTTCTTGCGACGCAGAGCGGTCTCGACGGGATCGTCCATGGCCACCACCTCGGCGGCGGGCACGACGCGGGCGCGCGGATGGTGGAAGGACTGCAGGGCCTGGGGCAGCCCCACGAGCAGCAGCTGCGCGTCGGGATGTTCGTCCAGAAAACGGCGGCAGGCGGGAAGGGTCACGGACGGTCCGTGGTCGCCCCCCATGCAATCGACAGCCAGAATGGTCATGGACACAAATGTAGAACGGCGCCCGAAAAGAAAAGAGCCCGTGCCACGCAAGCGGCTCCGGGCCCTGTCCGAATCAACACTCGCGACTCAACGCGCGCTGACGTGATCAGGCGTCGTTTTTGGTCTTGAGCACCTTGCGACCACGGTAAAAGCCGTTGGGGCTGATGTGATGGCGCAGGTGGGTTTCGCCCGTGGTGGGCTCGACGGCGATGCCCGGCACGTTCAGAGCGTTGTGCGAGCGGTGCATGCCCCGCTTGGAGGGCGACTTTTTGTTCTGCTGGACGGCCATGACGGTCTCCTGGAAAAGAAACGCGCTGCAGGGACTGCAGCCGCGAAAAAGGGGTGGGTGGGCGCGCCATCAAGGGCCCCGAGGGTGCGTTGGTGCAAGCCCCAGGACGCGCCAGATCGCGCAAAAGCCCACGATTATAGCCCAAGCCGCCTAGGCGGACCGCCTGGTGGGGGGCGGTCAAGACGGACCGCCGCCCTCGACCTTGAGTCGAGCCAGCACCGCAAACGGGTTTTCCTGAGGACTTTCGACCTCAAAATCCGGATCCACAGCGCTCAGGCGGACCGGCTCGGGGCAGGTCTCGTGCAGGGGAACCAGGGGCAACTCCATCAGGAATTCGTCCTCGATCAACCCGGGCAGGTCGAAGTCGCGGCGGATCACGAGCAGGTCTTCCTCGCAGGCATCGTCCTCGGCTTCGGCGGTGGCTTCGTCGGCCACGAAGCGGAAGGAGCGATCGACGGCCATGGGCACGTCGACCGGGGCGAGACACCGCTGGCAGGTCAGAGGCACGAGGCCACTCGCCTGCAGGTGCAGCCAGACATCGGGCTGCACATGGTGCGGGTTGCGCAGCTCGCCGCGCACCGCCCAGGCCAGGGGCAGGCCAGCGCCACGGCCCTGGGTCTCGGCCAAGAGCCGCTCGAAGTCACCCAGCATGGACTGGCCGGAGAGTTCGACGCCCGCCTCGGCGAAGGCCCGGACATCGAGCGCGTGGGCGTGGAACTCCTTGGGCATTCGGGCAGTGTAAGAGAATCGCAGCATGTCCGGCCCCCCTCTTCCCGTGTCGGGTCGCCCCGTGGTGTTGGGGTCGACCTCGGTGTACCGGCGCGAGCTGATGTCGCGCCTGCGCATCCCCTTCGACGTTGCCGCGCCCGAGGTCGACGAGACGCCGCAGGCGGGCGAGATGCCCGAGGCGCTGGCGCGCCGGCTTGCCCTGGCCAAAGCGCACGCCGTCGCGGCGCGCTACCCGCAGGCCGCCGTGATTGGCTCCGACCAGGTGGCCGACCTCGATGGCGAGCCCCTGGGCAAGCCCGGCACGCATGAACGCGCCGTGCAGCAGCTGCAACGCATGCGCGGACGCACGGTGATTTTCCAGACCGCGGTGGCTGTGGTGTGCCTGGACAGCGGCTTCGAGCACCTGGACCTCGCGCCGGTGCGGGTGCGCTTTCGCGACCTCACCGATGCCGAGATCGAGGCCTACCTGCGCGCCGAGACGCCCTACGACTGCGCGGGTAGCGCCAAGAGTGAGGGGCTGGGTGTCGCCCTGCTGGAGGCCATCGACAGCGACGACCCAACAGCCCTGGTGGGCCTGCCGCTGATACGGACCTGCCGCATGCTGCGCGCGGCGGGTGTGAGGCTACTGGCGTGAGTGCACCGTCAGCGGCCCGCGGTCGTCTGTTCCTGGTCCCCGCGCCCTTGGACTTCGGCTGCGAGACGCAGGCCCCCATCGGCGACGTGTTGCCGGCCGCGACCCTGACCGCCGCGGCCGGCCTCACGCACTGGATCTGCGAAAACGCCAAGACCGCCCGCGCCTGCCTTAAACGCATCGGAGAGTTGCACCCGCTCGCCGCGCCGCTGCAACAGCAGCAGCTGGTTGAACTGCCGCGGGAACTGCACAAAAAGGGCGATACCGGTACCGCCTCCGAGGTGCGCAGCCTGCTCCAGCCCGCCTTGGAAGGCCATGACATGGGCCTGATCAGCGAGGCCGGGATGCCAGCTGTCGCCGACCCGGGCGCCTCGGTGGTCCGGGCAGCGCATGCCCTGGGGCTGCAGGTCGTGTCCCTGGTGGGTCCCTCGTCGCTGCTCCTAGCCCTGGCAGCCAGCGGCCTGAACGGCCAGAACTTCGCTTTCGTGGGCTACCTGCCGCAGGACGCGGCGGCGCGCCGACAGCGCGTGCGCGAGCTGGAAGCCCTGGCCCTGCGCACGGGGCAGGCACAGTTGTTCATTGAGACGCCCTACCGCAATGCCGCCCTGCTGGGAGCCCTGCTGGAAACCCTGCAACCGGCGACGCAGCTGGCCGTGAGCAGCGGCCTGACGCTGGCCAGCGCGCGCACCCGCAGTGCGCCGGTGAAGACCTGGAAGCAGGAGCAGGAAGCGTCCGTCGGCGACGAGCCGGCGGTGTTCGGGATCGGACGCTGAGCGGCCTGGCGGGCCGCTCCACCGATCGAGCCTTCAGCGAATCTGCAGCACGCCAGACTGCAGGGCGCGCACCGCGCCATCGCCAATCGAGGCGCCAAACTTCTTGGCCAAGCGCTCGGCGACGTTGTCACGGCGGGTGTAGTCGACCAGTTCTTCGGCCTTGATCACCTCGCGCGCGACGAAGTCGATGCTTCCGAGCTGATCGGCCAGGCCCAGATCGATGGCTTGCTGGCCGGTCCAGAACAGGCCGCTGAACAACTCGGGGGTCTCCTTCAGACGCTCGCCACGGCCAGCCTTGACCACGTCGATGAACTGCTTGTGAACCTGATTGAGCATGCTCTGGGCATACGCCTTTTGCTGCGGGGTCTGGGGGCTGAAAGGATCGAGGAAGCCCTTGTTCTCGCCGGCGGTCATGAGGCGGCGCTCCACGCCGAGCTTTTCCATCAGACCCACGAAGCCAAAGCCGTCCATCAGCACACCGATGCTGCCGACGATGCTGGCCTTGTCCACGAAGATGCGGTCAGCGGCCGCCGCGATGTAGTAGGCCGCAGAGGCGCAGGAGTCCTCGACCACCGCATAGACCGGCTTCTTGTGCTTCTCGCGCAAGCGGCGGATTTCGTCGTTGATGATGCCGGCGTGCACCGGGCTGCCGCCGGGCGAATTGATCAACAACACCACCCCCTGGGAACCCGCGTCCTCGAAGGCGGCGCGCAGGGACGACACCAGAAAATCGGAGCTCGCCTCTTGGCCCGGGCCGATTTCGCCGCGGATCTCGACCACGGCAGTGTGCGGCAGGGACTTGTCGGTGTGGGTCGGGCCGTCGTTCCTGAAGATGATCCACGCCATCGTCACGAAGAACGCCAGCCAGGCGAGCCGCAAAGCGCTGCGCCAGATACGCGTCTGACGCTGCTCCTTGAGTGTGGCGAACATCAGGCGTTCGAGCGTGTCGCGCTCCCAATGAACATCCCGGGCGGGGGGGGCGGGCGCCTCAGCGGCGGGCTCGCGCGGGGGGGTTTCGTCGGTCATGGCGGAGGCTCAGAAGGCGAGAGGTTGAAGGTTCCAATCAGTATGCCAGTGGACCACGCCATCGCGCTCCGACAGGGCGATCTTGACCAGCCCGCCGCGGCAGGGGCCGCCGGCGCATTCGCCCGTGTCGGGCCGGTAGCTGGCGCCGTGCGTGGCACACAGCAGCCACTGACCGCTGTCGTCGAAGAAACGATCGGGCTGGTAGTCCATTTCCATGGCGATATGGGTGCACCGGTTCAGGTAGGCATGCACCTGCCCCTCAAAGCGCACGGCGAAGGCGCGGCAGGTCTGGCCGGCATGCACCACGTCAAAGGGCACGGCACGGCCACCTTCGACCAGGTCGGCGCAATTGCAAAGGGGGATGGCTTGTCCTTGCATGGGGAGTCCCAGAGGGATCAGGCGTGCTGCAGCAGCCAATCGTGCAGCTGTCGTACCGAGTGCGCGATATGCCGCGGACGCAGCGCATCGAAGCCCGCCGGCTCGTGCGCCCCGTAACTCACACCCACGCTGGCACAACCCGCATTGAGCGCCATCTGCAGGTCGTGCGTGGTGTCGCCGATCATGAGCGTGCGCTCTGGATCGACCCCGAACTCACGCATCAACTCGTGCAGCATCCGCGGATGCGGCTTGCCCGCGGTCTCGTCGGCGGTGCGGCTGCCGTCGAACACGCCTTGCAGTTCGACCGCATGCAGGGCCTCGTCCAGGCCGCGGCGCGACTTGCCGGTGGCCACGACCAGCCAATGGTGACGTTCGCGCAGGTCATGCAGCAGGGGTAGCACCCCTTCGAACAGGCTCAGATCGTCCTGATGTCGAGCGTAATGGTGGCGGTAACGGGCCCCGAGCTCGGGGTACTTCTCCAACGGCACATCGGGGGCGGCGTGAGCCAGAGCCGAGTTCAGGGCCATCCCGATCACGTAGGACGCTGCCTCGCGGGTGGGCCGGGTACCGCCCACGTCGACCACCGCGTCCTGGATGCAGCGCACGATGATGGCGGTGGAATCGAACAGGGTACCGTCCCAGTCGAAGGCGATCAGGTCAAACTGGCGCGGGCGCATCCTGTGGGGCAAAGGCGTGGAGGTCAGGTGGCAAGGGCGCGAGCAGCTCGATGCGCTCGCCGGTGGCCGGGTGATCGAACTGTAACCGCCAGGCATGCAGGTACATGCGCTTGAGGCCTTGCTTGTGCAAGGCCTTGTTCGTCTCGAAGTCGCCGTACTTGTCGTCCCCCGCGATGGGATGACCCGAGGAGGCCAGATGCACCCGGATCTGGTGGGTGCGGCCGGTCTTGATGGTGACTTCCAGCAGGCTCATTCCCTCCAGGTGGCGGGCCACCTTGACCAGGGTGATGGCGCGCATGCCGTCGGGGTCGTCCTTGGCCACCACCTTCACCCGGCGCTCGCCGGCGCCGGGCGTGCCTTCGTCCCCCGCCAGCAGGTACTTGTGCAGGGGGGCGTCGATCACCTTGCGGTTAGCGGGCCAGCGGCCGTTCACCAGGGCCAGGTAGGTCTTGCCGGTCTCGCGGCCGCGGAACTGGTCCTGCAGGCGGGTCAGGGCCGAACGGCGTTTGGCCACCAGCAGGATGCCCGAGGTCTCGCGGTCCAGGCGGTGCACCAGCTCCAGGAACTTGGCGCCCGGGCGGGCCTGGCGCAGTTGCTCGATCACCCCGAAGCTCACCCCGCTGCCGCCGTGGACGGCCACGCCGGCGGGCTTGTCCAGGGCAATCAGGTGGTCGTCCTCGAACAGGATCGGAAATTCACGGGCCGGGGCGGGCCGCTCCTTCTTTTCCTGGGCCCGTTCGGACAGGCGGATCGGCGGCACGCGCACCTGATCGCCCGCCTCGATCCGGGTATCGGCGGCGGCTCGGCCCTTGTTCACCCGCACTTCGCCGGAGCGGATGATCCGGTAGACATGGGTCTTGGGCACGCCCTTGAGGTGGCGCACCAGGAAATTGTCCAGGCGCTGGCCGGCGGATTCCTCGTCGACCAGCAGGGTCTGGACCGGGGTTGTCGGGCCCGGCCCGGTGTCCCCTATAATGTGTTTCACTAGCGCAACGCTGTAAGTGGTTGATTTTCCATGGAAGTTTAGTCCACCACCACAAACAGCCAGGCTGGTTGGTCGATGCCACCCGCGTCAGACCGGCCGGGAGCGCCGCAGGCCAAAGCCTGGGGCGGCCCGCCGCGACGCAGGCGACGGCAAGACTTCGAAGCACCGAAACGGAATACCCAAGCCACGCAGCCCCTGCGCTGTGTGGCGGATTGAGACGAGAACACCTGTGTTGATGGCGATATGTCGACTCCTGTGGCGGGCGCTGTGGCGCCTGACCGCTGGCGTGCCTTCGCCTGCCCCTCGCGCCACCCGCGCGAGACCCGCCGCAGCATCCGCCGCGGCCCCACAGGGGCGCCCCACCGGCCGCCATCCTCTCGTGACCTTCCACGCGCCTTGGCCCCATTCGTCGAGCTGACGCTCGGCGCCTGCGGCCACTCCGGCAATTCCCTCTCGCTTCGAAGCCTCGCCCGGCATCGTGGACCCTCGCGGGTCGTATCGATGTTTAGAGAAATGAAGGTCACGCGATGAAGCGGATGCTGATTAATGCCACCCAGGCGGAAGAACGCCGGCTGGCCATCGTCGACGGGCAAAAGCTCCTCGACTACGAAATCGAGATCGAAGGGCGCGAACAGCGCAAGGGCAACATCTACAAGGCGGTCGTGACGCGGGTCGAGCCTTCGCTCGAGGCCTGCTTCGTCGACTACGGCGAAGACCGCCACGGCTTCCTGCCGTTCAAGGAAATCTCCAAGCAGTACTTCCAGCCCGGCGTGTCGGCCTCGCAGGCCCGCATCAACGAGGCCATCAAGGAAGGCCAGGAACTGCTGGTGCAGGTCGAGAAGGAAGAACGTGGCAACAAGGGCGCAGCCCTGACCACCTTCATCTCGCTGGCCGGCCGCTACGTGGTGCTGATGCCCAACAACCCTCGCGGAGGCGGTGTGAGCCGTCGAATCGAGGGTGACGACCGCGCCGAACTCAAGGAGGCGATGGACCAGCTGGAATACCCCAACGGCATGTCCATCATCGCCCGCACCGCCGGCATTGGCCGCAGTGCCCCCGAGCTGCAGTGGGACCTGAACTACCTGCTCAAACTCTGGAACGCCATTGACGGCGCGGCCAAGGGCGGCAAAGGCG
>JBEAZV010000034.1:0-40540 GCA_041159245.1 Pseudomonadota bacterium
AATCACGTTGTTGGCCTCGCCGGCGTGGAAGGCGCCGACAGTGACGACAGCCGTCTGCTGCGGGTCGACGTTGCGCGAGACGAGGGTTTGCAGCGCCATCACGATGGCCGAAGCCGCCACCACGCAATCGCTGGCGCGGTGCGGGAAAGCGCCGTGGCCACCTGTGCCGCGCAGCGTGAGCGTGACGTTGTCACTGGAGGCCATAGTCGGCCCGCTGCGAAACACGAACTGGCCGGTGGGAATGCCTGGCATGTTGTGCAGGGCATAGACCGCATCGCAGGGATGCTGCGTGAACAAACCGTCGGCGATCATGCGCACCGCGCCGCCCGCGCCTTCTTCCGCCGGTTGGAAGATCAGGTGCAGCGTGCCGTCGAAATCGACTTCGTCCACGATATGCCGCGCCGCCGCCAGCAAGGAGGCGGTGTGGCCGTCATGGCCGCAGGCATGCATCAGACCAGGGCGGCTGCTTTTCCAGGCCATCTCGCCGGCTTCGGTGATCGGCAGGGCGTCCATGTCGGCACGCAGGCCGATGGCGCGCGGGCTGCTGCCCCGGCGCAAGGAGCCCACCACGCCGGTGCCCCCGAGGCCAGTGGACACGGTGTAGCCCCAGTCCCGCAGCTTGCCGGCGACGAGCGCGCTGGTGCGGTGCTCCTCGAAGGCCAGCTCGGGGTGCTGGTGCAGGTCGCGGCGCAGGGCGATGAATTCGCCGATGCGCGGGGCGAGGGTGGCGCCCAGGTAGTCGCTGCGCACGGCGAACCTGGCGCGCTTACTGCGGCTGCAGGTTGATGGACTTGGCGATCGCGCGGAATTGCGCGGTGCCGTCGGCATAGGCCTTGGCCACGGCAGCAGGTGCCAGGGGCTTGGCCAGGATCTGGCTATTGGCCTCGAGGTTGGTGCGGACAGTGGGGTCGTTCAGCGTGTCGGTGATCGCCTTGTGCAGGGTCTGCACGATGGGCTCGGGCGTGTCCTTCTTCACGAAGTAGCCGGTCCAGATGTTGAAGGTGAAGTCCTTGAGCGTGCGGCTCTCGCTGATCGCCGGGTACTGCTTGACGCCGTCCAGGCGCTCGCCATTGAGCATGGCCAGCACCTTGACCTTGCCATCGCGATGCAGGTCGTCATACATGCGACCGTAGGGCGCGAGGAAGATGTCCACCTGACCGCCGATCAGGTCCTGGTTGGCGGGGGCGGCGCCCTTGTACGGCACATGGGTCATCGGGATGCCAGTGACCTTGGACAGGTGCTCGCCTAGCAGGTGATAGAAGGAGCCGGGGCCCACGCTGGCGTAGGTGATGGGCTTGCCTTCGGCCGCGGCCTTGCGGGCATAGGCCACGAACTCGTCGACGTTGGACACGGGCAGGTCTTTGCGCGCGATGAAGGCGATCTGAGCGATGGCGATCATCTGCACCAGGCGGAAGTCTTCACTCTTGAACTTCACGGCCGAAATCGCCAGCGGCGCCAGAATCAGTTCATTGGGCGAGCCCTGGAAGATCAGGTGGCCATCGGCCGGCGCGTTCAGTACCTTCTGGGCGGCGATGGAGCCGCTGGCCCCACCCAGGTTGTCCACGATCACGGGCTGGCCCAGGTTCTTGCCCAGTGCGGTGTGCACGGTGCGCGCGATCACGTCCGACAGACCGCCGGCGGGGTAGGGCACCTGCAGGGTGACGGGTTTGCTCGGAAAGCTCTGGGCCAGGGCGCTGCCTGCAAGCAGCAGTCCGGCCAGCGCGGTGGCCAGGCGGGTCAGGGTGCGGTTCATGCTTGTCTCCTCGTTTTGGGGTGGGTGTGAGACGCATCGTAGGAAGCTATTTTGATGATGTCTAATGCATTGTTGTATATCATTAGATGATCTTTAAAGCATGGATATCTGCGTATGACGCTCGTGCAGTTGCGGCAGTTCATCGCCCTGGCTCGCATCGGCTCCTTCGTCAAGGCGTCGCAGGCGCTGTACATCACTCAGCCGGCCCTCAGTCGCAGCATCAAGGCGCTGGAAGACGAACTGGGCCAGCTGCTGTTTGACCGCATCGGTCGGCGCATCGAGCTCACCGCCTTCGGCCAGCTCACGCTCGAACGCAGTCAGTTGCTGATTGAAGACGCCGAGTCGCTCAAGGTGACGGGTCAGAGCCTGGGGCCAGGCAGCGCCGGTCGGGTGCGTATCGGTCTGGGCTCGGGGCCCGGTGCGTTGCTCACCCCGCCCCTGTTGCGACGCTTTGCTACCCACTTCCCGAATCTGCGCGTGGAGATCTCGCGCGCCACCACGGGCGTCCTGGTGCAACGCTTGCAGGATCGCGCGCTCGATGCGCTGGTTGTGGACGTGCGCTCCCTCAAGCCCTCGGCCGACTTGAAGGTGGAGCGCCTGGTTGAAGTGCCCGGCGCCTTCATGTGCCGTAAAGACCATCCACTGGCGCGCCGGCGCTCGGTGCGCTTTGAGCAGCTGCAGCAGTACCCGGTAGCCTCGACGCCCTTGAGCGATGAATTGGCGCGCATCCTGATCGAGCGCTACGGCCCCGAGGCCGACCCGCAGCGCCTGGTCAAACTCTCCAGCGAGGAAATCTCGCACCTGATCGACGTCGCGCTGGGCAGTGACGCGGTGGTGCTGGCCATACGCGCGGCGGGCCCGCAGCTGGCCGAGATCCGCCTGTCCCCGCCGCTACAAGCGAGCGCGCGTTTTGGCCTCGTGACCGTGGCGCGTCGCTCGCAGATGGCGTTCTTGTCCGAAATCCGGTCGCTGATGGACCAGGTCTTCGGGCCGCTGCGCGCCTGATCCCGGGCGTGCGGCGCTGACACCGGTCGAGTCACCAACGTTACTGGCCTGCAGACAAGCCCTCTTGTGCATCCATTTTTTGTTGGCTAAGGTGGGTTCAATAAAGATAGTGATAGCACGGAGACAAGCTGATGCCAGTGCACACCGTTGGGCGCGTTCAAGGAACCATCGATCCGGCCGACCACCCCTACCTGCAGGGGGCCTGGACACCGTTGCATGAGGAGGTCGATGCCACCGACCTGAAGGTGCTGGCCGGACAGGTGCCCACCGACCTCGATGGCGTCTACCTGCGCAACACCGAGAACCCGGTGTTCCAGGCCATTGGCCGCTACCACCCCTTTGATGGCGACGGCATGCTGCACATGGCCGCGTTTCAGGGCGGGCGCGTCACCTACCGCAACCGCTTCGTGCGCACCAAGGGCCTGGCTGCCGAAATGGAGGCCGGGCGCGCCCTCTGGGCGGGCCTGATGGAAGATCCCGCGCGCTCCACCCGCCCGGGCTGGGGCGCCCACGGCAGTCTCAAGGATTCGTCCAGCACCGACGTGGTGGTCCACGCGGGCCGCGCGCTCACCACCTTCTACCAATGCGGCGAAGGCTACCGCGTAGACCCGCTCACGCTGGAGGCGGAGGGCATTCCGCCCTGGTCACCACTGGACGGCATCTCGGCGCACTGCAAGGTGGACGAGAGCAGCGGCGAGCTGCTGTTCTTCAACTACTCCAAGCACGCGCCCTATATGCATTACGGCGTGGTCGACCGCCACGACAAGCTGGTGCACTACGTGCCGGTGCCCCTGCCGGGGCCGCGTCTGCCGCACGATATGGCGATCACGAAGCACTTCACCATCCTGGGTGACTTTCCCCTGTTCTGGGATCCGGACCTGCTGGCCCAGGGCAAGCACGTGGTGCGCTTTCACCGTGACGTGCCCTCGCGCTTTGCCATCATCCCGCGCCGTGGCGCGACGAGCGAGATCCGCTGGTTCGAGGCCGCACCCACCTTCGTGCTGCATTTCCTCAATGCCTACGAGGAGGGCGACGAGATCGTCCTGGACGGCTATTTCCAGGACGATCCCATGCCCCGTAACTACGAGGGCGCACCCGTGGGCTACGAGCGCATGATGTCCTACCTGGACCAGTACAAGATGGGAACGCGCCTGCACCGCTGGCGCTTCAACCTGCGCACCGGCCAGACCACCGAGCAGCGCATGGACGACCGCATCCTCGAGTTCGGCATGTTCAACCAGCGCTACGCGATGCAGCCGTATCGCTATGCCTACAGCGCGGTGCAGGTGCCTGGCTGGTTTCTCTTTCACGGCTACGTCAAGCACGACCTGCAGACGGGCCAGTCCTGGCAGGTGCAGCTGCCCGAGGGCCAGTACGCCAGCGAGGCCCCCTTCGCGCCGCGAGTGGGCGCCAAGGACGAAGATGATGGCTACCTGGTCACCTTCATCACCGACGAGGCCGCCGGCCGCTCGGAGGTGGCCCTGATTGATTCCAAGCGCTTCGAGGATGGCCCGGTGTGCCGCATCGAACTGCCCCACAAGATCAGCAGCGGCACGCATTCGTGCTGGGCTAACGGCGCCGACCTGCGCGAGGGCGGCCTGCTGGCCCCCGCGCGCTGAGCGGCGATACACGGACAAGGAGCACGCGATGGCCCTGGACACCCTGGTCGAACCCGCCCCCTACCTGGTCGACAACCCCAATTTGCAAGGGGGTTACGCACCTGTGGACCGCGAGCTGGTGGCGACCAAGCTGCCCGTGATCGGCGAGGTGCCGCGTGACTTCAGCGGCCTGTATGTGCGCAACGGCCCGGTGCCCCAGCATGCGCCCGAAGGCAAGTACCACTGGTACGACGGCGACGGCATGCTGCACGCGGTTCATTTCCAGGGCGGCGAGGTGACCTACCGCAATCGCTGGGTGGAGACCGAGGGCCTGCTGGCCGATCGCCGTGCCGGCAAGAACCTGTGGCCGGGCCTCAAGCAGCGCATGCCCGAGGGCGTGCTGCCCGACGATGCCCTGAAGAACACCTCCAACACCGACGTCAAATTCCACAACGGGCAGCTGCTGTCCATGTGGTATCGCGGTGGCGCCGTCTATCAGGTCGACCCGATGACGCTGCAGACCCTGGGCCAGCTCGCGCCCGATCCGCGCCTGGCGGGTCTGCAGATCTCGGCGCATTCGCGGGTGGACGAGCGCACGGGCGAGTTCATGTTCTTTGCCTACGGCAACCGCCATCCCTATATGCATTACGGCGTGGTCGATGCGAAAGGCCAGCTGCGCACCTTGATCCCGGTGGAACTGCCCGGGCCGCGCCTGCCGCACGACATGGCGATCACGGCGAACTACAGCATCCTTCATGACTTCCCGTTGGTGAACAACCCCGAGGCGCTCGCGGCCGGCCGCTACAGCCTGGAGTTTCACCCCGAGTGGCGCACCCGTTTCGCGGTCGTACCGCGCCATGGTCGTGCCGACCAGATCCGCTGGTTCGAGGCCGATCCGCGCTACATGCTGCACGTGGTCAACGCCTGGGAAGAAGTCAATGCGCGCGGCGAGACCGAAATCGTGATGCTGGGCACGCCCTACGCCATGCCCAAGAATTTCGACGGCTCGCTGGACGTCAAGCGCCTGGTCTTCACCATCGGCACCCAGGGCACCGACTACGAGTTCTACCAATGGCGCTTCAACCTCGCCACCGGTCAGACGCGCGAGAGCGTGGTCGACGACATCCTGAACACCGAGTTCCCGATGATCAACGGCTGGTACCAGGGCCACAAGAACCGCTACAGCTACCACGTGTTGATGGGGCGCATGCGCACCCTGGAGCAACCGCACTTCGCGGGCATCGCCAAATACGACCTAGAGAAGGGCAGTGCCGTCACCTACCACCCGGGCGAGGGCTACTGGTTCAGTGAGGCCCCCTTCGCCCCGCGTGACAACCCGCGCTCGGAGGACGATGGCTACCTGGTGGGCTTCGTCTGGAACGGGCGCGAGGACCGCTCCGAGGTCTGGGTGCTGGACGCGCAACACCTGGCCGACGGCCCGGTGGCGCGGGTGATCCTGCCCCAACGCGTGCCCAATGGTTTTCACAGTACCTGGGTGCGACAGTCGCTCCTGGATGGCCAGCGGTCGGGGGCTCCGGCGTGAGTACCGCTTCCGCGCAGGCTCTGCACGGCGCCTGGTCGCTGGTGCGTTGGGAGATCACCTACGACGACGCGCGCCCGACCACCTATCCCTATGGGCCGGATGCCACGGGCCTCATCGTCTACACCCACGACGGCACCATGTCCGCCTGCATCGCCCGCGCCGGGCGTGCGCCGCTGTCCAGTGCCAGCGTGCGCAGCGCGCCCGAGGCCGAGCGCCTGGCGGCCTTCGAGAGCTATTTCCAGTACGCCGGTCCGTACGAGGTGCGCATGCATCAAGGCCGGCCGCAGGTGGTGCACCACGTGAGCCACGCCCTGAACCCCAATTTCGTCGGCACCGACCAGGTGCGCAATATGGACTTCGCCGCCGACGGCACGCTCACGCTGTCGGCCAGCGATGCAGTGCCCGGCACCTCGGTGATGCGGCACCACCGCTTGATCTGGAGACGCGCATGACGACGCTCTACGAACACCACCGGCCCGTGTTCGAGCGGGCGCAGCAGGCCTGCGAGACCCGCGAGTGCTGGAGCCCCTACCCGGAAATGCCCGACAAGTACCCTGACGCCCAGCAGGCCAAGGCGGCGGGCCTGCAGGCCTTCGAGGCCCACCGCGCCAGTGGCCGCTACGCGCTGGACCTGCCCGGAGTCACGGGCTGGGTGGGTGAGGAAGTCTCGCCCTACACCCAGCAGCCCCTGGGCATCGTCTATCCGCAGTGCGACGTCAACACCCTGTTCGACGCCGCTGAACAATCCATGGCGGGCTGGGCCGAGGCGGCCATCGACACTCGCCTGGGCGTGCTGATGCAGGTGCTGGACACCTTGTACCGCGAGCACTTGTTCGAGGTGGTGCACGCCGTCATGCACACCGCCGGTCAGAGCTACAACATGGCCTATGCCGGCTCGGGCGTGAATGCGCTGGACCGCGGCATCGAAGCCCTGGTCTACGCCGAGCAGGCCCTGCGATCGGTTACCCCCAAGGCGCGCTGGCAGCGGCGCTTTGGCAATGCCGAGATCGCGCTGGACAAGACCTACCGGCTGGTGCCGCGTGGTGTGGCGGTGTGTTTTTCGTGTGCGAGTTTCCCCACCTGGAACGCCTGGCCCTCCATGATGGCCAGCCTGGCCACGGGGAATCCGGTGATCGTCAAGCCTCACCCCGCCACGGTGCTGCCCATGGCCATCACCGTGCGCGTCTTCCGCCAAGTGCTGCAAGCGGCCGGCTTCGATCCCAACCTCGTCACGATGGCGCTGGACACGGTGGCCGACCCGATCGGCAAGGTGCTGGTCAAGCATCCCAAGACCGCCATCGTCGACTTCACCGGTAGTGTGCGCTTTGGGCAATGGGTGGAGCAGAACGCGCACCCGGCGGTGTGCTACACCGAGACCGCCGGCTGCAACACCGTGGTGCTCGAGTCCGCGCTTGACCTCGACGCTGCGCTGCGCAGTCTGGCCACCACCCTGTGCATGTTCAGCGCGCAAATGTGCACCAGCCCGCAGAACATCTACGTGCCCCGCGAAGGGGTGGATACACCGCAGGGGCGCGTGCCCTTCGAGGAGGTGGCGCGGCGCCTGGCCGATGCCGTGCAGGCCCTGACCACCGAGCCGAAGAAGGCCGCGATGATCCTGGCCACCATCCAGTCGCCACAGACCCTGGCGCTGTTGCAGCAGCTGCAGGAAGACGGTGCGCGTCGTGGCAAGGTGCTGCTCGCGCCCGCGCCCTACCCGCACCCCGAGTTCCCGCAGGCGCGTACCCGCACGCCCCTGATGTTGCAGGTCACGACCGCTGACCGCGCGCTGTACGCGCAGGAGCGGTTTGGCCCGGTGAGTTTCGTCATCGCCTGCCAGAGCGCCGACGACGCCCTGGCCCAGGCCACGCAGGACGCGCGCGCCGAGGGTGGGCTCACTGCCTTCCTGTACTCCACCCGCGAGGACTACATCGCGCGCGCCGAGGCCGCCTATGCCCGCGCCGGTGCGCAGCTCACGATCAACCTCACCGGTCCTATGCCGCTGAACTTCGCCGCGGCCTATAGCGACTACCACGTCACCGGCCTGAACCCCGCCGGTAATGCCACCCTCACCAACCTGGCCTTCGTGGCAGGGCGCTTCGGCGTCGTGCAGTCGCGCCGTCCCGTCACCGCAGGAGCTTGCTCATGACCGAACCCGTCTTCATCCTTGGCGGACATCAGACCGATTTTTCCCGCGCCTGGGCCCGCAACGGCCAGGACCTCTCGGACATGGTGCGCGAGTCCACCCTCGGTGCACTGCAGGCGGCTGCAGTCGATCCGTCGGAGGTGCAAAGCATCCACGTGGGCAATGCCTTCGCCGAGCTGCAGCGCCAGCAGGCGCACCTGGGGGCGATGGTGGCGCAGGTCGTGCCCGAGTTGTGGGGTGTGCCCGCCATGCGTCACGAGGGCGCTTGTGCCTCTTCGTCACTGGGTGTGCTGGCCGCGATGGCCGAGATCGAGGCGGGTCGCTATGACTGCGTGCTGGTCCTGGGCGTCGAGGAGTTCAAGAACACGGTGGGCGATGTTGCATCCGTCAACCAGAACGCCGCCGCCTGGCAGGGGCGCGAAGATATCGAGTGCACCTATATGTGGCCCGCGGCTTTTGGGCGCGTCGCGCTGGAATACGAACGCCGCTATGGCCTGGACCGTCGCTATCTCAATCGCATCGCCGAACTCAATTACGGCAACGCCCGCCGCAACCCGCTGGCCCAAACTCGCAAGTGGCAGTTTGATGCTCTGAGCTTCACCGACGACGATGAGGCCAACCCGCTGATCGAGCCCGGTACCCGCCGTCAAGACTGCGGCCAGATCACCGATGGCGCCTGCGCCGTGGTGCTGGCCTCGGCACGCTTTGCCGCCGACCATGCGCGCCGCACCGGCCGCGCCATGTCGCAAGCCGCGCGGATCGCGGGCTGGGGCCACCGCAACGCGGGCTTGCGGCTGCTGGATAAATTCGATCGCAGCCGCGACCAGCCTTATGTCTTTCCCCATGTACGCCAGACGCTGGAGGATGCCTGGCGACGCGCCGGTGTTTCCGGTGTCGCCGACATCGATGGCGTGGAGACGCACGACTGCTTCACCACCACCGAGTACATGGCGATCGACCATCTGGGCCTTACCCCACCGGGCCAGAGTTGGCAGGCGGTGGAGTCGGGCGTGATCGAGCCCGGCGGGCGCTGCCCGATCAACATGAGCGGCGGCCTCATTGGGTGCGGCCACCCGGTGGGGGCCACCGGAGCGCGCATGCTGTTTGACGCGGCGCGCCAGGTCACCGGCCGCGCCGAGGCCTGTCAGATCGAGGGCGCACGACGCGTGCAGACCCTGAACATCGGCGGCTCCTGTGCCACCGTAGTCAGCTTCGTGGTGGAGGCTGCGGCGTGATCAGTTGGCTCTGGTCGTCTCCCGGGGTCTTGGCCGTGGCCTGGGCGGTGCTGGCCGCGGTATGGCTGGCGGCCTTGCCCCGCGAGAAAACCCGCTGGATCGATCGCCTCTATCCCTTGGCGCCCCTGGTCGTGGCGGTGCTGCATGCGTGGGAGGCCTTGCCACCCGCCTTCGCGGCGGCCTGGTTGCAGCTGGCCCTGTGGCTGTGGGTCAGCCTGACCGGCGTGTGGATCCTGAGCCTGGTCAAGAAGGACGCCAGCATCATGGACATCGCCTATGGCCTCTTGCTGCTGGCGCTGCCCTGGTGGCTGCACGGGCAGCTCGGGGGCGCTGAGGCCCCTTCGTCCTGGTGGCTGCTGGCGATGGCCACGATCGGCTTTGGTCGCTACTCCCTCTACATCCTCTGGCGCAACCTGCCGCACGGCGAGGACCCGCGTTACGCGCGCTGGCGAGAACGCTCGGGCGCGCGCTGGTGGTGGTTCAGTTATTTCCAGGTGTTCCTGCTGCAAGGCGTGGTGATCTGGGTCTGGTCGGTGCCTTTGGTGCTGGCGCTCCTGCAGCCGGGTCCGGTGGGCGTGTGGCACTGGATCGGCGGTGCGGTGTGGGCCGTCGGCTTCATCTTCGAGGCCGGTGGTGACTGGCAGCTCACACGCTTTAAGCGCACCCGCACTGACCGCAGCCAGTTGCTGGACACCGGCTTGTGGGCCCTCACGCGCCACCCGAACTACTTTGGCCAGACCTGCATGTGGTGGGGCTACGGCCTCGTGGCGCTATCGCACCCCCTGGGCCTGCTGTCGCTGCTGCCCGTGTTGTACGTCACCTGGTTCATGCACCAGGGATCGGCTACCTCACTCATGGAGCGCCACATGGCCCGCACCAAGCCCGGCTACGCCGACTACTGCGCGCGCGTGCCCGCCTTCTTCCCCCGCCTAGGGCCGGCCCGTTCGGACCGCCAAGGAGAGCAACCATGACGCAGGCCCTCATCATCGACGCGGTACGCACCCCGCGCGGGCGCGGCAACGACAAGGGCGCCCTGCGCGCGCTCAAGCCCGTGGAGCTGATGGCGCAGCCCCTGCGCGCGCTGGCCGAGCGCCATCGACTCGATACCAGTCAGGTGGCCGATGCTTTTGTCGGCTGCGTTACCCAGACGGGCGACCAGGGCGCCAATATCGCCAAGTTGGCGCTGGTGCAGGCCGGTTGGAGCGACCAGGTGCCAGGCCTTGCCATCAATCGTTATTGCGCCTCCGGTCTCACCGCGGTGCACCTGGCAGCGCAGGCGGCACTTGAGAATGACACCCTGGCGCTGGGGGGCGGCGTCGAGATGATGTCCCGTGTGCCCATGGCCTCGGACCAGGGACCGCTCACGCACGACTTTGAGTTCCAGAAGGCGACGGCCCTGGTGCCGATCGGGGTGTCGGCCGATGCCATTGCCACGATCGAGGGCTTCTCGCGGGCGCAGTGTGACGACTACGCCCTGGCGTCCCAGCAGCGTGCCGCGCGCGCGATCACCGACGGGCGCTTCAAGTCCGTCCTGCCCGTTCATGACGCCCAGGGGCACGTGGTCCTGGCGCAGGACGAGACGCCTCGCCCGCAGACCACGGCCGAATCCCTGGCGGGTCTGACCCCAGCCTTTGCCGCCATGGGCGAGAAATACGGCATCGATGCCCTCCTGTGCCAGCGGTATCGCCTGACGCATATCGACCATGTGCAGCATGCGGGCAACAGCCCCGCGATGGCCGATGGGGCCTCCGCGGTACTGGTCGCCAGCCCTCAGGCGGCCCAGCGACTGGGCCTGCAGCCGCGAGGCCGCATCCTCGCCACAGCCAGCGTGAGTGTGGACCGCACTCTGGCCCTGACCGGGGCGGCCGATGCCACTCGCCTGGCCCTGGAGCGTGCCGGGCTCAAGCCAGACGACATCGACTTGTTCGAGGTCAACGAATCCTTTGCCAGCCTGATGCTGCATTACATGAAACACCTGGGCGTGCCCCACGACAAGCTCAATGTGAACGGCGGCGCCATCGCACTGGGGCATGCCATGGGGTCCACTGGCAGTACGCTGGTGTGCATGGCGCTGGACGAACTCGCACTGCGCGGACAACGCCGCGCGGTGATCGCGATCTGCGGCGCCGCCGGTCTGGCCGTGGCCATGGTGATCGAGAGGGTCTGAGCATTCCATGCTGATGCGCGCCAGCCCCGACCTGGACCTGATGCACCACGCGCTGGCCACCAGCACCTTGAGCCATGGGCTCAAGGTCTTCGGAGATCGATGGACCGCGCTGGTGGTGCTCGGATCCTTCCTCGGGATACGCCGCTTCGACGACTGGTGCACCCGCCTGGGCCTGCCGCGCCCCACGCTGTCTGATCGTCTCAAGACCTTGCAGCAGCTGGGTGTGCTGCAAGCGCGCCGCTACCAGGAGCGTCCCGAGCGCCATGCCTACCACCTCACGCGCAAGGGCATCGCCATGTATGACGCGGTGCTCATGATCTGGGACTGGGAGCACCGCTGGGGCGACCGCAAGCACGAACTGCCCGGGAAGCTGCAGCACCGCACCTGCGGCCACGCCTTCCGCCCGGTCCTGGCCTGCCAGGCCTGCGAGGGCGACGTGGCCATGACCGACCTGGCCTTCACCCTCTCGCCCAACCCGCGTCTGCCGGCCGAGACCGCGTCGGGGGTGCGTACGCCCCGCGTGCCTGTCACCAATGGCGGCCTGATCCTGGGCCTGCGGGTAGATCGCTGGAGCCTTCTGATCGTCACCGCCGTGATTCTGGGTTGTCACTACTTCGACCAACTCTCGCGGGTGCTGGGCATCGTGCCCAGCGTGCTCACACGCCGCCTCTCGGGCATGGTCGACTGCGGGCTGCTGCAGGCGCAGACCGACCGGAGCGATGCCCGCCGCCGCATGTACCGCCTCACCCCCCGCAGCCGCGACCTGCTCGGGTACATCGTGTGCATCACCCGCTGGGCCAGCTTCGACCATTTCCAGCACGCCAGCTCGATCCAGGTGCGCCATGCGACGTGCGGTCACACCTTCGTACCCCAGGTCGTGTGCAGCCATTGCCGCCAGCCGCTGCGGCCCTGGGACGTGCATTTCACCCCCGCCGCCTGAAGCCGCCATGAATCCCGCCTTGCAGACCTTCGCCCAGCTCACTGTGAACGGCATCGCCGTCGGCGCCGTCTACGCGCTGGTCGCCCTGGGCCTCGTCCTGATCTACAAGGCCACCGAGGTTTTGAACTTCGCCCACGGCGACCTGCTGGTGGTAGCCGCTTTTTCCGCCTGGGGTTTGATCACGGTGGTCGGACTGCCATTCTGGGCCGCCTTCCTGCTCACCGCGGCGGGCGTGGCGCTGTTCGCCTACGCGCTGGACGCGGTCGTGATTCGGCGCATCGCTGGCCAGCCGCAGTTCGCAGGAGTGATGCTCACCATCGCCCTGGCCTTCATGATCCGCGGCGCCGTGAGCATGCTGTTTGGCCCGGAGTCGCGCAACTACCCCACCCCCTGGACCCACCAGACCACCCAGGTGGGGGGTGTGGCCGTCGCCGACCTGCAGCTGGTGATCGTGGGCATGTCCATGGCGGTCACCGTGGTCTTGTTCCTCTTTTTTCGCGGCACCCGCCTGGGCGTGGCCATGCAGGCAGCCTCGCAAAACCAGCTGGCCGCCTACCTCAATGGCGTGCAGGTCAAGCGGGTGAACTCGCTGGTGTGGGCCCTGGGCGGCATCACCGCGGGTGTGGCCGGCGTGCTTCTGGCGCCCATCACGCTGGTGGACATCAGCCTGTGGTTCGTCACCCTCAAGGCCCTCTCGGCCCTGGTGCTGGGGGGCTTTGGCAGCATCCCCGGCGCGATCGTCGGCGGGCTGCTCATAGGCCTGATCGAGCAATACGCGGGCGTGTACATGCCCGATGGCACCAAGGACATCGTGGCCTACCTCGTCCTCATTGCCGTTCTCATCGTGCGCCCGCACGGCCTGCTGGGTGAAGCCCACGGACGCCGGGTCTGAAGGCGCGCAACGACCATGCAGTTCGACTACCACACCCGATACCGGCAAGGCTTCGCGCTTTGGCGCAGCGCCCAGGACCGCAACCTCTACGCACTGCTGCTCGTCGTGCTGTGCGTGGTGCCCCTGTGGGCCACGCCCTTCATCCTGGGCGAGATGGCCTACATCTTCATCCTGTGTATCGCCAGCCTCGGGCTCATGATGCTCACGGGCTATACCGGCCAGGTGTCCTTGGGGCATGCCGCCTTCATGGCGATCGGGGCCTACGCGCAGGCCTGGTGCCTCTCCAAGGGCGTGCCGCTGCCGCTGTCGTTGCCTCTGGCCGCCCTCCTGAGTGCCGCGGCCGGCCTGCTGGTAGGTCTGCCTGCCATCCGGGTCTCGGGCTTGTACCTGGCCATGGTGACCCTGGCCTTTTCCATCATCGTGGAGCAGGTGATTGGCCATTGGTCCTCGGTCACCGGCGGTTTTACCGGCCTGGCGGTGAACGATCCGGTGCTCCTGGGCCTGTCCCTGGGTGGCCCCAAGGCCTTCTACTTCTTCTGCCTGGTGGTGCTGGTCGTGGTGCTGCTGGCGCTCCTGAACCTGCTGCGATCAGGTCTGGGCCGCGCGATGGTGGGGGTGCGCGAATCGGAGGCCGCGTCCTATGCCCTGGGCATCCCGGTCAATCAGGTGCGCGCTGGCGCCTTTGGCCTGTCAGCCGGTGTCACGGGCCTGGCTGGAGCGCTGCTGGCGCATCACCTGAAGTACCTCACGCCTGACGGCTTTACCTTGCTGCTGTCGCTGGAGCTGGTGCTGATGGTGGTGATCGGCGGCCTGGGCAGTCTGCGCGGTGCCATCCTGGGCGCGGTGCTGATCAGCCTGCTGCCCACCGCCATCTCGCGGATCAAACCCTTGCTGCCCGACTCGGTGGCCAAGCAGTTCGGACTGGAGATCTTTGTCTTTGGGTTGGTGTTGGCCCTCTTCGTGTTGTTCGAGCCCACCGGACTCAATGGTCGATGGCTCAAGGCGCGCGCGCTGCTCGAGTCCTTTCCGCTCTATCGCAAGGACACCTTCAAGCGCACCAAGCGCTACATGAAATCGGAGCGTTACCGGTGAAGCTCGTGAGTGATACGCCGCCTCTGCTGATCGTGCGCGACCTCGCCCTGCGTTTTGGCGGGGTGCATGCCATCGCCGACGTGAGCCTGCGGGTCTACCCCGGCGAAGTGCTGGCCGTCATCGGCCCCAATGGCGCGGGCAAGACCTCACTGCTGAACGTGGTCACCCGCGTCTTCGAACCCTCCGGGGGGCATATCGAGTTCAAGGGGCAGGACCTCACGCGTTTGCCGCGGCACCAGGTGGCCACGCTGGGCATTGCCCGTACCTTCCAGAACATCGAGCTCTTTGAGGGAGCCACCGTGCTGGACAACCTGATGCTCGGTCGCCACCGCTTCCACCAGGGCGCGTGGTGGCAACAGGTGCTACGTACTCCGGCGCTCACCCGGCTGGAGGAAGAGGCCATGGCCGATGTCGAGGCGGTGATCGACTTCCTCGAGCTCTCGCCCTGGCGTCACGCCCTGATCTCGGGCCTGCCCTATGGCGTGCGCAAGGTGGTCGAACTCGGGCGCGCGCTATGCACCCAGCCAGAACTCCTGTTCCTGGACGAACCCGCCTCGGGCCTGAACCCCGAGGAAACGCGCGACCTCGCCTTCTGGATCGACGACATCCGCACCGAGCTGGGCATCACCGTGGTCATGGTCGAACACGACATGTCCCTGGTCAGCGCGGTGGCCGACCGCGTGGTGTGCATGGCCCAAGGCCGGGTGCTGTCCGAAGGCACACCCACCCAGGTGCAGTCCGACCCTCAGGTCATCGCCGCCTATCTCGGAGCCTGACCGCCATGACGCCCTTGCTTGAAGTGCGCAACCTCGAAACCTGGTACGGGCCCATCGTCGCCATGCAGGGCGTGAACCTGCAGGTGAACCCGGGACAGATGGTCACGGTGCTCGGCGCCAATGGTGCTGGCAAGACCACCCTGCTCAATACCCTGGCCGGCGTGATCGACCCCTTCAAGGGCCAGGTCCTGTTCCAGGGCGAGGTGATCAGCGGGCTCGATGCCGATGCGGTGTGTCGACGCGGTCTCGTCCTCGTGCCCGAGGGCCGGCAGATCTATCCCTTTCTCACGGTGCGCGAGAACCTGGCCATGGGGGCCTACACCCGCCAGGACCGTGCGCAGGTGCCCGACGATGTACGGCGCGTGTATGAATGGTTCCCGCGCCTGAAGGAGCGCGAGCAGCAGCACGCGGGCCTGCTCTCGGGCGGCGAGCAGCAGATGCTGGCCATCGGCCGGGCCTACATGGCTCGCCCGCAGCTGCTGATGCTGGACGAGCCCTCTCTGGGCTTGTCGCCACTCCTGACGAAGGAGATCTTCGGCATCATCAGCCGCATTCGCCGCGAGACGGGCACCGCCATTCTGGTGGTTGAACAAAACGCCGCCATCGCCTTGGCCCACGCCGACGACGGCTACATCATGGAGCTCGGGCGCATCGTTGCGGCCGACACCTGCGCCGCCCTGAGCCAGAAAGCCGACGTGCGTGAGGCCTATCTCGGCGGCCACGCGGGCACGGGCTTGAGCGGCACCGCGCAGCGCTGGAAGCGGCGCAAGACGTGGCGATGAACCTGGCGATGAACGTAGCGATGAATCCCCTGACTGTCTCCACCCCGCAGGTCGACTTCCTCGGCGAGACCACGCCCGCCCGGGTGTTCCGACGCCGCTGCCAGGAGTGGGCGAGCCAGCCTGCGATGCGGCGCAAGCACCGCGGCCTGTGGCAGACCGTCACCTGGGCGCAGTACTACGACCACGCCCGCGCCGTCGCCCTGGCCCTGAGGGCCCTGGGCCTGCAGCGCGGCGAGGGCGTGTGCGTGCTGTGCGAGAACCGGCCCGAGTGGCTGTACGTGGACATGGCCGCCCAGTGCCTGGGTCTGGTGGGAAACGGCATCTACCCAACGTCGTCCCCGGGTCAGGTGCATCACATCCTGGCCGACTCCGGCGCGCGAGTGCTGTTCGTGGAGAACCAGGAGCAGCTGGAGAAAGCCCTGGCCGTACGAGCCGAGTGCCCCGCGCTTGTGCGCATCGTGGTCCTGGATCGTGAGGGGCTGCGTGGTTTCAGCGACCCTGATGTGGAGTTCTTTGACGATTTCCTCGCCCGCGGCCAGGCCCTGGCGCAGGATGCTGCGCAGGCGCAGGCCTTTGAGCAGGGCATCGCCGCCGGCCAGCCTGGCGATGTGGCCTTTCTCGTCTACACCTCGGGCACCACCGGCCAGCCCAAGGGCGCGATGATCCTCAATCGCAATGTCGTCTTCCAGCTCTCGGTGGCCGGTGACTACATCGGCACCGCACCGGGTGACAAGTCGGTGTCCTTCCTGCCCCTGTGCCACATCGCCGAGCGCATGGGGTCGGTCTACAACCCGTTGGCCCTGGGTCTGATCGTGCACTTTCCCGAGAACGCGGGCACGGTGTTCAACGACCTGCGCGAGGTCGCGCCGCACCTGGTGTTTGCGCCCCCGCGCTTTTGGGAAAAGATGTACTCGCAGGTGGACCTGTTCATGCGCGACGCCATCGCCCCTGCGCGCTGGGCCTACGACGCGGCGCGGCGGGCACAGTCGCCGGACATCGAGGCGCGCTTGCGCGGACAGGCGACGTCGTCTGCGGGCCCCTTGCAGCGCCTGCTGCAGTGGGTGGCCTTGCGCAATATCCGCATCTTCCTGGGTCTGCAGAACATCAAGACCGCGCTCACTGGTGCTGCGCCGGTGCCGCCGGATCTGGTGCGCTGGTACCTGGGCACCGGCATCGAGCTGCGTGAGGGGTTTGGCATGACCGAGACCACCGGCTTTGCCACGGCGGTACCGGCGGGCCAGGTACGCCTGGGATCGGCCGGCGTGCGCGCGCCCGGCACCGAGGTGCGCCTCGGGGCAGAGCAGGAAATCCTGGTGCGCGGACCCCATGTCTTTGGCGGCTACTGGAATCTGCCGGAGAAGACCCGTGAGGCGCTGGATGAAGAAGGGTGGTTGCACACCGGCGACTGCGGCGAGATCGATGCGCAGGGGCACCTGTGCATCCGTGACCGGATCAAGGACATCCTCATCACCTCGGGCGGCAAGAACATCACCCCCAGCCACATCGAGAGCCTGCTCAAATTCAGCCCTTACATCACCGATGCGGTGGTGATCGGCGACGGCCGCCGCTACCTCACCTGCCTGGTCATGATTGATCAGGAGCATGTGGCCCGCTACGCCCAGGAGCGGCAGGTGCCGTACTCCGATTTCGCCAGTCTCACTCGCACGTCTGAAGTGGTGGGCCTGATTCGCGCCGAAATCGAGCGGATCAACCCGCAGCTGGCACGGGTGGAACAGGTCAAGGATTTCCGCATCATCGGGGAGCTGCTCACCGCAGAAGACGAGGAGCTCACCCCCACGATGAAGCTCAAACGCAAGGTCATCGCACGCAAGTACGCTGCGCTGATCGACACCATGTACCCGGACTGAGGGAGCCGCTCAGGGTCACCGAAGCAAGACGAACAGGCTCGACATCATTTCAACCAAGGAGACAGCCATGAAACTCAATCGACGTCATGCCCTCGTGGCCGCCGGCGCCCTGCTCGTGGGCACGGCCCAGGCCGCCGGGGTCACCGACACGGAAATCGTGATCGGCACCCACATCGACCTGTCCGGCCCGGCCGCCATCGGCATGCCGCCCCTGCGCAACTCGATGCAGATGCGCATCGACGAGGTCAATGCCGCCGGCGGTATCCATGGCCGCAAGATCCGCCTGATCATCGAGGACAACGCCAGCGCGCCCCAGCAGGCGGTGCGCGCGGTGCAGAAACTGATCAAGAGCGATGGCGTCTTCGCCATCTTGAACCCCTTCGGCTCCGGCCCCAACGCCGCCACCGTCAAGATGGCGACCGACGCCGGCGTGGTGGTGTTTGCCCCCTGGGGTGCCTCGGCCATCATCCAGAAGGTCAGTGGCAACAGCCCGCTGCTCTTTACCACCGTCCAGAACTACGACACCACCACCGCGTCTGCGCTGTCCTGGGCGGTGAAGAACTGGAAGGCCTCCAAGGTCGGCGTGATCTACCAGGAAGGCCCCTTTGGCGACCTGGTACGCGCGGGCATCAACCAGTCCCTTAAGGATGGCGGCTTCTCCGTGGCGGCCGAGGCCGCCTACAAGGCGGGTGACATCGACTTCTCCTCGCAGGTGGCCAAGATGAAGGCGGCCAACGTGGACCTGATCGTGGCCGGTACCGTCACCCGCGAGACGCTGGGCGTGATGGCCGAAGTCAAGAAGCTCAATTGGAGCCAGGTCAAGGTGCTCACCACAATCCCGGGCCGCAGCACCGTGGTCGCCAACCTGGGCAAGGAATCGGTCGAGGGCCTGTACGGCATCGGCGGCTGGCGCCTGCACAGCGGGGACAGCACCGATCCGGCGGTGGCCAAGTTCTTCGCGGCCTACAAGCAGCGCTTCAACGTGGATGCCGACGAAAACTCCGCCAACGGCTATTCCTACACCTCGTGGTTCATCGCCGGCCTGCAGGCTGCAGGTCGCAACCTGACCACTGAATCGCTGGTCGCTGCCCTCAAGGCCTCACGTCACCAGGACTTCACGACCTTTGCGCCGCAGTCCTTCGTGAACAACCATGTGAGCCCCGAGCTGGTCTCGATCGACCAGATCCGCGGCGGCAAGTGGGTGCAGGTGATGGCGCCAGGGGCCAAGTGATCACGCGTCCTGCATGAAAGCCTGGAAGGCTGTGACTGCATCTCGGTGCGGCCGGCCTTCCAGCCTCAGGAGTTCAGCCCAGACCGCGGGCAGGTCCTCCCCGCGGACGGCACGGGTCTCGACGGGCCACGCGCGGGCGTAGCGTCCGCCGCCGGCCACCACCACTTCCCCATTGAGTTCGCAGTCGGGCGACAGCAGCCACGCCACCAGCGGCCCCAGGTGCTCCGGCGCCAGCGCCTGCGCCAGATCGGGCGGCAGGTAGCCCTGCGTCATCTGCGAAGCTGCATAGGGTGACAGTGCATTGCAGCGGATCCCGCTGCGCGCACCTTCGGCCGCGAGCGAGCGCACCAGCGAATCGAGGGCCCCCTTGGAGGCCGCATAGGCCGTCATGCCCACGCCGCCGAAGCGACCGGCGCTGGACGTGCTGGCCAGCGCGCGCCCGGATTTTTGCGCGCGAAACACCGGCCAGGCGGCGTGAAACAGCGAGAGCGTGCCCACCACGCCGGTGTCGATCACGGCCCGCAGTTCGTCCAGGGTTTGGCGGTGGAAGGCCGCGTCCTGGGGCAGGGCGGCGTTGGCATAGACCATGTCCAGCCGGCCCCAGGTGGCCAGCGCATCGTCGACCATCTGCTGGCCGGCGGCAGGATCGTCCGCGCGCGCGTAGTGGGCCTGGGCCTGCCCGCCTGCGGCGCGGATCTGGGCCACGACCTGCGCGGCGCTGGTCGCCTCGTCGGCTTCACCGGGATGGCGGCGGTTGTTCACCAGCACACGCGCACCACAGGCGGCCAGATGCAGTGCGGCGGCCCTGCCGATGCCTTTGCCGGCACCCGTCACGATCACGACCTGATCACGAAGGTCGGGGAAGGCCCTCATGCGCGTCTCCTGCGTCGTTGTCATCGCGGCATCTTATCGCCGCGAGCAGACGACCCGCCTCAGACCCAATGCGCCAGCTGCGCCCAGCGCCGGGCAAGCCGTGTGAAGGCCTCACAGCTGCCTGGCGCGAAGCGGGGACTCTCCTGCTTCAGGGTCTGGAAGTTGCGTGCAATACGCCGCGCCAACATCACCCGCTGCGCAGGCCCGCGCGTGCGCAGGTAGGTGTTCATCAGGGCCAGCGTTGCGCGCCAAAGCGCACGGCAGGCCTGCTGAAGCTCGTCGTGCCGGGTGGCAATCATGGGAGGCCTTTCTGTCCGTTCGCGCCCTCAGCCCAGTCTGCTCGGGCGCTTCGAGCCATCGTAGGCAGCGAGACGAGCGACGCCTGTCAGTGCGTGTCCCGTGCCCTTCAATCGCTGTCCTACAGGAGATCGGTGGGGAGGGCGCGGATGCCGTCTACCCCTCAGCCACCGCCCTCGGCGGGCACACCATAGGCCTTGAGTCGGTTGTATAGCGTCTTCAGACTCACCCCCAGGACGGCGGCGGTACGCTCCTTGTGATGGCTGCAGTGCGCCAGCGTGGCCAGGATCACCCGCCGCTCCACTTCGGCCAGGGGCGTGCCCACTGCCACGAGGCCGTTGCAGGCGCCAGGCGACGCCGCCGGCGCGTGTGGCAGCCAGGCCTCGGTGATCTCCTCGCCGCGGGCCATCACCCAGGCGCGTTGCAGCGCGTTGCGCAACTCCCGCACATTGCCCGGCCAGGGTTGACGCGCGAGATGCTCCAAGGCGGCGGGCGTTGCGTGCCGCAGCCTCCCCTCGCGCCGGCCGATCTCCTGCAGGAAGTGCGACACCAGTTGCGGGATGTCCTCGGGTCGCTCGCGCAGCGGCGGCATCTCGATCGGGAAGACGTTCAGGCGGTACATCAGGTCCTCGCGCAGCTGGCCCTGGGCGACGGCGCGGTGCAGGTCGCGGTTGGCCGCTGCGATGAGGCGCACGTCGCTTTCTTGCGCCACGCTGGAGCCCACCCGCATGAAGCTGCCCGACTCCAGCACCCGCAGCAGCTTGACTTGCAGCGCCAGCGGCATCTCGGTGATCTCGTCCAGGAATAGCGTGCCGCCGTGCGCGCGTTCAAAGAAGCCCTGGCGCTGGCGTTCCGCCCCTGTGAAGCTGCCCCGCTCGTGACCGAAGATCTCGCTCTCCATCAGGTGGGGTGATATGGCGCCGCAGTTCACGGCCAGGAAAGGCTTGTCCCGGCGCCGGCTCATGTCGTGCACCGTCTGAGCCACCAGCTCCTTGCCCGTGCCGCTCTCGCCCGTGACGAAGACGGTCACGGACGTGGCGGCCACGCGTGCAATCTGCTCGTACACGCGACGCATCGGCGCACTGCGGCCCACCAGATGGCCGAAGCGGCCGCTAGGTTCGAGGTCGTCTGATGGGGCCGGCGCTGCGCGCGGTGGGGCGTTTGCCCCTGCTGGCGCACCCTTGCGCGTGCGCCCTTGAAGGCGCGCCAGCGTGCTTTCAAGCATGCGGGCACTCAGTGGCTTGACCAAATAATCCACCGCACCCAGACGCAGCGCCTGGATGGAATTTTCCAGGCTCGCGTGCCCGGTCATGAGCACCACCTCGGGACGGCCCAGGAGCTCGGTGTCCTCCAGCAGCGTCAGGCCGCTGCCATCGGGCAGGCGCAGGTCCAGCAGCAACAGGTCGGGTGCCTGCAGCGCCAGCTGGCGGCGCGCGTCAAGCAGCGAGGGCGCGGTGGCGGCCGAATAGCCTTGGCTCGCGACCAGGGCCGCCACCATGCGTGCCGCATCCGTATCGTCCTCGACGATCAGCGCATGGTCCATGGCGTGTCCCTCATGCGGGCGGATCGTCTTCGCCGGGCATGTCGCTGATCAGCCAGGCCAGGTTCCTCGTTTGCCGGGCGATGATGCGCCGTGCCTCGATGGCCGCCGCGCTGTCCGCGGGGCAGGTCTCTAGGACTGCGGTGGCGGTGAGGATGGCGTTGAGCGGGCTGCGCAGCGCGTGGCGCCAGCGCGCCAGGGCGTGCGGCCACGGCGTGGAACCGATCGAGGAGGGAAGCGAGTCGCAAGGGGGCATGGTGGGCAGGGGCAGACCCGCACAGCCTACTGCGCATGCGCTGGAAAAAGGCAGTGGGGCAACCGGCTGTAACCGGCAGCGCGTGGCGCCTCACTTGCCGCAAGGGCTACCGGTGTCGAGGTGTGCAGGTGAGGCCTGCGCGCAGCCCTGCGGGCATCGGGCGCGGCATGGTGCACACCCACACGCCATGTCATGGTGACAGCGTGTCTCAGACACCACTGGCTGTCGCGGGACGGCGTGCGTGGCACGCGGCTTGCGCACGCGAGGCAGACCCAGCCGCTTCGCACGGAGGTGCCTCGCCATGATTGTTTCACCCGCGCTGCAGGCCAGTGCCCTGCTCACCCCCGTCTTGTCGCCACGGCTGCAGAGGGCGGTGCGCCTGCTGCAGATGTCGTCTGCGGATTTTTCGATGGTGGTGCGCCAGGCTGCCGGGACCAATCCCTTCCTGGAGCTCGAGTACGACGAGCTGTCCGACGAGCTGCCGGGTGCTGACGCACGGGAAGCCCCTGAGGACGCCGTGAGTCGCGACGAGGCAGACGAGGACTCGCCGTGGGCAGTGTCAGCGTCGTCCCCCGGGCGCGGCGATGCCCAGGGTGAGGCAGGCATGGACACCCTGGCGGCGCCGGCCACGCTGGCCGCCCATTTGGTGACGCAGTTGAACGTGCTGCCTTTGAACGAACGAGACCGCGTGCTGGCGCTCGCGATGGTCCATTGCCTCGACGAGGATGGCTACCTGCGCCTGTCGCTGCAGGAGGTGGGGGAGGGCGCCGGCCTTGTACCCCCGCCCGCACCGGAAGAACTGGCCATCGCCCTGCGGCGGGTGCAGGCTCTGGACCCGTCCGGCGTGGGCGCGCGCAACCTCGTGGAGTGCCTGCAGCTGCAACTGGGGCAGTGGCAAGCGCAAGCCCGCCGCACCGGCGCGCGGGAGGACGACTCGATCCTGGCCTCGCAGATCGTGCGGGACCACCTGCCGGCCCTGGCCAGCGGCGATGTGTCGGTTCTGGCACGCCGCCTGGGTGTGCCGCGCGAGGCGGTGCAGGCCGCCTGCAACGCGATCCGCCGCCTCGACCCGCGGCCCGGGTGGCGCCATGGCGAGCCCGCCACCCGCTATGTCACGCCCGACGTCGTAGTACGCCGTCAGCACGGGCAATGGGTGGCCAGCCTCAACCCGGCGGTCATCCCGCGCGTGCGACTGCACCGGCACTACGCCCAGTGGTACAGCCGTTGCCGCGAGGCGGGGCACGCCGAGTTGGGTGCGCAGCTTCAAGAGGCGCGGTGGACGCTGCGCAACGTCGAACAGCGCTTTGCCACCATCCTCGCCGTGGCCCGCGCCATCCTGCAGCGGCAGCATCGCTTTCTGGCCTACGGGCCGATGGCGATGCGACCGCTGGCGCTGCGCGAGATTGCCGAGGCGGTGGGCGCGCACGAATCGACCGTCTCGCGCGTGACCAACAACAAGTACATGGCCACGCCCAGTGGCGTCTTCGAGCTGAAGTACTTCTTCTCGCGAGGCCTGGCCACCGCCAGCGGTGGCGCGTGCTCGCCCACCGCGATCCGCGGCCTGATCCGCGAGCTGATTGCCGCCGAGCCCGCGCAAGCGCCTCTGTCCGACGTGGCCCTGGCCGGCCTGCTGGCGCGCCAGGGGCTGTGTGTGGCCCGGCGCACCGTCACCAAGTACCGCCAGCAGCTGAAGATCGCCCCAGCCCCCCGGCGGCACGCAGCCATTCGATAGACTAGCCGGGCTACCCATCACCCCCCCATGAAGCCCGACTCCCTCGCATCCCCCTACGCCCCGGCCGAGACCGAGTGGGTGGACGCGCAGCTGGTTCGCAGCTTGGTGCGCGTGTCGGGAAACACCCAGGTCGCGATCTGGGTGGTGATTCCGATCTACGCGGGTGTCATGTGGGGCGACACCCACCCCCTGGCCCTGGTGCTGTGGACGCTGGCCGCCGTGGCGGTGGCCCTGGTGCGCGCTGGGGTGGTCCACCGCTACGAGCGCCGCGTGGCTTCGGCCGAACCCGCTTCCCAGCTGGCCTTTTATGCGCGGGCGCGTCACCTCTGGACGGCCAGCGCCTTGGTGTGGGCCGCCTCGGTGGCGCTGTTTTTCGAGCGTGCGCCGCTGTCCACCCAGTTCATTTGCTGGCTGATCCTGGCCTCCATCACCATGCTCGCGGTCAACGGCTTGTCGCCGATGCTCGACGCGATGCGCACCTACCTCCACACCCTCATGGCCACGACGCTGGCCATCGTGGTCTGGCGGATCGTCGCCGAGCACGAGCTGCAAGGGCCCTACTACCACTACTGGCTGCTCGCGCTGCTCGTTATCTTCTGGCAGGTGCTCTATCAGGCCGGCCAGCGCCAGCACCGCACGCATCGGCGCAACTTCGAGCTGCAATACCGCAACAGCCAGTTGATCGAGTCGCTCACGCGTCAGACCCGCGCTGCGCTCGACGCGGTGGAGATCAAGAACCGCTTCCTGGCCAGCGCCACGCACGACATTCGCCAGCCGGTGCTCGCCCTGGGGCTGTATGCCGACTGGCTGGCCAGCGAGCCCGAGCTGGTGGGCGAGATCGCGCCCAAGATCCTGGAGTCCACCCGCGCGGTCAATGCGCTGTTCGACTCGCTCTTTGACCTGGTGCGCCTGGACTCCGGCAAGATCCGCCTGAAGCTCGAAGACGTGTCCTTGGACAAACTGCTGGACGACCTCGAGCTGCAATACCGACCGCTGGCCCAGGCCAAGGGCCTGCGGCTGCGGGTGCGGCGATCGGGCGGCTCGGTGCATTCCGATGGCCTGCTGCTGGCGCGCATCGCCGGCAATCTGGTGTCCAACGCCATCAAATACACCGAGCGTGGCTCGGTGCTGCTGGCGGTGCGCCATGCGGCCACCCGGCCCTGCATCGAGGTGTGGGACACGGGCCTGGGCATCGCGCCGGAGCACCAGCGCGACATCTTCCGGGAGTTCTACAAGGTGCCGGTGCACGAGGGCACGCAGGACGGCTTCGGGCTGGGCCTCTACATCGTCTCGCGCCTGGCCCATATCCTGGGCCACCCGGTCGAACTGGCGTCAGTGCCCGGGCGGGGCACGATGTTCAGGTTGGTGCTCGACCCGAGCGACCCGCAGCAGGCGGCCGCACGGGCCGCCTCGATCGATCAGCTGGCCAGCAGGCCGTGAACGCGGGCGTAGTGGATGGTCTGGGTGCGGCTCTTCACACCCAGGCGGCGGAACAGGCGCCACAGGTGCACCTTCACTGTGTGCTCGCTGATGCCGAGTTCTTCGGCGATCTCGCGGTTGGACAGGCCGCGATCGAGCATCACGATCAGCTGCTTCTGGCGCTTGGACAGCTTGTTGTCGGTGGGCGCGAGCTCCTCGAACTGGCCGTCGGCCGAGAGCAGGGCGCGCAGCGCGTTGCCGATCTCGCCGGCGCCTGAGGATTTCTCGATGTAGATGTCGGCGCCCGCGTCGATGCAGACTTCTTCCGCGTCGGTGGAGGGCGAGGCCGAGATCACCGCCAGGGGGGTCTCGGGAAAGAGATTCTTCACTTCATGCACGCCCGAGGTGCCGGTGGTATCGGGCAGCTTCAGGTCCAGGCAGATCAGGTCGGGGGTGCCATGCTGGCGTACCGCGCCGTCGAGGCCGCCCATGCGGTCCAGTTCCACCACATTGGCGCCAGGGCGCATCCGGCGCAGCAGCATCACGACCGCCTCACGCATGAGGGGGTGGTCGTCGATCACGAAAAGGTTCATCGGGGCGGCGGCGGCGGTTTTGGTGGCTTGCATGGTGAACGTAATGAATAACCTGCTGGCGTGTTTATAGCAGAGCTGGATTAATCAGGTTGCCTCAGTCGCGACAGCTGGGTGCTGAGTTCGTTCTCGGTCACGTCGTGGGGGCGTTGCACCTGGTGACCGATCCCGGCCAGGGCGTCCGGGCCGTGTTCGCGCAGGCGGGCGACGGTTTGGCCGGCTTCGCGCGGGGAGGCATACCCCTGGCTTTGCAGCAGCAGGCGCCCGCCCGCATCGACCAGTTTGAAATAGTGCAAGCCGTCGGCTTCGCGGTACTGCTTGAACACTGGCACCGCTCGTTTGTCCGACTTCTGGGAGACGGCGCCCCCCGTGCGGGCCAGGCTGCGCAGGCCCACCGCTTCGCGCAGGCGGGCGATGAAGGGGCGGGAGCGCTCGCGCGCCTTCTCGGCGCCACGCATCAGGATCCGCTCGACCTCGGCGGGGTTGTTCACCATGGCCTCGTAGCGCTCCCGCATGGGCGCTATCTCGCGGTCGATGCGTTCGAACAACAGGTTCTTGGCCTCTCCCCAGGCAATGCCTTCGGCGTAATACTTTCGTAGCGTTTGAGTTTCCTCGGGCGTGGCGAAAGCCTGGTAGATCTGGAACAAGGCCGAACCTTCGGTGTCCTTGGGTTCACCCGGCGCGCGCGAGTCGGTCACGATGGAAGCGATCTGCTTGCGCATCTGCGCCGGTGGCGTGAACAGGCCGATGGTGTTGTCGTAACTCTTGGACATCTTGCGACCGTCCAGGCCGGGCAGGGTGGCCACCGCCTCGTCGATCACCGCCTCGGGCAGGGTGAAGTGCGGCCCGTACAGGTGGTTGAAGCTCGAGGCCATGTCGCGCGCCATCTCGATGTGCTGGATCTGGTCACGGCCCACCGGCACCTTGTGCGCGTTGAACAAAATGATGTCGGCCGCCATGAGCACCGGGTACATGAACAGGCCGGCGGTGACCTCGGCGTCGGGGTCGGCGCCAGCCGCGAGGTTCTTGTCGACCGAAGCCTTGTAGGCGTGCGCGCGATTGAGCAAGCCCTTGCCGGTCACGCAGGTGAGGAACCAGGTCAGCTCGGGAATCTCGGGGATGTCGGATTGCCGATAGAAGAACACCTGCTCCGGATCCAGCCCCGCCGCCAGCCAGCAGGCCGCGATCTCGAGGGTGGAGCGCTGGATACGCGCCGGCTCGTCGCACTTGATCAGCGCGTGGTAGTCGGCCAGAAAGTAGAAGTTCTCGGTGCCCGGACGGCGGCTAGCCTGCACCGTGGGACGGATGGCGCCCACGTAGTTGCCCAGGTGGGGCGTGCCGGTGGTGGTGATGCCGGTGAGGAAGCGGACGGGATCGGTGGTCATGCAGCGGACGATCGGGAAAGGATCCGGGGGGGAGGGGGTCAGAGCAGGAGGGCCTGCAGCGGCGAGAGGAGGATCTGGATGGCGGCGGCACCGAACGCGATCAGCGGGCGCAGCCAGAAGCTGCCCACGATGCCGGCCAGCACCAGGCCCAGGACGATGAAGAAACCCCAGGGTTCGATGCGGGCCACCGCTTGCGCCTGGCGCCAGGGCAGCAGGCCCACCAGGATGCGGCCGCCGTCCAGCGGCGGCAGCGGGAACAGGTTGAAGGCCCACATCACCAGGTTCACCAGCACGCCGGCCTCGCACATCTTGACGAAGAAGGTTTCCTCGATGTCCAGCGCCGCCAGCAGCACGAGCCCCAGCGCCCACAGGATCGCTTGCGCGAAGTTGGAGGCCGGGCCGGCGAGGGCGACCCAGATCATGTCGCGCTTGGGCCGGCGCAGGCGCCCGAAGTCCACTGGCACCGGCTTGGCGTAGCCAAACAGGAAGGCCCCGGAGGTCGCGAAATACAGCAGCAGCGGCATCAGGACGGTGCCGATCGGGTCGATGTGGGGAATCGGGTTGAGCGTGACGCGCCCGAGGACCGTGGCGGTCGGGTCGCCGAAGTGGCGAGCCGCGTAGCCGTGCGCCGCCTCGTGCACGGTGATGGCGAACAGCACCGGCAGTGCGTAAATGAGGACGGTCTGGACGAGGTTGTTGAAATCCACGCCCGGATTGTCTCAGAGCCCGTCTCAGAGCCCGAGGGCTGCCACGTCTGCGCGCCCCTCACGCAGCACGATCGGCGCGCCGCCCTCGCCCAGGGGGCTGAGGTCGACCACCGTCGTCGGCGCCGAGGGGCAGGCGCCGGCGTCGATCACGCCGGCCAGCACGCGCTCCAGGCGCTCGCGGATCTCGTGCGCGTCGTTCAGGGGCAGATCGTCGCCCGGCAGGATGAGGGTGGTGGCCAGCAGCGGCGCGCCGTGCAGCGCCAGCAAGGCCTGCAGGGCGTGGTGCTGCGGCACCCGCAGTCCGATGGTCTTGCGTTGCGGATGGCTCACGCGCCGTGGCACCTCTCGGGTCGCTTCGAGGATGAAGGTGTAGGCCCCGGGCGTGGCGGACTTGAGCAGCCGGTACTGCCGGTTGTCCACACGCGCATAGCTGGCCAGTTCGCTCAGATCGCGGCACAGGAGGGTGAGGTGGTGCTTCTCGTCCACCCCGCGGATCTGGCGCAGGCGATCGGCTGCCGCCTTGTCGTCCAGGTGGCAGGCCAGGGCGTAGCTGGAGTCGGTGGGCACCGCCAGGACGCCGCCTTGTTCCAGCAGGGTCACGGCCTGCCGCAGCAGCCGCGGCTGCGGGTTGTCGGGGTGCACCTCGAAAAATTGCGCCATGGTCCGAGTATCCGTCCCGGCGCACGCGCGTGGCGGCGTTCACGCCACGCGCAGGGCCTGGCGGTGTTCCACCACCGTGAGCCAGGCCCCTGCCGCGCCGCACAGCGCGATCAGGCCCATGCCCAGGAGGGACCAGCCATCGGGCACGTGGCCGAAGACCAGCCATCCGCAACCCATGGCGAAACCGATCTGTGCGTACTGGTAGGGCGTGAGCGTGGACGCTGGCGCGCGCCGATAGGCCAGGATCAAGAGGAAATGCCCCGCCGCCCCGGACACGCCCATGCCGACCAGCAGCGCCCACAGCAGGGGGGGCAGTTGCGGCTCCCAGGCCAGGAGCATCAGCGGCGTAGCCGCCAGCGCGCCCACCCAGCCGGTATAGAAGTTGATGGCCAGCGGGTTCTCGGTGCGCGCCAGGCGGATGGTGAGCACCTGGAATCCGCAGTTCGTGGCCACCTGCGCCAGGGGCAGGAGCAGGGCCGGGGTGAAGGCCTCGCCGCCGGGGCGGATGATCACCAGCGTGCCGATGAAGCCGCCGCTCACGAGGGCCCAGCGCAAAGGTGAGACATGTTCCTTCAGGAAGGTGCCCGCCACCCAGGTCAGCACCAGCGGAGCGATCAGCATGATGGCCGTGAACTCGCCCACCGACATGAACTTCAGGCTCAGGAAAACGAAGGCGCTGCTGGTGACCAGCGTCAGCCCGCGCAGGGCATGCAGCAGGGGCCTGCGCGTGCGCATCACCGACCAGCCCCCCATGGGCACCACGACCAGAGTGGTAGCGATGGCCTGGAAGGTGTAGCGGGCCCACAGGGCCATCAGGATCGGGGCGCCGGCGGCGGTGACGTATTTGGCGGCGGTGTCGGTTATCGCGAAGAAGACAGTGGCCACCAGCACGAGGCTGATGCCGGCCAGGGTGCGCGCAGCGGCGGCCTGGGCGTCGCTCACCGGATCCGGTCCGACAACAGCTCCCACACCGGCGTGAGGCCGCCGGGCAGGTAGGGCAATTGGCCCAGGTCGGTGTGGCTTTCGTCGGGGCTGTGGAAATCGCTGCCGCGTGAGGCGGCCAGGCCGAACTCGCGAGCGGTGTCCGCGTACTTCACGTATTCAGCGGCAGTGTGGCTGCCGGTCACGACCTCCACGGCCTGACCGCCATGGGCCTTGAACTCGGTGAAGAGGGCGTACTCCTCGTTGGCGGTGAAGGCGTAACGCGCCGGGTGGGCGATCACCGCCACACCGCCTGCGCGGGTGATCCAGGCAACCGCGTCGCCCAGGCTGGCCCAGCGGTGCGGCACGTAGCCGGGCTTGCCTTCGGTGAGGTAGCGGCGAAACACCTCGGACGTGTCGCGGCACACGCCGGACTCGACCAGGAAGCGAGCGAAGTGCGTGCGCGAAATCAGGTCGGGATTGCCCACGTGTTTGAGTGCGCCCTCGTAGGCGCCATGAATGCCGACACGGGCAAGCCCCTGGGCCATCTCCATGGCGCGTTCGCCGCGCCCGCCGCGGGTGGCGGTGAGGCCGCGGCGCATGGATTCGTCGTCGGGATCGAAGCCCAGGCCGACGATGTGCACCGTCTGCCCGGCGAAGGTGACCGAGATCTCGGTGCCAGTGAGGTACTTCAGGCCCGCCTCACCCGCGGCGGCGAGGGCTCGGTGCTGACCCCCGATCTCGTCATGGTCGGTGAGGGCCCAGAGTTCGACGCCGTTGGCCGCGGCCCGCGTGGCCAGCGCCTCGGGCGTGAGCGTGCCGTCGGAGACCACGGAGTGGCAGTGCAGGTCGGCGTTCAGGATGGACACACTCCCATTTTAGGCGCCGCCGCTGCATGACCCTCAGTTCAGCGCCCCGGCTCCTTCGCGGATGTCCACCGTCGTGCGCAGCGCGCAGTCGATGGCGACGCGCAGGCCCCTGACGATCTGCGGCAGCGGCATCGAGGGTTCGCCCTGCCCCGGGAGCCAGGGCACATGGATGAAGCCTCCCCGCGCGCCCGCCGGCCCGCGCCGCGCCAGATGGTGCATGAGACCGTAGAACACGTGGTTGCAGACGAAGGTACCGGCCGTCTGCGACACCTCGGCGGGGATGCCCGCCTCCATCAGGGCCCGCCGCATGGCCTTGACGGGCAGGCTCGTGAAGTAGGCCGCAGGGGCCTCGCTTTCGGGGGCGACCGGCTCGTCGATCGGGCGCGCGCCCACGTTGTCGGGGATGCGGGCGTCCTGGACGTTGATCGCCACGCGCTCCAGGGAGATCGCGGCCCGTCCGCCGGCCTGCCCGCAGCAGATCACCAACCGGGGCTGGTGCGCCTGCACGAGCGCCTGCAGGTCGGGCAGCGAGCGTGCGAATTCGGTGGGCAGCTGGCCCGCCACCACCCGGTGGCCCGCGACCTCGACCCCATGCAGGGCCAGGGCGGCCTCCCAGCTGGGGTTGAGGGCGGCGCCGTCGAAGGGGTCAAAGCCGGTGACCAGGACGGTGGGGGCGGGGGCGACTGCGGTCATGGGCGGGGCGCGTCAGGAGGATGCCGCACTGTACTGGTTTGACCGGCGCTGCCCACCCCGCAGGAGGGCGCCCGGAGGCTGGCAAACGTCTCCCGGGGGGACGCCAGCCCCAAGGTGCGACAATAGAGGGCTGTCATGACCGCCACTTCCTTCTCCAATCTCTCCCTGGCCGAGCCCCTGGCGCGGGCCGTTGCCGAAATGGGCTACGAGTCCATGACGCCGATCCAGGCCCAGGCGATCCCCGTGGTCCTGACCGGCCAGGACGTGATGGGCGCTGCCCAGACCGGCACCGGCAAGACGGCGGCCTTCTCGCTGCCCCTGCTGCAGCGCCTGCTCAAACACGAGAATTCCTCCACCTCGCCCGCCCGCCACCCGGTGCGCGCCCTGGTGCTGCTGCCCACTCGCGAACTGGCCGACCAGGTGGCGCAGCAAGTCAAGCTCTATGCCAAGTACACCAACTTGCGCAGCGCCGTGGTGTTCGGCGGCATGGACATGAAGCCGCAGACGCTCGAACTCAAACGCGGCGTCGAGGTGCTGGTGGCCACCCCGGGCCGTCTGCTCGATCACATCGAGGCCAAGAACGCGGTGCTCAATCAGGTCGAGTACGTGGTGCTCGACGAAGCCGACCGCATGCTGGACATCGGCTTCCTGCCGGACTTGCAACGCATCCTGTCTTATCTGCCCAAGCAGCGTACGACGCTGCTGTTTTCGGCCACCTTCTCCCCTGAAATCAAGCGCCTGGCCAATAGCTATCTGAAGGACCCGATCACCATTGAGGTGGCCCGTCCCAACGAGACGGCTTCCACCGTCGAACAGCACTTCTACAGCGTGGTCGACGACGACAAGCGCCGCGCCCTGGTGCAGCTGGTACGCCAGCGCCAGATCAAGCAGGCCTTTGTCTTTGTCAATAGCAAGCTCGGGTGTGCACGCCTGGCCCGCTCCCTCGAGCGCGACGGCCTCAAGACCACCGCGCTGCACGGCGACAAGAGCCAGGACGAGCGCCTGAAGGCCCTGGCCGCCTTCAAGGCCGGTGAGGTCGACCTGCTCGTGGCCACCGACGTCGCCGCGCGCGGTCTGGACATCAAAGACGTGCCGGCGGTCTTCAACTTCGACCTGCCCTTCAACCCTGAAGACTATGTGCACCGCATCGGCCGCACCGGCCGCGCCGGCGCCTCGGGCCTGGCGGTCACCTTCGTCTCCGGCAGTGACGGCCGCCTGGTGGCCGACCTCGAGAAGCTCCTGAAGAAAAAGCTGGAGATCGAGGCTGTCGAGTTTGAGGAAGACCGCCCGCGTGGCCGCATCAACGACGGCCGCCGCACCTGGCGCGAGCGGGGCGAGACCGGCGATCCACGCGATGTGCTGGATGCCCCGCGCGCCCCGCGCGAAGTACGTCCGGCCCGCGCGCCGTCTGCGCCGCGCGATCCCTTCTTCGACCAGCCCTATGAGGCCCCGGCCACCGAGGCCGCGCCTGCCTGGGAGGCCTCGGCCAAGCCGGTGACCAGCCGCGTCTCGGCCAACATCAAGTCCAAGCGCAAGGTCGCAGCGCTGTTCAAGACCACCGACCCGGTCTAGTCCCCGCCCGGCGGCTGCGCCTGCTCGCACGCCACCTGGATCAACTCGTGGCGGGTCGGGTCGGCCTCCAGCCGCAGGGCGCTCAGACATCCGCCCCACACACAGCCCGAATCCAGTGCCATCAGGTCGGGCCGCAGCAGGACGCCCAGGGTGGACCAATGCCCACAGGCGATAGGCGTGCCCGCGGTTCGCCGTCCCGGCACCTCGAACCACGGCATCGTGCCCGGGGGCGCCTGGTCTGGTGCGCCCGAGGCCTTCAGGTGCATCGTGCCGTCGGCGCTGCAAAACCGCAGGCGCGTGAGCGCGTTGACGACGACACGAAGGCGGTCCGCTCCGCGCAGCTTGTCGTCCCAGCGCGCGGGCTCGTTGCCGAACATCTGCGCCAGGAAGCTCGCCAACCCGGGCCCCCGCAGCACCGCTTCCACCTCGCGCGCCAGGGCCAGCACCTGCTCGGTGTCCCACTGCGGGAGTACGCCAGCGTGCACCATCAGGAGCCCTTGCGCCCGTATCGCCATGGGGCGGTGCGCAAGCCAATCGAGCATCGCCTCGCGGTCCGGGGCCTGCAGCACCGCGTGCACGGTGTCGCGCGGATGGGGCGAGCGGATCCCGTGCGCGATCGCCAACAGCGACAGGTCGTGGTTGCCCAGGAGGCACTGCGCCGCGTCGCCATACCCCATGAGGCGGCGCAGCACGCGCTCGGACGCAGGACCGCGATTGACCAGATCGCCCAGGAGGTAGAGGGTGTCGCGGCTCGGGGAAAACGCGATCTTGTCGATCAACCGGCCCAAGGGCGCGTCGCAGCCCTGGACATCGCCTATCAGGTAGAGTGCCATGGTGTCTGATTCTCCCCGCGAACGATGGATGTCCTGCTGATCGCGCTGTTGACCCTCCTCAACGGCGCGTTCGCCATGTCCGAACTGGCCCTGGCCGCCAGTCGCAAGGCCCGCCTGCTGGCGCTGGCCGAAGCGGGTGACGCGGGTGCGCAGACCGCGCTGCGCCTCATGGAGCAGCCCACGCGGTTCCTGTCCACCGTGCAGGTGGGCATCACCTCCATCGGTGTTCTGAACGGCATCATCGGGGAAGCCGCTTTCAGCGCCGGCCTGGCGCAGTGGCTGGCCGGCTTGGGCATCAGCCCGCGTGCCGCCGGCATCGCCGCCACGGCCATCGTCGTGGCCCTGATCACCTTCATCACCATCATCTTTGGCGAGCTGGTGCCCAAGCGCATTGGACAGCTCCATCCCGAGACGGTCGCCCGCTGGATGGCCCGCCCCATGGCGTGGCTGGCGCGCGTGGCCGCGCCCTTCGTGTGGCTCCTGTCTGCCACCACGCAGGGTGTGCTGCGCGTGCTGCGGATCGACACAGACCGCATCCGCGCCATCACCGAGGAAGAACTCACGCACAGCCTGGAGGAGAGCGTCGATGCCGGCGTGATCGCGCAGCAGGAGCGGCAGATGGTCCAGAACGTCTTTCATCTGGACGACCGCACGCTGACCTCCATGATGCTGCCCCGGTCGGACATCGAGTGGCTGCCGGCGGGCCTGTCGGTGTCGCAGGCGCTGGCGCAGGCTGGCCGCGACGGCGCGCATTCTTGGTACCCCGTATGCCGCGGTTCGCTGGACGACGTGGTGGGGGTAGTCAGTGTGGCCCGCTTGCTGGCCCTCACCGGCGAACAGGCGCTGCAGCCGGTGGAGGTGCATGCGGTACCCGCCGCCTTCCTGCCCGAGACGCTCACCGGAATGGAGCTGCTCGAGCAGTTCCGCGCGCATGCCGCGCGCATGGTGTTTGTGGTCGATGAATACGGCGTCGTGCAAGGCCTGATGACACCGCACGACCTGCTGGAGGCCATCACCGGCGAGTTGCAGCCAGTGCAACAGACCGAGGCCTGGGCCACGCGCCGCGACGACGGCTCCTGGCTGCTCGATGGTCTGATGCCAGTGTCGGAGCTGAAGGCGCGGCTGGACATTCGCCTTGAGCTGCCAAATGAAGACCGGGGCCGATACAACACCCTGGCGGGCCTGCTCATGGCCGTCAGCGGTCACCTGCCCGTGGTGGCCGAACGCATCGAGTGCGCGGGCTGGGTGTTTGAGGTGGTGGACCTGGACGGCAAGCGCATCGACAAGGTGCTGGCCCAGCCGACAGCCTGAGCCCTCCGGCCCGCCTTCCTCAATCGAGCAGGGCCCGGCGCAGGGGCTCGACCCAGGTGCGACGGACCGGGTCGTACACCCCCGAGAAATCCGACGCCCATTCCCACCAGGCCCACCCGATCCCGCGGCGCTCGGCTTCGTCACGCACCAGACGGGCGTAGGCGGCCCGCGAAGCCAGGTCGCCAGCGCTGTAGGCCCCGAACTCGCCCAGGTGCACGGGCACGCCCTGGTCGCGGTTCCAGCGCACCGCCGCGTCCAGCGCCTGCACCACCTTCTCGCGCTGCGCGTCGTCACAGCAGGGCGTGCCCGTGGGCAGCGGATCGGGCCGCCAGGTCACGCCCTGGTGGGTGAACTCGAAGGGGTCGTAGCTGTGGATCGCGACGATCAGGAAGGGGTCTGGCGGCAGCCGCAGCGCGGGCAGGGCGCGCGGGTGGTTCCAGTCGCCCGGCCCGATCAGGACGATGCGCTTGGGATTGCTCGCCCGAACCGCCGCTAGGGCACGCGCAGCCAGTCGGTTCCAGCGTTCGCCCTCCAGCGTGCCGTGGGGCTCATTGAGCAATTCAAACATCAGACGCGGCGCATGGTGACGGTAGCGCCAGGCGATCTGCCGCCACAGGCTCACGAGCCGTTCTTCCACCACCGCCGGATCCACCGCGAACTCCCTGGGGTGCAGCGTGCCGCCCGTGAGCTGCGTGTAGTGGTGCACATTGAGGATCACCCGCACACCGCGCGCGAGGAGGGCGTCCACGACGCCGTCGACCCGCCGCGCGAACACCTCGTCGAGACGGGCGTCGGCGGTCGGGGCGGCATGGTTGCTCCAGCGCACGGGCAGGCGTACGGTCCGGAAGTGGCGCGTCGCCAGTTCGATGAAGGCGGGCTCCACCCGCACCCCCCAGTCGCCCTCACGTGGCGCCTCCAGCATGTTCCCCAGGTTGATGCCTCGCCCCAGGGCATGGGCCACTGCGCAGGTTTCGCGACTCACGGCATGGCAGTCCTGCGTGGCCGCGACCGCGGGGCCCATCGGGAGGGCGACCAGCGCCGCGACCAGGAGCGCCGCCCGGTGCCAGGCGCGGCGGCGCCAGGGGCTGCGTTGTGGGGTGGGAATGCAGGGCAGGATGAGGGTGATTTCCATCCTGACCATCCTGACGCTGAACTTGCGCAGCCACGGTAACGAGGCGTGTCGCAGTGCTTTCCCGCCGGCTTCGGGATTCGCCCGATACCGCTAGGGTTTTCACTAGTCCAGACTGTACAGGCGCGAACAGTCGCTGCGCGCGTCCGCCGACCAGAATCCGCAGTGACGCGGCGCAGGCCTTCGCCGGGCGCTTCGGAAGAAAGAACCATGACGCAAGAGACATTTCCGCAGCTGCTGCTGCAGCACGCGGGCCAGCAAGGTCAGAGCGCCGCGCTGCGCGAGAAGGAATACGGCATCTGGCAGACCCTGAACTGGTCGTCGCTGGCCACCTTGGTGGAGCAGCTGGCCTGCGGCTTGCATCAGGCCGGTCTGACGCGTGGTGACCATATCGTGGTGGTGGGCGCCAACCGCCCCCGCCTGTACGCCACCATGCTGGCGGCCCAGTCCCTGGGCGGCATCCCCATCCCCCTGTACCAGGACGCGGTGGCCGCCGAGTGCGTGTTCCCGATCAACAACGCGCAGGTGCGCTTTGCCTTCGCCGAGGACCAGGAGCAGGTGGACAAGCTGCTGGAAGTGCGCGAGCAATGCCCGCAGCTGCAGGCGATCTACTACGACGACCCGCGCGGCCTGCGCAAGTACGACGAGCCGGGCCTGGCGTCGGTCGATGAACTGGCGGCCCAGGGCGAGGCCTATACCCGCCAGCATCCTGAGTTCTTCCGCGCCGAGGTGGCGCGTGGACGCGCCGACGACGTGGCCGCGATGTTCTTCACCTCGGGCACCACCGGCACGCCCAAAGGCGTGGTCCACACCCACCACAGCCTCCTGGATCGCGCCCGCGCCGGCGCCGAATTCGACCACCTGACCGAGCGCGAAGAAGTGCTCGCCTACATGCCGCCGGCCTGGATCGGCCAGAACATCTTCAGCTATGCGCAGTGGCTGGCCTGCGGCTACGTGGTGAACTGCCCCGAGTCGGCGGCCACGGTCATGATCGACCTCAAAGAGATCGGCCCCACCTACTACTTCGCGCCGCCGCGCGTGTTCGAGAGCCTGCTCACGAGCGTGATGATCCGCATGGAGGACGCCGGCGCCATCAAGCGCGGCATGTTCCACCGTTTCATGGAGGTGGCCCGACGCGTCGGCCCCCAGCTGCGCGATGGCAAGTCTGTCGGCCTTTTTGACCGTCTGGCCTATGCCGTGGGTGACCTGCTGGTGTATGGGCCGCTTCGCAACAGCCTGGGCTTCTCGCGCGTGCGCGTGGCCTACACCGCGGGCGAGGCCATCGGGCCGGACCTCTTTACCTTCTACCGCGCCATCGGCATCAACTTGAAGCAGCTGTATGGTTCCACCGAGACCGCAGTGTTCGTCTGCATGCAGCCGGACCACGAGGTACGCGCCGACACCGTGGGTGTGCCGTGCCGAGGCGTGGAGATCCAGGTAGCCGATAACGGCGAGATCCTGGTGCGCTCGTCGGGCCTGCTCAAGGAGTACTACAAGAACCCCGAGGCCACCGCCGAGGTCAAGACCGCCGAAGGCTGGTACCACACGGGCGATGCCGGCTTCCTGGACGCCCACGGCCACCTGAAGATCATCGACCGCGCCAAGGACGTGGGCCGCCTGGCAGGCGGCGCGATGTTCGCGCCCAAGTACATCGAGAACAAGCTGAAGTTCTTCCCCCACATCAAGGAGGCCGTGGCGGTGGGTGACCAGCGTGACATGGTCTGCGTCATGATCAACATCGACTTCGACGCGGTGGGTAACTGGGCCGAGCGGCGCAACCTGCCTTACGCCGGCTACACCGATCTCGCGGGCAAGCCCGAGGTGTACGAGTTGATCCGCGACTGCGTGGAGAAAGTCAACGCCGATCTGGCCAGCGACGAGCGACTGGCCGGCTCGCAGATCCACCGCTTCCTGGTGCTGCACAAGGAGCTGGACGCCGACGACGGCGAGCTCACGCGCACCAACAAGGTCCGCCGCGGCTTCATCGGCGAGAAATACGCCTCGCTGATGGACGCCCTGTACGGCGGCAAGACCGAGCAGTTCATCGAGACCCAGGTGAAGTTCGAGGACGGTCGCACCGGCAGCGTGAGCGCGACGCTCAAGATCATTGACTCCCGCACCTATCCCCCCGTGAAGGCCGCCGCATGACGACCCAGACCGACACCGCCCGCGACGGCTCGGGCGCCAGCGCCGCCACCGGCGGTCGCAAGACCGGCGAGGTCATCCTGGACGTGAAGAACATCTCGCTGTCCTTCGGCGGCGTGAAGGCGCTCACCGACATTTCGTTTGATGTACGCGAACACGAGATCCGCGCCATCATCGGCCCCAACGGCGCCGGCAAGAGCTCCATGCTCAATTGCATCAACGGCGTGTATCAGCCGCAGCAGGGCGAGATCACCTTCCGCGGCCAGCATTTCCGTCACATGAACTCGCGCCAGGTGGCCGAGATGGGCATTGCCCGCACTTTCCAGAACCTGGCCTTGTTCAAGGGCATGAGCGTTCTGGACAACATCATGTCCGGGCGCAACCTCAAGATCAAAAGCAATCTGTTCCTGCAGGCGCTGCGTATCGGGCCTGCCGAGCGCGAGGAGATCCGCCACCGCGAGGCAGTGGAGCGCATCATCGACTTCCTGGAGATCCAGGCCTATCGCAAGACCCCGGTGGGCCAGCTGCCCTATGGCCTGCAAAAGCGCGTGGACCTGGGCCGCGCCCTGGCCATGGAGCCGCAGGTGCTGCTGCTGGACGAGCCCATGGCGGGCATGAACGTCGAGGAAAAGCAGGACATGTGCCGCTTCATCCTGGATGTAAACGACGAATTCGGTACCACCGTAGTCCTGATCGAGCACGACATGGGCGTGGTGATGGACATCTCCGACCGCGTGGTGGTGCTCGATTACGGCAAAAAGATCGGCGACGGTGCCCCGCAAGAGGTCCGCAACAACGAGGACGTGATCCGCGCGTACCTCGGCACGTCGCACTGAGGGAGACGAGAGATGGGATTCTTCCTGGAAACGTTGCTGGGCGGCCTGATGGCCGGCATGCTGTATTCGCTGGTCGCGCTGGGCTTTGTCCTGATCTTCAAGGCCTCGGGTGTCTTTAACTTCGCGCAAGGCGCGATGGTGCTGTTTGGCGCACTGGCAATGGCGCGCTTTGCCGAGTGGATCCCGGGCTGGACCGGCATCGACAACAAGATCGTCGCCAACGTCGCGGCCTTCCTGATCGCAGGCGCCATCATGTTCGTGGTGGCCTGGCTGGTTGAGGCGCTGGTGCTGCGTCACCTGGTCAACCAGGAAGGCGCGACGCTACTCATGGCCACCCTGGGCATCACCTACTTCCTGGAAGGCGTGGGCCAGACCCTGTTTGGCAGCAGCGTCTACAAGATCGACATCGGCATGCCCAAGGACCCGGTGATGGCCTTCGAAGGTGTGTTCCAGGGCGGCATCCTGATCAACCAGGAAGACCTGATCGCCGCCGGTATCGCGGCGGTGTTGGTGGCGCTGCTCACGCTGTTTTTCCAGAAGACGGCCACAGGCCGTGCCCTGCGCGCGGTCGCCGACGACCATCAGGCGGCGCAGTCGATTGGCATCCCGCTCAATCGCATCTGGGTGATCGTGTGGTGCGTGGCCGGCGTGGTGGCCCTGGTGGCCGGCATGATCTGGGGCAGCAAGTTGGGCGTGCAGTTCTCGCTGGCCACTGTGGCCCTGCGCGCGCTGCCGGTGGTGATCCTGGGCGGGCTCACGTCGGTGCCTGGCGCCATCATCGGCGGCCTGATTATCGGCGTGGGTGAGAAGCTCTCCGAGATCTACCTGGGTCCGCTGGTGGGCGGCGGCATCGAGATCTGGTTCGCGTACGTGCTGGCGCTGGGCTTCCTGCTGATTCGTCCGCAGGGGCTCTTTGGCGAGAAAATCATCGACCGGGTCTGAGGAAGAACACCCCATGCTTTACCGCGAAAACGGCCAGTTCAAGGCGACCTACCGCGCCGACCAGCAGATCTTCCCGATCGCCCAGGACCGCGTCTTCATCGTCGCCCTGTTGCTGGTGGCCTTCCTGGGGGTGCCGGCGCTGGCCTCCGACTATTTCTTCCAGGCCATCTTGCTGCCCTTCGTGATCATGTCGCTGGCGGCCCTGGGGGTGAACATCCTGGTGGGCTACTGCGGCCAGATCTCGCTGGGCTCGGGCGCCTTCATGGCAGTGGGGGCCTACGGCGCCTACAACTTCTTCGTGCGCTTTGAGGGCATGCCGCTCATTCCGGCGTTGATCCTGGGCGGTCTGTGTGCGACGGCCTTCGGCATTCTGTTTGGACTGCCCTCGCTGCGCGTGAAGGGCCTGTACCTGGCGGTGGCCACGCTGGCCGCGCAGTTCTTCTCCGACTGGATGTTCCTGCGGATCAAGTGGCTGACCAACGACTCGCCCTCGGGCTCGGTCTCGGCGGCCGGCCTGCAGGTGTTTGGAATCCCGATCGACACGCCGCAGGCCAAGTACTGGCTGTGCCTGTCCATCCTGGTGGTGATGGCCCTGCTGGCCAAGAACCTGGTGCGTGGCGCGATTGGCCGCGAGTGGATGGCGATTCGCGACATGGACGTGGCGGCCGCCGTCATTGGCATTCGCCCCATGTACGCCAAGCTGTCTGCGTTTGCGGTCAGCTCGTTCATCATCGGCATGGCTGGCGCGTTGTGGGCCTTTGTCTATTTGGGCGCTTGGGAGCCGAGTGCGTTTTCCGTGGACCAG
>JBEAZV010000035.1:0-27897 GCA_041159245.1 Pseudomonadota bacterium
AGGTTGGCAGCAAATCGGGGCATGGGAAGGTCGGGTTACCAGGGGGTGCCGAAAGCGGCGGCCAGATCATGAAGTTGTTCGGGGCTCAGGGGCGTGGGCCGGGGTCCTGGCATGAGCCAGAGGCGAGCCGTTTCCTCCAGCTCCTCGAGGGTGGCCATGGCCTGTGCAGGACTGGCGTGCCACACATTGGGGCCGAGCCGATCGAGCATGATGGCACGCAGCGAATGCCCGGCGGCCTGGGCCCGGACGATCTCCTGCGCCACGCGTTCGGCCACGCGAGGATCGCCTGGGCGGTGGTAGGGGATGCGGGGCACGTGGCCTACCTTCATCACGAAATAGGGCGTGATGGGTGGCAGCAGGTCGCCGGTGCCAGTCGGGTCCTGCAGCGTGAGGGCGACGAGGTGGGTCGAGTGCGTGTGGATCACGCAGTGGGCTTGCGGGTCGGCCTCGTAGATGCGCCGGTGCAGGCTAAGGGTCTTGCTGGCGCGGTCGCCCCCGCGCTGCGTGCCGTCCGCATCGACCCAGGCCAGACGCGCCGGGTCGAGAAAGCCCAGGCAGGCATCAGTGGGCGTGATCAGGTAGCCCGCGCCTTCAGGCAGCCGGACGCTGATGTTGCCGGCGGTGGAATGCACCAGGCCCCGCTCGAAGAGGGAGCGGCCCACGCGGCAGATTTCCTCGCGCAGGTGGACCGTGTCGGCGTGAGAGGGGATGGCACTCACAGACGCACTCCCGCCCCTCGCAGGGCCTGGACGAAGAAATCGGGTCCGCCGAAGTTGCCGGACTTGAGCGCCAGCCACAGAGGCTCTGCGTGCCAGGTGCCCTGTGTCCAGGGGACGCCGGGGCAGATGGGGGCGCCTATGCGCAATTGACTCAGGCCGAGGGCTTGCGTGACCGCGCCCGAGGTTTCACCGCCGGCGACGACCAGGCGGCGCACACCCGCTTGCACCAGGGCCTGCGCCAGGGTGGCCAGGGCGTGCTCGACAAGCTCGCCGGCAGCGGCGGTGCCCAGTCGCTCCTGCACACCTTTGACGCTGGCAGCATCGGCGGTGGCATAGACCAGGACCGGCCCTTTCGCCAGGGCAGCCAGGGCCTGCGCCTGGAGTGTTTCGGCGTGCTGCGCGTTTGACGCCAGTGCGATCGGGTCCAGGCGCAGGGCTGCGTATCCCGCCGCGATCCAGTTCGCCACCTGGCCCTGCGTGGCCTGCGAGCAGGAGCCCGCGAGCACGGCGGCCGGCCCTCGGACCGGCGAGAGCTGCGCTGACCCGGCATCGGGTGTGAGCCAGCCCCGGCGCGCGTAGGCCGGGGGCAGGCCCAGCGCCACACCCGAGCCGGCGGTGATCAGCGGCAGGTCGGCGCAGGCTTCACCCAGGGTGAGCAGGTCGGCGTTGGCCACCGCGTCGGCCACGGCCAGGCCCGTGCCCTCGGTGCGCAGGGCCTGCAATCGCTCGCGCACCGCCTCGGGACCGCGGCTCACCACGGGCTGGGCCAACAGGCCCACGCGTCGGCGCGTTTGCGGCTGCAGCACGCGCACCAGGTTGGCGTCGGTCATGGGGGTGAGCGGGTGATCGCGCATGCCCGAATCGGATAACAGCACGTCACCTACGAAGAGGTGACCGCGAAACACGGTGCGGCCGTTGTCGGGAAAGGCGGGGCAGGCGATGGCGATGTCCGCACCCAGGGCGTCCATCAACGCGTCGGCCACCGGGCCGATGTTGCCTTTGGGCGTGGAGTCGAACGTCGAGCAGTACTTGAAGTAGATCTGGCGCGCACCGGCGGCCTGCAGCGCGCGCAGGGCCTGCAGGCTTTGCGCCACCGCCTCGGCGGGCGGGCAGGTGCGGGATTTGAGCGCGATCACCACCGCGTCGGCCTCGGGCATGGGGCCTTGCGGCACGCCGATCACCTGCACGGTGCGCATGCCCGCGCCCACGAGCATGCCGGCCACGTCGGTGGCGCCGGTGAAGTCGTCGGCGATGACGCCCAGGATCACACGGCCTCCTGCTTGCCGGAGGGCAACTCGAGTCCGGCGAGGGCGGCGTAGTACTTCACCACGGCCGAATCGTCCTCGCCTCCGTGGCCCATGGCGGCAGTGGCCAGATACAGCTGGTGCGCGGAGGCTGCCAGCGGCAGCGGGAAGGCCAGCTTGCGCGCAGCATCGAGCACGATGCCCAGGTCCTTCACGAAGATGTTCACCGCGGACAGCGGGGTGTAGTCGCCTTCCAGGATATGCGGCACGCGGTTCTGGAACATCCAGCTCATACCCGCGGAGTTGCAGATCACGTCGTACAACTGCGCCGGTTCGGCGCCAGCGCGCATGCCCAGAGCCATGGCCTCGCAGGCGGCGGCGATGTGCACGCCCGCCAAATGCTGGTTGACCATCTTCACCGTGGAGCCGATGCCCGCGCGGTCACCCAGGCGGTAGACCTTGCCCGCGCAGGCCTGGAGCAAGTCCAGGCCTGCCTCGAAGGCGCGCGGCTCGCCCGAGGCCATGACGGTCATCTCGCCGGCCTCGGCCTTGCGTGCCCCGCCCGAGACCGGGCCGTCGATCAGGAGCAGGCCGTGCTGGGCCAGACGCTCGGCCCAGCCCGGGACGATGGCTGGATCGACAGTGGCCGAACACACGATGACCGAGCCCGGTGCCATGGAGGTGGACAGGCCGTGCGCGCCAAAGAGGACCTCCTCGGTCTGTGCGGCGTTGACCACCAGCACCACCACCACGCGGCAATGCGGCGCGAGGTCTGCCGGACGTTCGACCGCCTGGCCGCCGGCCTGCGCGAAGGCTTGCCGCACCTCGGCGCGGGTGTCGCAGCCCCAGGTGGTGACGCCCCGTCGCAGGGCCGAGCGGGCGGCGCCCAGGCCCATGGAGCCCAGGCCGATGACGCCAAGTGCGGAAGGGGAGGGAGATGTCATGGGGTCGGGATTCTCAGGAAGTGGAGGAGGCCAGCAGGCCCTCGAGCTTGCGTCGCGAGGGCGCGTCCAGCCCCTCGATGCGGACCGCCGCATTGACCATGTGCCGCGCCGCGGCGCGGCGCGCGGCGTTGGCATCGCCGGCGATGACGGCCGAGGCGATCGCTTCATGCTCGCGTCGCACGGCACGCATGAAGGCGCCGTGCATGGATTCATTGGCACGTGTGACGCGCATGGCGTCACGCTGGTACTGCTCGAGGAAGGCGAGCAGGCGCTCGAACTGCGGGTTACCGGTGGCCTGGGCGATGCTGCGGTGGAAGGCAAGGTCTTCCTCCACGCCGTCGGAGCCGGCGGCCACGGCGGCATCGAGCGTGTCCAGCGCCGCGCGCAGCGCGCGGGCGCCGGCTGGCGTGATGCGCTCGGCGGCCAGGGCCGCGACTTCGCCCTCAAGGGCGCGGCGCACTTCCACGACCTGGACCACCGAGTCGAGCGACTGCAGCACCGAGGGGTCGAAGGCCAGTGCGCGCGCGCGATCCCGGGGTGCGACGAATACCCCGGCGCCTTGGCGCGAGACGAGCAGCCCCATGGACTTGAGGCGGCTGACCGCCTCGCGCACCACGGTGCGGGAGACGCCAAAGCGTTCGGACAGTTGCTGCTCGGTGGGCAGGCGCTGGTCAGGCCCGAGCTCGCCACTTTCGATGCGGCGCGCGAGCTGGTCCGCGACCCGGTCCGATAGGCGCTCGGGGGCGGTCAGGCGTTCATTGGATTGGCGGTCAGAGGCCCACATGATGTACCGGGTTGTCCGGTCATCCTACAAGTTAGGCCGGCGCCCGCCGGTCAGGGGTTTCCCGGGGCTTGATGCCGCCCGGGGCGCTGTTCAAGCAGGCCAGGCTACCGGCGTATCTGCCGCCGCCATCGCAGCGTCCCACCACGCCTGCGCGCCACGGGCGTCCAGCGAGATGCGCGCGCAGGCCATGAACTTTTCCTGGAGCTCGGCATCGCTCACTGGCCGGCTGGCATGACCGAGGGCGCGCCGTACCGGTTCTGCTTGCACGGTGGTGCCATCGGTGAGTCGGATCGACAAATCGTCCTGAGGCGAGAACAGCGGTTCCAGGGCATCGCGCTCTTGCACCGTGATCACGCGCACCTTGCGCAGCAGGGTCTGGACCTTGGGATCATTGACGGCCGCATCGGTCAGATCCATGAGGTCGACATGGCCCCGCACGAGCGCGCAGGCGATGGTGTACTGGGCGCTGAATTTCGCATCCAGCCCGGTGACGGGACGATGGGCGCGCAGCATGTCGGCTTGCAGCTGCCCCAGGGTGGCGACCACCTCCTGGATCGACTCCAGGCGCGCCGCAACCTGCGGACGCAAGGCCAGGGCCGCGTCGGCGATGCGGTGGGTGGCGTAGCACACGGGATAACGTTTGATGTTCAGCCCCTGTGCGAGCACTTGCCAAGGCGTGCCAGCCTGGCAGGGGCCGTCCAGCCGCAACGCGCCCCGCGGGGAGATCGCGGCCAGGAAACCGCGCGGGCTCTCCAGCGCGTCGGGCGCCGCGGTCACGCCCTGTTCGGCCAGGTGGGCGGCCACGATGCCGTTGCGCGCCGCGAAGCCGACCTGCAAGGGCTTGGTCATGGAGCCGAAGTTGGCGACCAGGCCCGCCGACATCGACGCGGCGATGCCCAGGGCGTGCGAGGCACGAGGGGCGTCCAGCCGGCGCGCGCATGCCGCCGCGGCTGCACAGGCCACAGCGCCAAAGACCGCCGTCGGATGCCAGCCCTTGCCGTGGTGCTTGTCGGCGTCGCGCCCGCTCAACTCGGCCCAGACTTCATAGCCCGCCGCATAGGCGTTGACCGCGTCGCGCCAGGAGGCGCCCAGACGTTGTGCTTCTGCCAGCACCACCGGCGCCAGGACGACGCTCGGGTGGCCGTCCAGCCCGGTGTCGTCGAAATCGAGCGCGTGACCGGCCACTGCATTGAGGAAGGCGGCCTCCGCCGAGGTGGCAAAGCCGCTTTCGGTCCAGAGCCGGGCCTGACCCGCAGGAGTTTGCGTCATCAGGCCGCGCGCATGCGTCATCACCGGCTCGCCGATGCTGGCCAAGGCCACTCCCACGGTGTCGGCGATGCCGCGCCGAATGGTGGCAACCGCCGGCTCCGGCACGCTGCGCGCGGGCATGTCTGCGATGAATTGCCCCAGTTGCGCCGTCAGCGCCGTTGCGGTCGCGGCTGTCATGTCAGTACGAACGTGGCAGGCCCAGCACGTGCTCGGCGACGTAGGACAGGATCAGGTTGGTGGAAATCGGGGCGGTGCGCTGCACACGCGCTTCGCGCCATTTGCGCTCAATGTCGTATTCGCGTGCATAGGCAAAGCCGCCGTGCGTTTGCATGCAGGCCTCGCCCGCTTCCCAGGCGGCTTCGGCCGTGAGCAGCTTGGATAGGTTGGCGTATTCGCCGCAGGGCTGGTTCGCCTCATAGACCGCAGCGGCCTTGCGTAGCATCAGTTCGGCCGCTTGGGTCTGGGCATAGGCCTTGGCAATCGGAAACTGGATGCCCTGGTTCTTGCCGATCGGGCGGTCGAACACGACGCGCTCGTTGGCGTATTTCACCGCGGTGCGGATGAACCACTTGGCATCGCCCAGGGACTCGTGCGAGACCAGAATGCGCTCGGCGTTCATGCCGTCCATGATGCAGCGCAGGCCCTGGTTCTCTTGCCCCACGAGACTGTTGGCGGGGATGCGCAGGTTGTCGAAGAACACCTCGGTGGTGTTGTGGTTGATCATGGCCTTGATCGGGCGGATGGTCATGCCGTGGCCCACCGCCTTGCGCATGTCGACCAGGAACACCGACAGGCCTTCGCTTTTCTTTTTCACATCCTCAATGGGCGTGGTGCGTGCCAGCAGCAGCATCAGGTCCGAGTACAGCGCGCGCGAGGTCCAGATCTTCTGGCCATTGATCACGTACTCATCGCCCTCGCGCACAGCGCGTGTCTTGAGCTTGGTCGTATCGGTTCCGGTTGTGGGTTCGGTCACGCCGAAGGCCTGCAGCCGCAGCGCGCCACTGGCGATCTGCGGCAGGTAGTGGGACTTTTGTTCGGCGCTGCCATGACGCAGCACGGTCCCCATGGTGTACATCTGGGCGTGCGTGGCGCCGGCATTGCCGCCGCAGGCGTGGATCTCTTCCAGCACCACGCCGGCTGCGCGCAGGGGCAGGCCCGCGCCGCCGTATTCCTCGGGGATCAGCGCCGACAGGAAGCCGGCGTCGGTCATGGCCTTGACGAAGTCGCTGGGGTAGGCCTCTTTCTCGTCGAGCGCGCGCCAGTAGCTGCCGGGAAAGTCGGCGCAGATACGACGCACGCTTTCGCGGATCTCGGGGTAGTCCTCGCCCAGGTCCATGGCGACGGCGGAAAGGTCAGGGGATGCAAGGCTCATGATGAAGGTGCAGGCAAGAAAGCAGATGTCGGGAGGGTTGCCGTGGGTGCGCCGCCAGCCTAGGCTGCCAGGGCACGCGCCATGGCGCTTTGGTAATGACGCGGCAGGCCCGCCTTGGCCAAGGCGCCGGTCAGACTGCCTTCGCCCAAGTGGCGCTCCACCACCGCGCGCACGGCCAGCAGGCGTTCGAGGTCGATGCCGGTGTGCAGACCCATCGAGTCCAGCATGAAGCACAGGTCCTCGGTGACGATGTTGCCGCTGGCACCGGGCGCATAGGGGCAACCGCCCAAGCCGCCCAGCGAGCTGTCAAATCGGCGGATGCCGCAGTCCAGGGCCGCGGCGACGTTGGCCAGGCCTGTGCCGCGCGTGTCATGGAAATGCGCGGCTACCGGCACAGTGCCTACTTCCGCGAGCACGGCCTGGAACACCTCGCGCACCTGCTTCGGGTCGGCATAGCCCACGGTGTCGGCGATCATGATTTCATCGGCGCCGGCCTCGGCCAGGAAGGCGGCGCAGCGTCGCACCTCGTCGACCGCGATACGGCCCTCGTAGGAGCAACCCAGTGCAGTGGACAGTCCAGCGGCCAGCGCGGTGCTGCCCTTGAGGCCGGCGGCATCTCGCGCCTGGACGATGCGCTCGAAGTCCGCCAGCGATTCCTCGCGCTCGCGCCGCACGTTCTTGAGGTTGTGCGTGCGGCTCACGGAGGTGACGTAGTCCACCTTGTGTACGCCCAGGGCAAAGGCCCGCTCGGCGCCGCGCAAGTTGGGGGCCAGCGCCATGAGGGTCAGCCCGGGCATCGCCATGGCGCCAAGGACCACCTCCTGGGCGTCTGCAAACTGGGGCATGAGCTTGGGCGGCACAAACGAGGTGACCTCGATCTCGCGCACGCCAGCGGCCAGTTCGGCTTCGATCCAGGCGAGCTTGCCGTCGGTCGGCACCAGGATGGCGGTGTTTTGCAGGCCGTCTCGCAGGCCGACTTCGCGCACCAGTACGTCGATGGGGGGAGGGGTCATGGGGTTCAGCGTCCCTTGAAGTCGGGGGGGCGTTTTTCGTTGAAGGCGCGCACGCCTTCGTGTCGGTCTTCCGAGGAGACGAGGCGGTTGTAGGCCTCGATCTCGAAGCGGCATCCGGTGAGCAGGTCGCCCTGCAGGCCCATGTGGATGGACTTCTTGGCCTGGCGCACGGCCAGCGGTCCGTTGGCGGCGATCGCGCGTGCGCTGGTCAGGGCGTCTTCGAGGACGTGCCCCGGCTCGCTCACCTGGTTCACCAGTCCCCAGTCCAGGGCTTGCTGCGCGTCAAAGGCCTGCGCGCGCAGGATCAGTTCCTTGGCCCGGCGCTCGCCCACGGCGCGCGCCAGGTTCTGAGTGCCGCCGCCGCCGGGCATGATGCCCAGGCGCACCTCGGACAAAGCGAACTTCGCTTGACGGCTGGCATAGATGAAGTCGCAGGCCAGTGCCGTTTCCAGGCCGCCACCGTAGGCGTGGCCATTGACCGCGGCGATCACGGGCACTGGCATGTCCATGAGCGCAAAGAACGCGCGCTCGAAGATCTCATGCTGATGCCGCCAGGTCGCATCCGTCATGCCGTGACGCTCCTTGAGATCGCCGCCGGCGCAAAACGCACGATCGCCCGCGCCCGTGAGCACCACGGCCCGAATCGCGTCGCCCTCTGCGATGAGGCGCGTCCACAGGTCCAGCAGGTCGCGCCCCATTTGCGTGTTGATGGCATTGAGCACGTCGGGCCGGTTCAGGGTCACGACCAGCAGGTGCGGATCCCGCGTTTGGATCTGCAGGGTGGTGTAGGTGGGGAGGTTCATGGGGTGGGCAGGGGGCTGTCTGTGTCGTTCATCTCACCCAGGCGCGGTGAGGGGCTGCGGGGTCGTGGGCGCTGGCCGTTCAGTCGCAGGGGCAGTCCCATGAGCGGCGCAGAGCTTCCAGGCACGTCCTGCATCAGGCCCAGGGCCTGGGTCTGCGGGTGTGCCAGCATCTGGGCCACGTTCTGAACCGGGGCGCAAGGCACGCCGGCCGCGTCCAGCAGGGCGGTCCAAGCCGCGTTCGAGCGGGTGGCAAAGCAGGCTTCGAGCAGGGCGTACAGGTCGGCGCTGTGGGCGACCCGCAGGGCGTTGGTCTGAAATCGCGCCTCGTCGGCCCATTCGGGATGACCGACCACGGCGCACAAGGCGCGAAACAGCTTGTCGTTGCCGGCGGCCACCACCAGGTCGCCGTCCTGCGTGCGGTAGGCGCGGTAGGGTGCGATGCCGGCCTGGCCCGAGCCGTTCTTGCCGGGCAAGGCGCCACCGGCCAGGTACTGGGTGGCGTACATCGTCATCCAGCAGGCGGCGGTCTCGAACAGCGAGACGTCGACCACCCCGCCCTCGCCCGTGGACTGGCGTTGCATCAGCAGTGACAGCACGCCCATCGCCGCCCACATGCCCGAGCCCATGTCGACGATGGAGGGGCCCACCCGCACGGGCGCACCACCGGGTTCGCCGACCACGCTCATGATGCCGCTGAAGGCCTGCATCAGTGGGTCGTAGCCCGGGCGGTCTGCCAGCGGGCCTACCGAGCCGAAGGCGCCGAGGTTGCAGTACACGAGCCGGGGATTGCGGGCGCGCAGGCAGTCGGCGTCCAGGCCCAGCGCCTGCACCTGGCCAGGTCGCATGTTTTGCACCACCACGTCGACCCGCGTGTCGATGAGGGTCTTCAGGTGGTCGATGCAGGCCGGGTCGCGCAGGTCCAGCACCAGCGAGCGCTTGCCGCGGTTGATGCCTTGGAAAGTGGCAGCGGCGCCATCCAGAAAGGGTGGCCCCCAATGGCGTGCGTCATCGCCTGCGGGCTTCTCGATCTTGATGACATCGGCGCCCAGGTCGGCCAGGATCTGGCCAGCGAAAGGGGCGGCCACGCTGTGGCCCAGTTCGATGACGGTGATGCCGGCCAGTGGCGAGGCCCCCGCCGTGGTGGGGGTGGGCGTCAAGGCGTTCATTCCCCCTTGATGCCGGCGTCGCGAATGAGCTTGCCGCGGGCCTGGTACTCGCGTCGCTGCAGTTCAGCCAGCTCGGCGGGGCCACCGCCGACCACGTCCATGCCCGCGGCGGTGAGGCGCGCACGCACCTCCGGGTCACGCGTCACCTTGACCAGTTCATCGCTCAGACGGCGGGCCACGGCTTCGGGCATCTTGGCTGGCCCGAAGAACGCCAGCCACGAGGGCATCTCGAATCCGTCCAGGCTCTCGGCCATCGTGGGGACGTTGGGCAGGATGCCCGAGCGCTTGGCACTGGTGACCGCAATGGCCTTGACCTTGCCGCTTTGAATGTGCGGTACGACCGTGATGGCACTCGCAAAGAGCAGTTGGATCTGGCCCCCCATGAGGTCGTTCAGCGCGGGGCCGCCCCCTCGATAGGGCACATGGGTGAGCGGGGCGCCCGTGCGCACCTTGAGCAGTTCGCCCGCCAGGTGGTGAGGCGAGCCGTTGCCGGAGCTGCCAAAGCCGCCCTTGCCGGGATTGGCCTTGAGCCAGGCCACCAATTCATTCAGGTCCTTGGCGGGCACAGAGGGGTGCACCACCAGGGCGATCGGGTTCATCGCGATCACCGCCAGCGGCGTGAAGTCCTTGAGGGGGTCGAAGGCCGGGTTGGCCGACAGGTGCGAGCTGGAGGCGTGGGTCGCGTCCGTCCCCAGGACGAAGCTGTAGCCGTCGGGTGCCGAGCGCGCCACATGCTCGCTGCCGATGTTGCCGCTGGCGCCTGCGCGGTTGTCCACCACCACGGTCTGACCGATGTTGGCCGCGAGCTTTTGCCCGACGATGCGACCCACCGCGTCGGTCGAGGCGCCAGGCGGGTAGGGCACCACAAGGCGAATCGGTTTGTCCGGGTAGGTCTGCGCCATCGCAGTGCCCAGGCCACTGAGGGAGAGGGCGAGGGTGGCCAGTGCAAGGCCGGCTTGTCGTTTGGTGATCATGCGGTCTCCTGGGTGGTGCAAAGCGTGTCCGACGTCTCGTTCAAGCCTTAAACATCCGGACGTCCGTATGTTATGCTCATCCCATTCCGCAGGTCAACCGGTCAAGCTCGCATGGTCACTCCTACTGCCCCCGCCGCACTTTCAGGCCGTACCGCGCTGGTGACAGGATCGGGCCGCAACATCGGCCGGGCTATTGCGCGCTCCTTGGCGGCCCAGGGTGCAAAGGTGGTGGTCAACGGGCACAGCGACCGTCTGGCGGTGGACGCGGTGGTCGACGAGATCCGCGCCAGCGGGGGTCAGGCGCTGGGGGTGATGGCCGATGTGAGCGTTGATGCCGAGGTCGGGCGGCTGGTGCGCGAAACCGCGTCGCACTTTGGCTCTCTGGACATCGTGGTGTCCAACGTCGGTATCCGCCGCAAACAGCCTTTTCTGGAAATCACGCCCGAGCAGTGGGACGACGTGCTGCGCACCAACCTCTCGGCTGCCTTCTACCTGGCGCGTCATGCAATTCCCCTGATGCAGCCGCGGCGCTGGGGGCGCATCGTGCTGATCTCCGGCTTTGACGGGTTCTGGGGGCAGGTCACGCACCGGGCCCACAACATCACCGCCAAGGCGGGCCTGCACGGGCTGGCGATGGCTCTGGCCCGTGAGTTTGGTCCCGACGGCATCACGGCCAACACCGTAGCGCCCGGTGCGATCGACACGGTGCGCGACTGGTCGCAGTACACCCACCAGCAGCGTGAGCAACTCGAGAAGGAAATCCCGTTGGGCCGCTACGGCACCACCGACGAACTCGCGGCGGCCTGCGACTTGCTGTGTGGCGACCGGGGCGGTTTCATTTCCGGCCAGGTGATTCACGTCAATGGCGGTCACTACATGTACTGACGGGATCGCCCGTCCCAGGTCTTCGCCATGAATGCCGTGTCGCCGGATCCTGCACCCTTGCCGGATGCGCGCGCGCCCCGTTACCAGCAGCTGGCGGCCACGCTCTCGCGCGAGATCGGGCAGGGGCTGTACCCCGTCGGCTCGCTATTACCGCCCGAACCCCAGTTGTGCCAACGCTTTGCGGTCTCTCGGCACACCGTTCGTGAAGCGGTTCGTCACCTGTGCGAGTTGGGTCTGGTCTCGCGCCATCAGGGAGTGGGCACGCGGGTGCGTGCCTTGCGCAACGACAAGCAATACGTCGCCTCGCTGTCGTCCCTGGGCGATCTCATGGCCTATGCGCAAGACACGCGTTTGCAGGTCTTGGGCACCCGCACGATCACGCTGGATGCAGAGCGCTCTCGCCAATTGCGCCGACCGCAAGGTGAGACGTGGGTCGAGATCGATACCTGTCGCAAGACCTTGGACACGGGCGAGCCGATCGTGCATATGCGCGTGTTCGTGCGGCCCGAGGCGATCGGCCTGCAGCGCGAACTGGAGCAAGGCCAGGCGTGGGTGTTCGGTCTGGTCGAGAAATATGGCGGGGAACGCATCCTCGAGGCCCAGCAGGTGGTCAGCAGCGTCGCCGTGCCACCGGACAGCGCGCGCATCCTGGGTGTCGAGCCCAAGTCCCCGGGATTGCTGGTCCGCCGTTTTTATATCGGCCGGCAGCAACGGCTGCTGTCGGTGTCGATCAATGTGCATCCAGTCGGCCGATTCGAGATGACCACGCACTGGCACCTGGACGAGGGCGGCGCGCCGGCATGAGCGACGTCGCCCGGCGTCCCTGGCTGGCCTTGCAGACCACGCTGGCCGCTCAGGCGCTGGCCAGCGGATTGCTCAGTGCTGCGCCGGTGCTCGCACCCGCGGTGGCGCCGGAGTTGGGTGTCGCGCCCGAGCGCGTGGGGTTTTTCGTTGGGGGCGTGTACGCCGTCGCCACCTTGGCTGGGTTGTCCAGCAGCCTCTTTGTCTCGCGGTTTGGGGCGGTCCGGGTGACGCAAGCCGTGCTCGTGAGCATGGCAGTCGGGGCGGCGCTGGCAGGCGTCGGACAGCCTCTGGTGCTGTTCGCGTTAGCGGCGATCCTGTTCGGTCTGGGGTATGGCACGGTCAATCCGGCCGCGGCCGAGATCCTGGGGCATCACGCGCCTCCCGGGGCTCCAGGACTGTTTTTTGCGCTCAAGCAGACCGGTGTCCCGATCGGGGTGGGACTGGCAGGTCTGTTGTTTCCGATGGGCCTGGCGGTCCTGGGCTGGCGGGGCGCGGTTTGGATGGCGGCTGGCCTGTGTCTCTTGTTGGCGCTGGCACTGGCACCGGCCGTTACGCGGCTGCAAGTGGGGCCGGGTCGCGCAACGGCGGCTGGCTCCGGGGGGTTGGCGACCTTGCGCGCCGTCTGGCGACGCCCCGCGCTGCGCACGCTCAGTCTGGTGTCCTTTGCCTATGCCCTGGCGCAGCAAGGCTTTTTGACGTTCATCGTGGCGCGCCTGTACCTGGAGTTGGGCTTGTCGCTGGCCTGGGCTGCTGGCTTGCTGGCCGCCTCGCAGCTGGCCTGTATCGTGGCGCGCGTCAGCCTGGGCCATCTGGCAGACCGCTGGGTGTCACCGCGCATCCTGATGGGCGTGCTGGGGGTGTGCATCGCGCTGAACTTCCTGGCCTTGGGTCTGCTGCCCGCCCAGATCGGGCTGGCGGCGACCGCCGTCGTGGTGATCGCCTGCGGTGCCACGGCCATGGGCTGGAATGGCGTCTTCTTCGCCTACCTGGTGCGCGCGGTTCCGCGCCAGGAGCTGGTCGCCAGCAGCGGCGGCACGCAGTTTTTCATCTTCACCGGCGGCATGCTGGGGCCCTTGCTGTTCGGATGGCTCGTGCACAGCGGGGGCAGTCATGCGCTGGGGTATCTGCTGCTGGCCGCACTCACCGCATTGGCGGGGGCGGCGATGCTGCTCACGCCTGGGGGAGGCGAGCGGTCGGGAGACCTCCATGGGTGATCACGAAGCACTGGGACAGAGTCGGCTCGACTCTTTGTATGTCATCGCCGATCCGGCGTTTGACTCGGTCGATTCGGCCTTGCGCGAGTTGGAAAGTCTGCTGGGGCTGCCGCCAGCCCCCGCAGTGTCAGATACCGGTTTGCTACTGCGCTCATCGGATGCGCAGTCCAAACCGTAGGCGGCGGAGGTCACTGCCAGGACGGCCCGGATCCGGTGCCGGATCTCGGTGCCTGGGGTGTCGAGATGCGAAAGCGGGTGCTGCATGGAGTTTTTTCTGAAAGCAGTCACCAGTATCGGGACGCACGGCCCCGCACAGGCAGCACCCGATGACAAATGGATGGCGTCCGACGCGCTGAACCGCACTGTCTGACGTGATGGCAGGCCGATGTCCGCTCGCCTGGCCGCTCAATCCTCGACTGACGCGCTCCAGCGAGAGTCCCAGCCGCGACGCGTCTGCTCCAGCTCGCGCCGCTCGCGTTTGGTGGGTCGTCCGTGTGCGATCGACAAGGCGGGCTCTGGCGCGTCGCGCCGCTGCTGCGCTACACGCTCGCGCAGCGCAGCGCTTTCAGGTGTTTCCGCGTACAGCAATTGCGCTGCTGCCGCGGGCCCGCGCTGCCCGCAGAGTCCGCGCACGACGACCGTGCGAACCGTTGCATCACGCCGGATCGCCACCGTATCGCCCACCTTCACCTCGCGCGCGGGCTTGGCGGCTTGGCCATTGACCGCCACTCGCCCCAGATCCAGGTCTTCACTGGCCAGCGACCGGGTCTTGTAAAAGCGCGCGGCCCAGAGCCACTTGTCAATGCGCTGTCGTTCCATCCGAAGCGGGGGAGTGTCCTCAATCCTTCGCGCCGAGCGCGATGGCCGCCTCGCGCGAGGCCGTCAGGGCCGCCGCATCGGGAGGCGCTTGCGTGGACCAGCCGCCCATGTGCTGGTGCGCAATATCCGCCATCGCGGCGATCCAGGCGGGATGGTCGTTGAGACAGGCGATGGCGTGGTACTCGCGCCCGCCCGCCATCAGGAAGGCCTCTTTGCCCTCCATCCCGATTTCTTCCAGCGTTTCCAGGCAATCGCTGGTGAAGCCGGGACACACCACATCAACCCGTGCCACGCCGCGCTCGGCCAGCGCCTGCAGCGTGGGCTCGGTGTAGGGCTCGAGCCACTTGGCCTTGCCAAAGCGCGACTGGAAACTCACGGTGTACGCCGTCTTGTCCAGGCCCAGTTGCGTGGCCAGCAGGCGGCCGGTCTTGTGGCATTCGCAGTGGTAAGGGTCCCCGCGCATCAGGGTGCGCTCGGGGACGCCATGAAAGCTCATGACCAGATGGTCGGGCTTGCCGTGCTCGCGCCAGTGGGCCTGGACGCGCTGGGCCAGTGCCTCGATGTAGCGGGCGTCGTCGTGGTAGCGGTTAACGAAACGCAGCTCGGGCACGAGACGTGTCCGGGTGACCCACTGGTTCACCGCGTCGATCACGCTGGCGGTGGTGGTGGCCGAATACTGCGGATAGGCTGAGAGCACGAGGATGCGGGTGGCACCTGCATCCTTGAGGGCATCGAGTTCGGAGGCGATAGACGGATTGCCATAGCGCATCGCGTAGCGCACCACCACCCGGTGGCCCGTCGCCTCCAATTGCTGCTGCAGCAGCTTGGCCTGGCGCTCGGTATGCACCTTCAGGGGCGAGCCTTCGGGCGTCCAAATGGTGGCGTACTTGGCGGCGGACTTGCCCGATCGCAGCGGCAGGATGATCCCGTAAAGCAGGGGCAGCCAGATCGCGCGGGGGATCTCCACCACGCGCGGGTCGCTGAGGAATTCACGCAGGTAGCGGCGCACGGCCGCTGGCGTGGGCGCATCGGGGGTGCCCAGGTTGCACAGGAGGATGCCGGTCACCGGGGCGCGCCCATGCGAAAAGGGGGGCTCGGTGTGGAAAGGGAGAACGGCGGCCATCCGTTATTCTCGCCTGCATGCTGAACCGAGGAAAAATCCGGGCCATTTCCCTGGACCTGGACGACACGCTGTGGCCAATCTGGCCCACCATCGAGCGCGCGGAAAAGGTGCTGCTCGAGTGGTTGGCCCAGAATGCCCCCGCGACGGCCACCCTGTGCGCCACGCCGGCCACCCTGCGCGAGATCCGCGCCCACATGGTGGAGCACCGGCCCGACCTTCAGCACGATATGAGCGGCCTGCGGCGCGAGTCCATCCGCCTGGCGCTCACGCGCGCCGGGGATGATCCGGCGCTCGCGGAGCCGGCTTTCGAGGCTTTCTTCGAGCAGCGGCATCGGGTGGACCTGTTTCCCGATGTCCTGCCGGCACTGGAGTACCTGGCCCGTCGCTATCCGCTGGTGAGCCTGTCCAACGGCAATGCCGACCTGCAACGTGTGGGGTTGGCTGAGTACTTTCAGGGGGCGGTCTCGGCCCACACCTTTGGCGTGCCCAAGCCGGACCCGCGCATCTTCCATGCCGCGGCGTCGCTGGCCGGGGTCGCGCCCGACGAGGTGCTACATGTGGGCGATGACACCTTGCTGGACGTGCTGGGCGCACAGGGTGCGGGCCTGCAGGCCGCCTGGGTCAATCGCATCGAGGCGATCTGGCCGCACGGCGGCGACGATGGACAGGCCGGGCCGCTGCCCGAGCTGGAATTCGCCAGCCTCAGCGAGTTGTGCGACGCGCTGCGCTAAGCGCCGCTGCCACGCGTTCACCGGACATCACCGCGCCCTCCAGGGTGGCGGGGTAGGGCCCTTCCACCCAGTCACCACAGGCCCACAGGCCCTCGTCGATGGCAATGCCTGGTCGGACCAGGCCGGGCGTGCAGGCAAAGGTGGCGCGCTTTTCCACGATGGTGCGTACCGGCGTTACCTCGTGCCAACCCAGGGCGTGGGCTTGCGCGATCACCTGCTGCTGCAGGGTCTCGCGCTCGCCGTGGCAGGCGCTGGCGACAAGGGCCAGCAGGCCCGGTGGCCCGCCCAGCTGCCCGCGGTCGAAGACGAACTGCGCCGGCGCCTGTGAGCTGTCCTGCAGCCGCAGCATCGGGGCAGGCAAGGTGCGCTGGCTCTGCGCGTAGACCGTGGCGATGGCCTCGTGGCGCAGGGCGCGCGCCTGCGCCAGCCAGGCGTCGGCGGGTACCGCGTTGTCCTCCAGGAGGCGAATGACATCCCAGCTCGGGCAGGCCAGGACTGCCGCGTCAAAGCGGTCCGCATCCACCTGCCAGCCGCTGGCCGTGCGGGCCAGGAGCGCGACCCGGTGGCCGGTACGCAGCGTCGCGCCGTGGTGAGCCAGCCAGGCCGCGGCCGCCTCGGGTAGGAGTCGACCCAGCGGCGCGCGGGGCAGCAGCAGCCAGGAGGGCCCCCAGCGACCGTGGCCATCACCGAACAGGGCGTCGCGCAGCACGCGCAGGAACACCTGGCCGCTGGCCTGGTCGGCCGGCGTGTTCATCGCCGCCACGCACAGCGGCTCGATCACGTCGGCCATGGCCCGCGCCGGCAGGCCCGCGCACAGGCCGGCCACGCTCTCGTGCGGCGCGCAGCGAAAGCCCTGTGCGCGCCAGGCCAGGCAGGTACGCACCAAGGCCAGGCGTTCACGCCAGCGCCAACCCTTCGTGGTGGCAATACCCCAGGCGGCGTCCAGGGGCGCGGGCCAGGCGGGCAGGGCCAGGCCGTCACCCGTTGGCGTGCGCAGCGACAGCGGCATGGCGTGCAGCACCTGCGCGGGCTGCACGCCCACGGTCTGCATCAGCCCCAGGGTGCGCCGGTAGGCGCCGATCAGGATGTGTTGGCCGTTGTCCAGGTCGGTGCTGCTGCCATCGGGCATCGCCACGTCCAGGGTCCGCGCGCGCCCGCCCAGGGTGCGGGTGGCTTCAAAGAGCGTGACCTGGTGTCCTGCGCGCACCGCGTGCACTGCCGCGGCCAGGCCGGCCCAGCCCGCGCCGACGATGGCGACCCGCGCCGCAACCCTAGTAGCGGCCAAGGGCCTGCACCTTCCAGGCGAGCCAGAACTTGCGCAGCGGGGTGAGGCTGATGCGCTGGTGCAGCACGCGGAAATCGGTGCGCTCGATCTCTCGCAGCAGCGTGCGGTAGATGCTCGCCATCATCAGACCGGGCTTCTGGCTGCGGCGATCCGCCGCTGGCAGCAGCGCGTACGCCTGTTCGTAAAGCGCATGGGCGCGCTCGGCCTGGGACTTCATGAGGGCCGTGAAGCGCTCAGAGTACTGGCGCGCGGTGATCTCGTGCGCCTTCACATCAAAGCGCTGCAACTCGTTCACCGGCAGGTAGATACGACCGCGCAGGGCGTCCTCGCCCACGTCACGGATGATGTTCGTGAGCTGGAAGGCCAGCCCCAGCGTATGTGCGTACTGCGTGGTGGCTGGATCGGTCTGGCCGAAGATGCGCGCGGCCACCTCGCCGACGATGCCCGCCACCAGGTGGCAATAGCGCTCCAGTCCAGGCCAGTCGAGGTAGCGGGTCTGCTCCAGGTCCATGCGGCAACCCTCGATCACCGCCAACAGGTGGCGCGCCTCGATGCCGAATACCGTCGCATGCGGCATCAGCGCCTGCATCACGGGGTGGGTGGGCGCGCCCGCATACGCCTTGGCCACTTCCTGCGTCCACCAGGCCAGCTTGGTTTGCGCAACGCCAGGATCGGAGACTTCGTCCACCACGTCGTCCACCTCGCGGCAGAAGGCATAGAAGGCCGTGATGGCGGCGCGACGCGGCGCGGGCAGGAACAGAAACGCGTAGTAGAAGCTGCTTCCCGAGGAGGCAGCCTTGTCCTGCACGTAGGTCTCAGGCGTCATGCTCGGGATTGTCCCATCGGTGTCGGGGCCCCCGCGCGCATACGCAGGCATCGCCACAGGATCAGGGGGGCATCGATTGGCGTGATCCGGGGGCGCCGGCTCAGGCTGTTGAACCCGCCGGCTTCGATCTTGTCCAGGATCCGCAGTCCGCCCTGCACCACGGCCCGCAGCTCCCATCCCGCGCGCCCCGGCACGCGGTGTGCGATACCCGCCCCCCGCAGCATGAGGTCTCGGGCCCAGGCCACTTGCGCCTGGACCAGGCGCGGTCCGCGAGCGTCGCGGTCCCACGCCTGGGGCGCAGCCGGGTCCAGTCCGTGTGCGGCGGCATCGCTGGCTGGCACGTAATGGCGCCCGCGCGGAATGTCCTCGCTCAGGTCCTGCCAGAAGTTGATCAATTGCAGCGCGGTACACACGTCGTCGCTCTCGGCGAGCGCGCGAGGGTCCGCCACCCCATACAGGTGCAGCAGCAGCCGGCCCACCGGATTGGCCGACCGCCGGCAGTAATCGAGCAGTTCGCAGCGGTCTGCGTAGCCCCGGCCGTCGCGGGTGTAGGCCACATCCTGCTCGAAGGCGTCCAGCAGGTCGTCCAGGGGCTGAGGGGGCAGGTCATGTCGGGCCACAGCGGCGGCCAGTGGCCCGAACACGCCGGCCCAGCGTGGCGAGACCGGTTCTTTGCGCAGGCACGCGCGCAGATCGGCTCGGTAGGCCGCCAGGTCGGCCAGGCGCGTGGCCGCAGGCGCCTCTCCCTCATCGGCCAGGTCGTCGGCCGTGCGGGCAAAGGCGTACAGGGCGGCGATCGTCGGGCGCAGCGCGGGTGGGCAGAGCCAGGACGCGACCGGAAAGTTTTCGTAATGGCGCACCGGCGCAGGCCGGATCTCGGGCGGGGCGGTCACGATGCCATTGTCGCTTGACAGGAAATTTGCGGAACCGTTAAATTACTAACCAGTCAGTCATTATGGCGTTCGTCGTCATTTGACAGTCGCCCATCCGCCCTGTCGGTTTAATCCCTCTGCTCTGCCTTTGAAGATCATGCTGCGTGCTCCTGCCCGTCTCCCCTGGCTGCGCTCTGGCGCCTTCCTACTCGCTTTGCTTGCCGGGCTGGCCCTCGCGGCCTGCAGCAAGCCTGAGGCCGCGCCGGAGCCGGTCCGGGCGGTCAAGGTGATCACCGTCGGTGCCGTGGCAGGCGGTAGCGCGGCGGAGTTCTCGGCCGAAGTGCGCCCCCAGATCGAGACCCGGCTGGGATTTCGGGTGGCGGGCAAGTTGCAGCAGCGCCAGGCCGAGCTGGGACAGCGGGTCAAGGCCGGCCAGCTGCTGGCCCAGATGGACCCACAGGACTACCAGCTGGCCGCCGAGGCGGCGCGTGCCCAGGTGGCTGCGGCCACCACGCAGCGTGACCTCGCCGCCGCCGACTTCAAGCGCTTTGCGGCCCTCAAGGACCAGAACTTCATCAGTGGTGCCGAGCTCGAGCGGCGCGAAAGCACGCTCAAGGCGGCCCAGGCCCAGCTGGAACAGGCGCAGGCCCAGCTGCTGTCCCAATCCAACCAGACTTCCTACACCCGCTTGACCGCGCCGACGGGGGGTGTGATCACCGCGATCGAGGCCGAGCCTGGCCAGGTGCTTGCTGCCGGTGCGTCGGTGGTGCGTCTGGCCCAGGACGGTCCGCGCGACGCCGTGTTCGCGGTGCCTGAGGACAAGCTCGCCTCGATGCCAGTGGGCATGACGGTGGGGGTGCGCGCCTGGGCGGATCCGCGCACGGTCAATGGCACGGTGCGCGAGGTGGCCGCCAGCGCCGATCCCGTCACACGCACCTACCTGGTGAAGGTGGGCCTACCAGCCACCGCACCCTTCGCGCTCGGGGCCACGGTTTCGGTCACGCCCGTGGCGACGGTGGCTGCAGCGCCGGCCGCGGTGATCCGCCTACCGCTGTCGGCCTTGCGCCAGGAGGGGCAGGGCAGTGCGGTCTGGCTGCTCGACCCGGCCAGCATGACGGTGAAGTCGCAGTCCGTGCAGTTGGGGGCTACCGACGGCAATGAGGTGGTGGTGGTCTCCGGTCTGTCGACAGGCATGCAAGTGGTCGCCAGTGGCGTCCACGTGCTGTCCCCCGGCCAGAAGGTCAGCCTCTACGTCGCCGCCCGATGAGCCGCGTCGACACTGACACCGGTCGTTCCCGGTTCAATCTTTCGCGCTGGGCGCTCGAGCACCCGGCCCTCACCCGCTACCTGATGGTGGTGCTGATGGCGCTGGGCTTTTCCGCCTATTTCCAGCTCGGACAGGACGAGGACCCGCCCTTTACCTTCCGCGCGATGGTGGTGCGCACCTACTGGCCCGGCGCGACCGCGCAACAGGTGGCCGAGCAGGTCACCGACAAGATCGAACGCACCCTGCAGGAGGTGCCCTATGCCGACATCATCCGCAGCTACTCCAAGCCGGGAGAGTCGCAGATCATTTTCCAGATCAAGGACTCGTCACGGCCCTCGGAAGTGCCCCAGGTCTGGTACACGGTGCGCAAGAAGATCGGCGACATGCGCTACACCCTGCCTCAGGGTGTGTTGGGGCCCTTCTTCAACGACGAGTTCGGCGATGTCTTTGGCGTGATCTATGCGCTGGAGACCGGCGCCGGTTTTTCCTGGGCCGAGCGCAAGGCCTTCGCCGATGACGTGCGCCAGCAACTATTGCGGGTACCCGACGTGGCCAAGGTCGAACTCTTTGGCGTGCAGGACGAGCGCCTGTACATCGAGATTTCGCAGCGACGCCTCGCGCAGCTCGGGCTGGACATGAACCAGGTGCTGGCCCAGCTCGGGCAGCAGAACGCGGTGGAGCCCGCTGGCGCGGTGCAAGCCCCAACCGATGTGGTGCAGGTGCGGGTGGCTGGCCAGTTCGAGGCGGTCGAACAGCTCGCCGCGATGCCGATACGGGGCAGCTCCGGCGCCCAGTTGCGCCTGGGGGACATCGCGCGGATCCAGCGCGGGTATGTCGACCCGCCGCAGGTCAAGGTGCGGCACCAGGGACAGGACGTGATCGCTTTGGGCGTGTCCATGGCCAAGGGCGGCGACATCATCACCCTGGGCAAGGCCCTGCGCCAGGCCACCGACAAGATCCAGAACACATTGCCAGCGGGCGTGCGCCTGGCGCAGCTGCAGGACCAGCCGCAGGCGGTCTCCACCTCGATCAACGAGTTCGTACGGGTGTTGATCGAGGCGGTGGCCATCGTGCTGGCCGTGAGCTTCCTGGCGCTGGGGCTGCACAAGCGCCCCGACGCGGCAGGCCGTCCCCTGTGGCGGCGCTATTACGTGGACGTGCGCCCCGGCCTGGTGGTGGCCATCACCATCCCGCTGGTGCTGGCCATGACCTTTCTGGTGATGCACTACTGGGGCATCGGGCTGCACAAGATCTCGCTGGGGTCGCTGATCATCGCCCTGGGCCTGCTGGTGGATGACGCCATCATTGCGGTGGAAATGATGGTGCGCAAGATGGAGGAGGGCTACGACAAGGTCCGTGCCGCCACCTTTGCGTACGAGCTCACCGCCATGCCCATGCTCACGGGCACGCTCATCACGGCTACGGGCTTCCTGCCGATCGGCATGGCGCGTTCGACGGTAGGCGAATACACCTTCGCCATCTTCGCGGTCACCGTGGTGGCCCTGGTTTTGAGCTGGTTCGTCTCCGTCTATTTCGTGCCCTATCTGGGCCACTGGCTGCTGCGAGAGCGGCCCGGTGGGGCCTCGCACGGCGAAGCTCACGAGACCTTCGACACGCCCTTCTACCAGGGGCTGCGTCGGCTGGTCGACGCCTGCATCCGGCACCGCTGGATCACCATCGGATTGACGGTGCTGACCTTCGTCCTGGGCCTGGCGGGTATGGGCAAGGTGCAGCAGCAGTTCTTTCCCGACTCCAGCCGCCCGGAGATCCTGGTGGACCTGTGGTCCCCCGAGGGCACGTCCTTCGCCGCGACCGAGGCTACGGCCCGCGAGGTAGAGGCGCGCCTGATGAAGGAAGCTGGGGTCACCAGCGTCAGCGCCTGGCTCGGCTCGGGGCTGCCCAGGTTTTACCTGCCCCTGGATCAGGTCTTCCCGCAGTCCAACGTGTCGCAGTTGCTGCTCCTGCCCAAGGACTTGCGTGCGCGGGGCGAGTTGATGGCCCGCCTGCCCGTCCTGCTGGCCGCCGAGTTTCCGCAGGTGCGCGCCCGGGTGAAGCTGCTGCCCAATGGCCCGCCGGTGCCCTACCCGGTGCAGTTTCGCGTGCTGGGGCCCGACCCCCAGGCGCTGCGCGAACGCGCCGACGAGGTGAAAGCCGCCATGCGGGCCAGCCCCAACACCCGCGGCGTGAACGACAACTGGAACGAGTCGGTCAAGGCGCTGCGCCTGGAAGTGGACCAGGCCAAGGCGCGCGCCTTGGGCGTGACCAGTCAGTCCATCGCTCAGGCCACCCGCATCGTCCTGACCGGGGCCACCGTGGGTCAGTACCGCGAGGGCGACAAGCTGATCGACATCGTGCTGCGCCACCCGCTGCCCGAGCGAGACGCCATGACGGACCTGGAGAGCGCCTATATCCCGACGGCCTCGGGCCGCTCGATCCCGCTCACGCAGATCGCGCACCCGGTCTTTGCTTGGGAGCCGGGCGTGATGTGGCGCGAGGGGCGCAGCTACGCCATCACGGTGCAAAGCGACACCATCGCCGGTCTACAGGGCGCTACGGTCACCCATGAACTCTTGCCGACCCTGCGCAAGCTCGAAGCGGCCTGGCCTGTGGGATACCGCATCCAGGTGGCCGGTGCCGTCGAGGAAAGCAGCAAAGGCTCGTCCTCCATTGCCGTGGGCGTGCCGGTCATGTTGTTCCTGACCTTCACCCTGCTGATGCTGCAGCTACAAAGCTTCAGTCGGTCCCTGCTGGTGTTCATCACCGGCCCCATGGGCATTGCTGGCGTGGCCGGGGCACTGTTGGTGTTGGACCGGCCCTTTGGCTTCGTGGCCCTGCTTGGGGTCATCGCCCTCATGGGGATGATCCAGCGCAACTCGGTGATTCTGGTCGACCAGATCGAGCAAGATCGCGCGCGCGGCGTGCCGGCCTGGGATGCCATCGTCGACTCGGCGGTGCGCCGGGCCCGGCCCATCATCCTCACGGCGGCCGCCGCGGTGCTGGCCATGATTCCGCTGTCCCGGTCGGTGTTCTGGGGCCCGATGGCGGTGGCAATCATGGGCGGCCTGATCGTGGCCACGGTGCTGACCCTGCTGGCCCTGCCGGCCCTGTACGCGGCGATGTTCCGGGTCCGCCGGCCTTGACTTGCAGTGCGCCGGGTGCCCCTCGCGCGGGCAGGGGGTCGTCCAGCGCTTAAAATGCCGGGTTGACCGGAAAAACGAACGGGCGGTCAGGCATCAGCCGGCGGCCCGTTTTGCTTTCCTGCGCTGCGCGGGTGGCGAAATTGGTAGACGCACCAGGTTTAGGTCCTGACGCCAGCAATGGTGTGGGGGTTCGAGTCCCCCCCCGCGCACCACACCGAACACATTGACTCCATAGAGAAGCGAGAAGCACCATGGCCGTGACCGTTGAAACCCTCGAGAAGCTCGAACGCAAGATGACGCTGACCCTGCCGGTGGGCGTGATCCAGTCCGAGGTCGACTCCCGCCTCAAGCGCCTGGCGCGCACCGTCAAGATGGACGGCTTTCGCCCGGGCAAGGTGCCCCTGTCGGTCGTGGCACAGCGCTATGGCTACTCGGTGCAGTACGAGGTCATGAATGACAAAGTGGGCGAGGTCTTTTCCCAGGCCGCCAACGAGGCCAAGCTGCGCGTGGCCGGCCAGCCCCGCATCACCGAGAAGGAAGGCGCGCCCGAAGGCGAGCTGGCCTTCGACGCCGTCTTCGAGGTCTTCCCCGAGGTCAAGATCGCCGATCTGGCCACTGCCGAAGTCGAGCGCGTCACCGCTGAAGTGGATGCCGCCGCCATCGACCGCACCATCGAGATCCTGCGCAGGCAGCGCCGCACCTTTGCCCAGCGCGCCCTGGCGGATGCCGCCCGAGACGGCGACCGCGTAACGGTCGATTTCGAAGGCAAGATCGACGGCGAGCCCTTCCCCGGCGGCAAGGCCGACGACTTCCAGTTCCTGGTCGGCGAAGGCCAGATGCTCAAGGAGTTCGAAGATGCCGTGCGCGGCATGAAGTCCGGTGAGAGCAAAACCTTCCCCCTGGCCTTCCCGGCCGACTACCACGGCAAGGATGTGGCCGGCAAGCAGGCCGACTTCCTCGTCACCGTCAAGAAGATCGAGGCGGCCCACCTGCCCGAAGTCAACGAGCAGCTGGTGAAGTCTTTGGGCATTGCCGAGGGCGGCGTTGAGGCCCTGCGCGCCGATATCAAGAAGAACCTCGAGCGCGAGGTCAAGTTCCGCCTGCTGGCCCGCAACAAGCAGGCCGTGATGGACGCCCTGGTGGCCAAGGCCGAATTGGACCTGCCCAATTCCAGCGTGGCCGCCGAGGTCGACCGCATGGTCGCCGGTGCCCGCGCCGACCTCAAGCAGCGTGGCATCAAGGACGCCGACAAGGCCCCCATCCCCGCCGAGTTGTTCCAGGCCCAGGCCGAGCGACGCGTGCGCCTGGGTCTGGTGGTCGCCGAACTGGTGCGGGTCAACAATCTGGCCGCCAAGCCCGAGCAGATCAAGGCCCATGTCGAAGAACTGGCCGCCAGCTACGAAAAGCCTGCCGACGTCGTGCGCTGGTACTACAGCGACAACCAGCGCATGGCCGAAGTGGAGGCGATCGTCATTGAGAGCAACGTCACCGAGTTTGTTCTGTCCAAGGCCAAGGTCACCGACAAGACCATCGGCTTTGACGAACTCATGGGGCAGCAGGGCTGACCCCATTGCACACCCCCTTACGTCACTCCACGCCACCCCACGCCCCCCATCACCGAGTCCAACCATGAGCGCACTTGAAACCCAGGCCCTCGGCATGGTGCCGATCGTCATCGAGCAGTCCGGCCGCGGCGAGCGGTCCTACGACATCTACTCGCGCCTGTTGCGCGAGCGGGTGGTGTTCCTGGTGGGCCCGGTCAACGACCAGACCGCCAACCTGGTCGTCGCCCAGCTCCTGTTCCTCGAGAGCGAGAACCCCGACAAGGACATTTCCCTCTACATCAACTCCCCGGGCGGCAGCGTTTCGGCGGGCATGTCCATCTTCGACACGATGAACTTCATCAAGCCGCAGGTGTCCACCCTGTGCATGGGGATGGCCGCCAGCATGGGCGCCTTCCTCCTGACCGCTGGCGAGAAGGGCAAGCGCTTTGCGCTGCCCAACTCCAAGATCATGATCCACCAGCCCCTGGGCGGCACCCAGGGCCAGGCCACCGACATCGAGATCCACGCCCGCGACATCCTCAAGACCCGCGCGCAGTTGAACAAGATCCTGGCCGAGCGCACCGGACAGCCCCTGGACAAGATCGAGCGCGACACCGAGCGCGACTACTTCCTGGAGGCGCAGGAAGCCAAGGACTACGGCCTGATCGACCAGGTCATCTCCAAGCGCGCCTGATCCCGCGCCCCTGCGTCCCTCCCTCTCTTGCCAGGCCGGTGCCCCAGTGCCCGCCCGGTTGCATCCAGGCAACGGCGTTTCCCCTCCGCGGGAAGCGCCGTTGCTCATTTGGTTATCATTGAATCTCCAGTCACAAGGCACGCCCCCATGGCCGACAAAAAAGGCTCATCCAGCGAGAAAACGCTTTACTGCTCGTTTTGCGGAAAGAGCCAGCACGAGGTCAAGAAGCTGATCGCCGGCCCCTCGGTGTTCATCTGCGACGAGTGCATCGACCTGTGCAACGAAATCATTCGGGACGAGCTGCCGGCGGGTGACGACACCCGTGAAGGCCGCTCCGACCTGCCCACCCCGGCCGAGATCAAGGCCAACCTGGACAACTACGTCATCGGCCAGGAGCCAGCCAAGCGCTCCCTGTCGGTGGCTGTGTACAACCACTACAAGCGCCTGCGCCACAAGGAGCACGCCAAGAAGGACGATGTCGAGCTCGCCAAGAGCAACATCCTCCTGATCGGTCCCACCGGCTCGGGCAAGACGCTGCTGGCCCAGACCCTGGCGCGCATGCTCGACGTGCCTTTTGTCATGGCCGACGCCACTACCCTCACCGAAGCCGGCTATGTGGGCGAGGACGTCGAGAACATCATCCAAAAGCTCCTGCAGTCTTGCAATTACGAGGTCGAGCGCGCCCAGCGGGGGATCGTCTACATCGACGAGATCGACAAGATCTCACGCAAGTCCGACAACCCCTCCATCACCCGCGACGTCTCGGGTGAGGGCGTGCAGCAGGCGCTCCTGAAGCTGATCGAAGGCACCATGGCCAGCGTGCCGCCCCAGGGCGGTCGCAAGCACCCGAACCAGGACTTCCTGCAGATCGACACCACCAACATCCTCTTTATCTGCGGCGGTGCCTTCGCCGGTCTGGAGAAGGTGATCGAGCAGCGCACCGAGTCCTCGGGCATTGGTTTCGGCGCCGCGGTCAAGAGCAAGCAGCAACGCAGCCTGACCGACGTGTTCCGCGAGGTCGAGCCCGAAGATCTGATCAAGTTCGGCCTCATCCCCGAGCTCGTGGGCCGCATGCCGGTGGTCGCCACCCTGGCTGAACTCTCCGAGGACGCCCTGGTCCAGATCCTCACCGAGCCCAAGAACGCCCTGGTCAAGCAATACGGCAAGCTCCTGGCCATGGAGGGTGTCGACCTCGAGATCCGCCCCAACGCCCTGCGCGCCATCGCCAAGCGGGCCCTAGCCCGCAAGACAGGCGCTCGCGGCCTGCGTTCCATCCTTGAACAGTCGCTGATCGACACCATGTACGAGCTGCCCAGCGCCACGAATGTGGACAAAGTGGTGGTTGACGAGTCCACCATCGAGGAAAACAAGCCGCCGCTGTTGGTGTACCGGGAAAGCGCGAAGAAGGCGTGAGCCGCCCGCGGTGCTTGCCGACCGGCCGCCCTCTGTGGTTTTTGACGGTTTGAAAAACGCGCATGCCGGCCCGCGCGAGGGCTGGCGCTAGAAAGGATTTTCATGTCCGGTCATGTTCCCCTCCCTGCCACGCCCCTGGACCTGCCGCTGCTGCCGCTGCGCGATGTCGTGGTCTTTCCCCACATGGTCATCCCCCTGTTCGTAGGGCGGCCCAAGAGCATCAAGGCCCTGGAGGCCGCGATGGAGGCTGAGCGCCGCATCATGCTGGTCGCCCAGAAGGCTGCTGCCAAGGACGAACCTTCGCCCTCGGACATGTTCGAGGTCGGCTGCGTCTCCACCATCCTTCAGATGCTGAAATTGCCCGATGGCACGGTGAAGGTGCTGGTCGAGGGGCAGCAGCGTGCCCGCGTGAACCGCATCGCCGACGGCGAAAGCCACTTCACGGCCACCGTCGTGCCGGTCGATCCCGCCAGTGACGACCCCAAGTCGTCCGAGGTCGAGGCCCTGCGCCGCGCGGTCATGCAGCAGTTCGACCAATACGTGAAGTTGAACAAGAAGATCCCGCCGGAAATCCTCACTTCCATCTCCAGCATCGACGATCCGGGCCGCCTGGCCGACACCATCGCCGCCCACTTGCCGCTCAAGCTCGATAACAAGCAGGTCGTCCTCGATCTGGCCGACGTCAAGGAGCGCCTGGAAAACCTCTTCGAGCAGATCGAGCGCGAGGTCGACATCCTCAACGTCGACAAAAAAATCCGCGGGCGCGTCAAGCGCCAGATGGAAAAGAACCAGCGCGATTTCTACCTGAACGAGCAGGTCAAGGCCATCCAGAAGGAGCTCGGTGAAGGCGAGGAGGGCGCTGACATCGAGGAGATCGAGAAGAAGATCAAGGCCGCCAAGATGCCCCAGGAGGCCCGCAAGAAGGCCGAGGCCGAACTCAAGAAGCTCAAGCTCATGTCGCCCATGTCGGCCGAGGCCACCGTGGTGCGCAA
>JBEAZV010000036.1:0-13271 GCA_041159245.1 Pseudomonadota bacterium
CATGCCATACTGTCGACAGTCGACAAGGTAGTCCGTGGCACAGCATCTCGCCTTCACCGCTGAGTCCTCATGGGGCTCCTCGTCGCCATTAAGGCGGGTCGCAAAGTCGACGATCCGTATCGAGGTCGCCGACCGTCTTCGGCAGGCCATCCTCAGCGGGGACCTGCCGCCAGGAAATCCGCTGATCGAGACCACGTTGGCGTCTCGGTTCGACGTCAGTCGGGCGCCCCTGCGTGAAGCCATCCGCCAACTGGCCGAGGAGGGGCTGGTCGTCACCGTGCCCTACATCGGCGCCCACGTCGTGGAGCTCTCTGTCGACGACCTGCGCGAGATTCAGTCCATGCGTGTCACGTTGGAGCAATTCGCGTTCAAGGAAGCCTGGTCGCGGCGCAATCCAGAGTTTTTCAGTGAACTCCAGCGCCGGAACGAGGCGTTGCTCGCCGCGATTGACCGGGGCGATAACGCGGCCAGCATTGATGCCGAGCTAGCTCTGCACGGTCTCGTCTACGAAACCAGTGGCCATCGCTTGCTCCTGCGCGCTTGGGAAAGCCTGCGCGGGCGGCTGCAGCTGTATTGGGCTGCACACCATCGCGCACACGGCTCACGTGGGCCTCGCCGTGATAGCCATGATGAATACGTGATCCTTGCCCTTGGGGAGGATCTGCCGGCCATGCTGGCCGAGGTGACATCGCACATGAAGCGCGGCTCGGAAGTCACCGAGCGCTTTGTGAAATCCCTTTCCAACACCGAAACCGAAGGAGCTTCACCATGAAACGCCGTCAACTGGTCACCGCAGCCGCCGCTGCTCCTTTTGCCGCTCTCCCATTTACCGTACAGGCACAGGCGGGCGGCACGATGGCTGCAGTCAAGCAGCGAGGCGTGCTACGTGTGGGTGTGACCCAGGCGCCGCCGTGGTACAGCAAGGACCCTAAGAGTGGTGAATGGACAACCGGCCTGGGCGTCTCCATGGGCAGGGCCATGGCGAGCTCACTGGGCGTCAAGTTTGAGGCGGTGGAAGTGACGTGGGGCACAGCGATTGCCGGCCTTCAGAGCAACAAGATCGACCTGATGTTCATGCTTGACGCGACACCTGAGCGCGCACAGGCGGTGGACTTCCCGGCGACGCCGCTGCTGTACTACTCGTTGGCCGTGTTGGCGCGAGACGATGTGCCGGTGCGGGCGTGGGTCGATCTGAACAACGAAAAGATTCGCATCGCTGTCCCCCAAGCGAGCACCATGGACAAGTTTGTGAGCGAGACCACGCCGAAGGCGCAAATCCAGCGCTTCCCTGGAAACGCCGAGGCCATCGCTGCGTTCCAAGCGGGCCGTGTGGAGGCCGTGTGTCTATTCCACCCCCCGCTGCTGGCTGCTCGCCAGCGGCTGGGAAGCGGCAAGATCGTGGTGCCGTCGCCGGTGCGTTCGCAGGCATCTAGCGTCGCGGTGCGCAAGGAAGACGACAAAGCCTTCCTGAACTGGGTTGACCAGGCCATTGCTGCTCATTACAAGAGTGGGCAGACGCAGAAGTGGTACGAGGAATTCCTGGTCAGCTTCGGATTGGATCCCAAGACCGTCCCTCCGGTCATGAAGGAAATGCTGGGCAGCTGACGCCCGAGCCGACGCCGCATGTACCGCTGGGACTTCAGCCCTGTCTGGGCGAATGCCGACCTGTTGTTGCTCGGCCTGTGGCACACGCTGCAGATCACTGGCACCGCTTTGGCATTCGGCATCCCTCTGGGCTTGGTTCTGGCACTGGCCAGGCTTTCCAAGCGAGGCGTGTTGCGCTGGCCGGCGGGGATCGTGATCGAGATCTTTCGCACAACCCCGCCCCTGGTCCAGCTGTTCTGGTTTTTCTTCGCGTTGCCGATTTTGCTTGGCGTGGAGATGACACCTTTCGTCGCGGCTTCGCTCACGTTCTCGATTCAGTCAGCGGCGTTCTTCGCCGAGGCGTTCCGCGCCGGCATCGTGTCTGTGGAACGGGGCCAGTGGGAGGCCGCTCGGGCGCTGGGCATGTCGCAGCGACAGCTCATGCGTCGCGTCGTGCTGCCGCAGGCGGTCAAGCGCATGTTGCCGGCGTTCCTCGAGCGTGTCATTGAGCTGATGAAGACCACGACGCTGGTGGCCACCATCTCCTACACCGACCTTCTGTTTCAGGCGAATGAAGTCGCGCAAAAGACCTTCCGCCCGCTTGAGGTGTTCACAGTTGCTGCACTCATGTACTTCGTTGTCATCTACGTCGCCAGCCTTGCTGCGGGACGTCTGGAGCGTCGGTGGGTCGTCAGCGGTGAGGGCATGAACCGCTGATGAACTACACGTGGAATTTCGTTCAGGTTTGGGAAAACGCAGACGTCTTGCTCAAGGGCGCCTTCGGCACGCTGCGCTTGTTTGCCATCTGCGCGGTCGCAGGCCTGGTGCTCGGCTTGTTGATCGGCCTTGCGCGGCAGTCAAATCGTCCGTGGCTACGTGTCCCTGCAACCGCTTTCGTGGAGTTCTTTCGCAACACGCCCGTGCTGGTACAGATTCTCTGGTTTTACTTCGCGCTGCCGCTGTTGCTTCCGTTTGAGATCAGCCCGCTTGCAGCCGCCGCCCTAGGGATTTCGCTGAACTCTGCCGCCTTCACTTCGGAGATCGTACGCGGGGGCATTCGTTCTATCGATCGTGGACAGTTAGAGGCAGCCCGCGCCTTAGGCATGAACGCCGGCCAAGCGATGCGCCGCATTGTGTTGCCGCAGGCGCTTCGGCGGATGCTGCCTGCACTTACCAATCGCGGTATTGAGATCTTCAAGATGACCACGCTTGCATCGACAGTTGCCTACGTCGAGCTCCTTCAACAGGGCAAGCTGCTTGCATCGTTGAACTTCAATCCCATCGAAACGTATACGGTGATCGCGGCGATTTTCTTTTTGTGCCTGCTGCCACTCGTGCAGGCCACCTATTGGCTTGAGCGCCGACTCGGAAGGGTGGACGCATGACAAAACCTTTGCTGTCTATCCAAAATCTCCAAAAACAGTTTGGAGCCGACCCCGTTCTTCGCGGCGTCGATCTCGAGGTGAACCAAGGCGATCGCATCGCCATCTTGGGGGCGAGTGGTTCGGGCAAGAGCACCCTATTGCGCTGTTTGAACTTCATGGAGATCCCCACTCGTGGGAGCGTCTCACTGGGCGGCCAAGCCATCGACAGTCGTAACGAGGCTGAACTCACGCGCGTGCGCCAACGTGTGGGCATGGTGTTCCAGCAGTTCAATTTGTTTCCGCACATGACGGTACTCAGTAACGTGATGGAGGCGCTGCTGACGGTCAAGCGCATGCCGCGCGATGCGGCTCGTGACCTCGCACTGACAGAGTTGGGGCGCGTTGGCCTTGCCGACAAGGCGGACGCTTGGCCCGCCAGACTCTCCGGTGGGCAAAAGCAACGAGTTGCCATCGCTCGCGCGCTTGCGATGCAGCCAGAGCTGCTGCTTTTTGATGAACCCACCTCGGCCTTGGATCCCGAGCTTGTGGGGGAGGTGCTGCGTGTGATTCGCGGCTTGGCCGACGAGGGGCGGACGATGCTGCTGGTGACGCACGAACTGGGTTTCGCCTATCACGTTGCTAACCGAGTTCTCTTCATCGCAGATGGCGTGATCTACGAGCAGGGCCCGCCCGAACAGATTCTGAAGAATCCAACCCAACCGCGGACACAGGCCTTCCTGGCTCGCCATCGTGAATTTGACTTCTGACCCCGCCATGAACCTCCAGAACACTGATAGCGCTCAGGCCTATGTGAGCGATCCAAGGAACGATACGGTTCTGGTGTACGTCAATGGCCGCTTCGTCCCTCGTCACGAGGCTGTAGTTTCGGTTTTCGACGCTGGCTTTGGACTCGGCGATGGTGTGTGGGAGGGCCTGCGACTGGTCAACGGGCGCATCATCCGCCTACAGGCTCACATGGACCGCTTGTACCAAGGGGCGCGTTCGATTGCGCTGGACATCGGTCTGACCCAACAGGAACTGATCGGGGCGGTCATGCAGACGCTTGATCGCAACGGGATGCAGGACGGTGCGCATATCCGTCTGATGGTCACACGGGGCGTCAAGCGCACAGTGAACCAGGATCCACGGTTTGTCGTTGGGCCGCCGACGATCGTCATCGTTGCCGAGTTCAAGACGCCGCGTCCGGAGAGCAAGGCCCAAGGCCTGACTCTATTTACCAGCACATTTCGAACGAGCGGCCCCGATGTATTTGATCTGCACCTGAACTCGCACAGTCGGCTCAATCTGATTCAGGCCCTTATTCAGGCGATCCATGCAGGCGCCGACGAGGCGTTGATGCTCGATCCACGTGGTTTCGTTGCCAGCTGCAACAGCACGAACTTTTTTATCGTGCGAGGGGCAGAGCTTTGGACCAGCACTGGCGCTTACAGCTTCAAAGGAATCACGCAAGCGAGCGTCATTGATGCGTGGCACGCAGCTGGCGGCTCAGTTCGTGAATGTGATTTCACGCTTGCCCAGGTCTATAGCGCCGACGAAGCGTTCGTCACCGGGACGCTTGGTGGTGTGACACCCGTCGTGAAGATTGATGGCCGCGTGATTGGCCGCGGCCGGCCGGGTCCGATGACCCAGCTGGCGGCAGATCGATACCTAGAGAAAGTACTGGCTGGATAGGGTATTCAACCCCCAGGCGCCTGGCCCGAAGCTCGGGACTCTGCACCCCAGCATGGTCAGAGTGGCGGCCACCGCCTTTTCTGCCGCCCACACGTAAGCGCCTTTGCGGGGACCCTCAATGCTTGTGGGTACTGGGGTCGTGCGCCCCCGACGTGGCGGCGGGCGGGCTGGCGGCGGTGGCTGAGGCCGGCACCACGGTCAGGCGGCCTCGCATGCCGGCTTCGTAGTGCCCCGGGATCAGACAGGCCATCTCGAAGCGGCCCGCCTGCGCGAAGCGCATCACCAATTCGCCAGTCTTGCCTGGCTCGACTTGAATGGCCGCCGCGCCCGCCGCGTGATGGTCGTGGGCCTGCCCCTGCTTCATCTGCTGCGCGTGCTCGCGGATCTGCTCGGGGGTACCCAGCACCAGCTCGTGCGGCACGCGACCCGCGTTGTGCACCATCAGGCGGACCACCTGACCGGCCTGAACCTCGAGTGTGTCGGGGCCAAAGCGCATCGCGTCGTCCATCCGGACCTCGATGACACGCGCCACCTGCAACGCCACGACATCGTCGCTGGCGGAATGCTCACCATGGGAATGACCGCCGTTGGCCCATTCGGGGTGACGCTCCAGCCACTGCCAGGCGCCATAGCTGCCGCCCGCTACCAGAACGCCCAACACCGCTGCATAGACCGAGCTGCTGCGGCGCCATGCCAAACCGCCGCTCAAGGCCAGCGCCGGCACCGAGATGGCAAACCCCAGCGGCACCACCCAGGCGCTGCGCGCTGGCGAATCGGGAAAGTGCTGCAAGCCACCCGTGAAGAAGCCCAGGCCGATGGACAGCAGCGTACCCAGTGCCAGGGTGCGGATCAGACCGTGGTCGCGCTCCTGCGGACTGTCACTGAGCCGATGCTCGAGTGCGGCCCCGAGGACGAAGAGCACGATGCCGACCGCCGCGGTCCAAAGCGAGCGCTCCCCGCTGAAAAAACCGTGGTTGACGGCCCCCGAGATGAAACTGATGCCGCTGTACTTAAGCAGCATCGCACCATGGTGATGTTGAAAGGCAAAAGACATACGGGCTCCGGGTGATTATAGGCCCTGATTCCGGGGCAGCTGTGCAAAGTATGATGAAGGCACTGCCTGTGCCCTGGTCACTCCATTGAACGCCCCCGCCAAAACCCAGATCGTGATCGTCGGCGGCGGCGCGGGCGGCCTGGTGCTGGCCCGCAAGCTCGGGGCGAAGCTGGGCAGCGAGCACTTCGACGTCATCCTGGTCGATCGCAATCCCACCCACATCTGGAAGCCGCTGCTGCACGAGGTGGCCACGGGCTCGCTGGACGCCAATCTCGATGAAGTGGGCTATCGCAACCACGGCCATCGATGGAACTACCGCTTTTTTCTCGGTTCGCTGGACGGGATCGATCGCCAACGGCAAGAGGTGTTGATCGCGCCCATCGCCGATGAGGACGGCAGCGAACTGATTTCTGCGCACCGTATCCGCTACGACTACCTGGTGTTGGCCTTTGGCGCCATCTCCAACGACTTCGGCGTCCCGGGCGTGCGCCATCACGCCCTGTTTCTGGACAGCCGCGATCAGGCCGACCGGTTCCGAAAGAAGCTGCTCAATCACTGCCTGAGGGTGTCGCGTGCCGTCGCCCAGGACCCGAATACCCAGGCCAGTGTGAAGGTGGCCATCGTGGGCGCCGGCGCCACCGGCGTGGAATTGGCGGCCGAACTCTTTAACGCAGCGGCCGGTTTGCGCCACTATGGGCTGGAGGTGTTCGATGACCAGCGCCTGCGGGTGACGCTGCTGGAGTCCGGCCCGCGGATCCTGCCGGCCTTGACCGAGGGGCTGGCCGAGGCCGCGCACCAGGAGCTCGGCCAACTCGGCGTGGAGGTGCGCACCGCTGCACGCGTGGTCGGTGTGGAAGCGGGGCGCCTGCTCACCGCCGATGCGGGCCCGATCGAGGCCGACCTGATCGTGTGGGCGGCCGGCGTCAAGGGTCCGGACCTGGCCGATCACCTGTCTGACCTGGAGACCACCGCCCACCGCCAACTGGTGACCCGGCCCACGCTGCAGACCACCCGCGACGAGCGGATCTTCTGCATCGGCGACTGCGCTTTTTTCAAGCCACCAGGCGAAGAGCGACCTGTTCCCCCTCGGGCGCAATCGGCGGCGCAGATGGCCGAGGTGGCGTATCACAACATCCTGCGCCTGATCGGCGGACGGCCGCTGGTGGACTTCGTCTACCGGGACCATGGCTCACTGGTCTCGCTCAGTCGCTATTCCACCGTGGGAAGCCTCATGGGCAACCTGGTGGGCGGCCGCATGGCCATCGAGGGGCGCCTGGCCCGCCTGGTCTATGTCGGGCTGTACCGCAAGCACCTGTTGGCGGTGCACGGTCTGCTACGCGGCTTGGTGCTGATTGTGGTGGGGCACGTCAATCAAGTGGTCCGGCCCAAGCTCAAGCTGCATTGACCCTCGGGGCTCTCCCGCGAGAGCCATCCTGCGCGGGCGCATACGCCAGCGCCGCCGCCGCCAGATCCTCCAGCGCTGTCCCCACCGACTTGAACAGCGTGATCTCGTCTTCGCGCGAGCGGCCCTGGTGCTGACCGCGGCACAGTGCTGCGAGGTCGGCGGCGATGGCGTCTTGATGAAACGCGCCGCTGGCCATCGGCGAGAGCAGATCGCCGGCTTTCATCGCGGCTTCGTCGGTGTCCACAAATACGGTCGATCGCGCCAGGCACCCATCGTCGCTTTCGCGCATGGCGGGTGTGAAGCCGCCGATCAGGTCCAGATGCGTGCCAGGACGTAGCCAGGCGCCGCGCACCAGGGGCTCGGTGGACAGGGTGGCGCAGCTGACGATGTCGGCGCTGGCCGTGGCCGCTTCAAGGTCGGTCGCGAGTGAGGCGCGCAGGCCGTCCGCCTGCAGGCGCTCGACGAGTCGCGTGGCCAGCGCCGCGTCGATGTCCCACACCTGCACCTGGTCGATCGGCCGCACCGCGCGATAGGCCTGCGGCAGCAGGCTGGCCACGCGCCCGGCGCCGACGACCAGCAGGCGATGTGCATCAGGGCGGCTTAGGTAACTCGCGGCCAGGGCCGAGGCGGCCGCCGTACGGCGCGAGGTGATGACGTCACCATCGAGCAGGGCGAGCGGCACGCCGGTCTTGGCGTCGAACAGCACATAGACCGAGTGCAGCCCCGGCAGTCCTTGATGGCGGTTGTTCGGGTAGATGGAGACCGTCTTGACGCCCAGGTACCCACCGTCCTGCCAGGCGGGCATCAGCAGCACCGTGCCCTGGCCGCTATCGGGCGTGCCGACAACATGGGTGTGGCGCAGGGGCACATGGCAGCCCTGCGCGAACATGGCCTGGAGCGCCGCGATAAGCCGCTCAAAGGGCAGCCTGTCGGCGGTCTCCTGGGCTGTGAAGGTCTGCATGGTGATCGCCGTGGCGGCGCCAGTGTGGCCGATGCCACAGCGGGCGCGCCAGAGAGGTCCGGGTCAGTCGACGCTGGCGCCCGAGGCCTTGACCGTGGCGGCCCAGCGTGCGGTGTCCTGCTTCACGAAGTCGGCAAACTGTTGCACCGAGCCGCCCGCCACCAGCAGCCCTTGGCTGGCCAGCATCGCGCGCAGCTCGGGATCGGCCAGAGCCTTGTTGATTTCCGTGTTCAGGCGGTCGATGACAGGCGCAGGCGTGCCGGCGGGCACCATGATCCCCTGCCAACCCACCGCCACATACTCACGCAGGCCAGCTTCGGCCAGGGTCGGCACATCGGCCAGGGTGGACGAACGCGTCGCGCTGGTGATCGCCAGGGCCCGCAGCTTGCCGGATTTCACGTGCTGCGTGGCGGTGACGAGGTCGTTGGACAAGACCTGCACCTCGCCTGCGAGCAGCGCGTTCAGCGCAGGCGCCGCACCCTTGTACGGGACATGCGTGATGGACGTGCCGGATAGGTGCTTGAACATCTCCACGGCCAGGTGCGGGAAGGTGCCATTACCTGCCGACGCGTAGTTCAGCCGTCCCGGTCGGGCCTTGGCCATCGCGATCAGTTCCTGCACGTTGGTCACGCCCAGGTCCGCCGGTACGAGGATCAGGTTAGGGACCTGCACCATCAGCACCACCGGCGCGAAGGTGGCGGCCGTGTCATAGGGCAGCTTCTTGTACAGGCTGGGGTTAATGGCGATGTTGGTGTTGGCAAAGAGCAGCGTGTAGCCGTCGGCCGGCGCCGTGGCGACAGCGGAGGCGCCCGGGATACCCCCAGCGCCCGGCTTGTTCTCCACGACGACGGACTGCCCCATGGCCTTGCCGATCTTGTCGCCGATGGTGCGGGCCAGCACGTCGGCTGAGCCTCCGGGCGGGAAGGGGACGACCAGCTTGATCGGTTTGCTCGGATAGCTTTGTGCCAAGGCACTGCCGGCGCTGAAGGCCAGCGCGAGTGCGGCGAGCAGGAGGCGGCGTGAGGTGCAGGTGTTCATGGCTTATTGGGAAGGGATGACGGGAAGAAGCAGGTGAGAGGGCGCGTCCGGTCCGAAGTGCACGGTGTGACGGGTGGGCAGCGCATTGCAGGTGTGTACCCAGATCGGGTCTTCGGCAGTCGAGTCCTGGCCCTTGATGTCCAGGGCGAGGCGGTGACCCGGCAGAAAGACGTTGGAGGTCTCGCGGATCTCGATCGCATAGGTGTAGGCCCGACCTGGCTCCAAGGTCTCGCAGGTGGTGTGCGGGTGGTAGGGGCGGTATGGAGTGCTGCGTTCGGGGTCGAGTTCGCGGTGCGAGGCGCGCAGCCAACCCTTGGTGAGGGTGCGTGAGCTGCCATCGGGGCCTATATCGCGTAGCGTGACGATCCAGGTGGCGTCGGTCTGGCTGATGTCGGCGGTGAAGGACAGTGACACGGGGCCGGTCACCTCCGTCGCCTGCTCGAAAGGCGCGGACTGGAAGGTGATGCCGGTCGGCATGCGGCCGGGTGGCAGGTGGGGGTCGTTGTCGAAGGTGGCCGAACCGGACTCGCGCGGCGCCTGGGGCGACAGTGTTCCCGCTGCCCCAAGGTAGTAGGGGGTCCAGCGTGTGCGCGCCAGCGGCCACTCGTGTTCGTCGCGATAGCTGTTGCTGCCCTTGATCAGGATTCGGATCGGGGGCTCGTCCATCATCCCGGTGTCTAGGCCCTTGAGCCAGTGGTCGTACCAGCGCAGGATCAGATCTTGGTGGTCGGTCCAGGGGCGCAGCGGGCCCAGGGTCGACTCGGTTTCCATGATCAGGAGTTTCTTGGGCGCGTCGATGCCGGCGTAGGCCTCGAAGGCGCCCGCCAGATGGACCGCCCAACTGGTCCAGCGCGTCACCAGGAAGGTGGGGATCTTGATCCGGTCGAACATCCGATTGGGCGAGCGCTCCCAGTACAGGGGGCCGTCCAGTGGATGCAGCAGCCAGTCAAACAGCAGCGGATTCTTCTTGGGGTATTTCAGCTGGATATGCAGATAGGGCGAGCGCTGAATCTCCGGCGTTTCCATCAGGGCCTGCACACGACGCTGGATCTCTTGCGCGTTGTGCTTGTCAAAGCTCAGAGGCGTCATGCCGTCCACGCTCACATGGCCCCACCACTGGTGCCAGAAGCCTTCATTGAGCACGCCGCCGTGGTAGGTGCTTTGCCGATAGCGGTCGGTCAAGGCCTCATAGGGCACGATGGCCTTCAGGTGCGGGGGCTGTTGCGCCGCCACCATGTATTGCATGACGGCAAAGTACGACATGCCCAACATCCCGCAGTTGCCATCGCACCAGGGCTGGGCCGCCATCCACTCGATGATGTCGTAGCCGTCTTCCTGCTCCTTGGCACCCTGGTAGCAGAACTCGCCAGCTGAATCGCCCGAGCCGCGTGCGTCGGCGATCACATGCACATAGCCACGCTGCACGAAGTATTCAGAGTCGCCGGCCTCCAGACCGCCGTTGCCTATCAAGGGGCTCAAGGGGGCCCGCTTGCCGGTGACTCGCTGCAGGTCCTTGCCATAGTGCGAGTAGGACAACAGTGCGGGGTAGCGGCCCGCTTGCTGCGGGAGATACACATCGCAGGCGAGGGCAGTGCCATCGCGGGCGGTGATTCGGACGCCGCGCATCACGCGCATCGTGTGGGTGGGCTGCGACACCTGGCTGTGCCAGGCTTCCTGCGTGGAGCTCATTGCGCGCGTGCCTTTCGGACCGGTGAGGGTCCCCGACTCTAGTCCAAGAAAGACGAGTGTCGCCTGGCGGCCGCCGGCGCTCTCGCTCGCAGGCGCCACGCAATAACACTTAGGGCCACTAGGTTTAACTCTCACCTTAAACCTTGTCGATTTGATCAAAGCGCGTTTAGATGCGCAGTTGGTGCGCACTCATGCGCGATAAAAGACGGAGGAGGCATCTTGGATTCAGTCAACCCTGGGACGCTGTCACCGCCGCCCCCTTCATCCCCCTCATTTCGCCAGCGCAAGGGCTGGGGCCTGAGCGAAGTGCTGTTCGTCGTCGTCGTGGTCTGCGCGATGGCGGCCGTGGTGTACTGCGGCCGCTTTGCGTACCGCGAAGGCACACTGCTCGAGGACGCGAAGGCCAATGGGGAGGCGATTGCCCGATGGGCCGAGTCTGTGGCTCAGGCCCACGCCAAGGGCGAGCCGCTGACCCCAGCACCCTGCGGCCCCGCCGCTGGCGCGCAGGACGCTGAGCCCGCCACTTGGCAGGCCTGCCGCGAGGCGCTGTTCGGTCCTCAAGGCCCTTTTGCGCAAATGCGCAATCCGTTCAATGCGGCCAATACCGTCCTAGGAACCCAATGCCAGCGCAAGAGCGCCGCCACCCGCGGTCATGTGCTGGTGGAAAAAGGCACGCCGCCACCGCAGGGGGTGACAGGCAATATGTCCTGGAGCCCTTTGGAGGGCAAGGAAGCCTTGGCCAAGGGCCTGGCGCTGCGTGTTCAGGTGTGTGATGCCGGCGGGTACGCCATCAAGGTCGCGGAGGTGACGCTGTGAGTGACGCCATGACGCCCGACGCCTTGGACGAAGACCGCTCGCCGGTGCCGCCGGGCCTGCCTCTGCGCCGCTGGCTCTATGCCTGGCTGCTCGATCCGCGTATCCCAGGCAACTACCACGTGACGCTGGACCGCTTCATTGCGGGCCTGATCATTGCCAACCTGTTCGCACTCCTGTTCGAGCATGTGCCGGCGATCTATGAGGCCTACGGCACCTGGTTCCATTGGTTCGATGTGGTGTCGGTGGTGATCTTCACCGTCGAATATTTGATGCGTCTGTACCTGGCGCCCGAGGACGAGGAATTCGCCCATGCCCGATGGAAGCGGCTGGCCTATATGCGCAGCCCGTTTGCCATCATCGACCTGCTGTCGATCCTGCCGTTCTACCTCTCGATGTTCGTGGCGCTGGACCTGCGCATGCTGCGGGCATTGCGGCTGCTGAGGATGTTCAAGCTGCTGCGGGTGCTGGTGCCGGCCATTCATGAGTTTCGGGCCCTGAACCAGGGGCGCACCCTGCGTCAAAAAATCCATGCCCTGGTCTGGCCCAGCGACCGCGGCGGCAAGCTGCACGAGTACTTCGACACCTTCATCGTGGTGTGGGTGGTGGTGTCGGTGGCTGCGGTGATTCTCGAGTCAGTCGAATCCGTGGTGTACGTGCTGCACCTGGAGTTCATCATCCTGGATACAGTGGCCGTTTCGATCTTCACCCTCGAGTACCTGATGCGGATGTATTCGGTGGTGGAGCAACCGGGCTTTCGCAAGCCGCTGATGGGGCGCATCCGGTTCGCCAAGACACCTAGCGCCTTGATCGACTTCCTGGCGGTCGTGCCCTTTTTCCTGGAAGTGATCCTGCACCACCTGATCGACCTGCGCTTCCTGCGGGTGTTCCGGTTGATGCGGCTGCTCAAACTCACGCGCTACACCGGGGCCACCAAGACCCTGGGCATCGTGGTCAAGCGCGAGTGGCCGGTGCTCACCGCCTCCGCCTTCGTGATGCTGCTGCTGGTGCTTCTGACCGCCAGCTTGGGTTATTTGTTCGAACACGAAGCGCAGCCTGACAAGTTCGAGAATATTCCCCAGGCGATCTATTGGGCGGTGGTGACGCTGGCCAGCGTGGGCTATGGCGATATCTCGCCGATCACCCCGGCGGGCCGGGCCATGACCATCGTGCTGGCCTTGTTGGGGATCGGCATTTTCGCGATCCCGGCGGCCTTGTTGTCGTCGGCCTTTAGCGACCAGCTGCGCATCGAGCGTGAGACGCTGCAAAACGAGCTTTACAACATGCTGGCCGACGGACTCATCTCCGAAGAGGAGCGGGGGCTAATCGATGCCGAGGCCAAGCGCCTGCACTTGAGTCATGACGAGGTCGAGCGCCTGATCGAAAAAGCGCACCGACAGCGCGAGGCGGCGTCCAACCATGCCTTGATGTCCCTGCCGCAGCTGATCGCACAGCCCGCGGCGGCGGTGGAGCGTTACCGCGAGCTTCTCAGTCAAATCCAGCAGCTCGCGCGACTGGGTGATGGCGCCAAGATGACGCAGATCCTGGATACGCCCGGACGCACCACGGACCTGGAGCGCGAGACCTGGCGGTTCTTGACCGCGCAGATCGCGGCGCAGGAGTCTGGCGACGTGCCTCCGGCGCCGCCGGCTGGGGCCTGACGGGGAACTT
>JBEAZV010000037.1:0-15923 GCA_041159245.1 Pseudomonadota bacterium
GTGCCGACCTCCGACGTCTCGGTGGTCGACCTCACCGTCGAATTGAACAAGCCCGCTTCGTATGACGAAATCTGCGCCGAGATGAAGGCGCAGTCGCAGGGCGCGCTCAAGGGCGTGCTGGGCTATACCGAGGACAAGGTGGTCGCCACCGACTTCCGCGGCGACGCCCGCACCTCCATCTTTGACGCCGAGGCCGGCATCGCCCTCGATGGCACCTTCGTCAAGCTCGTGTCCTGGTACGACAACGAGTGGGGCTACTCCAACAAGGTGCTGGAGATGGTGCGCGTGGTCGCAGCGAAATGAGGTATCGCCGGCGACTTCGCCGGTTCAACCTGGCGCCGACCCATCGGCGCTCAGGTGTCGAAACGGATTTTTCGCTCGCGCACCAGGTTCCGTAGGCTTTGGCGCTGCGTGTTGATGAAATTGTCGAAGTCGCCAGGGCCTTGTGTCATGGCTGTGATGCCCAGATCGCGCAAGGTGTTGACCACTTCCGGCTTGACACCAATCTGGGCGATCTCTTCGCTCAGTCTGGCGATGGCGGCAGGCGGCGTTGCACGCGGCGCGAAGATCCCGTGCCAGGACATGAACCGGAATCCCGGAACGGCCCCCTCGTGCAAGGCGGGCATGGTCGGAAAAGCGGGAGATCGATCCCCCGTGACCCCCAGGAGCGTGAGCTTGCCTGTCTTGACCATCGATGCGGATCCCCCATCGATCATGCAGTCGACCTGACCGCCGACCAAGTCGACGATGGCGGGACCGCTTCCCTTGTAAGGCACATGCAGCAGGTCGATACCCGCCGCGGCCTTCAGTGCTTCCATAGCAAACCGGCTTGGCGTTCCGCCGCCTGCGGAGGCAAAGGTCAGCTTTCCAGGATTCGCGCGCGCGTGCGCCAGAAACTCCGTCGCCGTGTTGAAGCCCAGTTTCGGGTGCGTCAGGAGCAGGAGCGAGACCGACGTCAAGCGCGAGATGGCCACAAAATCGCGTTGCGTGTCATACGGGACGGTGGGTTCGGCGATGGGCGTGATGACCTGCGTGCCAATATCGCCCAGGAGCAGGCTGTGGCCATCGGGCTCTTCCCGGGCTGCATGGGCCATGCCGATGGTGCCGGCCGCGCCGACGCGATTTTCGATGACCACAGGGACGCCGAGCGCCTGACCCAAGTGCTTTCCGAAGAGTCGACCCATCAAGTCGGCGTTGCCGCCCGGCGGGAAGGTCACGATGATCTTGACTGGCTTGGTGGGCTGCCACCGGGTCGATGCCCTCACGCTCGGAGCGCCCAGAAGGGCGGCAGTGGCTCCGATTACGACGGCGCGTCTGTGAAAGTCGGGTCCCGGCGTCATACTTCATCCCATGAGGTGACGGTGTCGCTCTTGACTCGCAGGAGCAACGCCTTTTCTTGCTCGGAAATACGGGTGGCCATTTCAATGACTTCACGCGCTCGTGATCCAGGAATCACCACCACACCGCTCTCATCGGCCACGATGTAGTCGTCCCGGCTGATACGCACCTCCCCGATGGTGATGGGCTGGTTGATCGAGCCGAATGTGAAGTCGTTGCGGCTGCGTCGTGGACACACGCCGACCGCCCACACCGGGTAGCCGACTTGCCGGATCTCCTCGACGTCTCGGCATGTTCCCCACATGATGGTGCCACGTACGCCGCGGCGTTGGGCCAGCCGGGAAGCCAGTCCGCCCCAGGCGGAGGCGTGGTTGGCACCCTGTAGATCCATGATCACGACGTCGCCATCGGCCATGGTTTGCAGGACCTGCTCCAGTGGTTTACCGACGCCGCCCCCAAACCGGTAGGCGGCCGGATCCCCGGATTTCGGAACCAGGTGAACCGGCAAGGCGCGTCCTGCGATTCGACCCTGCCCTACGCGTTGCGCTGACAGACCGGTCAGAACGCCATGGATGCCCAGTTCATCCAAGGTGTCCGACAACTCGGACGTGGCGAACTCTGAAAGTCGGGCGCTGAGATCTTCCATGTTGACTCCTTCATCACTTGAACGTTTTTGCGTCGATCTGGTGGGCTCGCATGAACTCCCAGTCGTAGGTCACGCCCCAGCCCGGCCCGGTCGGGACGGACACCATGCCCTCTGCGTCAATGCCCGTGAGGGTGTCGCGGTAGCCGCAGGCATAGATGTCCTGGCAGCGACCGATTTCGGGTGTCAGGGGATGAACAAGCGACATCTCGTAGTAATTCGAGTTGCGCAATGCCGCCATCAGTTGGCGGTGCATGGGGCCTGGGCCGTGAATCTCCACATCGAGCCCGAAGCCCTCTGCAGCGTGGGCGATCTTCATCGCGCCCGTGATGCCACCGTCATATTCGGCGTCGACCCGAACGATGTCCGTGCCGCCCGCCACGATGAAATTCACGTGCTCCTCCAGGCCGCGGATATGCTCGGTCTGGCACAGCGGCGTCTTCAGTTTTTCGCGCAGCATCCTGTGGGAGAAGGATGAAATGCCCGTGTCGCGATACGGGTCCTCGAGCCACAGGTAGTTGGCTTCATCGCACGCGCGACCGATCTCCAGCGCCTCGACAAAGGTTTCGAGCTTGCAGGCGGGGTCTAGCATCAGGTGCATGTCGTCGCCCACCGCCTTACGCACCGCCAGGATCGTCTGGACCAGCTCTGGAACGGAGTAGTCGTCCCAAACGTGAAGCTTGTAGCCGCGGTAACCGAGCGATTTGCACTGGAGCGCGAAGTCGGCAAAGGCTTGCGGACTGTCCAGGCCCCCGTTGCGATCCCCGGACATCGTGGAGGCGTAGGCGGGTAGGCGTGTGCGGTATCCCCCCAGCAATTCCGACACGGAAGCGCCGTAGTGCTTGCCCGCCAAGTCCCACAGCGGCAGGTCAATCAAGCCGATGCCCATCTTGTCGAACTTGCGCAGGCACCTTTTCAGGTCGTTGTAGATCCGCTCCCGCTGCAGCGGGTTCTTGCCGATCAGCGTGTCGGCAAACTTGTTCATTTGCGCCACCCCGACGGCGTCGCCACCGATGTACTCCCCGACCAGGCCGTCGTCGCACACGATGCGCACTCCGTAGGCCTTGACGGACTTGGAGCTGCCTTTTTCATAGACCAGGCTGTAGCCGGCCGTGTCGACGCCCAGGTCGGGAATCTTGAATTGAGAGACGATCAGTTCGATGGCTCGGATGGTGGGCGCGTTCATCGGGTCGGTGTGCTGGGGGCGTGAGGGGTTTTGAGAAATTCTACATGTAGAATATTTGCTCGTCGACCGGGCCAATCGCTTTTAGGCGCCGTTAATTAACTATAAAGTTCCATTAAAGGCTATTTGGCGGGATTTCTGGTTCTAAAGAACATGTAGATTGTGGCGGTGGAGGGGCTCCCACCCACCGCGCCTGCTAGGCTTGTATTGAATTCGGCCAAGGTTCCCCAGCATGCGATTCAACGAACTTGTTTGCCCGCCCGGTGAGCGCATCGCCGACGTGGCGCACCACGCCATGCGGCGCGCGATCGTGCGGCACGAGCTGTCGCCAGGTTTTCATCTCAGCGTTCCGGCGTTGGCTGCGCAGTTCGGGATCAGCCGAAGTCCTGTGCATGAAGCGGTCAAGCGGTTGGTCCAGGAAGGTCTGGCCACCGAGATGCCCCGGCGAGGTGCTTTCGTCACCGTGTACAGCGCCCCGGCCTTGATGCCTCTTTACGAGGTGCGGTCGGCCCTTGAAGGCCTGGCGGCCAGCTTGGCGGCCGAGCGAGCGAGCGTTGACACCATTGCGCGTCTGTCAAGCGTCCTCGACGACGAAGCCGAGGCGATCGCGAAGGATCAAATGGAGCGCCACATCGACGTGGATATCCAGTTCCATCGGCTCGTGCTGGCTGCAGCCGCCAACCCCGCGTTGGAGGAGATGTTGGGACAGATCTACCAGCGTATTCAAAATGCGATGGTGTCGCGGGTCATCCCCACCGGCCCGTCGCAAGCGTTGTCAGACCACCAGGCCATCTTGGCTTCGATCCAGGCGCGCGATCCGATGGGGGCCCATCGCGCAGCGACCGCGCACGTCATGCGCGTCTACGGAAAGCTCGCCGCCCGCCGCATGGAAACGCTGACGCCAAGCGTTCCTTCCAGCGCGAACGCATGAACTCCTTCGGGACTTCGCGGCACTCGGTCAGTGATGGTGCCCGTGCGCCCCGTGTGCGTGGCCGTGCGCTACTTCCTCGGCGCTGGCCGCCCGCACTTCGGAGACCGTGATGGACAGCTTCAGCGTGCGTCCCGCCAGCGGGTGGTTGCCGTCCAGGAGCACGTTGTCGCCCTTGATCTTCATCACCGTGAAGGGGTGCGGCTCCCCCTGCGGTCCGGGCAGTTCGAGTTGCCCGCCCACCTTCACGCCCGGGGGGAAGTCGCGCTTGGCGATCGTGCGTAGCAGGTTGGGGTCGGGTTCGCCAAAGGCATCGGCCGGCGCCAGCACGAGGGACAGCTGCTCGCCCACGGCCTTGCCCTCCAGGGCCTCTTCGATCTTGGGCAAGGTGTTGCCATGCCCGCCGTGCAGGTAGGACATCGGCTGCTTGCCGTCCTGAATCAGCTGGCCCTTGTCGTCGGCGATGCGACAACGCATCGTCACCACGGTGTCTTTTTCAATCTTCATGTGCGCGATTGTGCCCGCGCCGGGCTACAGTCTCGGCTCCATGAGCGAGACCACGACCCCGAACGCCCCGGTTGCCGAAGCGGCCCCGACCTCCGCCCCCGCGTCATCGCGCACGCGCCAGGCCGCAGGCGCCGGCGCCTCCGCGGCCAAGCCCCGGTCCCAGGATAGGCCGGGCGCGCGCGCGCCGCGCCCGGTGCATCCCCTGCTCCAGCGCCTCTGGGAGCTGCACCCGCGCCTGTTCGGTGCGCGTTTTCGCCCCCTCAAGCTCGGCATCTTCGAAGACCTGATGGCGCGCCACCCGGGCGCCTTCCAGAAAGAAGATCTCAAGCAGGCGCTGGGCCAGCATGTGCGCTCCACCCGCTACCTCGAGGCAGTGGCCAGCGGCGACTTGCGCCACGACCTGGACGGCCAGCCCGTCGAGCCGGTCGCGCCCGAGCATGTGCAGCACGCCATCCTCGAGGTGTTCCGTCGCCGCCAGGGTCGCAACGCCGAGGCCGCGCGCACCTGGGCCCGGGCCCGACTGGTGCAGGCCATCGACGCCAGCGGCCTGGACCGCGACGCCTACCTCGAGCGCGTGCGCACGCAGGACGCCACCGCCCTGGCCCTGGTCGACGAGGCCTGCGCCGAGCTCGCAGGCCAGGCCGCCCGGCGTGAGGCGCTGGTGCGCGCCTACCGGGGCAGCGGACGGTCGCTCGAGGCCTTCGCCGAGATGTACGGCCTGGACGTGGCGCTGGTGCGCGACGCCCTGGCCCACGCCGGCACGGCTTGAACGCCTACAGGCCTGCGGCGCGCGCAGGCCTAGAACGGCGCCTCTGAACTTTTCCGGAGGCGAGCCGAGATGAACCGCCTGATCGAACGCATCGCGCCCACCGCCACGCAGGTGGTGCGCCGCGACCACGCGCAGTTACTGGACACCTTCCACCGTTACCACGCCAGCGCCTCGCCCCCGGTGCGCCTGGCGCTGGTGCACGCGGTCTGCCTGGCACTGGAGGTGCATACCCGCGTCGAGGAGGAACTGCTGTATCCCGCAGTGCGTGCGGCGGGCGACAGCGATTTCCTGCACCGCGCGGTGCCCGAGCACGAGGAGATGCGGCGCCTGATCGCCCAGTTGCGGCGGATGCAGCCGTCCGATCCTGATTACGACGCGATCTTCCTGGCCTTGATGCGGGATGTGATGCACCACATCGCTGACGAGGAAACCGACTTCCTTCCCCTGGCCGAGCGGGTGTTGCGCGGGCGACTGGGCGAGCTGGGCGCGCAGATGATGCGACGCCGCCTGGCCCTCATGGCGCCGCGCGCGCCCAACCTGGCGTTCAACCGCGTGCGCGCGGCGCCGGGGCGCTCGCTGCTGTGGGTGGCGGGGCTGGTGCTGGGGGCCTTGATGATGGGGCGTTACCGTCCGGGCGAGCGCCAGGCTTGAGATGCCGCGCAAAAGCCAACCCAAACGCAAGCCCGCTGCGCGCGGGCAGCAGGGGGGTGTCTCGCCTTCAGCTGCTGCGCCTGGGCAGCGCACACGTCCATCACCCTCGCCGAGGCCTTCAGGCCCAGGCGCGCCGGCACCGCCTAACGGGCGCTCGCACGCCCAGTACCCCGACCCCGAGCCGCCCCCGGACCGGGTTTGGGAAGACCGGGCGGGGTGAGCCTTCAGGGCATGAGCTGGCGCCGGCCTCAGCCCCTGTCTGCTTGCGTCGGGGCAGTGAGTAGCCGGCGGCGGCCGCCCTCCAAGTGGTCGCGGAGCATGGCGGCCGCTCTTAACCCATCGCCTGCCTCGAAGGCAGCCAGGATGCGGCGGTGTTCGTCCAGCACCTCGTGGGCACGCGAGCTACCGCCCCTGCGGTCACGATACAGCCGTGACTGCATGATGATGGCGCTGAGTCCTTCGTAGACACCGGAGATCACCTCGTTGCCCGCGCTGTCGATGATCGTCTGGTGAAAGCGCGCGTCAGCATGAACGAAGCGCCGGTATTCCCGGTACTTGGTGCCGATGCGCGGAATCGCGGCCATTTCTTCATATGCGTCGCGCAGCACTTGCAGCACCTTTGGGTTCTTGCGGGGAGCGCCGATCTGCGCGCAGTGGCCCTCGAGGACCATGCGACAGTCAAGCAGGCTATGCAGATACCCGGCAGTGGGCTCTGGCGCGACCGAGCATCCTGAGTAGACCTCCGAAACCACCAGCCGCTCGCCCTCTAGACGCGCCAGCGCCTCCCGGATCGGGGACGAGCTAACGGCGAGCTCACGCGACAGCGCATCGATATTGAGTTTGGCCCCGGCCGGCAGCGTCTTGTCGAGGATGCGCTCCTTGAGCGTCTCGTAGGTTTGTTCCGAGAGCGTGGTGCGGGTGATGCTGCGTGCTGCGACCGGTCGAGCCCGTACGCGGGCACGGGCTGCGGGCACGGCGACATCAAGCGCGTCTCGGCTCGGGGTGCGTCCTTTGGAGTCGGCCATGGTCAATTTGCGCTTTGTAGGGGGTTACAGCCCAATGCTGCGCCGGATTTTCCATCAATCAGCGACGCCCTCGCCGCCTTTCGCCCGGGAGGCTCCCGAACCGACATCGGCGTGGCGCGGTTGACACATAAATCATGCATGATGCATGATATTTCGGATGCGATCGTGTATCGTCAGGCAGCCGGAACCCCCCCATTTACAAGCGAGGAGACACACATGAAACGCCGGATACTTCTGGGCCTCGGCCTGGCCACGGGAATCTGTCTTTCGATGGCCGCCCAGGCCGCCGAGAACTGGACGCTTTACAACCACCAGTCCGCGCCCCAGTTCACCACCAGCATGGGCGCCAAGATGCTGGCCGAGAACATCGAAAAAGAAACCGGCGGTGCCATCAAGGTGCGACTGCACCTGGCCGGCACGTTGCAGATCGCCACCAACAACATCACCTCGGCGGTTTCGCAAAACGTCATCCAGCTCGGGGATGACTTTTTCTTCTCCGGCAACGTTCCGATTGCCGCCGTGATCCGACTGCCCTTCTTGGTCAATAGCGACGAGGAGTACGTCAAGGCTTCGGCAGTCCTCAGGCCCTATGTAGAGAAGGCCTATGCCAGCAAGGGCGTGACCGTGCTGGCCAGCTACGCTTACCCGAGCCAATACTTGTGGGGTCGCAAGGAGATCGCCTCCCTGGCCAGCCTGCGTGGCATGAAGATGCGCGTGGCCTCGCCTGAGCAGAGTGAGTTCGTGCGCCGCTTTGGCGGTACCCCGGTGACCATCGGCCCCTCGGAAGTGCCCTCAGCGCTGGACCGCGGCGTGGTCGACGGCCTGGTGACCGGCACCGTGGGCGCGGACCTCTGGCAAGACCAGCTCAAGTCCGGCTACCTCATGGGCTTGAACTACAACAATGCCTATTTCGTGGTGAACACCGCCGCCTTCAGCAAGTTGTCGCCCGACCTGCAGGCCAAGGTACGCAAGGCCGCGACGGATGCCGCGCGCTGGAACGAAGACACCATGCGTGCCGACGACATCAAGCTCGCCACCTCCCTGGGTGCCGCCAAGCTCAAGATCGTCAAGCCCTCCGCGCAGGACATCCAGCGCGCGGTTGAAACCATGCGCCCCTACCTTGACGAGTGGGCCAAGGAGCGCGGTCCCGAGGCCGCCGAGGTACTCGCCAAGATCCGCCAAGCGCTCGGACGCTAAAACGGCATGGCTCAATCGCACCAGGCAGAAGGCTCGCCCGTCCCATCCGAGGGGGTGGGTGAGCTGCCTGCACCCGAATACTCCTTCCTCGAGAGTGCCTGCCAGCGCCTGAGCCAGGCCTCGATCCTGATCTTGATCGTGGTGGTCGCTCTCGACATCCTCACCCGATCACTCCTGAACTACTCGTTTGAGGTCGCTGACGAACTCGGCGGGTACCTGCTGGTGTGTATTGCCTTTTTCAGCCTGGCGGTATGCCAGGCGCATGACGGCTTTCACCGGGTCGAGTTCGTGATGGACCGTTTGTCCCCGCGAGCGCGCGAGATGGCCCGTATGGTGTACGACCTGATGGCGCTGGCGATCGCACTCCTCCTGGCCTGGTACCTCGGGTCGTTCGTGAGCGCCAGCTTGGCCTCCGGTAACACAGCGCCGACCCGCCTGGCCACGCCCCTGTGGATCGCACAGATTCCGATGGTGCTCGGCCTGCTCGCCTACATCCTGTCCATCGTCGGCTCGCTCTCTCGCCACCTGGCCTCGCTGCGCTCGCAGCACGGGCACACACCGGAGACGCACCATGGGCGTTGAACTTCAAGCGGTCATCGTTCTAGCGCTCTTTACGGTGATGCTTTTCAGCGGGATGGCCGTACCCGTCGCGATTGCTGTCCCCGCCGCGCTGTTCATGTACCTGCATGGCGGCACTCAGGCCTTCAACGGCCTGGGCTTCATCGTTTGGGGGAGCATGAACAGCTTCACGCTGACGGCGGTGCCCCTCTTTATTCTCATGGCCGAGATTCTTGGCGTGAGCGGACTGAGCAAGCGCATCTACGTGGGCTTGTCGACCCTGGTCGCGCCGCTCCCGGGCGGTTTGCTGCAAACCAATATTGCCGGTTGCGCGGTCTTCGCTTCGGTCAGCGGATCGAGCGTCGCTACCGCCGCCTCACTGGGCCGGGTGTCCATGCCGCAGCTGGTCGCTCGCAAGTACGACATGCGCCTGGCGGCCGGATCACTCGCTGCGGGTGGGACGTTGGGGATCTTGATCCCCCCCAGCATCGCGATGATCATTTACGGCTCGTTCACGCAGACCTCGGTACCCAAGCTGTTCATGGCGGGCGTTATCCCGGGCATCATCCTCACGGCGCTGTTCATGGCTTACATCGCCATCCATGCGATCGTGCACCCCGAGGTCGCCCCCAGAGAGAAGGCGCCGAGCTCGCTGCGCGAAGTCCTGCAGGCGCTCGGTCAGGTCTCGCCGTTCTTCATCCTGATTGCGGGCACCATCGGCGTGCTCTATGCCGGAATCGTCACGACCACCGAGGCCGCGACCATCGGGTGCCTGTTGGCGGCCCTGCTGGGCGTGATGTTCGGTGACCTGACCTGGCGCGGGCTGGTGCAGGCCATGAACCAGACGATTGTCTTTGTCGGCAACATCCTCTACCTGATTCTGGCGGCGTTTCTCTTTTCCTCCGCGGTCAGTTTTTCAGGGGTCAGCGACTTCATCACCCACTTCATCGTCGGCATGGAGCTCACGCAATTTCAGTTCTTCCTGAGCGTGTTCTTGTTGTTGACGATCCTCGGCTGCCTGATCGAAAGCCTGGGCCTGATCGTGATCGTGGTGCCGCTGCTGTTCCCGATGCTGGCGCACTACCAGATCGACCCGATCCTTTTTGGCATCGTGGTCGTGCTGTTCGTCGAGCTCGCCCAGATCACGCCGCCCATGGGCATCAACCTGTTCATCATCCAAAGCATCTGGACCGGGCGTCTGGGCGACGTCGTGCGAGGCGTCATCCCGTTTTGCGTGGTCATTTTGCTGATGGCTTTCATCACCATTACCTGGCCCCAGATCGCGCTGTGGCTGCCAGCCCAAATGGGTAATTGAGGGCCGTCCCGCCGCTGGCCGCTCCTCCTGACCGACTGCGAGACGTCCTAATGACAGCTACCACCACCCCCGACGAACTCAAGCACGCGCTGTCGAGCGGGATGCTCTCGTTTCCGCTGACCGACTTCGATGCCAACGGGGAGTTCAACCCAGATGGCTTCGCGCGTCGCCTGGAGTGGCTAGGCGCTTACGGCGCTGGCGCCCTGTTCGCTGCCGGGGGCGCTGGGGAATTCTTCTCGCTCACGGCCTCGGAGTATTCCGATGTGATTCGCCAGGCCGTCGTCGTGACCGCCGGAGCCCGGCCCGTCATCGCTGCGACGGGCTACGGAACCCGCATGGCGATCGCCCTGGCGCACCAGGCGCAGGACCAGGGCGCCGATGGACTATTGCTGCTGCCTCCGTATCTGACGGAAACCTCGCAACAGGGCCTGAAGGACCATGTCATGGCCGTGTGCAACGCCACCCGGCTTGGAGTGATCGTTTACAGCCGCGCCAATATGCGGATCAGGGCCGAGACCCTGGCGCAGATCGCACAGGCCTGCCCGAATCTGGTCGGATTCAAGGACGGCGTGGGCGACATGGAGGAACTCCTGAAGATCAAGGCCTTCCTCGGTGACCGGCTCGTGTGCATCAACGGCATGCCCACCGCGGAAATCTATGCAAGCGCCTACTGTGGAATGGGGGTGCCCGTGTACTCGTCGGCGATCTTCAACTTCGTGCCCAGAAGCGCGATGGCCTTCCACAAGGCGATCCTGGCTGACGATCAGGCGACCATCCGCCAGTTCACCCGCGACTTTCTGGCGCCCTATGGCGTGCTGCGCGCGCGCCAGCCAGGCTACGCGGTGAGCATCGTGAAGGCGGGCGCCGCGCTCGTCGGGCGCAGCGCCGGCAAGGTGCGGCCGCCGCTGTCGGAGGTCACCCCCGAGGAGCGTGCCGAGCTCGAGCGCCTGATCGCGCGGCTCGGTCCGCAGGATTGAACCCTCACGACACGAAGACCCAGACATGGAACCCGTGCAGATCCTCACGTTCGCCAGCAGCGCGACGGCCACCGAATCGTGCATAGGCCAGGTGGTGGTCTCGGGCTCCTATGGCGGCGAGTACAACGCCTGGCACGCGGCCAAGTGGGGCATCCGCGGCGTGGTGCTCAATGATGCCGGGGTGGGCCTGGACGGGGCCGGCATCTCCGGGCTTGCCTATCTGGACCGTATCGGCCTGCCGGCTGCTACCGCCGATGCCAACACGTGCCACATCGCCGATGGCGAGCACATGCTGGCGCACGGGATCATCAGTCACATGAATGCAGCGGCCGCGGCCGTCGGATGCCGGATCGGGCAGACCGTGCGTGAGTGCGCACAGCGCATGACGGGCTGTCCGACTATCACTCGACAACCTCCTCCTATCGGCGGAGGCAGGCGCTACACCATCCACGACGAGCCTGGCCAGCGCAAGGTGATCTGTCTGGATGCGGCGCCGATGCTCGAACCAGCTGACGCTGGGGCTATCGCCATCACCGGTTCCCATGCCGCACTTTTTCGTGGCCAGCCCGACGGCCTGATTGGCCCCGACGTTCATGCGGTATTTTTCAGCGACGCCGGCGTCGGCCTGGACGAGGCCGGTATCCAGCGCTTGCCGTTGCTGGAGGAGCGAGGGATCGCCGCCGGCACGGTTTCCTCAGCGAGCGCGCCCATTGGTGACTCGCGCGCCATCCTCGCCAAAGGTGTGCTCTCGCATGTCAATCGGACAGCCAGCGCGCTGGGCGCCGCGCCGGGTCAACCCCTGCGCGAATTCGTCGACCGCCTGAGGAGCCTTCGACCATGAGCGTCCTGATGGAGGCCGCCCAGAGCATCGACGAGCTGCGGCGCCTTGCGCGCCGGCGATTGCCGCGCGTTCTGTTCGAGGTGATCGACTCCGGCGTCGAGGACGAACGCGGGGTACTGTGGAATGAAGCCGCGTTCCGACAGTTCCGGCTGATGCCGCGTTACCTGGGCGATATCGCCGCGCGTGACCAGGGCATGACCCTGCTCGGGCAGCGTCATGAAAGTCCCTTTGGTGTTGGGCCCACCGGGTTCGCAGCGCTATTGCGCCCCGGTGCGGACGTCATGCTGGCGCAGGCCGCAAAGGCGGCCCGCATTCCTTTCGTGATCTCGGGTGCGAGCGGCATGCCGATTGAGCAAGTGGCTCGTGTCGGGCCAGACCATATCTGGTATCACCTTTATCCTGCGCGCGATCCCGCTATCACCGCGGGCATCGTGCAGCGCGTCCAGGACGCGGGCATCGGCACGCTGGTGCTCACCGTCGACAACCCGGTCTTTCCCAAGCGCGAGCGTGACAACCGCAACGGTTTTCGGCTGCCGTTGCGCCTGAGTCCCAGCATGCTTTTGGAGGCGCTCAGGCATCCAGGCTGGGTGGCCGAGTACTTGCGAAACGGCGGGATGCCGATGATGGACACATGGGCCCGCTATGCCCCGCCCGGTAGCAGTGCCGGGGAGGTGGCAGCGTTCTTCCGGTCGCAGAGTCCCTCGATCCAGACCTGGCGCGATCTGGAGTCCTTGCGAAGGCGCTGGCCGGGGCGTTTCATCCTCAAAGGCGTTCAGCATCCGGACGACGCGCACCGCGCCGTCGAGGCCGGTGTCGACGGGCTGGTGGTCTCCAACCACGGCGGCAAGTCCTTCGATCGGCTGCCCAGTCCCCTCGAGACACTGCCCGGTGTCAGGCACGCGGTGGCGGGTCGCGTGCCGGTGATGCTGGACAGCGGCATTCGGCGCGGCTCAGACATCGTGATTGCCCGTTGCCTGGGTGCTGATTTCGTCTTCGTCGGTCGCGCCACCCTCTATGGCGTGGTCGCCGGTGGCCGCGCGGGGGCCGACCGCGCCCTGGAAATCCTGCGCCAGGAGGTCGACCTGAGCCTGGCGATGATCGGTTGCCCGCGCTTTGCCGACTTGCACGCTGGCTTCCTGCTTGGGCCAGGCCACCCGCCCGCGATGGGACCGCTGCTGCACGACGACAGCCACCGGCCCGACCCCCTGTCCCACCTCTGAAGGAGCCCGCGATGAAACCCACCCTTGCGGTCCTCGCGCCCGGCGCGATGGGCGCGGCGCTGGCGGCCCGCCTAGTCGCCGGTGGAGCGGATGTCGTTACTGTGCTGGACGGGCGCAGCGCCCACACGATCGAGCGCGCCCGGGTGGCCGGCATGCGCGACGTGCCGCTCGCCCGAATCCCCGACGCCGATGTGGTGCTCTCCGTCGTTCCACCTTCGCAGGTCCTGCCGCTGGCGCAGCGCCTTGCGCCGGCACTGGCCGCTGCGGCGCACAAGCCGTTGTTCGTGGATTGCAATGCCGTCAATCCGCAGACGGTGATGCGCCTGCAATCCGTCATCGAGCCCACCGGGGCGACCTTCGTAGACGGCAGCCTGATCGGTATGCCCCCGCGCGAGGGCTATGGCGGTCCCACTCTGTTCGTGTCTGGCGCGCAGGCCTCCCGGCTTGCTGCCCTTACGCCGTTTGGCTTGAAGGTGCACGTACTCGACGCCCCGGTGGGCGCTGCGTCGGCGTTGAAGATGTGCTACGGCGGGATCACCAAGGGCATGATCGCCTTGGCCAGCGCGATGATGCTGGCGTCGGTCCGTCACGGCGTGGACCGGGCATTACTCGAGGAAATGGGTCGCAGCCAAGCCGCTTTGCTCACAGGATTTTCCAAGAGCGTTCCGGACATGTTCGGGAAGGCCGCCCGATGGGTTCCCGAGATGCAGGAGATCGCCGCCATGATCGGAACGGAGCATCCCGAAGGGCGCATGTTCGAGACCATAGCCCACTTTTACGAGCGTCTGGCGCAAGATCAGGCTGCGGACGGGCGCGAGATCCAGATGCTCGCTGGCTTTTTCCGCCCGTCCTGACTCCGCCCAGGCCCGTCGAGCGATCGGTCCCCTGTCCTGGTTCCCGACCCGGACCGACCTCAGAGCACCAGAAGATGCTCGGTACGGGCGTGCCGTACCGCGCTCAAGGGGATGCGTTGATCGAAGGTGACCAGACGTGCGGCCCGACGTACCGCGAGCGACAGCAGGTAGAGGTCGGTCAGTTGGCGCGCGCTATGGATATGCCGGTGCTCGAAGACGCCGTCGTCCAGCACGCTGGCGTCGTCGGGCCAGAAGGTGTGTTGCGGCGCCTGCGTGGACCGCTGCAGCATGGCCACCAGCACCGCGATCGGTTGTGCGTTCGGGTAGCCAGGCTGGCTCATGACCCGCAGGCAACCGTTTTGCGTGATCGGACAGGTGGCCCACCCGAACTCCGCGTGTTGTGTGAACCACTGCGCGGCCTGGCGATGGTGGACGTGGTCCTGATCGTGAAGGGCGATCAGCACATTGACGTCGAGCAGCGCCCGCATCAGACGCCTTCTTCGTCGCGCAGGCGGTCGATCAGTTCATTGCTCACGACCCCGCCCCTGGGCGGCAAGGGATGGATGCCATACCGCGCCAGGGGCTCTGCGGCTCGGTGGATGGCCGATCCGGCTGACGAGGTGGCGCCTTGGGCGAAGGCCTGCCTGGCGAGGTCGCTGATGACTTCGCCCAGCGACTTTTTCTCGCGCCGGGCGAGGTCGCGCGCGGCAAACAGGACGTCGTCGGCGATGTCGAGGGTGGTCCGCATGGGTTGCTCCGGCGAAAGCCGGCTTTAGCCCCCGCTCTCCAGGTGCTTGCCCACAATCCCCGCCAACTCGAACATCGTCACCTGCGGTTTGCCGAACACGGCGCGTAGCTTGTCGTCGGCATTGATCGCACGCTTGTTGGTGGCGTCTTGCAGTCCGTGGGCCTTGATGTAGTCCCACAGCTTCTTGATCACCTCGGTGCGAGCCACGGGCTCTTGTCCGATCACGGCGGCGAGGGCGGCGCTGGGTTTCAGGCCAGCCGAGACCTTGCGCGGCGCCTTGGGCTTGGCGACTTTCTTCGCGGCGGGGGCCTTGCTGGCGGCCTTCTTGGCCGGGGCCGTCTTTTTGGCCGCGACCTTGCCGAACGGCGTGCGCGTGGGCGCGCCGGCCGCAGCGGTCTTGCGCGGCGGGTACTTGCTGGCGCGCGGCTCGAACTCGAAGTTCACCTTGCCCGCCTCGGCGTCCCAGGCCAGGAAGGCCTTGAACGCGCGGCGCGTGCGCATGGACACGAACTTGTCCAGGAGGTCGGTCTTGCCGGTGGCCAGCAGCTTTTGCATCTGCTCGCGCTCGATCGGCTGCTGCAGGATGATCTGGCCGCTCTTGAAGTCGCAGCTGGGCGTGGCCTGGGCGGGCGTGGGCACGCTCTTTTCGCACACGTAGTTCTTGCCGAACTCGAACACGCGCGCGGCGCACTTGGGGCAGGGCCCCAGCGGCTCCTGCGCGCCGAAGTCCACCAGCTCGCCGGTCTGCGCCGGGTCGGCTTCGTCGCCGAAATCGAACTCGAGCTTCCAGTTCTTGTCTTCGTCGCTGTATTTGAGCGCCATCTCGGCGACGAAAGGCCAGCCCGCCTTGGAGCGGAAACCTTCCAGCGGGCCGATCTTCTTGTCACGCAGGAACTGCTCCACTTCGGCCAGCTCGAAGGCGCGGCCCGCAGGAATCTTGGTGAAGGAAAAGCCGCAGGCGTTGTCGCCCGCGCTCGATGTACCGGCGCAGGTGTAGCGGCGGTAGTTTTCTTTCACGGTGCCGCCGCAGTTGGGGCAGGGCGTGGACAGCGTGGCGTAGTCGCCGGGCACCGTGTCGCGGTCGTACTCCTTGGCCTTCTTGACGATGCGTTGCGTCATGTCGGCGATCTGCTGCATGAAGGCGTCGCGCGAGAGCTGACCCTTCTCCA
>JBEAZV010000038.1:0-16803 GCA_041159245.1 Pseudomonadota bacterium
ACCACATCCAGCCCATCACGGAACGGGAAGAAGGCGTCGCTGGCGACCGCGGTGTCTTTCAGCGACAGGCTGGCGTGCTGCGCTTTGATACTGGCGATGCGCGCTGAATCCAGGCGTGACATCTGGCCGGCGCCCACGCCCATGGTCATGCCGTCCTTGCAGAAGACGATGGCGTTGGACTTGACGTACTTGGCGACCTTCCAGGCAAAGAGCAGGTCCTGCAGCTGCTGCGGGCTGGGCTGCTTCTTTGTGACGACTTTCAGGTCAGACAGCTGCAACTCGTGGTTGTCGGCAGTCTGCATCAGCAGGCCCGAGCCTACGCGCTTGATGTCCATCGCGTTCTGGCCCTTGTCCCAGGGCGTGGCGCCGCCCGCAGGCAGTGCAATCTTCATCAGGCGCACATTGGCCTTGGCCTTGAACACCTCCAATGCCTCGGGCGTGAAGTCGGTGGCGATCAGCACCTCGACGAACTGCTTGGCGATGGCCTGGGCAGCGGCGCCATCGAGCGGACGGTTCAAGGCGATGATGCCGCCGAAAGCCGAGGTGGGGTCGGTCTTGAAGGCCTTGTCGTAGGCCTCCAAGGCGGTGGCACCCACCGCCACGCCGCAGGGGTTGGCGTGCTTGACGATGACGCAAGCAGGCGTGTCGAAGCTCTTGACGCACTCCCACGCCGCGTCGGCGTCGGCGATGTTGTTGTAGGAGAGCTCCTTGCCTTGCAGCTGTACGCCGGTGACGAGGGAGCCGGGGGCCGGCTGCAGGTCACGGTAGTAGGCGGCTTGCTGGTGCGGGTTCTCGCCATAGCGCAGGTCTTGCAGCTTGACGAAGCGGCCATTGGACTGCGCGGGGAACAGCGCGCGGCTGCCATCGTCCTGCAGGCTGGAGAGGTAGTCGCTGATGGCGGCGTCGTAGTTGGAGATCCGGTTGAACGCGGCGACGGACAGCGCGAAGCGGGTGGTATCGGACACCTTGCCCTGGGCCTTGAGTTCCTGGAGCACTACGGTGTACTGCGACGCGTCGGTCAGTACCGCGACATCCTTCCAGTTCTTGGCGGCGCTGCGCAGCATGGCCGGGCCGCCGATGTCGATGTTCTCGATGGCGTCTTCCAGGGTGCAGCCCGGCTTGGCGACGGTGGCCTCAAAGGGGTAGAGGTTGACGACCAGCAGGTCGATGGTGCCGATGCCGTGTTCCTGGAGGGCCGCCATGTGCGCGGGCACGTCGCGGCGCGCCAGCAGGCCGCCGTGCACTTTGGGATGCAGGGTCTTGACGCGGCCATCGAGCATCTCGGGAAAGCCGGTGACCTGGGCCACCTCGGTGACGGGCAGGCCCTCAGCCTCCAGCAGCTTGGCGGTGCCGCCAGTGGACAGCAGGCCAACGCCCAGCGCGTGCAGGGCGCGCGCGAAATCGACGATGCCGGTCTTGTCGGAGACGGAGATGAGTGCGTTCATGGTGGGATTCATTTCAGGAGCCGGTGCTCCATGAGTTTCTTGCGCAGTGTGTTGCGGTTCAGCCCCAGCCACTCGGCAGCGCGCGACTGGTTGTGGTCGGCCTTGGCCATCACCACTTCGAGCAGCGGCTTTTCGACGGCCTTGACCAGCATGTCGTACATGCCGTCGGGCTCGGTGCCGCGCAGGTCGCGGAAGTAGCCCTCTAGGCTGCTACGCACGCATTCCTCAATGTGCTTCTTGCTCACGCGCCCTCCGCGCCGATGCGATCGTGTTGTTCTGTGTTGTCCAGCGCTTCGGATGTCGCCGCCACGGGCAAACGGTCGCTGGACATCGCGAGTTCGTCAAAGAAATCCGCCACCGCCTGCCACTGCGTCTGGCAGTCTTCCAAGGCGTTCATGCGCTCACGGAAAGCCTCGCCTCCAGGCAGGCCGCGCACATACCAGCCGATATGTTTGCGCGCGCTGCGCACACCGGTGAACTCGCCGTAGAGGGCGTAGTGGTCCTGCAGGTGCTCCAGCAGCAGCTTGCGCACTTCGGCCACCAGCGGCGGTGCCAGGTGGGTGCCGGTGGCCAGGAAATGCGCGATCTCCCGGAAGATCCAGGGGCGGCCCTGAGCGGCGCGGCCCATCATGAGGGCGTCGGCACCGGTGTAGGCCAGTACGTCGCGCGCCTTTTCGGGGGAGTCGATGTCCCCGTTGGCCACCACCGGCACGCGCACGGCGGTCTTGACCGCAGCGATGGTGTCGTATTCGGCCTGCCCGGTGTAGCCCTGCTCGCGCGTGCGGCCATGCACGGTGAGCATCTGGATGCCCACGTCCTCGAAGGCGCGGGCCAGGGTAAGCGCGTTGCGGTGGGTGGCGCACCAGCCGGTGCGCATCTTGAGGGTGACAGGCACGCCGTGCGGCTCGCAGGCCTGCACCACCGCGCGGGCGATGGACACCGCGAGGGTCTCGTCCTGCATCAGGGCAGACCCGGCCCACTTGTTGCAGACCTTCTTGGCGGGGCAGCCCATATTGATGTCGATGATCTGGGCGCCGCGCTGCACGTTGTAGACGGCGGCCTCGGCCATCATGGCGGCGTCGGTGCCGGCGATCTGCACCGCGATCGGGCCGGGCTCTCCCGTGTGGTCAGCGCGGCGCGAGGTCTTGAGGGTGTGCCACAGATCGCGCCGCGAGGTGACCATCTCGCTCACCGCATAGCCTGCCCCCAGGCGCCGGCATAGCTGGCGAAAGGGCCGGTCGGTGACGCCCGCCATCGGCGCGACGAACAGGTTGTTCGTCAGGACATGCGGGCCGATGTTCATGGGGGGGGGCGGGGGCTGCTGAAAAATGAGGCACGATTGTAGTGGCTCGGCAACCCCTTCCTGCCCGGGTATATCCGGGGGCTGCCTATACTCGATCCGAATGGACGCCTGGCTGCACTCCCTGCTCTCGCTCCTGGCGCTGCCCCAATACGGACTGGGCACGCTGTTCGTGATTGCCTTCGTGTCGGCCACGCTGCTGCCCATGGGGTCCGAGCCGGCGCTTTTCGGGCTGGTGAAGCTCAATCCGGACTTGCTCTGGCCCGCCATCGTGGTGGCCACCCTGGGCAATACGCTGGGCGGTATGGTGGACTGGTGGCTGGGGTACGGCGCGCACCGGGCCGTGGCCAAGTGGAAGAATTCACGGGTGCATGTGCGCGCCCTGGCATGGCTCGAGCGCCTGGGGCCCAAGGCCTGCCTGCTGTCGTGGATGCCCGTGGTGGGCGACCCTCTGTGCGCCGTGGCCGGATGGCTGCGCATGCCCTTTTGGCCCTGCGCGCTCTACATGCTGATAGGCAAGTTCGCGCGCTACGTGGTGATGACGCTCGCACTGCTCCATGTTTTTCCGGGCGGCATCCCGGGGTTCAGCCAATGAGGTCCGCCCGCCGCTGACCATGACGGACTCTCTCCTGCAACGCCACCTGTCCCTGCGTCACCTGCGCCTGATCGCGGTGCTCGGGCGCGAGTTGAACCTCAGTCGGACCGCGCAGAAGCTGCACACCACCCAACCCGCAGTGTCGCGGTCGCTTGCGCAGCTTGAAGCACTGGTGGGCACGCGCCTGTTCGACCGCACCACCAAACGGATCTCGCTCACGGCGGCTGGGGCGAGCCTGATGCAGCACGCGCTGCGCGTGCTGGCCGAGTTGGACCTGGCCGCCGAGGAGATCCAGGGGATCCGCGGCGGCATCAGCGGCGAGGTGCGCATCGGCCTGCTGGCCTCGTTCTCGGCGGACCTGCTGGCGCAGGCGCTGGCGCGAGCACGGGAGGTCGCGCCCGACGTGCTGTTCGTGGTGCAGTCCTACGACTTGGCCAGCCTGTACGAGGCGCTGCTGGCAGGCCGGGTGGACCTGATGCTCTCGCACGCGGAGCTGAATGTGGACCTGAACACGGTGGACGTGCGCAAGCTGTACGTGGAGCGCAGCCGGGTGCTGGTGCGACCAGGCCACCCGCTGGCGCGGCGCAAGAAGGTGAGCGCAGACGACCTCGCCACCCTGCCCTGGGTGCTGCCGCCGGCCGACACGCCTTTGCGGCCCAAGCTCAATCGCATGCTCTCGGTGCACCGCAAGGACAAGCACGCCTGGCGCGATGTGCAGGCTGATTCACAGGCCTTGGCCCTGGGGCTGGTGCGCCACGCCGGCATGGCCTGGGCGATCGCCAGCGAATACGCCAACGCCTACGAGGCCCAGGGGCTGGCCCGCATCCTGAACACCGGAACTGACCTCCTGAGCGGCCCCATGTGCGCCTTCACACTGCGCAACGAGCCCCTGAAAGTACCCACCCAGGTGCTCCTGAACTGCCTGGTGGACGCGGCTGCCAGCAAGCCCCAATAGATCTGGCACGCGATTCATACCCAAAACGGTATGAATGACGTCACAGTTCGCATTTGTGTTCGCAGCGGTTCGCGCTGACGATCTTGTGGCGCGGCGCGGACGGCGCGCCCGAAAAAACACACAGGAGACATGCCATGACCCAGAACCTGCGGCGCCGCGCGGCGCTTGGCCTTGCACTGGCCGCCACCGTCCTCGCTGGCGCCACGAGCGCCTCGGCCCAGAGCTACCCCAACCGCCCGATTCGCCTGGTCGTGCCCTGGCCCGCGGGCACGCCGGCCGACGTATCCGGCCGCATCGTGGCCGAGAAGATGGCGCAGGGCCTGGGACAGCCCGTGGTGGTGGACAACAAGCCGGGCGCAGCGGGCACCATCGGCATGGCCGACGCCATGCGCCAGCCGGCCGACGGCTACACCCTGTACATGCTCTCGTCGGCATCGCTGGTGAGCCCCTTGCTGTTTCCGGCGCAGTCCCTCGATTTCCAGAAGGGCCTGGAGCCGGTGGGCATGGTGGTCTGGAGTTACAACGCCTTGGTCGTGCCGGTGAATGCGACGTACAAGGGCCCGGACGACATCGTCGCGGCGGCCAAGGCGGCGCCGGGCACCCTGAGCTTCCCCTCGGGCGGCAACGGCACGCCGGCGCACCTGGCGGGCGAACTGTTCAAGCAGCAGACCGGGGTGACCACCACGCACGTGCCTTACAACCAGTTCGGTCTGGCCATTGGCGATTTGATCGCGGGTCGCACGAACTACATGTTCCTCACGGCATCCGCCGCCATTCCGCAAATCGCGGGTGGCAAGCTGCGGCCGCTGGCCACCACGGGCGCGCAGCGCTTGCCCGCCCTGAAGGACACGCCCACCATGGCCGAACAGGGCTTTCGCGATTTCGTGCTGCGCTCCTTTGACGGTCTGATGGTGCGCCCCGGCACGCCCAAGGAGATCGTGGATCGTCTCAACGCCGAATTGAACAAAGCGCTGACCGCACCCGATGTGAAAGAAAAGCTCGCCGGCTTGGCCCTGGAGCCTGAGACCATGAGCCCGCGCCAGTTCGGCACCGTGGTGGCTACCGAGCAGGAGAAGTGGCTGCGTATCGGACGCGCCGCGCAGATCAAGGCGGACTGAGACGATGGCAGGATCGCGCTGGCAAGCCGACGTGGTGATCGTTGGCGCCGGGTCGGCGGGCTGCGCGCTAGCCGGCCGGCTGTCGGAAGATCCGAGGCTGAAGGTGCTGCTGGTGGAGGCGGGCCTGCCCAGCGCCAACCCCTGGCTGCACATTCCGATCGGCTACTTCAAGACCGTGGGCCATCCGGCTCACGACTGGGGTTTCCAGTGCGAGTCCGATCCAGCCATGGGTGAGCGCCAACTCCCCTGGCCCCGAGGCAAGGGGCTGGGCGGCTCGAGCTTGATCAACGGCATGCTGTACCTGCGCGGGCACCGCAAGGATTACGACCAGTGGTCGGCCTTGGGCAACACGGGCTGGGACTGGGAGAGTGTGCTGCCCTATTTCCAGCGTTCAGCCCACCGGGAGCAGGACGCCACACCGACCTGCGGCCAGGGCGGCCCGCTGTGGGTGGCCAATGTGCCGCGCGATCGGCTGTCGGACGCCTTCGTGCAGGCGGCCACGCGCACCGGCATCCCCGCCACCGACAACTTCAACACAGGCGACAACACCGGCGTCGGCTATTTTCAGATGACGACCCGCGGCGGCCGGCGCATGAGTTCGGCGCGGGCTTACCTCGAGCCGGCGCGCGGCAGACCCAATCTGCAGGTTCTGTCGGGGGCGCAGGCGCTACGCGTGATCCTGGAGGGAGGGCGCGCCACGGGCGTCGAGGTTCTGCACGAAGGCCACCGGCGTGTGCTGCATGCGAACCATGAAGTGGTGCTCAGCGCCGGCACCATCCAGTCGCCGCAGCTGCTGCAGCTTTCGGGGATCGGGTCTGCTGACGCTTTGCGCGCTCTGGGCATCACGCCCCAGGTGAACCTGCCCGGCGTCGGCGAAAACCTCCAGGACCACCTGCAGGTGCGCCCCTCCTACCGCTGCCAGGGCGTGGAAACGCTCAACGACATCGCCCACAGCCGATGGCGCAGCGCGCGGGAGTTCATTCGCTATGTCACGACGCGCACCGGCGCCCTGCGCAATGGCGTGTACCGTGCGGGCGCCTTCCTCAATGTGGACCCGGCCTCGAGCGGCTGGCCCGACGTGCAGATCCACTTCGGGCTGGTGAGTTTTGACCGGCCGCACCAGCCTCCGCATCCGTTTTCGGGCGCCACGCTCTCGGCCTGCCTGCTGCGGCCCGAGAGCCGCGGCAGCATCCGCCTGGCCAGCGCGGACCCGCTACAGGCGCCCCAGATCCGATCGGGCTATCTGAGCGCGCCCGCCGATCAACGCATGGCAGTGGCGATGGTGCGCCGCATGCGCGAGATCGCGGCGGCCGATCCGCTGGCGCGCCTGATCGTGGCGGAACACGAGCCGGGCGCCGAGCTGCGCACGGACGATCAACTGTTGGAGTGGGCCCGCCGACGTGCTGGCAGCATCTTCCACCCAGTGGGTACCTGCGCGATGGGCCCGGACAGCGATCCGAATGCAGTGGTCGATGCGCGTCTGCGCGTGCGCGGCGTGCGTGGGCTGCGGGTGGTGGACGGCTCGGTGATGCCGCGCATCGTGTCGGGTAACACCAATGCGCCGATCATCATGATCGCGGAGAAAGCGGCTGCGATGGTGCGCGAGGATCTGGGGGCCTGAGGAAGAAGGGACGCGGATTGTCGTCCGCGTCGACTCAGACGTTGAACAGGAAGTTCATCACGTCGCCATCCTTGACGACGTATTCCTTGCCTTCGCTGCGCATCTTGCCGTTGTCCTTGGCGCCGGTTTCGCCCTTGAACTGGATGTAGTCGTCAAAGGCGATGGTCTGGGCACGGATGAAACCACGCTCGAAATCACCGTGGATGACACCAGCCGCTTGCGGCGCGGTGTCGCCGATGCGGATGGTCCAGGCGCGCACCTCCTTCACGCCCGCGGTGAAGTAGGTCTGCAGCCCCAGCAGTTTGAAGGCGGCACGAATGAGGCGGTTGAGGCCGGGTTCGGTCTGCCCCATTTCCTCGAGGAAGATGGCGCGGTCGTCGTCGCTCATGTCGGCCATGTCCGCTTCCATCTTGGCGCAAATGGCGACCACCGGTGCGTTCTGAGAGGCAGCAAAAGCCTCCAGGCGTTGCAGGAAAGGGTTGTTGTCGAAACCGTCGTCGCTCACATTGCCCACGAACATCGCACGCTTGGCGGTGATGAGGCACAGGGGCTTGAGCAGGGCCTGTTCGTCCGAGGACAAGTCGAGCGTGCGCACCGGCTTGCCCTGGTCCAGAACAGCCTGGACCTTGGTCAGGAGCGCCGTCAGCTTGGCCGCTTCCTTGTCGCCGCTGCGGGCGAGCTTGGAGGCGCGGTGTTGGGCCTTTTCGACGGTACCCAGATCGGCCAGGCACAACTCGGTCTGAATGACCTCGATGTCGGCAATCGGGTCGACCTTGCCCGCCACGTGAATGACGTTGGGATCTTCAAAGCAGCGCACCACGTTGACGATGGCATCCGTCTCGCGAATGTGCGCCAGGAACTGGTTACCCAGGCCCTCGCCCTTGCTCGCGCCCGCTACCAGGCCCGCGATGTCGACGAATTCGACGATGGCGGGCACCACCCGCTCGGGCTTGACGATGTCGGACAGCTGCACCAAGCGCGGGTCCGGCACTTCGACCACACCGGTATTGGGCTCGATGGTGCAAAAGGGATAGTTCTCGGCGGCGATGCCGGCCTTGGTCAGGGCGTTAAAGAGGGTCGACTTGCCGACGTTGGGCAGGCCGACGATGCCGCATTTGAGACTCATGGGATTTCCTTTGGCGCAAGGCTGCCCGCTCGGAGCGCGCCCTTGCATTGCATTCGGGGGACTGCATTCGATTGTACTAATCGCATGCCCTCGAGCCTGGCAAGGGCCAAAGGGTCTCGGGGCAAACCCGCCGTCGGCGCTCGGATACCGAAATCGGACACACTAGCGGGCCGACATCACAGGTCACTTTGATGATCGCTGGCATCTCCCATGCCGACTTGAGGAACGACGTGATGTATTCCGATGCGCTCGATAAAGAGCTGCTCCGTAACCCCGCCACAACCGCCATCCTGCTCCGGCTGGAGGCCCTCGATGGCCGCATCTTCTAATCCGAATCCGCCGCAACCCGCGGCATACGGCTATAGCGAACCGGCGCCCGAGATCGTGGCGCTGGTCGATGCGGCACGCCCTCCGCTGGCGGTGGTCAGTCCGGACGGGCGAGGGGTGCTGCTCGTCGAGATCGAGACCCATCCTCCCTTGGCCCACGTCGCCGAGCCCGTGCTGCGCCTGGCCGGCATCCGCTTGTCGGCTGCGCGCAGCGCCCGCCAGCATCTGCAATACGGCAAGCGGCTGGAGTGGGTGCGGTGCGCTGACGGCGTACGCACGGGCCTGGCACTGCCCGAATGCCCACGCATCGGCCCGCCAGTATTCGCGCCGAACGGCTCCGCGTTCACCTTCACCCATGACACGCCAACATGCACCGAGCTGTGGCTGGGGGATACGGACAGCGGCCGCCTGCAGCGCGTGCAGGATCTGCGCGTGAACGATGTGCTGTTGGAGCAGCCGTTGGTGTTCTCCCACGACGGGCGTCGGCTGTGGGTGGCCACCATCCCCGCCGGGCGGGGCGCGCCACCGGCGCCGCCGAACGCACCCCACAGTCCCTCCATACAGGAGAGCATCGCGCGCGCGGCGCCTGTGGCCACTTACCAGGACTTGCTGCAAGACCCGCATGACGAGGCCCTGTTCACCCACTACGCCACCGCGCAGTGGGCCTGCGTGGACATGGCCACGGGCGACTGGACCGCGGTCGGAGCGCCAGGACTCCTGGATGCGATCGAGCCCTCACCGGACGGACGCTACCTGCTGTCGACGCGTCTGATGCCACCGTTTTCCTACCGCGTCGGCCACTGGGGCTTTCCACGGGTGGTGGAAGTCCTGTCAGTGCAGGGTGAACAGGTGCGCGAGATCGCGCAATTGCCGCTGGCCGACGACACGCCACGATTTGGCGTACGCACTGGTGCCCGCGCGGTGATGTGGCAAGCCGGGCGGCCGGCCACGCTGTGCGGCGTGCAGGCACTCGACGGTGGCGACCCGCGCCGGTCGGCGGACTTCCGCGACAGCCTGTGGACCCTGGCCGCCCCTTTCACCGACACGCCGCGCGAAGCCAGGCGGGTGCGCCATCGCCTCACCGGCCTGCTGTGGACGGCCACACCGGGCCAGGCTCTCGTGACCGAACTCGATCGCGAGCGCCGCTGGCGAACCACGTCCCTTGTCTCCCTGGACGAGCCCGAGCAAGCCGAGCGGGTGCTGTTCGACCGCAGCGACCGCGACGCCTACGCCCACCCGGGCGACTTTCTGCTGCAGGCGGGTACCCGCCAGGTGCTTCAGGAGGGAACTCTCGCCTGGTTGTCCGGCGACGGTGCGACGCCGCAGGGCCTGCGTCCCTTCCTGGACCAGATCGACCTGGCCACCGGCACCGCGCAGCGTCTGTTTCGCAGCGCAGACGATGCCTTGGAACGCGTGCTGGCGGTCTTCGGCCCCGGCGCGGCCGGTGCACACCCGCTGGCGCGGACCGTGCTGGTGCAACACGAGACGCCGCAGGACCCGCCTTCGCTGTGGCTGCTGGACACCGTTTCGGGCCAGCGGCGCCAACTCACGCAGCCCGCGCAGGGCACGGTGCGCCTGGAGGGCGTGACGCGGGAGATCGTCCGCTACACGCGCGAGGACCAGGTGCCGCTGACCGGCACGCTGTATCTCCCGCGTAACCGCCAGCCGGGCGAGCGGCTGCCGCTTCTGATCTGGGCCTATCCGGTGGACTACTCGGACGCCAGCACCGCGGGCCAGGTGCGCGGATCAGACCTCGCACATGTGCGCCCCATCGGCGCTTCGCCGGTCTACCTGGCGACGCAGGGCTGGGCGGTACTCATGGACGCAGCGATGCCGGTGGTGGGCGACACACGCACCATGAACGACACGTTCGTCGAACAGGTGGTGGCCTCGGCAACCGCAGCGATCGATGCCCTGGATGCCCGCGGACTGATCGACCGCCGCCGCGTGGTCGCAGGCGGTCACAGCTATGGCGCCTTCATGGTCAGCACCTTGCTGGCCCACAGCGACCTCCTGGCGGCGGGGATCGCCCGCAATGGCGCCTACAACCGCACGCTCACCCCTTTTGGCTTCCAGCAGGAGCGACGCACCTACTGGGAAGCGCCGGACACCTACCACCGCGTCTCGCCGTTCTCGCATGCCCATCGCATCAAGGCGCCGCTGCTGCTGATACACGGTGCGATGGACGGCAACGCGGGCACGCACCCGATGCAGTCCGAGCGCATGTATGCGGCGGTCGCAGGCAATGGTGGGACGGCGCGCCTGGTCATGCTCCCGTGCGAGGGGCATGCCTACCGAGCCCGCGAGTCCATCCTGCACGCACTGGCCGAGATGCTGGCGTGGGCGCGTCGCTGGACGCAGCCAGCCCCCTGAGGTCCTCGAGACAGACACCGACATGCAACTCCCGAACGACGCCGACCTGGACAAAGTAAGCGACTGGCTGCAGTCGCTAGGCCTGGGCGATTACGCCAGCGCGATGCGGGCCCACCATATCGATGAATGGGCGCTGCCGCGGCTGGACGAAGCCGATCTGCGCGAGATCGGCGTGCAGTCCGTGGGGCACCGCAAGCGCCTGAAGGCGGCGATCGCGCAGCGCTTTCCTGCGACGCAGGCCACGCCGCCCGCGCCGGTGACCACTCCCACGACCACCCCGACACCGCCTGTATCGCCTCCCACACCGACACCAGCGCCTGCACCCACGCCCGCCCCCGTAACCACAACCGCACCCACCGTGGCCGCCGCCCCCGGTGAGCCAGCCCGAAAGCTCAAACTCTTTCTGAGCTACGGCCGTGACACCTACGTCGGCGAGGTGCGCGCGCTCAAGGTGGCCCTGGAGGCGCGCGGCCACCAGGTGTGGTTCGACGAGGAACAACTGGGGATCGGTCTCGACTGGGAAGACCGTATCGAGCGCGGACTGGACTGGTGCGACCGCGTGGTGCTGACCATGACGCCGCATTCGGTACGCCGGCCCGACGGCTACTGTCTGAACGAGCTGGCCAAGGCGCTGGAGCGGCAAAAGACCATCATCCCGGTGCTGCTCACGGACGTGCCCGGCGGCGCGCCCACCTCGATCTGCCGCATCCAGTACCTGGACTGGCGCGACGCCGTACCCGCAGCCCAAAAGCCGGACCGCTTCCAGGTGCGCATGGCGCGCCTGTGCGAGGCGATCGAGCAGGACAAGCTCGACTTCGAGGGCGGACAACAGCGGCTACTTCGCATCCTGCAGCCCCTGAACTACCTGGGCGACATCGAGCGCCATGTCGCGCGGTTCCATGGCCGCAAGGCACTGTTCGAGCGCTTGCGGCAATGGCTGGACGACCCGCACGGCGACCAGGTGACGTGGCTGTGCGGCGGCTCCGGTCTGGGCAAGAGCGCGGTGGCGGCGATGCTGGCGCACCAGTGGGGCGAGACCGGTGCGGTGCACTTTTGCGTGGCCGGCCACGTCGACAAGGGCGATCCGCGGCGCGCAATTCTCTCGATTGCCTACCAGCTGTCGACTTACCTGGACACCTACCGCGCCCGTCTGATGGCGCTGGACCTGGAGCGCGAAATCGAGAAGGACGCGCGCGCCCTGTTCGACGCCCTACTGGTCGGTCCGCTGGCCGGCGACTTCCCCGCGCCCGACAAGCCCTGGCTGGTGGTGATCGATGCATTGGACGAAGCCACTCAGCCCGATGGCAGCAACGATCTGGCCGAACTGGTCGGCCAGGAGTGGCGCAAGCTGCCCGCGTGGTTGCGGCTGGCGGTCACCAGCCAGCCGGATATCGAGGTGCAGACCTGGATGTCTGACGTACCCGTGATCCTGCTGGCGGGGGACGACGTCGAGCAACGTGCTGACGTGCGCGCCTACCTGGAACGCGAGCTGACCGAGCAAAGTCGCAGCACCACGCCCGAGGTGCTGGACCAGATGGTCGACCGCAGCGAGGGTGCTTTCCAGTACGTGGTGCTGCTCCTGGAGGAAATCCGACAGGGCCGCTGCAATCCCGAGGACGCGATCGAGCTGCCACGCGGCATGCAGGCGGCTTATCTGCAAACCTTCAAGCGACGCTTCGTGCAGCCGGGCGTCTTCGAGGCGCAGATCCAGCCGATGCTGGCCCTGATGCTGGCCTCGCCCGACCCCACGCCGCTGGCCATCCTGGCAGGCGCGCTGAGCATCACGGTCACCGAGGTGCGGCGGCGCCTGGGGCAGCTGGGGTCCATGGTGTCCATCCAGTCCGCGCAGGGCGCGCATGACCCAGCCTGGGACACGGTGCGCTTCGCGCAAGCCAGCCTGCGAAGCTGGCTCACCTCCATCAACGAGCGCACGCGCCAGCCAGTGGCCGGGCCCTTCGCCACGGATGCCGACGATGGCATCGCCCAGCTCGCCGCCGAATTGCTCCGCGTCTGGGATGCACGCGGCAAAGCGCCCGTACCGAGCTTCGTGGAACGTCACGTGTTCGGTCTGCAGGTGCAGGCGCGCGATACCGCCACACAAGACCGTATCGCGTTGGACGTGGCCCGCCACTGGGAAAAGCGCTCGCTCTCGCTGGCCCACCCGCCTGCGGTCCACGCCGCGCAGTGGGCGGCCCAGGTGGCCGAGCGCGGTGATGTCCATCCGCAGGATCTGTCACGCGCGGCGGCGAGCCGACATCTGCTGGGGATGGTGCTGCGGCAACGTGGCGACAGTGCCGGCGCGCTTTTGGAGCTGCGGGCTGCACTGGCGCTGTGGGAGCGACTGGCGTCGGGCAGCCTCAACGACCCGGCCCACACCCAAGCGCGCAGTGAAACCCATGTGCGCATCGCCGAGATCACCCGAGACCAAGGGGATGTGAAAGCGGCGCTGGACGAACAGCGCGTGGCCCTGGGCCTGCGCGAGTCGCTGATGGCACTCGATCCCGGCAATCTCGATTACAAGAACCTGGTGGCACAGAGTCTGAACGCGCAAGGCAATATGCAGCGCGCCCTGGGGGACATCGACGAAGCCCTGGACTCCCACCGACAGGCCTTGGCCCTGCGCGAGGCCTTGATGCAGGCCGTCCCGGGCAGTTCGATGTACCAGCGCTACGTCGGAGGAAGCCACAACAACATCGGCATCATGCTTAAGGCCAAGGGTGACCTGGAAGGCGCGCTGGTGCACTACCAGAAGTTCCAGGCCCTGCTTCAGCGCCTGCATGACCAGGAGCCGGACGAGGCGGAGTGGATGCGTTCCTTGTCTATCAGCCACCACAACATCAGCCTCCTGATGGACAGCATGGGTCGCCTGGACGATGCGCTGGAGAGCGCACGACAGGGCGTGCTGCTGCGGGAGCGCCTGGTCAAGCAGGATCCGGACAACACCGACTACCTTCGCAACCTGGGCGACGCCTACGAGCGGCGCGGCTCCTTGCTTCAGTCAAGCGGCGACATGGACGCGGCGATGGCCGATTACAAGCGCGGGCTCGAGGTCAGCGAGCGCCTGGCCGCCATGGACCCGGCCCATGCGAACTGGCAGCGTGACCTGGCGGACTCCTGCGCCACGATGGGTCGGCTGCTGCAAGCCATGGGCGACCCAGCACCCGCCGTGGCGCCGATGCGTCGCAGCGTGGAGATCCTGGAACGCCTGATCGCCAAGGACCCCGGCAATCCTGGCTGGCAACGCTCCCTGGGGCTCAAATGCCGCAGCCTGAGCTCGGTGCTGCGGGATCTGGGCCAATTGGACGAATCGCTGGCGTTGGCCACGCGCAATCTGGAGATCCAGCAGCAGGCGGTGGCTCGCGCCCCCAAGAACACTGCGTGGCAGCAGGGTCTGGCCACCGCCCACAACTGGATCACCTCGCTGCTGCGCGCAAAGGGCGATTGGAGCGAAGCGGCCCGCCACGCGGGCGAAGCGATCGCGATCGCCGAGGCTCTGGTGGAACGCGACGCGGGCAACTCCAGCTGGCAAGAAACCAAGGCCACCGCCCATACGCGTTTGGCCATGGTGCGCGCCGCACAGGGGGAGCTCGATCACGCGCAGGCGGGTCTGGAGCAGGCCTATGCGATCTACACCACGCTACTGGAAAAGGATCCGCGTCACCCGGGCTGGCTGGACTCCCAGAGCGACCTGCACGCCGAACTGGGGTGGATCCGCGAGAGCCGCGGTGAACTCGCACAGGCCCTGGCGCATTACCAGGCCGATCTGGATATCAGCCGCGACCTGGCGGCCCGCGGCGGCAAGCGCGCCGGCTGGCAGCGTGACCTCACGCTGGCCCAGATCAACGTCGGTCGGGTGCTGCTCGCGCAGGGCCAGGCAACCGACGCCAAGCCCCATTTGGAGGAAGCGCTGCACGCCTTCCGCGCACAGATGGATCCCGCGCGCCACGGCACCCTGGTCGATGCGGCCGGCGCGATGGCCCTCATGGCCCAGGTCTGCCAAACGCTCGGGGACAAGGAGCAGGCAGAGCGACTGGATGCCGAAATCGCTGCGAGCGGGTGGCAGGCCTCAGGGGCGTACACGCCAGCGCGTGAGCGTGCCCTCGAGGCCATCCGCGCCCGCACCGGCTGATGCCGGGACTCAGGGCCGGCGCACCGTCACCGTCTGGTCAATCGTCCCGAACACGTCACGCCCCTGCGCGTCGACCGCGCGGATGGTGACGCGGTCGCCATGCCGCAGGTAGGAATGCAACTCAGCATCGGGTCGGCCTGCGAGCGAGGCGCGCACGCGCGCTTCGGTGATGCAGGCATTGCCGGCCGAGTCGGCGGCATTGCTGATGGTGCCGGCACCGATGATGGTGCCCGCGCCCAAGGCCCGGGTGCGCGTGAGGTGCTCGATGATCTGACCGAAGTGAAACACCGTCTCCTCGGCCGAGCGGGGCGACCCGAACCACTCGCCATTGAGCGTGATGTCCACCGTCAGGTCGGCCATGCCCTGTTGCCAGGCCGCACCCAGGGCGGCCGGCGTCACCGCGATCGGCGCGAAGCTGGTGGCGGGCTTGCTTTGATAAAAGCCGAAGCCGCGTGACAACTCCCCGGGGATCAACCCGCGCAGCGAGACGTCATTGAGCAGGACCATCAGCGCGATGTGGTCTAGTGCCTGCGTGGCACGCGTCCCCATGGGTACGTCGGTGGTGATGATGGCGATCTCGGCTTCCAGGTCGATGCCATGCGCCTCGTCCACCGCCTCGATGGGGTCGGTGGGGCCCACCAGGATGTCGGAGCCGCCCTGGTACACCAGGGGCTCGGTGTCGTAGCGCGGGGGAATGGGCTCCTTGCGCCATTGGTACATGAGGCGCGCGTGGTTGCGGTAGACCGATGCATCGACCCACTGGTAGGCACGCGGCAGCGGCGCCATGCACTGCGCGGGCTGTATGGCCTGCGCGTCGCGCCAGCCGGCAGCTTCGCACTGCGTCTGCAGCTGCACCACGCGCGGCGCCAGGGCGGACCAGTCATCGAGGAGGGCCTGCAGGGTGGGCGCGACGGACGATAGCGTCACCCAGGCCGAGCCATCGGGCTTCACCAGCATCAGCTCGCCATCACGGCGTTCGTTACGACGGGTCGCGACGCGAAAGGAAGGAGCGTTCATAGCGGATCAACCGGCATTCAGGACGCCGAGAGCGAAGGCGTGGGCAGGTCGGCCAGTGCCTGTTCGACGGCCCGCAGGCAACGGCCTTCGTCGCCGACCTCCTGAAACAACAGGAGGGTCAGGCGGGCCAGGAACAGGGACTCGCGCTCGCGGCCGGCTTCAGTGATGGCGTTCGCGCAGCGCTGATAAATACGGTCCTGGGCGGAAGATTCGAGGGGCATGGGAAGAACTCCAAGTCGTGTCAGTGGGCGCAGGCGCTGCGCCATGCAGCCTGCACCTGGGTGTCGGAAGGGGCGTGCCAGCGCGCAGCTACATGGCCGTCGGGGCGCACGAGGTACACCGCACCAGGGGCTGCGCCGTAGGCCTTCGCTGCCGCGGCGTCGTCGACGGCCACCGCTCGAATCGGCAGGGACTTCGCATCCAGCGTGCAGGCCTCGGCCAGGGCCTGCACGCGCGGGGCGGCTGCGCCGAACCCGAACAGCGTAAAGCCAGTGCGGTGCAGGTGGTCGGTCAGATGTGAGCCATCGCCCAGGCGGGCATCCGCCAGGGGCGCTCCCTCGAAGGGGCCGGCGCCGACCGCGTCTCCCAGAGTGGACAGCGGCGAATCGGCATAGGTGAGGGCCGAGGTCTGGCGCGGATTGAGCAGGCCCGCGATCGGCGGGTGGTCACCCGCCAGCGACAGCGCCGCCTCCCGCAGCAGCTCGAAGCCGCGGCTCGGCGGCGACATGAACTCGGTGCTGCGCATGGCGCTCTCGGCGTTCAGGTGAAAGGCCTGCACCCGCTCGCGCGAGTACGAA
>JBEAZV010000039.1:0-46605 GCA_041159245.1 Pseudomonadota bacterium
TCCTTACATGCCCGATCACCAACAAAAGGCGATGACCGCGATCCAATCCTTCACCCGCGCTTCGGGACCGCCCGCCAGTATCCGGGTCGGGGTGGCCACGGAGTACCTGCTTCGAGACCTCGATGAAGATATCGACACCATTTCGGTCCACGATCTTCTCGAGCGGTATGACATCCCTGCATCCAGGATTCAAGCTTCGCAGCAGGCAGGGGATCCCCACTTGCAAGTATTTGCCATCTTGGCAGACCGCCATCCGGACCGCGCTCGAGATTTGGCTGCCAAGGTGGGCGGGCAGGTCGTAGAACTGCCTCATGGGGCTGCTTTCCTGGCCCCCTCAGGCGCACTCGACACCTTCGAGGACCCTGCAACCGCAGGCGCAGGCTTTGCAACAGACTCTCCCATCAGCCTGCGACGGATCGACCCGGAGGCCGACCGAGCCGGCGCAGACGACCGAAAGGGGATCTTCAGCACTCCAGAAATCTGGGGGCCTCGCCCCTTACCGCTTGACCTGGCGTCCGCATCGACACCTCTGGCCCATGGCATGGGCGCGGAAACACTCCATGTGGAGAGGTTGGAGCTGGGGGCCCAACCCGTTACCCTGCGCAGCCTGCCGTCTGGCGTCGCGATCACCCTGTACGCGCCAGGCTTCTTCGCCGTGCGCCACGCAAAACCGAGCAGCGACCTGCAAGAGATCGCCTGCACCAGCGCGCAGCAATTCATCGACATCACGCGCAAGCCCGGATTTCAAATCGATCTGGTCTATGACCTGGCCTCGATCACGAAGGCGCTCCTCGAGGAGACCGGATTGGGCAGCGCAACGACAGGGATACGTCCGGTACCCGAGGAAGGCGACGCAAGGTCCGTGCATGAAGCGCAAGCCATCATCCTGGCCAGCACCTTGAAACGCTACGTGGCCATCTTTCGTGAACAGGCTGCTGCTGCGAGCATGCTAACCACCGACCTGGCGGGCAAAGAAATCATCTTTACCGCAGACGGAAGCAGAGAAATTCGTGACCGGGTCGGCTAAACGGCTTTTGACCGAAAACAGAGGGTCAATGCGATAACTGCACCCAGGCCTTGTCCAATCGCTTGACGCTCACCGGCTGCGGCGTGCGCAATTCCTGTGCGAACAAGCTCACGCGCAGTTCCTCCAGCAGCCAACGAAATTCCAGCATGCGGGCGTCGGCCACGCCCTTGCGTTCAGCGACCAGTCGCCAATACCGCTGCTCCTGCGGCTTGAGTTCGGCCAGTCGCGCGGCATCACGCGCCGGGTCGGCGCGCAGCTTGTCCAGGCGTAAGGTCACGGCCTTGAGGTAGCGGGCATAGTGCTGCAGTGCCGTCCAAGTCGTCTCCAGCAGGAATCGCTTGCCCACCAACCGCTGCAGCTGCTGCGTGCAGTCCTGCGTGACCTCGGGGGCGTTCTTCGTGTCTTTGATCTTGCGCAGCGCCGATGCGTACTCCGCGAGCACCGCGCCCGCCAGGCGCGCCACCTCGTTGGCGATCAGGGTCAGCCGCCCGCGCCCTTCCTCCACTCGACGCTTGAAAGCCGCCTCGTCGCCAGGCAGCGGCTCCTGCAGGAAAGCGCGGTCCACGGCCACCGCGATGATCTGCTCGCGCAGCTCCTCCTGCGTGCCCAGGGCCATGTAGCCCACTGCCATTTTCTGCAGGTCGGGGATGTTCTTCTCGAGGTACTTCAGCGCATCGCGGATCTGGAGCGCGAACAGTCGTCGCAGTCCTGCGCGGTGCTTGGCCGCAGCCACCTCAGGCTCGTCGTACACCTCGATCGTGACCGCATCGCCCTGATCCACCAGCGCCGGAAACCCCACCAGGCTGGTGCCGCCCTTGCGGATCTCCATCAGCTCGGGAAGTTCGCCAAAGGTCCAGGCGGTGTGGCGCTGCGCGGCATCGGCCGCTGGGGACGGCTCCGCTTTCACGACGGCAACCGCACCCCTGCCACCTGGCTTGCCCTCCGCTTGTGGTGCGTCCGCAGGCGCGGTGGCATCCGCCTGCGCGGGGGCCGCCACCACGTTCCCCTTGAGCGCCGCCAGTGCCTGGAAGGCACCGCGGGCCTGCGCACCCAGTTCGGCCTTGAGCGCTCCCAGATTGCGGCCCATACCCAGTTGGCGGCCATGCTCGTCGACCACCCGCAGGTTCATGAACAGATGCGGCGGCACCATGTCCAGTTTGAAGTCGGTGCGCTTGACGTCCAGACTGGTCGCCTCGCGCACGCACTTGAGGAGCGCCTCGGTCAGCGACCCATGCGCCCAGGCTTGGGGCGCACTCAGGGCCTGCGCCAGGAGGGCGGCGGACTCTGGCAGCGGCACGAACCGTGAACGGGGCTTCTGCGGCAGGCTTTTGAGGAGGGCCTGAACCTTGTCCTTGAGCATGCCCGGCACCAGCCACTCGCAGCGTTCCTCCGAGACCTGGTTCAACACGAACAGGGGCACCGTCACCGTCAGGCCATCGCGGGCATCGCCGGGGTCATGCAAGAAGCTCGTGGCACAGTCCACCCCGCCCAGGCGCAAGGTGCGCGGGAAAGCCTCGGTGGTGATACCGGCCGCCTCGTGCCGCATCAATTCCTCGCGCGTGAGCTTCAGGAGATTCGGGTTCTGGCGGCTCTCGGTGCGGTACCAGCCCTCGAAAGTGGCGCCGCTGTACACGTCGGCCGGTAGTTGCTGGTCGTAGAAAGCGAAGATCAGTTCGTCGTCGACCAGCACGTCCTGCCGGCGCGACTTGTGCTCCATGTCCTGCACCTGGCGGATCAACTTGCGGTTGGCGCCCAGAAACGGCAGGCTCGTCTCCCACTGGCCTTCCACCAGGCCTTCCCGAATGAAGATCTCGCGTGCGCCCGCCTGGTCCACCCGGGCAAAGGCCACGCGTCGGCCGCTGTAGATCACCAGGCCATACAGGGTCGCGCGCTCCAGACCGACCACCTCGGCCTGCTTTTTCTCCCAATGCGGATCGAGCAGCTGCTTTTTCAGTAGGTGGCCGGCTACCTCCTCGACCCATTGGGGCTCGATATTCGCGATACCGCGTCCGAACAGGCGTGTGGTCTCCACCAGCTCGGCGCACACGATCCAGCGCCCCGGGCGCTTTTTCAGGTGCGCACCTGGATGGCGGTGGAACTTGATGCCTCGTGCGCCCAGGTACTCGGTCGATGTCCCGCCGCCAACGCCGGCGCGCGCACCGGTGGCGGGGTTGTTTGACGACTCCTCCAGCTTGAAGCCGATATTGCCCAGAAGGCCGGCCAGCATGGACTTGTGCAGGGCCTCGTAGGAGGCCGGCTGGGTGTTCATCGGCCATTTGTGCTCGGTGATCACTGTGAGCAGCTGGCTGTGGATGTCGCGCCATTCGCGCACCCGGCGCACGCTGATGAAGTTCTGCCGCAGCAGCTGCTCGTACTGGCGGTTGGACAGCTTGTGGGTGTCGCCCGCGCCGCCCCCCACCACGATAGGCGCCTGGCCCGAGCGGCCCGATCCGCCGGCATGCCGACCCCCGCGTGCATCGTGCAACCATTGCCACAAGGTCAGATAGCCGGAGAACTCGCTCTTCTCGTCATCGAACTTGGCATGCTGCTGGTCGGCTTGGGTCTGTTGGTCCATCGGCCGGTCCCGCACGTCTTGCACCGACAAGGCCGAGGCCACCACCAGCACCTCCTGCAAGGCGCCGCGGCTTCGTCCCTCCAGGATCATGCGTCCCACCCGCGGATCCAGCGGCAGGCGGGCCAGCTCACGCCCGATATCGGTCAGTTCGTTGGCCTCGTCCACCGCGCCCAGCTCGCCCAGGAGCTGGTAGCCGTCGGTGATAGCCCGTCGCTGCGGCGCCTCCAGAAAGGGGAAGTCCTCCACCGCCCCCAGGCGCAGCGCCTTCATGCGCAGGATCACGCCCGCCAGCGACGAGCGCAGGATCTCCGGGTCGGTAAAGCGCGCTCGCCCGGCGTAGTCCTTCTCGTCGTACAGCCGGATGCAGATGCCGTCGGCGACGCGCCCGCAGCGCCCTGCACGCTGGTTGGCTGCCGCCTGGCTGATCGGCTCCACCAGGAGCTGTTCGACCTTGCTGCGAAAGCTGTATCGTTTGACACGCGCGGTACCGGCGTCGATCACGTAACGGATGCCCGGCACCGTGAGCGAAGTCTCGGCGACGTTGGTGGCCAGCACAATGCGCCGCCCACTGTGCGTCTCGAAGATACGGTCCTGTTCGGCCTGCGATAAGCGGGCGAACAGGGGCAGTACCTCGGCCCCGCGCAGCACAGGGCTGTGGGCCAGGTGTCCGCGCAGATGATCGGCCGCCTCGCGGATCTCGCGCTCTCCCGGAAGGAACACGAGGATGTCCCCGCCGATCCTCGCCCCGGCGCCGCCCCAGAGTTCGTCCACGCCGTCGGCGATCGCCTCGTTCAGGCCGTAATCGCGGCTTTCCTCGAAAGGCCGCCAGCGCTGTTCCACCGGATAGGTACGACCCGAGACGTAGATCACGGGGGCCGGCACCGGCTCCTGGCCGGGGCCCGCGGCAGGTGAGGCGAAATGGCGCGCAAAGCGCTCGGCATCGATGGTCGCCGAAGTCACCACCACCTTCAGGTCGGGGCGCCGCGCAAGGATCTGGCGCAGGTAGCCCAGTAAAAAGTCGATATTGAGACTGCGTTCGTGGGCCTCGTCGATGATGAGGGTGTCGTAGGCCGAGAGCAGCGGGTCGGTCTGCGTCTCCGCCAGCAAGATGCCGTCGGTCATGAGCTTGACCGAGGCCTCGCGCGAGAGTCGGTCCTGGAATCGGACCTTGTAGCCCACCACCTCGCCCAGGGGAGTGTCCAGTTCCTCGGCGATGCGCTTGGCCACGCTCGACGCCGCAATCCGCCGGGGCTGGGTGTGGCCAATCAGCTTGCCCGCCTGCCCGGGTGCGGCGTTCAGACGCCCGCGCCCCAACGCCAGGGCGATCTTGGGCAGCTGGGTGGTCTTGCCCGAGCCGGTCTCCCCGCAGACGATGACGACCGGGTGGGCCGCCATCGCCGCCATGATCTCCTCGCGCCGGGCGGAGACCGGCAGGGACTCGGGGAAAGTGATGCGTGGAAGTGACAAGGGGGGCCGGACAAAAGCCTCGAATTATGGTCTGGCCGCGGGAGGGGCCGGGGCTTCCCGTACACTTTCCCTGAGAAGCCCTCCCCCCATGTCCGCCGTCTTCAACTTCACCTTCGTGCCCTGGTTCCGGTCGGTGGCGCCCTATATCCACATGCATCGGGGCAAGACCTTCGTGGTCGGCCTGGCGGGCGAGGCCATTGCGGCGGGCAAGCTACACCACATCGCCCAGGACCTGGCCCTGATCCTGAGCATGGGGGTGAAGGTGGTTCTGGTGCACGGCTTTCGCCCCCAGGTGAACGAACAGCTTCGCCTCAAGGGCCACGAAGCCCGTTATTCGCACGGCATGCGCATCACCGACGAAGTGGCCCTGGACTGCGCCCAGGAGGCCGCCGGCCAGCTTCGCTACGAGATTGAAGCCGCCTTCAGCCAGGGGCTGCCCAACACCCCGATGGCGGGGTCCACCGTGCGCGTGATCTCGGGCAACTTCATCACCGCCCGCCCGGTGGGCATCGTCGACGGCATCGACTTCCAGCACTCGGGCCTGGTGCGCAAGGTCGATGTCGCTGGCATCACCCGCACCCTGGACATGGGCTCCATGGTGCTGCTCTCCCCCTTCGGCTTCTCCCCCACCGGCGAAGCCTTCAACCTCACGATGGAGGAAGTCGCCACCAGCGTTGCCACCGCGCTGCAGGCCGACAAGCTGATCTTCCTCTCCGAGGTGCCCGGCATCCGCATGCGCCCGGGCGAGCCCGAGTCCGATGACAACCCGATCGACACCGAGCTGCCCCTGGCCACGGCCGAACAGATCCTGGCCCAGGCGCCTGATCCGCAGCAGCCCACCGACATCGCCTTCTACCTGCAGCATTGCGCAAAGGCCTGCAAAGGCGGCGTGGAACGCAGTCACATCATCCCCTTCGCGGTCGATGGCGCCCTGCTGCTGGAGGTCTATGTGCACGACGGGATCGGCACCATGGTCATCGACGAGAAGCTCGAAGAACTGCGCGAGGCCACATCCGACGATGTTGGCGGCATCCTCCAGCTGATCGAGCCCTTCGAGCGTGACGGCACCCTGGTCAAGCGAGGCCGCACCGAGATCGAGCGGGACATCGCCAACTACAGCTTGATCGAGCATGACGGCGTGATCTTTGCCTGCGCGGCGCTCTATCCCTATCCCGAGGCGCGCACCGCCGAAATGGCCGCCCTCACCGTCTCGCCCCAGAGCCAGGGTCAGGGCGACGGCGAGAAGATCCTGAAGCGCATCGAGCAGCGCGCCCGCGCCATGGGCCTGGACAGCATCTTCGTGCTCACCACGCGCACCATGCACTGGTTCCTCAAGCGCGGCTTTGTGCAGGTCGACCCCGACTGGCTGCCTGAGGCCCGCAAGCGCAAATACAGCTGGGACCGTCGAAGCCTGGTCCTGGTGAAAAAACTGAGCTGACGTCGGACATCTCGCGCCGCGGCGCAACCTGCCCACCGACAGGCACGGGACATTCGGCGGGCCATGCTGCCCTCTTTGTCCCGACCATGTCCCTCGAACACCGCCTTCCCTTGACCGATCGCCGCGAGGCCGGTCAGCTCCTGGCAGACGAACTGGCTTTCCTGCACGGAACGCGCGACGTGATCGTGCTGGCCTTGCCCCGCGGCGGCGTGCCCGTCGCTTTCGAGGTGGCCCAGGCCCTGCAGGCACCGCTGGACGTCTTCATCGTCCGCAAGATCGGCGTGCCCGGCCACCCTGAATTCGCAATCGGCGCGATCGCCAGCGGCGATGTGCAGGTGATGGACATGACCCCGTCCGACCCCGAAGAACAGGCCCGCCTGCAAGAGGTGATCCGCCAGGAAACCTGCGAGCTGGCGCGACGCGAACAGGCCTATCGCGGCGATCTGCCCGTGCCGCACCTGCGCGATCGCATCGTCGTCCTGGTCGATGACGGCATGGCCACTGGCGCCACGATGGAAGCCGCAGCCCGCGCAATCCGCCGGCAAGGACCGCGCCAGCTGGTCGCGGCCGTCCCGGTCGCATCGGCGCTGGCGGCGCGTCGCGTGGCGCCCTGGGTCGACCGACTGGTGGTGGGGGCCCAGCCCGAGCCGTTCCACGCGGTCAGCCTCTGGTACCAGCTTTTCCCTCAGTGCAGCGACGAGGAGGTATGCGCCCTGCTGGGCCGCGCGCGGGACGCCGCGCCGGCCTGAGGCTATGGCTTGAGGTGTTGCCGGGGCTCAGCCCCGCCGCCACTGGCGCAGGCCTAGCGCCACCAGCAGCAGCGCGATGCCCACGAAGGCCACGAACGACCAATTGGCGATGGAGCCACCCCAGAACGTCCAGTCGACCGCGGCGCAATCGCCACCGCCGCGGAAGATCATGGGAATCGCCCGCTCCAGCGGGAAAGTGGCGATCATTCCGTAGAAGTCTCGCCCGCAGGACACGACCTCGGGCGGATGCCACTGCAGCCAGCTTTGGCGCGCGGCCACAAAGGCGCCAAAACCGGCTAGCACCACGCCCAGCGCGCAACCTGCCAGCCAGCCACCGCGTCGAGGCGACAGCGCCGCCAGCCCGGTGAGCACCGCCACCCCGATCAGGGCATAACGCTGCACGATGCACATGGGACAGGGATTGAGGCCCACCAAGTGCTGCAGGTACAGCCCGAAGGCCAGCATCGCCACACAGGCGCCCGCCACCAGCGCCAGGACCCGACGGGGCGCCGTCTCCAGCCAAGCGATCACCTCAGTCCTCCACGAAGACCCGGGCCTTGCGGGGCGTCACCACCAATGTGTCGCCCTCACGGAACCCGGCATCCCCGTATTGTTGCGCGGGAATCTGGGCCTCGATCATGGTTTCGGCTCCAGCCTTGCCTTCCGGGCGGGAATTGTCGACAGGCACGAGCTCGAGCCGGGCGATCGGCCCGACCACGATGGCCCGCGCCAGACGGGCCACGATGCCGTCCACCGCAGCGCCCTGCCCCGGCTGGTAACGCGTGACGGACAGGTCGTGCGGTCTCACATAGGCATAGGCTTTGGCATCTTGGGCATCGGCATGCTCGGGCGCCTGCAGGCGCAGCCCCTCTAGGTGCACCTCGCCCTCATGGGCGCGGCCGTGAAAGAGGTTGACATCGCCCAGAAAGCCATAGACGAAGGGGCTGGCAGGATGGTCCCACACGTCCTGGGGCGAACCGACCTGTTCCACCACACCGCCGTTCATCAAGACCACGCGGTCGGCCACCTCGAGCGCCTCTTCCTGATCGTGCGTCACAAAGATGCTGGTCACATGCAGTTCGTCGTGCAGGCGACGCAGCCAGCGGCGCAGCTCTTTGCGGACCTTGGCATCGAGCGCGCCAAAAGGTTCGTCCAGCAGCAGCACCTTGGGCTCCACCGCCAGTGCGCGCGCCAGGGCGATACGCTGGCGCTGCCCGCCCGAGAGCTGGGAGGGGAAACGATCCGCGAGCCAGTCCAGCTGCACCAGCCCCAGAAGCTCGTGCACCTTGGACTTGATCTGCGCCTCGGACGGACGCTGCCCGCGCGGCTTCATGCGCAGGCCAAAGGCGACGTTGTCGAACACCGTCATGTGCCGGAACAACGCGTAATGCTGAAACACGAAGCCCACGCCACGTTCACGGACATGGACGTCGGTGGTGTCCTCGCCACTGAAGTAGATGCTGCCCGCGTCAGCCGACTCCAGGCCGGCGATGATGCGCAAGAGCGTGGTCTTGCCGCAGCCCGATGGCCCCAGCAGGGCGATCAGCTCGCCCGATTCAATCTGCAGCGACACATCGCGCAGGGCCTGGAAATCACCGAATTGCTTGCTGATGTTGCGGATCTCGATGCTCATAGTGCTTCCTTGACGGCGCCAGCGGGCGGCCCCCATGACGCCGGCCGCTCGGGCGGCAGGGCCGCCGCGGCCTTCATCTCACGTTCATGCTTCCACTCAGCCACCGACTTGATCACCAGTGTCACCAGGGCCAGCAGCGCCAGCAGCGAGGCCACCGCGAAGGCGGCCACCGACTGATATTCGTTGTACAGAATCTCGACATGCAGCGGCATGGTGTTGGTCTGGCCGCGGATATGGCCTGACACCACCGACACCGCACCGAACTCGCCCATGGCCCGCGCGTTGCACAGGATCACGCCATAGATCAGGCCCCACTTGATGTTGGGGAGCGTCACATACCAGAACGTCTGCCAGCCACTCGCGCCGAGCACGATGGCGGCCTGCTCCTCTTCGTTGCCCTGGGCCTGCATCAGGGGAATCAGCTCGCGCGCGATGAAGGGGAAGGTGACGAACACGGTGGCCAGCACGATGCCGGGCACCGCGAACACGATCTTGATACCCTGGGTCTCCAGCCACGGCCCGAGCCAGCCCTGGGCACCGAACACCAGCACGTACATCAGGCCTGCCACGACCGGCGAGATCGAGAACGGCAGGTCGACCAGCGTGGTGAGGAAGGCCTTGCCCCGGAACTCGTACTTGGCGATGCACCAGGCCGCCGCCACACCGAACACCAGGTTCAGGGGTACAGCGATGGCCGCTGTGATGAGCGTGAGCCGGATGGCGGACCACGCATCGGGCTCGCGCAGCCCCTCCAGGTAGGCGCCCACGCCCTTGCGCAAAGCCTCGGCGAATACCGCCGCCAGGGGCAGGACCAGGAACAGCAGCAGGAACACCATCGCCAGACTGATCAGGGTCCATCGGACCCAGGGTGCCTCGGTGGTGGAGACGCGGCGAATGGGGGAGGACGCGGAACTCATCACGCCCCCGAGCGTTTGCGTTGCCAGGACTGCAGCGAGTTGATCACGAGCAGCATGAAAAAGGACATCACCAGCATCACCACCGCCACCGCCGTAGCGCCCGCCACGTCGTACTGTTCGAGCTTGCCGATGATGATCAACGGAGTGATCTCCGACACCATGGGCATATTCCCCGCGATGAAGATCACCGAGCCGTATTCACCAATCGCGCGCGCAAAAGCCATGGCAAAGCCCGTGAGCAGCGCCGGCGCGATGGCGGGGAAGATCACATGGCGAAAGGTCTGCCAGCGCGTCGCGCCCAGGCTCATGGCGGCCTCTTCCAGCTCGCGCTCGGTATCCTCCAGCACCGGCTGGACGGTCCTCACCACAAAGGGCAGCCCGATGAAGATCAGGGCGATCACGATGCCGTTGGGGTTGAACGCCAGCTGGATGCCCAGCGGCTCCAGGTACTGCCCGATCCAGCCATTGCCCGCCAAGAGTGCCGTGAGCGAGATGCCCGCCACCGCGGTCGGCAGCGCAAACGGCAGATCGACCAGCGCATCGACGATGCGCTTGCCAGCAAAGCGATAGCGCACCAGCACCCACGCCACCAGCAGCCCGGCCACCACATTGACCAGCGCCGCGATCAAGGAGGCGCCAAAGGTGAGGCGATACGACGCCAACACCCGCGGCGAGGTGATTGCGGCCCAGAACTGATCCCAGGTCAGCGTGAGGCTCTTGAGCACCAGCGCCGACAGCGGAATGAGGACGATGAGACTGAGGTACACCAGCGTGTACCCCAGCGTGAGGTTGAAGCCAGGCAGGACCTTGCGAGGGCCAGAGCCAGATTTACCCCCCGAAACAGTGGGGGTCGAGAGGACGTCGGCGCTCATGCAGCAAATTCCAGAGTCAGCGCGGACCCGGCTTTGCCGGTCCGCTGCTGGCGCCCCCCCTTGGGGGGAGGCGCCGAAGGCGCTTCGGGGGGGTCACTTCAAGACATAGATTTTGTCGAACTGCCCACCATCGTTGAAGTGAACCTTCTGGGCTTCGGACAGCGAGCCAAACAGCTCCTGCACGGTGAACAGCGGAATCGGCTTGAAAGCGCTGGCGTATTTCCTCAGGACCGCCGGGTTGCGCGGGCGGATGTAGTGCTTGGCGGCAATCTCCTGGCCTTCCTCTGAGTACAGAAAATCCAGGTAAGCCTTGGCCAGTTCGCCCGTGCCTTTCTTGGCCACGGTGCGCTCGACGATCGCCACCGGGTTCTCGGCCACGATGCTGATGGACGGATAGACGATATCCACCTTGTTGGCGCCAAATTCCTTGTCCACCGACACCACCTCGGACTCGAAGGTGATCAGCGCGTCGCCGATATTGCGTTGCAGGAAAGCCGTGGTGGCATCACGCCCGCCGCGCGCGAGCACCGGCACGTTCTTGAACAACTTGCCGACAAACTCGGCGGCCTGGGCGTCGCTGCCGCCCTTTTTCTTGATGTAGCCCCAGGCGGCCAGGTAGGCGTAGCGCCCGTTGCCGCCCGTCTTGGGGTTGACCACCACGACCTTCACATCGGGGCGAATGAGGTCGTCCCAGTCCTTGATGTTCTTGGGGTTGCCGTTTCGGGTGAGAAACAGCATGGTGGACGTGGTCGGTGCCGCCTGGTTGGGGAAGCGGCGGGCCCAGTCCTTGGCGACCACGCCCTTGTCGGCCAGGAACTCGATGTCGGTGGTGGTGTTGAAAGTCACCACATCGGCATCCAGACCATCGGCCACTGCGCGGGCCTGGGCGGACGATCCGCCGTGGGCCTGGTCGATCTTCACGTCCTTGCCCGTGGCCTTCTTGTAGGCGGGCACGAAGGCGGCGTTGATGTCCTTGTAGAACTCACGTGCAACGTCATAGGAGACATTGAGCAGGGTCTGCTGCGCGCCGGCTAGGCCGCTGGCGGCCAGAACGACGGTCGCAATCAGGGTCTTGAGTAGGGGTTTCATGAGGAAAGCTTCTGGGTTGTTCTTGGAAAGTCGGGCGCCGAGCTGGCTTGCCGACCTATTCCATATAAAGACGACCCGAATTTTCGACTCCTGGTTATAAAAGGCCAACAAACATCTCGTTGTTTGCATATCTGCCGAAAGACATAAGCCCTTCTCCCGGGCCGGCCCGTCCGCGTTAGACGAGTGCTCGCAGCTCGCGAGCAGCATCCTGTAGCACCGGCAGCAGCTCCCGCTCCAGCGTGCCGCCCTGGGCCCGCGCCGATCCGACGACCACATTGAGCGCCGCCACGGCGCGACCCTGCATGTCCCGCAGCGGCACCGCGATGGCATGCACCCCGAGTTCGTGGATTTGCGCAGCTTCGCACCAGTCCTGCGCGCGCACCTGCTCGATGTGGGTCTGGAATGCCCGGGGCTCCACCAGGGTGTGGGCGGTGAATCGCGCCAGGGTTCGCCCGCGCAGCCAAGTCGAAAATCGCGCCTTGGGCAGGGCCGCCAGCAGCACCTGTCCGGTGGAGGTAGCGTGGACAGGCAGCCGTGCGCCCAGGTGCACGCCATAGGCCAGCACCCGAGTGGGACCGCTGCGTGCCACGATCACCACCTCGTCGTCGTCGAGCAAGGCGGCAGAGTAGGAGTCACCCGTCTGCGCCGCCAGCCGGTTCAAGGTGGGCTGCAGGGCCCGCGGCAGGCGCGCCGAGGCCAGGTAGCTTCCAGAAAACCGCAGCACCTTGGGCGACAGCCAGAAATGGCTGCCGTCGGTTTCCAGGTAGCCCAAGTGGGCCAGGGTGAGCAAGTGCCGGCGCGCCGCCGCCCTGGGGATGCCCGCGCGTTCCGCGGCCAGGGTGGCGTTCAGGCGCTGGCGCTCTGTGTCGAAGCTCTCCAGCACCGCCATGCCCCGGGCCATGCCCTCGATGTAGTCGGCCTTGGCAATCGTCATGATGCGCGATCATCGCACAAACTGCACGATCAACGAGCAGCGACCACGACTGGAGACATCCGTGCCACTGATGAGCACCTAAGCTTCGCGCTACAGGAGACACCGCATGAGAACCCAGGTCGCCATCATCGGCGCGGGCCCGTCTGGCCTGCTGCTCGGACAGCTGCTGCACAAGGCCGGCATCGACAACATCATCCTCGAACGCCAGAGCGGCGACTATGTGCTGGGTCGTATCCGCGCCGGCATCCTCGAACAGGTGACGGTGGACCTGATGCGAGAGGTGGGTGTCGGCCAGCGCCTGGACCGGGAGGGCATCGTCCATCACAGCATCGAGCTGGTCTTCGCCGGGCAGCGCCACCCCATCGACGTGCACGGCCTGACGGGCGGCAAAGTGGTCACGGCCTACGGCCAGACCGAATTGACACGCGACCTGATGGAGGCGCGCGCTGCCGCCGGACTGACCACGGTGTACGAGGCCGACGAGGTGACCCTGCACGACTTCGACGGTAGCGCCCCGCGGGTGAGCTACCGCAAGGGCGGCCAGACGCACACCCTGGACTGCGACTTCATTGCCGGCTGCGACGGCTACCACGGCGTGAGCCGCGCTAGCGTGAAGGACCGCGTCACCGAGTACGAGAAGGTCTACCCCTTCGGCTGGCTGGGCGTGCTGGCCGACGTGCCGCCGGTGTCACCGCACGCCATCGTGTACGGCAACAGCGAGCGCGGCTTCTCCCTGTGCTCCATGCGCAGCCTGACGCGCAGCCGCTACTACGTGCAGTGCCCGCTGACGGACAAGGTAGAGGACTGGAGTGACCTGCGTTTCTGGGATGAGTTGCGCAGCCGCCTAGACCCGGCGCTGGCGGAACAGATCGTCACCGGCCCCAGCATTGAAAAAAGCATCGCCCCGCTGCGTAGCTTCGTGGCGGAGCCCATGCGCTTTGGCCGCCTGTTCCTCGCGGGGGATGCGGCCCACATCGTGCCGCCCACCGGCGCCAAGGGTCTGAACCTAGCCGCGACCGATGTGAAGTACCTTTCGGGCGCCCTCATCGACTATTTCCGCGACCGCAGCGCCGCGGGCATCGACACCTACTCGCAGCGCTGCCTGCGCCGCATCTGGAAGGCCGAACGTTTTTCGTGGTGGCTGACGTCGCTGATGCACCGGTTTCCGGACACCGAAGGCTTCGGGCAGAAAGTGCAGGAGGCGGAGCTGGACTACCTGGTTCACTCCCGGGCGCTGTCAACCTCGCTCGCCGAGAACTACGTGGGCTTGCCGCTCTGAGTGATCACGTCGTCGGCTGCGACGACGTGGAGGCGGGTGGTGAGTCCTCGGTGGGGGCCGCGTCCGACATCAGTTCGTCCGGGGCTGCGCCGCCCTCGCCGACCTTGCGCTCGGCCTTGGCACGCAGCTTTTCCTCTTTCTTTTTCTTCTTGGCCAGCTCGCGTTGCCGCTTCTCGTATCCGTAATTGGGTGTGGCCACTGGAATTCCGTTTCGTCGATGGATATTCGCCCACTGTAAGCGATACCGTGCGCCAGCGGCAGCGACGCCGCCCGGACACCCGTCAATCGAGCAGGGCCATCGCCTGCGCCAGATCGGCCTGCAGGTCGTCCACCGCCTCTAGCCCGACCGAGAAGCGAACCAGGCGCCCCGCGTGGGTCCAGGCGCTGCGCATGGACGCAATGTCGTAAGGCACGACCAGGCTGACGGGACCGCCCCAGGAATACCCCAGCTTGAACAACCGCAGGCCATCGCAGAAGGCATCCACCTGCGCCTGGGTATACCGAGGCTGGAACACCACCGAGAACAGCCCCGCCGCGAGGCCCGTGCGCCCGCACAGGGTCTGCCAATGCGCATGGCCCGGCGCCTGGGGAAAGGCTGGGTGCAGCACCTGGGCGATCTCGGGCCGCGCCTGCAACCCACGCGCCAGCGCCCGTGCGGCTTGGTCGTGCGCGCGATAGCGCAAGTCGATACTGGACAAAGACCGCAGCACGATTTCCACGTCATTGGCGGCCACGCCGATGCCCAGTCGCATGTGCGCCAGCTTGATCCGCAGGTGCAGTGCCTCATCACGCGTGACGATGCTCCCCATGAGGACGTCGCCACCGCCGCTGGGGTACTTGGTGAGGGCCTGAATGACGATGTCGGCCCCCTGCCCGGTTCCGGGCTCGCCCGCCAGGTCAAAACCGTTGAACGCCAGCCCCGCGCCCCAGGTGTTGTCCAGGGCGGTGGTCACGCCGCGCGCACGGCAGATCGCCGCCAGTTCGGGCAGCGGCGGGAATTCCATCGTCACCGAGCCGGGTGCTTCCAGCCACACCAGTTGCGTACGCTCTGACAGGCGCGCGCTCAGGTCCTGCGGGTTCATCGGGTCATAGCGCTGGAAGGTGATGCCCCATTGCGCCAACTCGCCCTGTGCGAGGGCCAGCGAGGGCCCGTAGACGTTGTCGGGCAGCAGCACCTCGCCGCCAGTCGTGAGCAGCGCGAGGTTGACATTGGCGATAGCCGCCAGCCCGCTGGGCACCAGCACGCACTGTGCCCCCCCTTCGAGCGCGGCGATGCGCTCTTCGAGCAGGAAGGTGGTGGGTGTGCCGTGCAGGCCGTAGGTGTAGCCGGCCTTGTCGCGCCAGTCGCGCGCGCGCATGGCGGCGACGTCGGGAAAGATGACCGTCGAGGCCTTGAAGACGCCGGGCTGCGGCGCCTCAAAGCCCTCGGGTGGGCGGTAGGGATGGTGAATGAGGCCGGTGACGCGATCAGGCATCGTGCGACTCTACTTCGAGCCGCGGGTCCGGGGCAAGGCGCACGTCCGCCGGGGGCGCGCGATGGCGCTCAGATCTTCCACTTCTCCAGCAGACGCTGCGGGCCCAGCGCGTCGTAGCTCTCGAAAGGCTGGTGGATCCAGGGGTTGGTCGGCAGAAATTCCACCGAGTAATCGGGGGTGAAGGTCGACAGCCCCTTGGTCCAGATCACCGCGCTGCGCAGCTCGGAGATGGGCTTGTAATTGTTCTTCAGGAGATCCACGACCTTGTGCAGGGTGTGGCCAGAATCGGCCAGATCGTCCACCAGCAGCACGCGGCCCGCGATCTCGCCCTTGGGCGTGGTGATGTAGCGGGCGATGTCCAGATTGCCCTGCACCGTGCCGGCTTCAGCGCGGTAGGAGCTGGTGGACATGATGGCCAGCGGCTTGTCGAAGATGCGACTGAGGATGTCACCGGGGCGCATGCCCCCGCGAGCCAGACACAGGATGGTGTCGAACTCCCACCCCGACTGATGCACGCGGATCGCGAGCTTCTCGATCAGGTTGTGGTACTCGTCGTAGCTCACATACAGGTGCTTGCCGTCTTCGGTCAACATCGCTTCGGTCTCCTTCGTTCTGTTCGTTCACTGCGTGCCTGGCGAGGGCCTTCATTCCAGGGCCACCGCGGATCTGGCTCCGCCAGTCCGCCGGAGGCGCCCCCTCGAGGGGGAAGCGCCAAAGGCGCTTCGGGGCTGGGCCTTATTCCGCCAGGTAAGGGTGTCGCATCATGATCGTGTGGTCGCGGTCCGGGCTGGTCGAGATCATGGCGATCGGCACCCCCGTCACCTGTTCGATCCGCTGCAAGTACAGGCGGGCATTGACGGGCAGTCTGTCGTAGTCGGTCACGCCCACGGTGCTCTCAGTCCAGCCTTCCAGGGTCTCGTAGATCGGCTTGCAGCGGGCGATCTCGTCGGCGCCCAGGGGCAGGATGTCGGTGGTCTCGCCATCGAGCTCGTAGCCGGTACACAGCTGCAATTCCTTGATGCCGTCCAGCACGTCCAGCTTGGTGATGCACAGGCCTGACAGGCCGTTGACCTGTGCCGAGCGCTTGAGGAGCGCGGCGTCGAACCAGCCGCAGCGGCGCGACCGCCCGGTGGTCACGCCCTTCTCGGCACCGACGGTGGAGAGGTGGTAACCGACCGTGCCGGGCTTTTCCCAATCGAGCTCGGTCGGGAACGGCCCACCGCCCACGCGCGTGCAATAAGCCTTGGTGATGCCCAGGATGTAATGCAGCATGCCCGGGCCCACGCCCGCGCCCGCGGCGGCATTGCCGGCCACGCAGTTGCTGGAGGTGACGTAGGGATAGGTACCGTGGTCCACGTCCAGCAGCGTGCCCTGTGCGCCCTCGAACAGCAGGTTGGCGCCGTTGCGATGGGCTTCATTGAGCTCGCGCGAGACGTCGGCCATCATGGGGCGCAGCTGCTCACCCAGACGCAGGGCTTCATCCAGGGTGGCCTGGTAGTCGACGGCGGGCGCGTTCAGGAAGGTGGTGAGCACATGGTTGTGCAGCTCCAGGACCACTTTGAGCTTCTCGGCGAAGCGCTCGGGGTGCTTGAGGTCCTGCACACGCAGGGCGCGTCGAGCGATCTTGTCCTCATACGCGGGGCCGATGCCGCGGCCGGTGGTGCCGATCTTCTCGGTACCGCCCTTTTCACGCAGGGTCTCGCGGGCGATGTCCAGGGCTGCATGGAACGGGAGGATCAGCGGGCAGGCCTCGGAGATGCGCAGGCGCGAGCGCACCTCCACCCCGGCTTTTTCCAGGCCCTCGATCTCCTCGAACAGCTTGGCCGCCGAGAGCACCACGCCGTTGCCGATGTAGCACTTGACGCCCGGGCGCATGATGCCCGAGGGAATGAGGTGCAGCGCGGTCTTGACGCCATTGATCACCAAGGTGTGGCCCGCGTTGTGTCCGCCCTGAAAGCGGACCACGCCCTGGGCCATCTCGGTCAGCCAGTCGACCAGCTTGCCCTTGCCTTCGTCACCCCACTGGGTGCCGACCACGACCACGTTGCGACCTGTTGTCTTGTTCATCAGAAAACTCGTTGGAAATCGGAAGGCCGCTCAGAGCTTGCGCACGGCCCAGGTGGTGCTCTGGCGGGACAGCTCGCGGTCGCAGTGGAATTCATCCACCTCGCTCTCGTGCCCGGGCAGCACGCAGACCACGGTCTCGCCTTGCTGGCGCAGGCTGGCGATGGCGGCGCGCAGCGCGGGATCCTCGCCCCAGGGCGCGCGGATCGCGGCGCGCAGCGGCCGTTTGGCTACCACCCCCACCAGCTCGCGCAGGTCCAGACTGAAGCCGACGGCCGGACGGTTGCGGCCGAACACCGCGCCCACCTCGTCATAGCGGCCACCGCGCACCAGCGCGTCGCTGATACCCGGGGTGTAGATGGCAAAGCGCGCGCCGCTGTAGTAGGCGTAACCGCGCAGGTCGGCGAGGTCGAAGCTGACGCGCGCGCCTTCGAGGTGGGCGGCCAGCCAGCGCAGGGTGGTCAGGGCTTCGCGCACCGGCGGTGTGTCGGGCAGGCAGCGCTGGGCCTCGGCCAGCACCGCCTCGTCGCCATACAGGTTCACCAAGGCGGCCAGACCATCGCGTGAGGCCTGCGGAAAGCTGCGGGTGAGGGCCTCCAGTTCACTGGCATCCTTGGCCGCCAGCGCGGCGTGGACGCGACCCAAAAGCGCTGCGTCTACCGGCAGCCCGGCCAGCACCGCACGCACCAGGCGGGCATCCGCCATGTCCACGGTCAGGTCGCCCACTCGGGTCGCGCGCAGGCCTTGCAGCGCCAGCTCCAGCACCTCGAGGTCGGCTTCCAGGCCCGCGTGGCCGTAGATCTCGGCACCGAGCTGCAGCGGCTCACGGGTGGCGTGGGGGCGCCCGGGACGGGTGTGCAGCACCGGGCCGCAGTAGCACAGGCGGGTGACCCCCGTGCGATTGAGGAGGTGGGCGTCGATGCGGGCCACCTGAGGGGTGGTGTCGGCCCGCAGGCCCATCATCCGGCCCGACAGCTGGTCGACCAGCTTGAACGTCTGCAGGTCCAGGGCCTCGCCGGTGCCGGTCAGGAGAGACTCCAGGTGCTCCAGCAAAGGCGGCATCACCAACTCATAGCCGTAGCCACGGGCGGTGTCGAGCCATTCGCGACGAAGCTCTTCGATGTGCCGGGCCTCGGAGGGCAAAACATCGGCGATGTGATCCGGCAGGACCCAGGCGGACATGAATGGGAGTAAGCGTTGAAACCGCCATTTTACCGGGCTGCTACCGCCTGCCTGTCGGGCGAGCGCCGGGCCCGCGGTACTGCCCGTCGCAAGGGGCGCTGGCCGCGGCTGTGTCCTAGGCCCTCAGCCCGCGGTGGCCCAAGCCAAGAGCGCCAAGCCCAGGCCCACACTCACCAGGCCGAAGAAGCGCAACTGGCCATCCTTGAGCTCGGTGAGCCGCTCGAAGGTGCGACGCCAGCGCCCCGGTGCCAACAGCGGGAACAAGCCCTCGAAGACCAGCACCAGGGCGAGAGCCGCCCAAAGGATCTCCGAGGACACGCCGTCCCGGCCCTTATTTGCGAGCAGGTGCGGCGGCGGGCGCGGGCGCCCCACCGACGCCAGGGCCACGGAAGTTGCGGAAGAACTCGCTGGAACTGGGGTCGAGCACCATCACGTCGCCCTTGCGGCCCAGGCTGGCCTTGTAGGCCTCGAGGCTGCGATAGAACTGGGCGAACTGCGGGTCGCGACCGAAGGCCTCGTTGTAGACGCGTGCCGCCTCGGCATCGCCCTCGCCCTTGATCTTCTGGGCGTCGCGGTAGGCATTGGCCACGGCCACTTCGCGCTGGCGGTCGGCGTCGGCGCGGATCTTCTCGCCTTCGGCGGCGCCGGTGGAACGCAGTTCGTTGGCGACGCGCTTGCGCTCGGCTTCCATGCGGCGGTACACCGACTCGGTGATGGCCTCCACGTAGTCGGCACGCGTGATGCGCACGTCCACCACATCCACGCCCCAGGGCTTGGCCCCCTTGACGACCTCCTGGACCTCGCGCTTGACATCGGCCATCAGCTGCTCACGCCGGATCGAGAGCAGCTCGCGCACGGTGCGGCGGTTGATCTCCTCCTGGAAGGCGTTGCGGACCACGCGATTGAGTTGGTTGGCGCCCGCGGCCTCGTCGAGACCGACGTTGCGGATGTATTGCGACGGGTCGCTGATACGCCAGCGCACGAACCAGTCGATCACCACACGTTGCTTTTCGGCGGTGAGCATGGGCTCGGTGTCGGCACTGTCCAGGGTGAGCAAACGCTTGTCGATGTAGCTCACGTTCTGGAAAGGGGGCGGCAGCTTGAAGTGCAGGCCTGGCTCGGTGATCACTTCCTTGATCTGGCCCAGCGCGTACACCACGCCAAACTGGCGCTGGTCGACGACGAAGAGCGTGGAGCTGGCCAGGGCCAGAGCCACCAGGGCGGTGGAAATCCAGAATCCGATGCGGTTCATAGTGTCGGGCTCCCCGTCTTAGCGCGATTCGCGTTCGCGGCCGCGGGTGTTGTTGCTGTCCCGCGAGCGGGGGTCGTTGGCGGCCGGCGCCGCCGGGGCGACCGGCGCAGGCGCGGGCGCGGCGCCCTGGCCCTCAGGGGCGGTCTGGGCCACCTGTTGCATGAGCTTGTCCAGCGGCAGGTACAGCAGGTTGGAACCTTGGCGCGAATCGATCACGACCTTGGTCACGTTCGAGTAAATCTGCTGCATCGTGTCCAGGTACATGCGGTCACGCGTGACCTGCGGCGCGCGCTGGTACTCGGTCAGCACCGAGCGAAAGCGCTGTGCATCGCCCTGAGCCTGGGCGACGATCCGGGCCTTGTAGGCATCGGCCTCTTCCTTGAGCCGCGAGGCGGATCCCACTGCGCGCGGGATCACGTCGTTGGCATAGGCCTGGGCCTCGTTCTTGGCGCGCTCGCGCTCCTGGCCGGCCTTGAGCACATCGTCAAAGGAAGCCTGGACCTGCTCGGGCGGTCGCACGCCGCCCTGCTGCAGGTTGACAGCCACCACCTCGACACCCAGCTTGTAGCGATCCAGGATGACCTGCATCAGCTCGCGCACACGCGGGCCGATCTGGTCGCGCTCCTCGGCCAGGGCCGAGTCCATGCGCATCTTGCCGACCACCTCGCGCACTGCGGTCTCGGCCGCATGCACAACAGCCTCGGCCGGGTTCTTGCTCTCGAAGAGCCAGGCACGCGCGTCCTTCAAGCGGTACTGCACCGCGAACTTGATCTCAACGATGTTCTCGTCCTGCGTGAGCATGGCCGAGTCACGCAGGCCGGTGGCGCGGATCACGTTGTCGCGGCCAATGTCCACCGAACGGATCTGGGTGACGGTGACCACTTCGTGGCGCTGAATGGGATACGGCAGGCGCCAGTTGAAGCCGGCGCCCACCGTGGACTTGTAGCGGCCGAATTGCGTGATGACCGCTTGCTGGCCTTCCTGCACGATGAAGAAGCCAGTGCCCAGCCAGATCAGGGCCACGACCGCGGCAATGAGACCGGCACCGATGCCCGCGCTTTTCATGTCGGGCTGAAAGCCGCCGCCGCTGCCACCGCCTCCGCCGCTGTTCGAACCGTTGCCGCCGCGGCCGCGGCCGCCGAACAGGCCGCCCAGCTTGCGATTGAAATCACGCCAGAGCTCGTCAAGGTCCGGTGGCCCCTGGGTGGGACCGCGCGGGCCGCCGCCCCCTTCAGGGCGATCCCCGTCGGGGCGGCCGCCTTCAGGCCGGTGGCCCTCCGGCGGACGCTGGTTCTCTGTCCGCGAGTCGTCGCCGCCACGCCCCCAGCGAGGATCGTTGAGGTTGAACATGCCCCACAGGCGCTGGCGCAGCGCGCCGGGGCGCTGGCGGAGGGATCGGAAGTTCATGCGGTCGGGTCTTTTTGAATCAGGGGGGGATTGTGCCCAATCAGGGGTGTGCCCCATGGTTTCCGGGGGATTGGTAGCTCTGTGCAGGCTCTCGGCCGGCGTGGGCCTGGTTGGCCAGGACCTGCCGCAGGGCGGGCAGCCCCTCGCCCGTTCGGGCGCTGACGAATAGCCGGGGCACAAGCGTGCCCTCTAAGTCGTAGCCATCCTGCAGCTGGCGGGGGCGCTGGCTGGGCGGCAAGGCATCGAGCTTGTTGAACACCAGCACCTGGGGAACGTCGCCGGCCCCGATCTCGTGGAGCACGCTTTGCACCTGGGCGATCTGCTCCGGGAAGTGGGGGTTGGCAGCGTCCACCACATGCATAAGAAGATCGGCCTCGGCCGCCTCGCGCAAGGTGGCCTGGAAGGCGTCGATCAGCCCGTGGGGCAGGTCGCGGATGAAGCCCACCGTGTCTGACAGTGACACCGATCGACCGCCCGATCCGCCGTCTTCGGCCTGGTGGGCCAGGTACAGCTGCCGGGTGGTGGTGTCCAGGGTGGCGAAAAGCTGGTCGGCAGCGTAGGCGCGGGCCTTGACCAGGGCGTTGAACAGGGTGGACTTGCCGGCGTTGGTGTAGCCCACGAGCGAGATGCTGTAGGCCCCCTGGCGCTCCCGCTGGCGGCGCTGGGTGTCGCGTTGCTTCTTGACCTTCTCCAGCCGCTCCCGGGTGCGCTTGATGGCGTCTCCAATCATGCGGCGGTCCAGCTCGATCTGCTTCTCACCCGGGCCGCCGCGTACGCCGGCGCCGCCGGTCTGGCGCTCCAGGTGGGACCATCGGCGAACCAGCCGCGTGCTGACGTACTGCAGGCGGGCGAGCTCCACCTGGAGCTTGCCCTCATGGCTGCGGGCGCGCTGGGCGAAGATTTCCAGGATGAGGAGCGTCCGGTCGTTGACCGGCAGGTCCAGGTGACGCTCGAGGTTGCGCTGCTGGGCCGGGCTGAGGGACTGGTCAAACAGAACTTCGGTTGCGCCGGCGTCCGCAGCCAAGGCCTTGATCTCGTCGGCCTTGCCGCTACCGATGAACAAGGCAGCGTCTGGCGCGCGGCGCTTGCAGGTGACCCGGGCGACGGGCGAGAGACCGGCAGTCTGCGCCAACAAGCCAAGCTCCTCGAGCTCGGCATCGAAATGGGGAGCCCCAAAGTCCACCCCGACCAGGACGGCCGAAGGAACGGGGCGCGCAAGAGTGTCTGGCAAACGTGAAGACGCTGGGTCGGTCAGGAACGAAGGACCGGGGGGCGCCGCCCTCCCGGACGTTAGGACGCGGGCGCTTCCGGGTTGTCGGAAGCCTGGAAGTTCACGGCGCGACCCGGCACGATGGTGGAGATCGCGTGCTTGTAGACCATTTGGGTGACGGTGTTGCGCAGCAACACGACGTACTGGTCGAAGGATTCGATCTGCCCCTGCAGCTTGATTCCGTTGACGAGATAGATGGAGACCGGCACGTGCTCCCGACGCAAGGTGTTCAGGAACGGGTCTTGTAGTAGCTGCCCTTTGTTGCTCACGATATGCTCCGTGTTGGGTAGTTTTGTTGGAACTTGCACATTACCACAGCAAGCCTGTTGTGCAAGTAGGTATGCGCATCAGCCCTGCTGCCGACGGGGCAAACCCACAATTCCCAGGGGCCCCATCAGTCGATCGAAATACCGCGCGTGACGGGTTTCCAGACCTGCAATTCAGCGGCAGCGTGCTGGGCCATGCCTTCTGGCGTACCCGGCCACACCACATAGCCCTGCTCCGACCATTGGCGTTGCAGCTCGGTCTGTGCGAGAACGCGCCGAGCGGCGGCGTTCAGGCGCGCCACCGAGGCGGCGGGGAGCCCGGACGGGCCGTACAGCCCGTACCACCCCCCCTGGTCGAAATTGGCGATCCCGAGCTCCGCGAAAGTGGGCACCTCGGGAAGCGCGGGGTTGCGTTGCTGGGCCGTGACGGCCAGAGGCCGCACCCGCCCTGAGGCCACATGAGTGCGGGCGCTGCCGATGATGTCGAACATCATGTCCAGCTGACCGCCGATCAGGTCCGTCATGGCGGGCGCACTGCCCTTGTAGGGGACATGCAGCAGCTTGGCGCCGATGCGGTCCGCAAACAGTTCGGAGCTGAGGTGGCTGCTGCTGCCTACACCGGGCGACCCGTAGGACAGCTGCCCAGACTTGGCACGCGCCACCAGGTCCTTGAGCGTGCGCAAGGGGGAGTCCTTGCCCACGAGCAGTACGTTGGAGAACGTGATCAAAGGAGCGACAGGGGCCAGGTCACGCACCGGATCGAAGGGCATTTTCTTGACCAGGTGCGGAACGATGGTGAGCGTGGAGCTGGCGGTGAACCAGAGGGTGTTGCCGTCGGCGGGCGCGCGCACTACCACATCGCCAGCTAGCGTACCGTTAGCGCCCGGCCGGTTCTCGACCACGACATTGGCGCCAAGTTCCCGACCGAAGAGCGGTGCGAACTGCCGGGCGGCGGCGTCGACGGCACCGCCCGCCGGGTAACCTACGAGCAGACGGACGGTTTGCGGTGCCTGTGCCTGCGCCATCAAGGGCAGGACAGCCAGAGGAGTCAGAGCAAGCAGGGCGCGTCGTTTCATAGGCAAGGTCACTCCGTCAAGGTTTGGGCAGTCCTGAGCTCACGGACCGCCTTGGTCAGGCCTTATCGGCATAGGGGTTGACCGAGGTCTTCATCTCGATGCGCAAAGGCGTCCCGATCAGGTTGAATTCCTTTCGAAACCGCCCTTCCAGGAAGCGCTTGTAGGCGTCGGTCACATGCTCCAGGGAGTTGCCGTGGACCACGATGACGGGCGGATTCATGCCGCCCTGGTGTGCGTAGCGCAGTTTGGGGCGAAACATGCCGGCGCGCTTGGGCGCCTGAAACTGCACGGCCTCCAGCAGCAGGCGGGTCAGGATGGGCGTGGGCATCTTGACCGTCGCCGACTTGTGCGCCTGCGCGATGGCGTCCCACACCGGGCCCAGGCCCTGGCGCTTCTTGGCCGAGATGAAGTGGATGGCGGCGAACTTGAGGAAGGCCAGGCGGGACTCGATTTGGCGCTGCAGCTGCTCTCGCTCGTAGTCGTTGACCGCATCCCATTTGTTGACCGCGATGACCACCGCACGTCCGCTCTCCAGGATGTAGCCGGCGATGTGGGCGTCCTGGTCGGTGATGCCCTGCGTGGCATCCAGCAGCAACAGGACCACGTTGGACGACTCGATGGCCTGAAGCGTCTTGACCACCGAAAACTTCTCGATGGCCTCAAACACGCGACCCTTGCGCCGCAGGCCGGCGGTGTCGATCAGTTCGTAGCGCTGGCCCTTGCGCTCGAAGGGCACGGAGATGGCGTCGCGGGTCGTGCCTGGCATGTCGAAGGCGACCAGTCGCTCCTCTCCCAGCCAAGTGTTGATCAGAGTGGACTTGCCCACGTTGGGGCGACCGGCCACGGCCAGCTTGATGGCGCCACTGCCCTCCCCTTGGGCCTCTTCGTCGGGCTCGGGCAGGTTCAAGGTGTCCAGGGCAATCTCGACCAAGCTGCGGATGCCCTGGCCATGCGCGGCCGACACCGGGATCACTTCACCCAAGCCCAGCTCATAGAACTCGGCCAGCTGGGCGCCCTCGGTCATGCCTTCGGCCTTGTTCGCCGTGAGCACCGTGGGCTTTCCCAGCTTGCGCAGGTAGTTGGCGATGTCATGGTCCTGCGCGGACAAGCCCGCGCGGGCGTCCACCACGAAGACCACCACGTCGGCCTCGGCTACCGCCTGGCGGGTCTGCTTGGCCATCTCCACATAGATGCCGCTCTCGGCCGTGGGCTCGAAACCGCCGGTGTCGATGACGATGAATTCGTGGCGGCCCTGGCGCGCGTTGCCGTAATGGCGGTCCCGCGTGAGTCCGGCGAAGTCGGCGACGATGGCGTCGCGCGACTTGGTCAGACGGTTGAACAAGGTGGATTTGCCGACGTTGGGCCGACCCACCAGGGCCACGACAGGTTTCACGCTCACTGGGGCACGAAGCCGAAGACGCCGCCGCCGCGGGTGACCACGACCACGGTATTGCCCGCCAACACCGGCGGCGCAGCGATGGCCGTGCCGTCGGTGGTCAGACGCGTCAGGAGGCTGCCGTCCTGCCGGGACAGCACATGCACGAAGCCGAAACTATCGCCGACGAGCACGGATCGGCCTGCCGCCAAGGGCGCGGTCAGACCGCGCAGTGCGAGCTGGTCGGTGCTCCAGGCGCGCTCGCCATCGGCGCGGCGCCAGGCGAGCACCGTGCCATTGGATTCGGTGCCGACCAACTGCTGGTCGTCGCCGTGTATGCCTTCAGCCCCCTTGGCGGGACGGGTCCAGCGCACAGCGCCGCGATCCGCGTCGACGCATCCGACAGCGGTCTGGAAAGACCGGGCGCAGACGCTGTTGCCCACCCGGCTGACACGGCCGACCAGATCGACCAAACGCTCCACATCGTTGGTGCCGCGAGTGATGCCGATCGGGGCTTCCCAGCGGATGTTGCCGTTGGCGGGATTGAGTCCGGCCAGGCGACCGCCCTGCCCGGCCACCAGCGTGTCACCCACGGCCAGCAGCACGCCCGCCTGGCGCAGCACCAGCGCCTCGCCGGCACGCTGCTGTGTCCACAGCTTCAAGCCGGTCGCCCCGTCATGGGCCGAAATGGAACGGTCCGCCGCCAGCACGAAGACTCGGCCGCCAGCCACCAGGGGCGCGGTGTAAGCCTGCGCCGGAAGGTTATGTCGCCACAGCACCTGCCCCGCCGAGAGCGCGACGAGCTGATTCGTCTGTGTGACCACGGCCACCGTGCGGCCGTCGCTGCCGACACCGGCGATGAGAGGGGCTCCGGCACTCATGCGCCAGCGCTCGCCTCCACTGTCGCCATCCAGCACGGCCACCGTGCCGTCGCTGGATGCGACGGCCACTTCGGTACCCGTGACCTGCACAGACAAAGGCATCTGCACCGGCCCCAGGCGCACCGACCAGGCTTGTCTCACGCCCAAGAGGTTGGGGTTGGGAGGCAGTTCGGCCGGCTTGGGCGGGGGCGGCGTACCGCCCATGAAAGCGGGCAGAAAAGAGCAGCCCGCCAGCCCCAGGACCAGGGCCAGGCCGGCGGCCGTACGCAGAACGCGCCGAGCGCTTGATCCCCGCGCGGGACTGGCGTGGCGAAGGGGCCTGCAGGGGCTCATGGCTTGGCCGCTCCCGACGCCGGGACGGCCTTCTGCGGGTCGACGCCGAGGGCGCTGAGCTTGACCTCGACCAGACGGCGGTAATCGGCGCGGGTGTCCAGGCCTGGCAGGGCCTTGAGGTATTCGGCCTTGGCCTCGGCGGTCTTGCCTTGCAGTTGCAGGATGTCGCCGCGGCGGTCGGCGGCCAGCGGCTCGAATTCGGCTGGCATGGGCGCCTTGAGCTGGGCCAGGGCCTCGTCATAGGACTTGGCGTCGGCCAGCAGGCCCGCCAGGCGCAGGCGGGCGATGGCCTGGTAACCGGCGTCGGAAGATTGATTGGCCACCCAGGTCAGGGCGGCGCGGGCGGCGTCGGGCTTGCCGCTGTCTTGGAAGGAGCGCGCTGCCAACAGGGCGGCCTGGTGGGCATAGGTGGTGCCCGCGAACTTGTCGCGGATGTCGTCATAGGCGCGCTGCACACGGGCCTGGTCACCGGTGGCGGCGGCTCGCTCCACCTCGGCGTAGAGCGCGGAGGCCTGGCCCGCCTGGCGGTTCTGCCAGAGGTTCCAGCCGTTGTAGCCCGCGAAACTGCCCAGGACGACGATCAGCGCCCAGGTGATGAGGTTGCCGTACTTGTTCCAGAAGTGCTTGAACTGCGCAAGCTGCTCCTGTTCTTCGAGGTCGAGATGTTGGGCCATGAGGTGTCCGCGGTGAGCTTTCGATTGTAGTGAGGGCGCTGACGTCGCCCTGCTTCAGTGCCGGCGACGGCGATCAGGTCCGCAGGCCCGGTGCCCAGTCGTAGGCCGCCGCCAGGGCATGACGGGCCTGAGCCCCTGCTCCATCACGCAAAGCCTTGACGGTGACCTCGCCGGCCGCCAGTTCGTCGGCACCGAAGATCAGGGCGTGGCGCGCACCGCTGGCATCGGCTTTCTTGAACTGGGACTTCATGCTGCCCAGCCCGTCGGCCGAGGCGGCGTGCATCTGCACCTTCAGGCCAGCGGCGCGCAGGGCCTGCAGCGTGCGCAAGACCACCGGCATGGCGGCCGCGTCGGGGACGATGGCGTAGGCGTCCGGCACCGGCTCGGGGATGGGAGCGCCCTGCTCACGCACGAGCTCGAGCACACGCTCGACCCCCAGGGCCCAGCCCACCGCAGGCGCAGGCTTGCCGCCGATCTGGGCGATCAGGTCGTCATAGCGGCCGCCGGCGCAGATGGTGCCTTGCGCGCCCAGGCTGTCGGTGACGAACTCGAAGACAGTGAGGTTGTAGTAGTCCATGCCGCGCACCAGGCGCGGGTTGACGGTGTAGGCGATGCCATTGGCCTCGAGCATGGCCTTGACACCGTTGAAGTGCGCCAGCGACTCGGCGCCCAAAAAGTCGATCAGGCGGGGAGCACCCTGCACCATGGCCTGCATCGCCGGGTTTTTGGTGTCCAGGATGCGCAGGGGGTTGGTGTGCAGGCGGCGGCGCGCGTCTTCGTCGAGGACGTCGGCGTGACGCTCGAAGTAGGCGATCAGCTCGGCACGATGCTGGCGACGCTCGGCGGGCTGGCCCAGGCTGTTGATCTCCAGGCGCACATTCGTGAGACCCAGCTCGCGCCACAAGGCGTCGGCCAGCAGGATGATCTCGGCATCCACATCCGGGCCGGCAAAGCCCAGGGCCTCGGCGCCGATCTGGTGAAACTGCCGATAGCGACCACGCTGCGGACGCTCATGGCGAAACATCGGGCCCATGTAGTACAGGCGCTTGCCACCGTCATAGAGCAGCGAGTGTTCGGCCACTGCGCGCACCACGCCGGCGGTGTTCTCGGGGCGCAGGGTCAGGTGCTCGCCATTCAAGCGGTCCTCGAAGGAGTACATCTCCTTCTCGACGATGTCAGTGACCTCACCCAGGCCGCGCACGAAGAGCGCGGTGGGCTCGACGATGGGCGTGCGAATGTTGCGGTAGGCGTAGCGTGCCATGAGGTCACGCACCTTGGCCTCGAACCACTCCCACTGGCCCGAGACGGGCGGCAGGATGTCGTTCATGCCCTTGACGGCGGCCAGGGGCTGGGCCTTCGCGGCGTTGTTCTTGTCGGTCATGCAGGCAGGAGAAAACTCAGGCGACTTCGGTCTGGCCAAAGCGCTTGTGAATGTAGGTCTCGACGATCTGGTGGAACTCGGTGACGATGTTGTCGCCCCGCAGGGTGGTGGCCTTCTCGCCGTCGATGAAGACGGGCGCGGCCGGCGCCTCGCCCGTACCCGGCAGGCTGATGCCGATGTCGGCATGCTTGCTCTCACCGGGACCGTTGACGATGCAGCCCATGACCGCCACCTTGAGATTCTCGACGCCCGGGTAGCGCTTGCGCCAGACCGGCATCTGCGCGCGCAGATAGTCGTCGATCTGCTTGGCCAGCTCCTGGAAGGTGGTGCTGGTGGTGCGTCCGCACCCCGGGCATGCGGTGACACTGGGCACGAAGGTGCGCAAGCCCAGGGCTTGCAGGATCTCGGAGGCGATCACCACCTCCTGCGTGCGCGATTCGCCAGGCTGCGGGGTGAGCGAGACGCGGATGGTGTCGCCAATGCCTTCCTGCATCAGCAGGCCCAGCGCGACGCTGGAGGCCACCGTGCCCTTGGTGCCCATGCCGGCTTCGGTCAGGCCCAGGTGCAAGGCGTAGTCGCATCGACGGGCGAGCTCGCGGTAGACGGCAACCAGGTCCTGCACGCCGCTGACCTTGCAAGACAGCAGGATCTGATTCGGGTCCATGCCCAGTTGCACTGCTCGAGTGGCTGAGTCGATGGCCGAGGTGATCAGGGCTTCGTACATCACCGACTTGGCGTCCCAGGGCTCGGGGCGGCGGCTGTTCTCGTCCATCAGCTCGGCCAGCAGCTCCTGGTCCAGGCTCCCCCAGTTCACGCCGATGCGCACCGGTTTGTTCCAGCGCATGGCGGCCTCGACCATCAGCGCAAACTGCTTGTCGTGCTTGTCGCCCTTGCCCACGTTGCCGGGGTTGATGCGGTACTTGGAGAGGGTTTCGGCGCAGGCCGGAAACTCGGTGAGCAAGCGGTGGCCGTTGTAGTGGAAGTCGCCCACCAGCGGTACGTCGATGCCCATGCGATCGAGCTGCTCGCGGATGTAGGGCACCTGCTGCGCGGCCTCGGGGGTGTTGACGGTGATGCGCACCACCTCGGAGCCGGCCACCGCCAGCTCCTTGACCTGAATGGCAGTGGCAATCGCGTCGGCCGTGTCGGTATTGGTCATGGACTGCACGCGCACCGGCGCATCACCGCCAACGGTGACGACACGCGAGCCCCAGGCCACGCGGGCCTGGCGCGAGCGCCGGGGCAAGGGAGCAGCAGCGGGGATCGGCAGGCAGGAGTCGGTCATGGCTGTCGGGCGGCAGGAGCCGCAAGGGGCGGGGATGGAGGGGCCGGCACGGAGGCGGCGGATGCCGCGGGCAAGGCCGGGACCGAGGGCACCAGATTGGGCGTGACCTGTTCGACGACCATGTTCTGGGATGCCCCCAACGCGGGCGGAGCGGCTACCGTCGGCTGCTCCGCCTGGGGACGAGTTGACCCGGGAGCAGCCGGCGCATCCGGGCTGTCTTGGCCCGGCAAGAAGATCAGGGTCAGGGCCGCCAGGAGCAGCGCCAGGGCCGCCAGGACCGGAGGCCGCCACAGGCGCTCGCGCCAGCCCATGGCGCCTGCAGCGCCGGGGGGGCGAAAGGGTTCGTTGAGTCCTGGGCTGACGGAAACAGGACGCGGCGAGCCTTGCGGCAGGGCCGCCAGGATGGGGGTGGGATCGGCCTTCAGCTGCCGGCACACACTGCCTGCCAGCGCACGGGCGAACGTGTGATCAGGCAACAGGTCCAGGCGGTCTTGCTCCAGGGCCTCGAGCTGACGGACCGGCACCTTCAAGGCCACGGCGAGGGCCGCGACATGGACGCCCGCCTGCTCGCGGGCCTGGCGCAACAGCGCGCCTCCACCCAGGGGCTCGGGGACGGTCTCGGCGGTCTCACTCATCGAAAATTCCCTTGTCATACGCAGCCAGCTCACGCGACTGCGGGTAACGCTTGCGCAGCTGGTCGGCCAGCTGCTGCATGGCGACCGAGTCGCCAACCCGCCGCTCGACCCGGATGCCCAGCCACAGCGACTCGGCATTGGCGACCTCGCTGTTGTTCAAGCGGCGAATGTAGAACTGGGCCTGCGGCCATGCCCCCCGACGGTACAGCAGCTCGGCCAGGTTGTAACCGGTCACAGGGTTGGCCGTATCGAGCTCGTAGGAGCGGGTCAGGCTGCGCTCGGCCTCGGGCAGACGGCCCGCGCGGGCCTGGCACACGCCCTGCGCCAGGAGAGTGCGGGCGCGGCCGGCATAGAGCGGACTGGCCAGTGCCTGGGCAAAGGCGCGTTCGGCCTCTTCATGTCGGCCCTGCTGGCACGCCAGCCACCCAAAGTTGTGCAGCGCGTCCCCGTCGCGCGGGGCCAGAACCAGGGCCCGGCGCAGGCTGTCCTCGGCCTGGCGCAGGTCGTCCAGCCGCAGGTAGATGAGGCCGCGTAGGTGGTACGCGGGCGCGTAGGCCGAGTCATGGGCCAGGGCCTGCTTGACCTCGTCCAAGGCGATGGCCGTGCGGCCTTCCTCGAAGTAGCCGACGGCCAGCTCGGTGCGGATGCGAGCACGCTTGCGCGCCGGAGATTCGTCGGATTCGGTTACCAGACCGGCTGTGCCCTCGGCCGGACCGGTCGGCGCCGCGCATCCCGCCAGCACCAGCAGGCTAGCAGCCAGCGCGAAGGCCGCCAGCAGAGGGCTGGGCCGACGGACGGCGGCGTATCTCACCGGGGTGCCTCCTGGCCTGCCGGCACGGGAGTGAGCATGACGGTGCGCTGCTGCGCGATCCGCGCCGCCACGCGCGTGCGGTCCTTCACGTCGCCAGCCAGCTGCCCGCAGGCGGCGTCGATGTCGTCGCCCCGGGTCTTGCGGATGGTGGTGACGATGCCGGCGTCATGCAGCAAGCGGGCAAAGGCCTGCACCTGCTTCTGAGGGGACCGGATCAGCCCCGAGGCCGGGAAAGGGTTGAAGGGGATAAGGTTGAGCTTGCACGAGACGCGCTGCTCGCGCACCAGGGCGATGAGGGCGTGGGCATGCTCGGCCTGGTCGTTCACACCGTCGAGCATGCAGTACTCGAAGGTGATGAAGTCACGCGGGGCGTGCGCCAGATAGCGTTGGCAGGCTTGCATCAGCTCGGCCAGCGGGTATTTGCGGTTCAAGGGAACCAGGTGATCACGCAGGGGGTCGGAGGGCGCGTGCAGGGACACCGCCAGCGCCACCGGGCAATCCAGCGCGAGGCGGTCCATCATGGGCACGACGCCCGAGGTGGAGACGGTGACCCGGCGGCGCGAAAGCCCGTAGCCATGGTCGTCGAGCATGGTGCGCAAGGCGGGCACCAGGGCGCTGTAGTTCTGCAGGGGTTCACCCATGCCCATCATCACCACATTGGAGATGACGCGTTCGTCCGTCCCCAGGTGCTGGCGCAGGAAATGCTCGGCGAACCACAGCTGGGCGACGATCTCGCCCGTGCTGAGGTTACGGGCGAAGCCCTGGTGACCGGTGGAGCAGAAGCGGCAGCCGACGGCACACCCGGCTTGAGAAGAGACGCACAACGTGCCGCGGTCGTCCTCGGGGATGAAGACGGCTTCGACCGCGTTGCCGGCGCCGACGTCGAACAGCCACTTGATGGTGCCGTCGGCGGATTCGTGCTGGGAGATAAGGGGCAGGCCCTCGATGCGGGCCGCGCCCTGCAGCTTGGCGCGCAAGGACTTGGCCAGGTCGGACATCTGGTCGAAGTCTGAGGCCCCGCGCTGGTGGATCCAGCGGAAAAGTTGGGTGGCGCGAAAGCGCTTCTCACCCAGGCTTTCGCAAAAGGCGGCCAGCCCCTCGAGATCGAAGTCGAGAAGGTTGGCCGTCATGGCATGGCTCGTCCCGGGTCAGCGGGAGTAGACGTTCATGCCGGCGAAGAAGAAGGCGATCTCGACGGCCGCGGTCTCGGGGGCGTCGGAGCCGTGCACGGCGTTGGCGTCGATGCTGTCAGCGAAGTCGGCGCGGATGGTGCCTTTGTCGGCTTTCTTCGGGTCAGTGGCACCCATGAGCTCACGATTCTTGGCGATGGCGTTCTCGCCCTGGAGCACCTGGATCATGACGGGGCCGGAAACCATGAAGTCGACCAGGTCCTTGAAGAAGGGGCGGGCTTTGTGAACAGCGTAGAACTGCTCGGCCTCGCCACGGGACAGATGGGCCATTTTGGCGGCGATGACCTTGAGGCCGGCGCCCTCGAAGCGCGAGTAGATCTGGCCGATGACGTTCTTGGCGACAGCGTCGGGCTTGATGATGGACAGGGTGCGTTCGATGGCCATGGCGGTTCTTTCCGGGAAGCTTTATGAAATTGGATTTTGCGAAAAGGCAAGACGTACCTCTGGACGGGCCCTGCCCCTGCCTGTGTACGCCGGATTGACACCCGGGCCCCGAGGCAGCGGCGCACCCGAAAGTACGGCAAAGCCCTGGATTTTAACCCATGGGACAGCGTTTCAGCGCCCGCCCCGCCGGGGGCCACCCTTGCCGCGCCGGGGCCCTCCGCCGCCAGGGGCCTGCCGCTGGCGGGTAAAGCTGTCCGCGCCGATGTAGCCGAAGGCAGTCTTCATCGGGTCGGGCTGGCCGCCCCCCCCACCGTCCTGGCGGTCGCGAGCGCGCTGCTGGCCCTGGCCGCCTTTGTTGCGGCCCCTCGGTCCGCCAGGTCCGCCAGAACCACCCAAACCGCCAGACGCCCCGTTGGGACGCCCGCGGCGCGGTTTGTTGTTGTCGCGGGGGAAACCGCCCTCGCCGTCCCCTTTGGCGGGGCGCTCGGCACCGACGGCCCGCAGGAGGCTGCGGATGTCGCTGTCGTCCAGTTCCATCCAGGCACCGCGTTTGAGACCCCGCGGCAGCAGCATGGCGCCGTAGCGGATGCGAATGAGGCGGCTGACCGCATGGCCCACTGCCTCAAACAGCCGGCGCACTTCGCGGTTGCGGCCCTCGGAGATGGTGACGCGATACCAAGTGTTGGCACCCTCCCCGCCCCCGTCCTCAATAGCACCGAACTGGGCGCGACCATCCTCGAGGTCGATGCCGTCGGTCAGACGCTGCTTCTCCTCGTTGCTCAAGGCGCCAAGCACACGCACCGCGTACTCGCGCTCCAGGCCGAAACGCGGGTGCATGAGCTTGTTGGCCAGCTCGCCGGAGCTGGTGAAGAGGAGCAGACCCTCGGTGTTCAAGTCGAGCCGGCCGACGGACTGCCACTTTCCCTGGTGCAGGCGCGGCAGCTTGCGAAAAACGGTGGGACGGTTTTGCGGGTCGTCATGGGTGACCACCTCGCCCACAGGCTTGTGGTACGCGATGACCCGGGGCGGGGGCGGCGCGATGCGCACGCGGATGGGCTTGCCGTTGACCTTGATCTGGTCACCAAACTGGATGCGCTGGCCAATGTGGGCGGGCTCGTTGTTGACCGAGATCCGGCCTTCGGTGATCAGCTGCTCCATTTCCATACGCGAGCCCAGGCCGGCCTGGGCCAGGACCTTGTGCAGCTTGGGGGTTTCGGCCTGGGGGGCGAGCACGCGCTTGGGTGGCGCCGCGTCGGGCGCCTGTTCGTCGGCATCGTAGCGACCGGAGACAACGTCCTCGAAGCGAGTGCCCTCGGGCGCCGCAGGCGCATGGCCGGTTCCGCCGGCTGCCACTGTCGGGGCGGTAGCTGCTGGCGGGAGCTCAGTGGCTTCCTGCGCCTCGTGCGACGCCGCCAGCTCGGAGACGGAAGGCGCCGCCGCGGGCGTGGCTTCGGGATCGGTGCCCGGGGTGGCGCTGTCGGGCGAAGTGGGGTTCATGGGGTGTCCGGTGTGGCGTCGCGACCAAGCTCGGCTTGGGCACCGGACGGGAGTGCCGGTGCCACCTCCGCCGAGGGCAGTTCCTCGCCCGCAGTTGCAGCCGACGACTCCATTTCGGCTTCGGCCGCGGCGTCCGACACGAGCTGCAGCGGCTCACCGCCAGCAGCCGCTTCGAGGGCGGCCAGGGGGTCGGCTTCCAGGGCTGGCTCGGCGTCGGCCCCCAGGGAGGCGAGCAATTGGACCTGCTGGGCCGGGTTGTCGATGGCGGGCAACTGGTCCAGCGAGGACAGACCCAGGTCGTCCAGAAACTGGCGCGTGGTGGCGAACAGGGCCGGCCGGCCGACCGCCTCACGATGGCCGATCACCTCGATCCAACCGCGGTCTTCGAGCTGCTTGAGGATGAGGCTGTTGATGGTGACGCCGCGGATGTCTTCCATGTCACCCCGGGTGACGGGCTGGCGGTAGGCAATGATGGCCAGCGTCTCCAGGGCCGCACGGGTGTATTTGGGCGGCTTCTCCGGATGCAGGCGGTCTAGGAATTCGCGCATCTCGGGTCGGCTCTGAAAGCGCCAGCCACTGGCAACGCTGACCAGCTCGACGCCGCGCGGGGTCCAATCGTCCTGCAGATCCTGGAGCAGCGTCTTGACGGTGTCGGCACCCAGCTCGTCGTTGAACAGCACGCGCATTTCGCGCAGCGTCAGGGGCTGGGGCGAACAGATCAGGGCTGTTTCCAGGACGCGCTTGGCATCCAAGGTATTCATGGTGTCGTGTCGTTGGAAGGTGTTGCCGCCTCGGCAACCATGGCGCCCGGAGGGCGCCTATCAGGGGGTTCCGCGGGGTCCGGAACCGGGGCAACGGCCCTAGGCCACCGCCGTTTCATTGTAACTGAGGCCCCAGGCCGACAGGGCATCGGCCAGGTCGGCTGGCAAGGGGGCCCGAAAGGACAGGGCCTGCCCTGTTACCGGGTGCGTGAAGGCCAGGCAGAACGCATGGAGGGCCTGCCGGCTCATGCCGGCAGCCGGTGCGCCGCCATAGATCGCGTCGCCAACCAAGGGGTGTCCCAGATGGGCCATGTGCACGCGGATCTGGTGGGTGCGGCCGGTGCGCAGGCTGGCGCGGACCCAGCAGCCCTCGGACGCGTTGGCGAGCCGTTCAAACAGGGTGGCGGCGGGCTTGCCGCCCTCCCGGGCAAGGTCGACCACCGCCATGCGCAGGCGGTTGGCGCTGTCCCGGCCGATCGGGGCCTCGACCTCACGTTGGGCCGGACCCTGCCAGGGCCTGTGGGCCAGGGCCAGGTACTGGCGCGAGACCTCACGTGCCGCGATGAGGCGGACCAGGGCGTCCATGGTGGACCGGTCTCGGGCCACAACCATCAGGCCGGTGGTGTCCTTGTCCAGGCGGTGCACGATGCCTGCGCGGGGCAAGGTGGCGGCGCGCGGGTCGCGGGCCAGCAGGCCATTGAGCAAGGTGCCGCGCCAGTGGCCGGGCGCGGGGTGCACCACCAGGCCAGCCGGCTTGTTGATCACCAGGAGGTGTTCATCCTCGTGCACCACGTCCAGGGCCATGGATTCGGGCAAAAAGGCCTGGCTTTGAGGCGTGGGACGCAGTTCCACCTCGCCGCGCTGGCCGACCCGCACCCGGTGCGCACTGCGTGTGGCGGGACGGCCGTCAAGACGGACCGCGCCGCCTTCAATCAGCTGCTGCAGGTAGCTGCGGGAGAACTCGGAGACCTGCGACGCCAGCACACGGTCCAGCCGCTGCCCGTGGTGCTCTGCGTCGATCACAAAGGCGCGCAGCTCGCTCTCGGCGTCCGCCCCGGTGTCGACGGCCTCTTCCAGCGCCGCGAGCGGGGCGTCGGGCGAGGGGTCGGCCGATATAATCGATGAGCGTTTTTTCAAGAAAGCCTGCGTCATGCTGCGTGTGAAATTATCGACGGTCGGCGCACTCATGCTGGCTGGCGCAATGACCCTCCTCACGGGCTGTGCCTCGGTCACTCAGGACCCGACCGAAAAGTGGAGTCCCAACAAGATCTACAGCGAAGCCAAAGACGAGCTTCGGGCTGGCTCTTACGAGAAAGCGATCGGCCTTTACGAAAAGCTCGAAGGCCGTGCCGCCGGCACGCCCCTGGCGCAACAGGCCCAGCTGGAAAAAGCCTACGCGCAGTACAAGGCCGCCGAGCCGGCCCAAGCCATCGCCACCCTGGACCGCTTCATCCGCCTGCACCCGGCCAGCCCCGCCCTGGACTACGCCCTGTACCTTCGGGGTCTGGTGAGCTTTAACGACGACCTGGGCCTGTTCTCCTTCATCACCCGCCAGGACCTGGCCGAGCGTGACCAGAAGGCCGCCAAGGAATCCTTCGAGTCCTTCAAGGAACTGGTCACGCGCTTCCCGCAGTCACGCTACGCCGAGGATGCCCAGGCACGCATGGTGTACATCGTCAACTCACTGGCGCAGTACGAGGTGCATGTGGCTCGCTACTACTACACCCGCGGGGCTTACGTAGCTGCCATTGGCCGCGCCCAGCTGGCGGTGACCGACTACCAGAACGTCCCGGCCATCGAGGAAGCGCTGTACATCATTCACCGCTCGTATGACGCGCTGGGCATGCAGCAGCTGTCAGCCGATGCCCGCAGGGTGCTCGAGCGCACCTTCCCGGGCAGCGAGTTTCTGACCCGCGGCCTCAGGAAAAACCAGGATCCCTGGTGGAAGTTGTGGTGACAGCGGGGCTCGCCAGGTCCTCCAGGGCCTGGGCGTAATCCTGCGGCGTCACCAGCCGGCGCATGGGCGGGAGCGCGCCTAGGAGGCGCCGTCCGTACCCCATGCTCGCGAGGCGGCTGTCGCACAGCACCAGCACCCCGCGATCCGATTCGCGCCGAATCAGACGCCCTGCCCCTTGCTTGAGCGACACCGCTGCTTCGGGCAGGTGATAGTCATTGAAGGCATTGCGGCCCTGGGACTGCAGCCGCTGCGAGCGGGCCTGTACCAGCGGATCCCCCGGCGGCGGAAACGGCAACTTGTCGATCACCACCAGCTGCAGGGCGTCACCGGGCAGGTCCACGCCCTCCCAAAACGAGGCCGAAGCCACCAGCAGACAACCGGGCCCGCCGCCCTGCGCACCCTCCCGAAACCGTTCGATCAGCCGACGCTTGGGCCACTGGCCCTGCACCAGCACCTCGACCTCGGTACTGCTCTGGAAGCGGGTCTGAAGGGCCTCGCCGATGGTCCGCAAAGCCCGCAAGGTGGTGGTGAGCACCAGGGTACGTCCGCCCAGACGGGCAGCGCCCTGGGCCGCGAGTTCGGCCACCTTCGGGCCATGGGTCGGCTCACTGGGTTTGGGAAAACCGGGGGGCACGTACAGAGCGGCCTGGTGCGCGTAGTCGAAGGGACTGTCCACTCGTAGCACCTGGGCGTCCGAGAGACCGCAAGGTTCGGTGAACCAGGAGAGGCGGTCGTCATCGCCCAAGGTGGCGGAGGTGAAGACCCAGCTGCGGTGAGACGGGGCTTCGTCCTCGGATGGCACATCAGGCGCCTCCGCGACCGGCTCGACCTTGAGCAGTCGCGTGCGCACCGCTTGCGCGATGTCCAAGGGGGACTGCGTCAGCCGCAGCTGCTGGCCCGCGTCGGCCCATCGCACCGCGCCGGGCTCGCAGGGCTGCAAAAAGCGCTGGGCTCGCTGCGCCAGGATACGGGCGCGTTCCTGCAGGCGCACGAAGTCGGGCGCGATCTCGCTGACGGTGTCCAGAGCCTCCGTGGCCAGGTCACAGGCCTCGACCACGGCCTGCAGCGCCTCGCGCCAGGTGTGCGGATCGGCCTCGCCGGGCGCGTCCCCCAGCCACGACAGGCGCGCGCCGCCGCTGCCCGCGGCCAGACGCAAATCGCGCGCGGCACGCTCGACACGCGCGGCCACCTGCTGCCAGTCGACGAGGCCGCGCGCAAGCTGCAGGCCCGCGCCCAAGGTGTCGCGGCAGAAGTCGATCAATTGGCCAGTCGCAAGCTGGGTGCCCAGGAATTGCACGCCGATCTCATTGAGCTGATGGGCCTCGTCGAAGATCGCCACACGCACCGAGGGCAGCAGTTCGGCCATGCCAGATTCGCGCACCGACAGGTCGGCGAAGAACAGGTGATGATTCACCACGACCACATCCGCCGCCAGCGCCTCGCGACGCGCATTGTTCACGTGGCAGCCGCGAAACCGCGGGCACTGCGACCCCAGGCAGTTCTCCCGGGTGGACGTGACCAGGGGAATGACGGGAGAGCGGTCGTCCAGCCCAGGCATTTCAGACAGATCCCCGGTGGTCGTCCCGCGCGACCAGGTCTCCACCTTGGCCAGAGTCAGGACCGCAAAGCGGTCCGGCAGCATCGCGTCTTGCCGGGCCAGCTCCATGCGGTGCGTGCACAGGTAGCTGCCACGCCCTTTGAGCAAAGCCGTTCGCACCGGCAGCCCCAGCGCCTGCACCAGACGCGGCAGGTCACGCCCATAGAGCTGGTCCTGCAGCGTCTTGGTCGCGGTGGAGAGCAGGACGCGCTCACCACTGAGCAAGGCGGGCACGAGATAGGAAAAGGTCTTGCCAACGCCAGTGCCGGCCTCGACCACCAGAGCACCACCCGACTCGATGGTGCGGGCCACGGCCAGTGCCATTTCAGTCTGGCCGTGGCGCGGGAGGAAGTGGTCGGCGGCGCGCGCCAAGGCGCCGCCGGGCGCAAAGGCCTCGCGTACGTTGGCTTGGAGCGTCATCTCAGGCCCTGCCCCTGCTCCCGCCGTTCATGCGGGCTCTTGGGGTTCGAGGAGCTGTTCGAGCCGCGCGATCTGGTCACGCAGGGCCAGCCGCCGTTTCTTGAGCCGGCGCAGCATGAGTTCGTCCTGCGGCACCTGGGCGGCGGCACCATCGATGAGGGCGTTCAGGTCGGCATGTTCCATGCGCAGCTCGATCAGACGGCGCGCGGGGGAGTGCAGATTGGAGTCCAAGGTGTGCAGGGGCAGGCTCGCCCGGCGAGGGGCAGCGGGATGATACCCGCGCGCCTCATTGCGGAACCGGCAGGGCCGAGGCCGCGGGCTTGGCCCGTTCGGCCTGCCGCTTGAGCGCGCGCTCCTTGCGCTCTTGTGCCTCTTGTACGCGGCGGGCGTGTGCCTGCGCGTTGGCCTGCGCCTCCTCGGAGGTGACAGCAGGGCCGCTGCGTTCGGCGCCAGCCTGCGGGTCGCGCGGCTTTCCGCCGGGGGCTGGGCCACTGGCTTTCGCCGCGGCCCGAGCCTGGCGCGCCTCGTAGTCGGCCAGGGCTTGGGCACGGCGCTGCTCGGCCTCCTCTTGTGCCTGGGGCGAGACCTTTTCATCGAGCTGACCTTGCTGCTCGGCGCCGCGCTGCTTGCGATCAGCGTCGTTGAGCGCGATCTCCTGTCGGCGTAGGTCGGCCAGCACCGGCTGCCACTTGCGCCGCGTACGGTCCAGACAATCGGTCACAGCAAAGCGCTTGCGGCACTCCGCCTCTTCCTCGACCTGGCGCGCCTTGGCGCTAGCCCGCTCGCGGTCGATGCGGGCCTTCTCGGCACGAAAGTCCAGACCGCCTACCCAGCGACCAGCGGAAGCGGGGCTTGAAGCTAAAGGGGCGGAAGGGGCCGAGGGCGCGGGAGCGGAAACGGAATCCTGCGCGTGAACGTTCACGGCCAGCGCCAGCGCGAGCCCTGCGAACGGTGCTCTGAAACCCAGCGAACGCATCAGACGGTCAAACGGGTGTCGACCACCCGCCGCTCTTGGGCCATGAATTCGGCCGATTGCATTTCGTTCAGGCGCGACACGGTGCGCGGAAACTCGTGCGAGAGCGGACCTTCGATGTAGAGCGCCTCGGGCGCAACGCTTGCCGACAGGATCAACTTGACCCGACGGTCGTACAGCACATCGACCAGCCAGGTGAAGCGGCGCGCCTCGGAGGCCATGTTCACCGACATCTGCGGCACGTCGCTCAGAAGCACCGTGTGGAACTGCGAGGCGATCTCGAGGTAGTCGTTCTGCGAGCGCGGGCCGCCGCACAAGGCGCGGAAATCGAACCACACCACACCACCAGCCTTGCGGCGGGCGCGGATCTCGCGGTGCTCGATCGTGAGGACTGGCGCCTCGTCCTGGCATTCGGCCAGGGCGCTGAAGGCGGCATCCATCTCGGAGTCTGCATCGGGGCCCAGCGGGGTGTGATAGAGCTTCACCCGCTCCAGCGTGCGGCGGCGGTAATCGGTGCCGTTGTCCACGTTGATCACCTCCAGCTTCGAATTCAGAAGCTCGATCGCGGGCAAGATCCGATCCCGGTGCAGGCCGTCGGGGTAGAGGTCGTCGGGCTTGAAGTTGGACGTGGTGACAAAGCCGACACCGTGCGCGAACATCGACTGCAACAGCCGGTGCAGGATCATGGCGTCGGTGATGTCAGCGACATGGAACTCGTCAAAGCAGATCAGCTTGTAGCGCTCAGCGATGCGTTCACCCAGGACGTCCAGCGGGTTCACCGTGCCCTGCATCTGCGCGAGCTCGCGGTGTACCTCTCGCATGAACTCGTGAAAATGCAGGCGCGTCTTGCGGCGCAAGGGCACCGCGTTAAAGAAGCAGTCCATCAGGAAGCTCTTGCCGCGCCCCACACCGCCGTACATGTAGACCCCCCGCGGGATATCGGGGTGGTGGATTAGTTTCTTGATCGCGTTGGAGCGCTTGTCCTTGTACTGCGCCCACTCGCCCGCACAGCGATCCAGGGCGTCGACGGCGCGAAGCTGCGCGGGATCACTCGTGTAACCCCTCGCAGCGAGTTCGGCTTCGTAGGCCTGGCGAACCGGCAGGCCGCCCTGGCTCGGTCCAGACATCAGGCGCTCAGAAGTTCAGCGTGCGCTTGTCGACGGCCAGTGCGGCTTCCTTGGTCGCCTCGGACAGCGACGGGTGCGCATGGCAGATACGGGCGATGTCCTCGCTGGAGGCGCGGAACTCCATGGCAACGACGGCCTCGGCAATGAGCTCGGAGGCCATGGGACCCACGATGTGCACGCCCAGGATCTCGTCGGTGGCGGCATCGGCCAGGAACTTGACCATGCCAGTGGTGTCACCCAAGGCGCGGGCACGGCCGTTGGCCAGGAAGGGGAAGGTGCCGGTCTTGTACTTCACGCCATCGGCCTTGAGCTGCTGCTCGGTGCGGCCCACCCACGCGATCTCGGGGCTGGTGTAGATCACCCAGGGGATGGTGTTGAAGTTGACATGGCCATGTTGGCCGGCGATGCGCTCGGCCACTGCCACGCCCTCTTCTTCCGCCTTGTGCGCCAGCATCGGGCCGCGCACCACGTCGCCCACCGCCCACACGCCGGGCACACTGGTGCGGCAGTCGCCGTCGACCACGATGGCGCCACGCTCGTCGAGCTTCAGGCCTACGGCCTCGGCGTTGAGGCCGATGGTGTTGGGCACGCGGCCGATGGAAACAATCAGCTTGTCAGCGTCGATCGACTGGGCCTCGCCCTTGGCGTTGGTGTAGGCCACGCTCACGCCCTTGGCGCCGTTCTTGATCTCGCCAACCTTCACGCCCAGCTCGATCTTCAGGCCCTGCTTGTCAAAAGCCTTTTTGGCTTCTTTCGCGATCTGCTCGTCGACTGCGCCGAGGAAGGTGGGCAGCCCCTCGAGGATGGTGACGTCCGCGCCTAGGCGGCGCCACACCGAGCCCATCTCCAGGCCGATCACGCCAGAGCCGATCAAGACCAGCTTCTTGGGCACGGCGCCGATGCGCAGCGCGCCGTCGTTGGACAGCACGTTCTTCTCGTCGAAGGGGACGCCGGGCAGCGCACGGGCGTTGGAGCCCGTGGCCACGATGATCTGTTTGCCAATCAAGGCTTCATTCGCGGCGCCCGCCACTTGAATCTCGTAGCCGCCATCAACGGCCTTGGCAAACGAGCCGCGGCCGTGGAAGAAGCTCACCTTGTTTTTCTTGAGCAGATACAGGATGCCGTCGTTGTTTTGCTTGATGACGGTGTCCTTGCGCGCCAGCATCTTCGCGACGTCCATCTTGACGTCCTTGGCCGTGATGCCGTGGTCTGCGAAGTGGTGGTTGGCGTGGTCAAAGTGCTCGGACGACTGCAGCAGCGCCTTGGAGGGAATGCAACCCACGTTGGTGCAGGTGCCACCCGGGGCGGGGCCGCCCTGGGCGTTCTTCCATTCGTCGATGCAGGCCACGTTCATGCCCAGCTGGGCCGCGCGGATGGCCGCGATGTAGCCACCGGGGCCACCGCCGATGACGATGACGTCGAATTGTTTGTTGCTCATAGAAATCCTTGTCTTTTCCAGTGGCAGCCGCGGAACCGGCTATGCCGGGCCGCTGGCTGCGCCCCCTTGAGGGGGAAGCGGCAACGCCGCTTCGGGGGTGGTCAAATGTCGAACAGGAGACGGGCGGGATCCTCGAGCGCCTCTTTCATCGCCACCAGCCCCAGGACCGCCTCGCGGCCGTCGATGATGCGGTGGTCGTAGGACATGGCCAGGTAGTTGATCGGGCGCACCACCACCTGACCGTTCTCGACGACGGCGCGATCCTTGGTGGCGTGTACGCCCAGGATGGCCGACTGCGGCGGGTTGATGATGGGGGTGGACAGCATCGAGCCGAACACGCCGCCGTTGGAGATAGAGAAGGTGCCGCCCGTCATCTCCTCGATGCCCAGCTTGCCGTCACGGGCCTTGGCACCGAACTCGGCGATCTTCTTCTCGATGTCGGCAAAGGACATCTGGTCGGCGTTGCGCAGGATCGGCACCACCAGGCCGCGCGGGGAGCCCACCGCGATGCCGATATCGAAGTAGCCGTGGTAGACGATGTCGTTGCCATCGACCGAGGCGTTGAGTACCGGGTACTTCTTGAGGGCGTGCACGGCAGCCTTCACGAAGAAGGACATGAAGCCGATCTTGACGCCGTGCTCCTTCTCGAACTTGTCCTGGAAGCGTTTGCGCATTTCCATGACCGGGGCCATGTTCACTTCGTTGAACGTGGTCAGGATGGCGTTGGTGGCCTGCGACTGCAGCAGACGCTCGGCAACGCGGGCGCGCAGGCGGCTCATGGGCACGCGCTGCTCGGGGCGGTTGCCCAGGTCCAGACCGGCGGGTGCGGCCACCTGGGGCAGCGAGGCCTTGGGCGCCACAGCGACAGGGACCGAAGGCGCCACCTTGCCGCCACCGGCGACAGCACCGAGCACATCCCCCTTGGTTACACGACCGTCTTTGCCGGTGCCGGAGACAGAGCCGGGGGAGAGGTTGTTGTCGGCCATGAGTTTGGCGGCGGCGGGCATGGCCACGCCGGCCTTGGCGCCGCCTGCGGCGACGGTAGCGGGCGCAGGTGCGGCTGCTGGCGCTGCGGCCGGGGCGGCCGCAGTGGAGGTAGCACCCGTCTTGCCGTCGGTGTCGATCTTTGCAATCAGTTGGTCGGCCACCACGGTGCCACCATCACCCACCAGGACCTCGGCAAGCACGCCGGCGCTGGGCGCGGGCACTTCCATCACCACCTTGTCGGTCTCGATCTCAATCAGGATCTCGTCCTGAGCCACGGCTTCACCGGGCTTCTTCTTCCACTGCAGCAGGGTCGCTTCCGCAACGGACTCGGACAGTTGCGGAACTTTCACTTCAACGATAGCCATTTTCTGTATTCCTCGATGCGTTGTTCTAGCCCGCCGCCCGGCATCCTCACCGGGCGTGCGGGGGCGGCACGGCCCCCTCTCGGGCCGCGCCGCGCGGGTTTCACTTGGTCAGGACAAAGCCCTTGAGCTTGGCGAAGGCAGCATCCACCAGGGCTTTTTGCTGCTCCTGATGCAGGTGCGAGTAGCCCACCGCCGGCGAGGCGGAGGCGGCACGGCCTGCATACCCGAGCTTCTGGCCCTCGAGCATGTTCTCGTGGATGTTGTGCTGGATGAAGAACCACGCGCCCTGGTTCTGGGGCTCGTCCTGGCACCACACGATGTCGGTGGCGTTCGGATACTTCTTCAGCTCGGCGGCGAAGGCCTTGTGCGGGAAGGGGTAAAGCTGTTCGACGCGAATGATGGCCACGTCGTCGGCGCCCTTTTCTTCGCGCTTCTTGGCCAGGTCGTAATAGACCTTGCCCGAGCAGGCGATCACGCGCTTGACCTTGTCCGCCTTGAGGTCCTTGGACTCGGGGATCACGGTCTGGAAAGTGCCCTTGGTGAACTCGGACAGCGGCGAGGTCGCATCCTTGTTCCGCAGCAGGGACTTGGGCGTGAAGATCACCAGCGGCTTGCGCAGGGGGCGCACCATCTGGCGACGCAGCACATGGAAGATCTGGCTGGCCGTGGTGGGCTGCACGATCTGCATGTTGGTATCAGCCGCCAGCTGCATGAAACGCTCGACGCGCGCCGAGCTGTGCTCGGGGCCCTGGCCCTCGTAGCCGTGCGGCAGCATCAGGGTGATGCCGTTGACGCGGCCCCATTTGACTTCGCCGGAGGCAATGAACTGGTCGATCACGACCTGCGCGCCGTTGGCAAAGTCGCCAAACTGGGCTTCCCAGATCACCAGCGTGTTGGGGTCGTTCGAGGCGTAGCCGTATTCGAAGGCCATCACCGCCTCTTCGGACAGGATGGAGTCGATCACGACGAACGGGGCCTGGTTGTCGGCCACGTTTTCCAGCGGCACGTAGGTGCCGACGTCCCACTTCTCGCGGTTCTGGTCGTGAATGACGGAATGACGGTGGGTAAAGGTGCCGCGGCCCGAGTCCTCGCCCGAGAGGCGCACCGGGAAGCCCGAGGCGACCAGCGAGGCGAAGGCCATGTGCTCGCCCATGCCCCAGTCGACGTTGATCTCGCCACGGCCCATGGCGGCGCGGTCGTCCAGCACCTTCTTCACGAGCTGGTGCGGCGTGATGTTGGCCGGCACCGTGGTGATGCGCTCGGCCAGACGCTTCCACTCGGCCAAGGGCAGCGCGGTGTCGGCAGCGTCGGTCCACTTCTTGCCGAGGAAGGGCGACCAGTCGACCACGAACTTACTCTTGAAATTGGTCAGCACCGGATCGACGGTGTGTTTGCCGGCGTCCATGGCGGCGCGATAGCTCTTGACCATCGCGTCGGGGCCATCGGGCGGCAGCACGCCCTGAGTGGCGAGCTTGTCGCCATAGAGCTTGCGGGTACCCGGGTGGGCCGCGATCTTCTTGTACATCAGGGGCTGGGTGAGGGACGGGGTGTCCTGCTCGTTATGGCCCAGCTTGCGAAAGCACACGATGTCGACCACCACGTCCTTGGCGAACTCCATGCGGTATTCGAGGGCCAGCTGCGTGGCCAGCACCACGGCCTCGGGATCGTCGCCGTTGACGTGCAGCACGGGCGACTCGACGCCCTTGACGATGTCGGTGCAATACAGAGTGGAGCGCAGATCGCGCGGGTCGGAGGTGGTAAAGCCGATCTGGTTGTTGATGATCAGGTGCACCGTGCCGCCCGTGCTGTAGCCGCGGGTGGCCGCCAGCGCCAGGGTTTCCTGGTTGACGCCCTGGCCCGCGAAGGCCGCATCGCCGTGCACCAGCACGGGCAGCACCTGGCGGCCTTGCGGGTCGCCACGGCGGTCCATGCGGGAGCGCACGCTGCCCTCGACCACCGGGTTGACGATCTCCAGGTGCGAGGGGTTGAAGGCCAGTGCCAGGTGCACCGGGCCACCGCGGGTGGTGACGTCGGAGCTGAAGCCTTGGTGGTATTTCACGTCACCCGCCGGGAGTTCTTCGGGGGCGGTGTGGTCGAACTCGGCGAACAGGTCACCGGGCATCTTGCCCAGGGTGTTCACCAGCACGTTCAGGCGACCACGGTGGGCCATGCCGATCACGATTTCCTGCACGCCCTTTTCGCCAGCGAGCTGAATGAGTTCGTCCATCGCGGCGATGAAGCTCTCACCGCCTTCGAGCGAGAAGCGCTTTTGGCCGACGTATTTGGTGTGAAGGTAGCGCTCGAGGCCCTCGGCCGCGGTCAGGCGATCGAGGATGTGTTTTTTGCGCTCGGCCAGGAAGTTGGGCTTGCTGCGAATCGACTCGAGCTTTTGCTGCCACCAGCGCTTTTGCGCCTGGTCGGAGATGAACATGTACTCGGCGCCCAGGGTGCCGCAGTAGGTCTCGCGCAGCGCGTTGAGCAGCTCGCGCAGCGACATGGTGTTCTTGCCAAAGAAGGTGTTGCTGGTGTCGAACACCGTTTCCTGGTCGGCATCGCTGAAGC
>JBEAZV010000040.1:0-84644 GCA_041159245.1 Pseudomonadota bacterium
TCATCGGCGAAGTCAAGGCCGATGGTCAGTTCAACATCGTCTGGAAGACCCCCGGCCCGGTCAAAGCCAAGCCCTGGTCGCCCTTCATCGAAGGCAACGACAAGAAGAAGGACGAGCCGGAGGGTAAGAGCAAGGTCTGACGACCTTCCCCCCGAAGCGGCTTCGCCGCCTCCCCCCAAAGGGGGCGGCGCGGCCGCTTGGGGCGGCCCGGCGCGGCGCGCCACTGGCGCGCATTTTTTTGACTCTCATTTTTTTTCATGCTTCGAATCTTTGGTTTGCTCCTGGCGCTTTTTTTCTCGGCGTCGTCTTATGCGCTGACGGAGGCTGAGGCGCAGGCCATTGCGATCGGTGAGGCCGATGCGCGAATTGAGGCTTTGAACAAGGCGGTGATCACCGCCGACGACAAGACGGCGGCCTTTTTGCAGGCGCTGGCGGATGACGCGGTGAAGACGGCCGGTGGCAAGGTCTTCATCGTGCGGGATGGCAAGGGGACCGATCCGGTGTCGGGTTCGCCTGCCGATGTGCCGGCCGATGCTGAAGATGTGGTGAGCAACAACCGCATGCGCGGCGAGATCGATACCGCACTGGGTGCGATCCGCCTTTTTTCACCCGACGACAAACTTCGCGCCGCGGCGGTCAAGGCGCTGGCCGCCGAGCCGGATGCGGCGCGTCTGCCGCTGATCGAGAAGGCGCTGCAATCAGAAAAGAATCCCGCGATCCAGGCCCAACTGGCCCTGGCCCGCGCCGCGGTGCTGATCTCCAGCCCCGATCCCAAGCTGCGCGCCGAAGCGGCGCGGGTGCTGGCCAGTAGTGGCCAGGCCGCCACCAAAACGCTGCTGGCCCAAGCGCTGCGCGACGAGCAGGACTCCGCCGCGCGGTCTGCGATCGAGATCGCCTTGCGCCAAGTCGAGGCCGCTCTCGCCTGGGGCGACCGCGCGGGTCAGGTGTTCTCGGGTCTGAGCCTGGGCTCCATCCTCTTGCTGGTGGCCCTGGGCCTGGCCATCACCTACGGCCTCATGGGCGTGATCAATATGGCCCACGGCGAGCTGATGATGATCGGCGCCTATGCCACCTTCGTGGTGCAAGGCGTGTTTCGCCAGTACCTGCCCGGTGCCTTCGACTGGTACCTGGTGGCTGCCGTGCCGGTGGCCTTCGCGGCGTCGGCCTTGATGGGGGCCATCCTCGAGCGCAGCGTGATTCGCTTTCTGTATGGCCGTCCGCTGGAGACACTGCTGGCCACCTGGGGTATCAGCCTGATGCTGATGCAACTGGTACGCACCGTGTTTGGCGCGCAGAACGTGAGCGTCGAAAACCCGAGCTGGATGAGTGGCGGTGTGGCGGTTCTGGGGAACCTGCAGCTGCCCTGGAACCGCATCGTGATCGTCGGCTTCGCGTTTGCGGTGTTGGCGGGCATGGCCTGGCTGATTGCGCGCACGCGCCTGGGCTTGTTCGTGCGTGGCGTCACGCAGAACCGCCCGATTGCCTCGTGCATGGGGGTGAACACGGCCCGTGTCGACACCTACGCCTTTGCACTTGGATCGGGCATCGCCGGCCTGGCCGGTTGCGCCTTGAGCCAGATTGGCAACGTGGGGCCGGATTTGGGCCAGAGCTATATCGTCGACTCGTTCATGGTCGTCGTGCTCGGTGGCGTGGGCCAGCTGGCGGGCACCGTGTACGCCGCTCTGGGCCTGGGCGTCTTGAATAAGTTCCTGGAGGGCTGGGCCGGCGCGGTACTGGCCAAGATCGCGGTGCTGGTCTTGATCATCGTGTTCATTCAGAAACGCCCGCAAGGCCTGTTCGCGATCAAAGGCCGGAGCGCAGAAGCATGACCCCCGAACGCGCTCCCCTCTTGACACGCACGGGCTGGGCCGCCTTTTTGGTCGCCCTGATCGTGGTGTGCGCCGTCGCGCCGATCTTGAACTTGCTGGTGCCCGAAGGCAGCGTCTTTCATTTAAGCGACTACGCGGTGTCGCTGGTCGGCAAGATCATGTGCTACGCGATCTGCGCTCTGGCTATGGATTTGATCTGGGGCTACACCGGCATCTTGTCGCTGGGCCACGGCTTGTTCTTCGCGCTGGGCGGCTATGCCATGGGCATGTACCTGATGCGACAGATCGGACGTGACGGCAACTACAAGAGCGATCTGCCGGATTTCATGGTGTTCCTGGACTGGAAAGAGCTGCCCTGGCACTGGACGTTCAGCGACAGCTTCCTGGCCACCCTGGTGCTCGTGGTGGCCGTGCCGGGGCTGGTGGCCTTTGTGTTCGGTTTCTTTGCCTTCCGCTCGCGGATCAAGGGCGTGTATTTCTCGATCATCACGCAGGCCATGACCTTTGCGGCCATGCTGCTGTTCTTCCGGAATGAAACCGGCTTTGGCGGCAACAACGGCTTCACCGATTTCAAGCGCATCCTGGGCGTGCCCCTGGCCACACCGAGCATGCGCATGACGTTGTTCGTGCTGACCGGGGTCACCCTGCTGGGGTTCTTCCTGTTTGCGCGTTGGCTGGTCAACGCCAAGTTCGGCCGGGTGCTGCAGGCGATCCGCGATGCCGAGTCGCGCGTGATGTTCTCGGGCTATTCGCCGATCGGCTACAAGCTCACCATCTGGGTGATCTCCGCCATGATGTGCGGCGTGGCTGGCGCCCTCTATGTGCCGCAGGTGGGCATCATCAACCCGGGCGAGATGAGTCCGGCCAACTCCATCGAGATCGCGATCTGGGCCGCCGTGGGCGGACGCGCCACCCTGATCGGCCCCATCGTGGGCGCCTTCCTGGTCAATGGCGCCAAGAGCTGGCTGACCGTGGTCGCGCCCGAGTTCTGGCTGTATGTGCTGGGGGCCTTGTTCATCGCCGTCACGCTGTTCCTGCCGCAAGGCATCGTCGGCTGGTTGCGCAAGATCGGAGGGAAGGCATGACGCCCGATCTGATGGAGCAGGGCGCGCGCCGCATCGAAGCGCGCCAGGAAAAAGAAGCCCAAGCCGGCAGCTCGGGCGGGCGCAGTGCCGCCTTCTCACGCCTGGCTACGCCGGGCGAGGTGGATGTGACGCATGGCCGCATCCTGTACCTGGAAGATGTGAGCGTGAGTTTTGACGGCTTCAAGGCGATCAACCAGCTGTCGCTGGACATCGCGCCCGGCGAGCTGCGTTGCATCATCGGACCCAACGGCGCGGGCAAGACCACGATGATGGACATCATCACCGGCAAGACCCGGCCCGACTCGGGCACGGTGTTCTTTGGCAGCACGATCGACTTGCTTCGCTACACCGAACCCCAGATCGCGCAAATGGGCATCGGCCGCAAGTTCCAGAAGCCCACGGTGTTCGAGCAGCTCACCGTATTTGAAAACCTGGAGCTGGCCCTCAAGACCAACAAGGGCGTCAAGGCCTCGATGTTTTTCCGCCTGGACTCGGCCCAGGCCGACCGCCTGGCCGAGGTGCTGGACACCATCCACCTGGCCGACAGCGTGCATCGCCTGGCCGGCAACTTGAGTCACGGCCAGAAGCAGTGGCTGGAGATCGGCATGCTGCTGATGCAAGACCCCAAGCTGCTGCTGCTGGACGAACCCGTGGCCGGCATGACCGACGAAGAAACCGAGCGCACCGCGCAATTGTTCCTGTCCCTCAAGGGCAAGCATTCGCTCATGGTGGTGGAACACGATATGAGCTTTATCCGCACCATCTCCGAGATCGTGACCGTGCTGTGTGATGGCGCGGTGCTGGCCCAGGGCACGCTGGACCAGGTGCAAAACGACGAGCGCGTGATCGAGGTGTACCTGGGACGATGACCGCCATGCTCTCCGTCAAGAATATTCACCAGTACTACGGCGGCTCGCACATCCTGCGTGATGTGAGCCTGGACGTGGCGCCCGGTCAGGTCACCGTTCTCTTGGGCCGCAACGGCGTGGGCAAGACCACGCTGCTCAAATCCCTGATGGGGCTGGTTCCGATCAAGTCGGGCGCGATCGAATTCAACGGCCAGGCGATCACCGGCGCCACGCCCTACCAACGCGCGCGCGCCGGCATCGGATTCGTGCCACAGGGGCGCGAGATCTTTGCGCGGCTCACGGTCGAAGACAACCTGCGCATGGGCCTGGCCTACAAGCCGGCGTCGACACCCATTCCGCCGCAGCTGTTTGAACTTTTCCCGGTGCTCAAACAGATGCTGCACCGGCGTGGGGGGGATCTTTCGGGCGGGCAACAGCAGCAGCTGGCGATCGCCCGTGCGCTGGCGGCGCAGCCCCAGTTGATCATCCTGGACGAACCGACCGAGGGCATCCAGCCGTCCATCATCAAGGACATCGGCCGTGTGATCCGCATGCTGGCCTCCGAGGGCCTCAATGGCCAACGGGTCGCGGTGCTGCTCGTGGAGCAGTACTACGACTTCGCCGAAGAACTGGCCGACAGCTATCTGGTGATGGAGCGTGGTGAGGTGATCGCCCGCGGACCGGGCAGCGAGATGAAGGTCAAGGGCATTCGGCAACTCGTGGCGATCTAGGGGCTATCGGGCGGCTTTCTCGCCGCGGGTCACGGCTGTTTGGGCGCCGGCACCACCAGCACCGGCGCATCACCCTTGGGCGCCACATTGACCGACTCCTGGCCGGCCTCCATCTCCACCACCTCGAGCTCGCGCAGTACGCCGCCGCCCGCGACGCTGCCGCTGGTCTGCCCGTAGCCCATCATCCGCGCCCGGCAGGCGGCCATGTCCGCTTGGTTCATGCCCTCGCAGCGCGCCATGGCGTTTGCCTCTTGGGCCTGGGCGCTGGGCGTCTGCAGCGCGCCGCGTCGCTTGGCCTTGCGGGCTTGACGAGCCTCGTGCATGCAGGTGGCGCGGTCCTGGCCGGTGTGGCCCTCGCGGCAGGCCTGCATCTCCTTCTGGTAGTCGCCTGAGTTGTCCATGCCGGCCTCGCCCTCGGAGGCAGTGGTGCCCCCGACAGTCTGGGCCAGCGCGAGCGAGGACAGGGTCAGCAGGCAAGCGGCCAGGATCCGCTTCGCAGCGGGCAGAGTGGGGTATCGGTGCATCGCGGTCTCCCAGGGAGGAAAGTGATGCACGGCAGTCTTCAGGCGGCACCTGCTGCCGTCCGCCAGAGAGCGCTGCGTGTGGAGGGCGGAAGGGGCCCGCGTGTGGTGTAGGACGCGGGCGGCGGGCGCGTCGCCCGGGCTCAGAGCGCCCAGGTGCGTGGCGGGTTGGGCGCCAGGTCCCACAGGGCAGTGCGCCAGGCGCCGCGCACGGCCTTGAGCAGTTGCATCGCCGGTTCGACCACAGGCGCCAGCACGCGCACCACCAGCACCGAGGGATCCGGCGCAGTGGCCCCAGCCTGAGGGCGTAGGGGATGGGCCTCGATGATCTCGCGCGCGAGTTCCAGCGCGCGCTCACGCTGTGCCGCTTCGATCGGGCTACCCGAGGTGAAGAAGAGAGTGGCCACGCAGCGTTGGCCCGCCAGGCCCAGTGGGCCGTCCATCAGGCGTGCATCGCTGGCCGCGATGTGCCCGCGCTCGAGCCAGCCGCCTTGCACCTCCAGATGCTGCAGCAGGCTGCCCGCTTCAAATGGCTGGTTGGCTTCGGGCAGACCCAGCGCGGTCACGTCCCAGCCCAGGACCTGCGCATCGGGTTCGAGGGCGAAGGTGAGACGGTTCTCGGCGCGGCATCCGCTGAAACACAGGGCTTCCATCGGCAGCCATTCCAGGCGCGCGCCCGTGGCCACCTGCACGCGAGTGCGTTGCACGGCGGTCTCCCCCTCAGAGCGGTAAAAGCGCGTGGCGCCCGGTGTGGTGACAAGGCCGTGCGTGCCGGCGTCCAGCCGGATGTCGATGTCCAGCACGTCGCCGCCCACCAGGCCGCTGGGCGGGTGCACCAGCACGTTGTGGCAGATGGTGTCGCCCTCGGGGTAAAGGCTTTGCAGGATGCGCAGCGGCCCTTCGTGGCGATGCCGGGCGACGGTGCGCGCGCCCTGGCGCTCATAGTGCAGCGCCAGGTGCGCGTGCCAAGCCATCGCCGTGCGGGCCTGTCAGTGGTTCTGCGAGCCGCGGTGGGCCCAGGCGGTGGTGTGCTTCTCGATGTAGCTGAAAAGCTCGTACATCACCATGGCCATCGCTCCCACCACCACCAGGCCAGCAAAGGCCAGACCCATCTGCATGGCGGAGCCCGCCGAGATCAGCAGGTAGCCAATGCCTTCGTTGGCGGCGGTCATTTCGGACACCGTGGTGCCGACGAAGGCCAGCGTGATCGCCACCTTCAGCGAGCCATAGAAGTAGGGCATGGAGCGGGGCAGGCCCACTTTCACCAGCACGTCCCAGCGCTTGGCGCCCAGCACCCGCAGCACGTCCTCCAGCTCGGGTTCGAGCGTGGCCAGGCCGGTGGCGATGTTCACCATGATCGGGAAGAAGGAGATCAGGAAGGCGGTGAGGATGGCTGGGCCGATGCCGATGCCAAACCACACCACCAGGATCGGCACGAAGGCTGCCTTGGGCAGGGCGTTGAAGGCCGTCATCAGCGGATACACCGCCGCATAGGCCAGGCGCGAGCTGCCAATGAGGAAGCCGAGCAGCACGCCCACTACGATGGCAATGCCAAAGCCCGCCATCGTGACCCAGAAGGTGCGCCAGGCATGGCCGGCGATGACGCCGCGAAACTCCACCATCTGCGCCCAGATCCGCGAGGGGCTGGGGAAGACGAATTCGGAGACGTTGAAGGCCGAACACAGGATCTGCCACAGCGCGATGGTGGCGACGAGCAGGACCCAGGGCGACCAGCCCTCTAGTCGCTTCTTCGATGCGTTGTTCATTGCGCCACCTCCGCACCCTGCTTGCGCATGGCGCCGATATGTCCACGCAGGTCATGGACGATGTCGGTGAATTCCTTGGTGTAGGTGATCTCCAGGTCGCGCGGACGCGGCAGGTCAATCTCCTTGCGCACCACGAAGCGACCTGGGCTCTTGCTCATGACGTATACCGTGTCGGCCAGGAAGACCGACTCTCGCAGGTCGTGCGTGACCAGGATCACGTTGAACCGCTGTTCGGTCCAGAGGTCTCGCAAGATGCACCACAGCTCTTCGCGGGTGAAGGCATCGAGCGCGCCGAAGGGCTCGTCCAGCAGCAGCATCTTGGGCTCGTGGATCAGGGCGCGGCAGATGCTCGCGCGCTGCTGCATACCGCCTGAGAGCTGCCAGGGGAACTTGTCCTCATAGCCACCCAGGCCCACCTTGCGCAGGAGGGCGCGGGCGCGCTCTTCGTACTCGGGGCGCTTTTGCTTGAAGTGGGAGCGGTAAGGCTCCACGATCTCCAGGGGCAGCAGCACGTTGTCCACTGTCGTGCGCCAAGGCAGCAGCGACGGCGCCTGGAAGGCCATGCCCGAGATCTTCAGTGGCCCGGTGACCGGCGCACCCCCGATGCGGATGGATCCGCGCGAGGGCATGCGCAGGCCGGTGGCCAGCTTCATGAAGGTGGACTTGCCGCAGCCCGAAGGCCCGACGATGGCAATGAACTCGCCCTCGCGCACCTTCAGGTCGATGGCCTCGACCGCGAAGTGATTCTCGGCGAGGAGTTCCTCGTTGTAGGCGAGCCAGACGTCCTGGAAGTCGACGAAGAGCGGCGTCGTCATTTACTTCTTGGCAGAGGCAGCCGCCTTGGCGGGGGCCGCAGCGGCCTTGGGCACGGGCAGGATGTTCAGTTCGGCCTTGGAGGGCAGGAAGGAACCGTTCCAGACTGCCTCAGGGTTCACGCGGGTCTTGGTGCCGAAGGCGTCCGACACTTGCGAGGCCATCAGCGACAGGCGACCCGGATTGAGTTGGCCGAAGCCTTCGGCGCGCGCGTCGGCGCTGTTGATCACGGTGTCGATCGCCAGCTTCAGACGGCGGGTCTCGAGCTCGGTGTTGATGATGCCGTCACGCTGCTTGACGTATTCGATGGCGGCGGCGGGGTTGGTGATCACGTCCTTGGCGCCCTTGGTAAAGGCCTGCAGGAAGGCCTTCACCGCCGCCGGGTTCTCCTTGAGGATCTTGGGTGTGGCGATGATCACGTTGCCATACAACTTCACGCCGTAGTCGGGGTACTGCAGCACGGTCACATCCTCGGCCTTGACGCCGCGGGCTTCCAAATTCAGGAGCGAGGTGAAGGTGAAGCCGGTGATGGCGTCCACGTCACCGCGGGCCAGCATGGTCTCGCGCAGCGGCGGGTCCATGGCGGTCCAGTTCACGCTGGACAGGTTGATGTTGTTGGCCTTCGCGAAGATCGGGAAGGCGCGGCGACCGGCGTCAAACACCGGAGCACCCAATTTCTTGCCGGCCAGGTCGGCGGGGGTCTTGATGCCGGTCTTCTTCAGCGCCATCACCGAGGCGGGCGTGTTGTTGTAGACGACCATGATCGCCACCGGCTTGTTGGGCGCGTCGGGGTTGTTGGCGTGGAATTCCATCAGGGCCGCCATGTCGGCAAAGCCGATGTCGTAGGTGCCCGAGGCCACGCGGGTGACCGCGCCGCCCGAGCCGTTGCCAGCGTCCACCGTCACGTCCAGCTTGGCGTCCTTGAAGTAGCCCTTGGCTACCGGCGTGAGGAAGAGGGCAGCGGGGCCCTCAAAGCGCCAATCGAGCTGGAACTTGATGGGGGTCAGGGCCTGCGCGCCAGCGGTGCCGAACGAGGCGGCCAGGGCGAGTGCGGCGGTGGTCTTGAGAAAGAGGCGCTTGGTCATGGGGTACTCCAGGGAGAGGGTGTTGATCAACGGAACGTTACATGCAAAAAGGGTGCCGCTTTCTGAGCGGATTCCCGGTCATACCCTTGGTTGAGGGGATGAGGTCTAAAGGATTCGTGGTGTGCCGGTAGGGGCCGTCCGACGCTGCCCTGCGGGGGCCGCGCACGGCGCACGCGTCCGGGTGACTACGCCTGCCAGCAGGGTCGCTGCCGATAGTGCGCGGGTCGCAAAGGAGTGTCGTCATGAACTTTTTGATCTGGCTCATCGTCGGGGGTGTCGTTGGCTGGCTCGCCAGCCTCTTCATGCGCACCGACGCGCAACAGGGGATCCTGTTGAACGTGATCGTCGGGATCATCGGCGCCTTCATCGGCGGTTGGGTGATCTCGCCCATGGTGGGCGTCGGCTCGATCAACGAAGGCATCAGCATCGGGTCCTTCCTGGTGTCGCTGGCCGGGGCCGTGGTGCTTCTGGCCGTCGTGAACCTGTTCAGGCGGGGGCGGGTGCGCTGAGTCATGGTCGTGGCGTGCCGGCCTCAGGCGAGCAGGTCTCGCAGGGCGCGCGCGATCACGCGGGTGGCGCGGCGCAGATCTTCAAGCTCGAGCCGCTCGTCGGCCCGCTTGGCATGTGATTCGAGTACCGTGCGCGGGCCCGCGCCATAGATGACGCCGGGGATGCCAGCCTCGCCGTACAAACGCACGTCGGTGTACAGGGGCGTGCCCATGGCGGGCACGGCTTGGCCGAAGACGGCCTGCCCGTGTTTCTGCAGCGCCTCGACCAGAGGGCGGTTACCCGGCAAGGGCTTGAGTGAGCGCGCCAGCAGGATGCGGCGTACGTCCACCTGCACGCCCGAGCACTGCGCGGCGGCCTGGGCGATGACCTCGCGGATGGAGGCTTCCACCGCCACCGGATCCTCCTCCGGAATCATGCGGCGATCGAGCTTGAACACCACCTTGCCGGGGACCACGTTGGTATTGGTGCCGCCTTCAATGCGGCCGACATTCAGGTAGGGGTGCTGGATGCCCGCCACCTGCGAGGTCATCTGCTTGTACAGGGTGTTTTGCGCGTACAGGGCATTCAGGATCTTCACTGCCGCCTGTAGCGCGTCGATGCCAGTGTCGGGAATGGCCGCATGGGCCATGCGGCCGTTGACCGTGACTTCCATCTGCAGACAACCATTGTGCGCAGTGACGACCTCGTAGCTGAAGCCGGCTGCGATCATGAGGTCGGGGCGGGTCAGCCCCTTTTTGAGTAGCCAGCCAGGACCGAGCTCGCCGCCGAATTCCTCGTCATAGGTGAAATGCAGTTCAATGCCGCCCTGTAGCGGCAAGCCCAGCGACTCGAGCGCGCGTACCGCGAAAGTGAAGCTGGCGAAATCGCTCTTGCTCACGGCCGAGGCGCGCCCGTAGAGGCGTCCGTCGACGATCTCGCCACCATACGGGTCATGCGTCCAGCCCTCGCCGGGGGGCACGACGTCGCCATGCGCATTGAGTGCCACGACCCGACCGGTGGCGGGCCGACCCTCGGGCGTGCGGTTCTGGGCGTAATAGCGGCGCACGATCAGGTTGGTGATCGACTCCATGCCGGCGGCCTTCACTTCGTCGGCCGGCACCGGGTGCTTCTCGGCTTCGAAGCCGAAGTCGGCCAGTAGCTGCGCGGTGCGATCCGCATGCGGTGCGTTGTTGCCAGGCGGCGTGTCGGTGGGCACGCGCACGAGTTCCTGCAGGAAGCGAACCTCTTGGTCAAAGTGCGCATCGATCCAGGCGTCGAGTTTTTCGTAGTCGGTCATGAGGTCTTTTCTTGTGCCGGTTCTTCCGTCAATTGCGCCAGCAGCTGCTGGAAGGCGCGCACGGCCAGGTCGATGTCGTCGCTGGTGGAGCTCTCCAGCGGGTTGTGGCTGATGCCCGAGTTGAGTCCGCGCACAAAGAGCATGGCCTGCGGCATCATTTCATGCAGCTTCATGGCGTCGTGACCGGCGCCACTGGGCAGGTGAAACAGGGGCGCGCCCAGGGCCTGCACCGCGCGCTCCCAGTGGTGTTGCCAGACGGGGGCGCTGGGCGCGGCGGCCGCGCGCATCGTCTCCTCGGTACTGGCTTGCACACCGCGGCGTTCGCAGATGGCGCGCAGTTCGCGCAGCACGTCGGCCACCAGGGCGTCACGTTGGGCGTCGGTGGGGGCCCGCAGGTCCAGGGTGAACTGGCAGCGCCCGGGCACCACGTTGGTGGAGCCGCCCGGCACCTGCAGGATGCCCACCGTGCCGACGCTGTCGCCGTCCTGCGCGGCGCGGCGCTCGACGTACAGCACGAGTTCGGCCACGGCGGCCGCCGCGTCGCGTCGTCGATCCATGGGCGTGGTGCCAGCGTGGCTGGCCATGCCGCTCACCTCGCAGAGGTAGCGCACGCTGCCGTTGATGGACGTGACGATGCCCAGGGGGACGTCCACTTCATTGAGTACCGGGCCCTGCTCGATGTGCACCTCGACGAAGCCCAGGTAGCGGGCCGGGTCGCGGCGCAGGGCGTGGATTGCTTCCAGCGTGGCGGGCAGGCCGGCCGCCTGCATGGCCTCGCGCATGGTGATGCCGTTGGCGTCCTTCTGGTCCAGCCACGCGGGGTCGAACGCGCCGGTGAGGGCGCCCGAGCCCAGGAAGGTGGCCTTGTAACGCTGGCCTTCTTCTTCTGCGAAGGCGACCACTTCGATGCCCAGGGGCAGTCTGCGCTTGGCACGCGCCAGTTCGCGCACGCAGGCCATCGGGGTGAAGATGCCCAGGCGTCCGTCGTACTTGCCGCCATTGCGCACGGTGTCGTAGTGCGAGCCAGTCAAAAGCCGCTTCGCGTCGCGCGAGGCCCCGTGGTAGACACCCACCACATTGCCCACCGCGTCGGTGCTGATCTCGTCAAAGCCGCAGGCCTGCATCTCGCGCGCGATGAAGCCGGCGGCCTGGATGTGGGCGTCGGTGAGATAGGTGACCGTGAGCTGGCCCTTTTCCTTGAAGCCCGGGTCGCTGTAGATGGACAGGGCCTCCTGCCAGTCCCACACCAGGTCGCCCAACACAGGCGACACGCCGAACTTGTCCTGCAGGCGGATCTCGGCGATGCGGTGGATGTTGCGCAGGCATTCGGCCAGTTCGAAGGCTGGCGGATTCGCCAGGCGACGGGCGAAGGTGTCGATGATCTGCGTGCGGGTCAGACCCGTGCCGCGCGGCCCGCGCACGGCGAGGATGAAGGGAAAGCCGAACTTGGCGTTGTAGTCGGCGTTGAGCTTTTGCAGCGTTTCGAATTCGGCGGGCGTGCAGTCGGTGAGGCCGGCGCGGCTTTGCTCGCCGGTGGATTCGGCGGTGAGGCTCTTGCTCACCATGGCCTTGCCCGCGAGCTCGGGGTGGGCGCGGATCAGGGCCAGCTGCTGCTCCCGCGTGGCCTTCGAGACGACTTGCGCGCAGGCGTGCTTGAGCGTCGCCAGTGAGGCGAAGGGGCGCTCCGCCAGCGCGGCGCGCGCAATCCAGGGGGAGTGCTCATACAAGCCGTCCAGCATGGCCACGGCCTCGTCCAGCGAGGCGGCGTTGAGTTGTTCCAGCGTGAGGCTCATGCACCCGCCTGCGGGTAGGGGTGGACCTGTTTCCAGTGGCGTGCGATGTCGATCCGCTTGCACACCCAGACGCGGTCATGGCGCGCGATGTGGTCCAGAAACTTCTGCAGTGCCACGATGCGCCCCGGACGTCCGAGCAGGCGGCAGTGCATGCCGACACTCATCATCTTGGGCGCCTCATCGCCCTCGGCATAGAGCGCGTCGAAGGTGTCACGCATGTACTGGAAGAAGGGATCGGCGTGCGAATAGCCCTGGGGCAGGGCAAAGCGCATATCGTTCACATCCAGGGTGTAGGGCACCACCAGGTGGGGTACCACCTGGCCATCGGTGCGTCGTACCTTCATCCAGAAGGGAAGGTCCTCGCCGTAGTAGTCGCTGTCGTACTCGAAGCCGCCGTCGTCGGCGACCAGGCGTCGGGTGTTGGGGCTGTCGCGGCCGGTGTACCAGCCCACGGGGCGCTCGCCGGTCATTTTCTGGAGGATGTCCATGGCCAGGCGCATGTGCTCGCGCTCGGTGGCCTCGTCAATGTTCTGGTAATGGATCCACTTCCAGCCGTGACAAGCGATCTCGTGGCCCATCTCGCGCAGGGCGGCGGTGAGCTCCGGATGTCGCTGCAGCGCGGTGCTCACGCCGAAGACGGTCAGCGGCAGTTGACGTTTTTCGAACTCGCGCAGGATGCGCCATACGCCCACGCGCGAGCCGTATTCGTAGATGCCCTCCATGCTCATATGCCGGTCGGGGTAGGCCGCCGGGTTGAACATCTCGGAGAGGAACTGCTCGGAGCCAGCGTCGCCATGCAGCACCGCGTTCTCGCCGCCCTCTTCGTAATTGAGGACGAACTGCACCGCCACGCGGGCCTGTCCGGGCCAGCGGGCGTGGGGCGGCTTGCGGCCATAGCCGATGAGGTCGCGGGGGTAGGGGGCGGTACTGTCGTAGATCATGGCGGTGAGTCTCAGGCGGAGAGGGCCTGGGCGATGTCCTGTGTGGGGACGGCCCGGTCGAAGTCCAGACTCGCTTCCACGTGTTCAAGGTGCTCGATGATCAGACGGGCAGCGCGGTCTTCGTCACGAGCGGACAGCGCGCGCACGATCTGCAGGTGTTCTTCGCTCGAGTGCTGTGCGGCGCCTTCACGCTGGTACATCAGGGAGATCAGGGAGCTGCGCGAGGCGAGCTCCCGCAGGATCTGCGCCAGCACTTCGTTGCCCAGAAGTTCGGCCATGCGCACATGGAAATCACCGAGCAGCTCGTTGCGGCGAGCGCCGTCGCCGGCGTCGGCGGCGGCCTTTTCCTGGGCGATGTGCTCGCGCAAGGCCTTGATCCGTGCGGGCGTGGCCTCTCGGGCGAAGCTGCGGGCCATCTCGCCTTCCAGCATGCGGCGCACCGCGAAGAGCTGGCGCGACTCGCTCACCGTGGGCGAGGCCACGAAAGCGCCGCGCGCGGGCTCCAGTCGCACCAGGCGGTTTTGCGAGAGCTGAAAGAGCGCCTGGCGCACCAGGGTGCGCGAGACGCCGAAGTGGTCGGCAAGCTTTTGCTCGGCCAGCTTGGTTCCCGGCTGCAGCCGGTGCGCCGCAATCGCGCGGGTCAGCGCCTCGGCGATGCTGCTGGTCGTGGTCTCGGTCGAGTGCATGGGCCCATGATAAGCGGCGATGTCCAAAGTGTATACACTGGTGTCTACTGATTCTGGAGAAGCGCCATGGGATTGAGCACGCACGTCCTGGACACCATGCACGGCACGCCGGCCGGCGGCATGGCGGTGACCCTCTACCGCACCGATGGCGGGCAGCCGCAACGGGTCAAGCAGTTCACGCTAAACGCCGACGGCCGCAACCCCGACGGCCCGCTGTATGACAACGCCAGCCTTCAGCGTGGTACCTATCGCCTCGTCTTTGAGGTGGCTGCGTACTTTCGGGCGCGTGGCGTGAAGCTTCCCGAACCCCCGTTTCTGGACCAGGTGTCGCTGGACTTCGGTGTGGCGGACACGGCCGCTCACTACCACGTGCCCTTGCTTTGCAGCCCCTGGAGTTATTCGACCTACCGGGGCTCCTGAGCGCCGGGGCTAGTTCTGACCTTCGGTGAGCGTGTCCAGTTGGAATCGCCCGCTGCGGTCCCAAAGCCAAGTGTCGGTATAGGTCACCCGCCCCATGCGAGCGGGCGCCGGAAAGGGCGCCGCGGCGCGGACGGTGCGCTCGATCTCGGCAATCACCTCCGGCGCATGGCGCGGCGCGCGCATCCACGTGAGCTGACGCACCTGCCCGCTGCCATCGACCTCCACCTGCAGCACCCCGATCGCATAAAGCATGGGTGGCAAGCGTCCGACGTAGACCCGGGCGCGGTTCTGGCTGTAAAGGTGCTGAGCGGCGTCGCGCCGATAGTCGCGCGGTGTGGTGGCGGCGGAGGCGCGTACACCCGCCGCGGGGGCAGGCGCCGCAGCGGGGGCAGGGGCAGGCGCTGGTGCGGGCGCGGCCTCGGGGCGCGGCGCGGGGCGTACATCGGTGACGGGCGGGGCGGCGGGTGCCGGGGGTGCGGGCGCCGTGGCGCAGCCAGCCAGCAGCGTTGCCAGGGCTGCCGCTGCGAGCCAGGGGGCCTGTACCCGTGGCGGGGCGTCCGGGGTGCTTGAGTCGCGCATGGTGTCTCCGGTGTCTACTGCCTGAGCGCCGAGCATACTTCGCGCTAGACGACCTCACGCCATGATGCATTTGCCCCTCTCCGAAGCCCTGTCGCGTCTCGCGCACGAGCCGGCCGTTCTGGTGCGGGTTGCCGCGACCGAGGGCTCGGTCCCGCGCGAGACCGGCGCCTGGATGCTGGTGTGGCCGCAGGGCGTGGCGGGCACCATCGGCGGCGGGCAGCTGGAGTTTCAGGCTCTGACGCAGGCTCGCGCCTTGTTGGAGCAGGGTGCGCAGGACGGCCGCGATGAAGGAGTACGCCGCTACCCCTTGGGCCCCAGCCTGGGGCAGTGCTGCGGCGGCGTGGTGCATCTGGGCTTCATGCGTGTGGACGCTGCCGACGTCGACACGTTGGCCACGCGCCTTTTACCGGCGCGCACGCCGGTGGCGCTGTTCGGCGGCGGGCATGTGGGGCGCGCGCTGGTGCAGGCACTCGCACCGCTACCCTTTTCCCTCACTTGGGTCGACAGCCGCGACGGCGTCTTTCCGCCCGAGGTCCCACCGCATGTGCGCTGCGAGCACTCTGATCCGGTGCAGGCGGCGGTCGACGAGCTCGCGCCGGGCAGCCGCGTGTTGATCATGAGCTTTAGCCATGCCGAGGACCTGGACATCGTGGCCGCATGCCTGCGACGCCAGCGTGAACGTGGCGATCTGGCCTTCATCGGTCTCATCGGAAGCAAGACCAAGTGGGCGACCTTCCGCCACCGGCTCGCGGATCGGGGCTGCACCGAGGCCGAACTGGCACAGGTCACCTGCCCGATCGGCCTGCCAGGGATCACGGGCAAGGAGCCCGAGGTCATCGCCGTGGCGGTCGCAGCGCAATTGCTGCGCCTGCCCTGAACTTGCTTACACTTCAGTCCTCTATTTGCCCCTGCGGCCGCAGCGGTGCCGGGCTTGTCTTCAAGCCCTGGGTTCGCGGCCTTTCCTGCTCAGAGCGCCCGCGGTGGTGAGCAGTCCTGAAGGTATTGGGTGCCATGGAAAGCTACCTCCTCGACTGGGCTAATCTGCTTTTGCGCTGGCTGCACGTGATCGTCGCCATCGCGTGGATCGGCTCCTCGTTCTATTTCGTCTTCCTGGATTCCAGTCTCACCCCCCCGGTCGACGACGACCTGAAGAAGCAGGGCGTGAGCGGTGAACTATGGGCCTTGCACGGGGGCGGTTTCTACCATCCGGTGAAGTTCGCCCTCGCCCCGCCCAAGCTGCCCGCACACCTGCACTGGTTCTACTGGGAAAGCTACAGCACTTGGCTTTCGGGCTTTGCGCTGCTGGCCGTGTCTTACTTGTGGAACGCGCGCGCCTACCTGATCGACCCGACGCGCATGGACTGGGCGCCACCGGCGGCCATTGCCGCGGCGCTGGCCTTCCTCGTGGTGTTCTGGCTGCTGTATGACGCGGTGTGCCGCGTGTTCGGCGAACGCGAGAACGGCGATACCGTGGTGGGTGCATTGGTCGCGGTCCTGGTGGTGATCGCGGCGTGGCTGGCGTGCCACCTGTTCGCAGGCCGTGCAGCCTTCTTGCTGGTGGGCGCGATGATCGCCACGGCCATGAGCGCCAACGTGTTCTTCTGGATCATTCCTGGCCAGCGCAAGATGGTGGCCTCCATCCAGGCCGGCGAGCCGGTGGACCCGGTGCATGGCAAGCGTGGCAAGCAGCGCAGCGTGCACAACACCTACTTCACGCTGCCGGTGTTGTTCGCCATGTTGTCCAACCACTACAGCTTCACCTGGAGCCATCCGCACAACTGGGTGGTGCTGGTGATGATGATGTTCGCGGGCGCCGCTATCCGTCAGTTCTTCGTGCTGCGTCATGGCTGGAAGCTGGGGCGCAACCGGCACCCGCTGCCCTATGCGCTGGTGGGTGTGGTGGTGATCCTGGGCGTGATGGCGTGGCTGGTGCCCGCGGCTCCCAAGGCGTCCAGCGCACCGGCGCAGGCTGCACCTACCTTCGCGCAGGTGCAGGCCGTGATCGAGCAGCGCTGCCTGTCATGTCACGGCGCGCAGGTGCAGATGAAGAACGTGCGGCTGGATTCCGTTGACGCGATCCGCCAGCAGGCGCAGGCGATTCACCAGCAGGTGGTGGTGACGCGGCTCATGCCGATGAACAACGCCACCGGAATCACCGAGGAGGAGCGTGCCCTCGTGGGGGCCTGGTTCTCTGCGGGGGCCAAGGGGCCTTGAGACAGTCGCTGGTTTATCCCATGGTCGCAGGCAACCACAGCGAGATCGCCGGGAAGGCCACCAGGATCGCCAGTCGGATGATGTCGGTCACCACAAAGGGCGATACGCCCCAGTAGATGGTCGAGAAGCTGTTCTCCGGCAGCACACTCTTGATCACGAACACGTTCATGCCCACCGGCGGGGTGATCAGCCCGAGTTCCACCGTCATCACGATGATGATGCCGAACCAGATCGGGTCGAACCCGAGCTGCACGATCACCGGGAAGATGATCGGCACGGTCAGGATGATCATGGCCATCGCGTCCATCAGGCAGCCCAGGATCAGATACATCACCAGAATCAGCATCAGCACGCCATAGGCGCCAATGCCCATGCCGGTGAGGAAGGCCGCGATCTTCTGCGGGGTTTGCGTGATGGTCAGGAAGTACCCGAACATCAGCGCGCCGATCAGGATGGTGAAGACGGCCGCCGAGGTGCGCGTCGTCGAGAGCAGGGCTTCCTTGATCTTGGCGCGATCGAGTCGTCCGCGCACCAGTCCGAGGATGAAGGCGCCGCAGGCGCCCACGCCGCCGGCTTCGGTGGGCGTGAACAGGCCGCCATAGAGGCCACCGATCACGAAGATGAACAGCACCAACGGCGCCCAGATCGCCTTGAAATCCTGGGCGCGCTCGCGCCAGGGCTTGAGTTGACCGGCAGGTAGCCAGTTCGGGCGCACGCGCACGATCACTGAAATCGTCAGCACGTACATCAAGATCGCCAGCAGGCCGGGCAGGATGCCGGCGACGAACAGCTTGCCGATGTCCTGCTGCGTGAGGATGGCGTACACCGCCATCACGGTGGACGGCGGGATCATGATGCCCAGCGTGCCGCCAGCGGCGATCACGCCTGTGGCAAAAGACTGCGGGTAGCCAAAGCGCCGCATCTCGGGGTAGGCCACGCTGGAGAAGGTGGCCGCCGTCGCGACTGACGAACCGCAGATCGCCGAGAAGCCGCCGCAGGCCAGTACCGTGGCAGCGCCCAGGCCGCCGCGAACATGCCCCACCAGCGAGTTGGCGGCGCGGAACATCTCCTGGCTCAGGCCCGAGACGGAGACGAAGGCCCCCATCAGCATGAACATGGGAATCACGCCGAAGGCGTAGTCGGTGACCGTGCGCATGGAGGTCTGGCCCACGAGCTTGAGGGCCGGGCCCGCGCCGGACAGCACGGCGTAGCCGGTGATGCCCACCAGGCCCATGGCCATGCCCACCGGCACGCGCAGAAGCATCAGGACGAAAAGGGCGACGAAGCCGATGACGGCGATCAGGTCTGGATCCACGGTGTTCTTCTTCTGGGTTTATTCGTTGACGGGACGCACCGCGTCGTAATGCTCGTCGCGCAGAGATTCAGGCGAGAAGATCAGGCGCCAGGTCCGCATGGCGATCAGGATCACGGCCACCACGTCGCCAGCCCAGGCCACCGCGTAAAACGGCCAGGTCGGCAGGTTCAGGTCGTAGGTCAGGACGTTGGAGATATAGGTCTGGACCACCTTGTCGAACAGCATGACGGTCTGGACGATGACGACGAACAGCAGCACCAGGGTGGCAAAGACGTCGATCACGCGTTTGGAGCGCTGGCTGACGGCGCTCCAGAGCAGATCGACGGTGATGTGTCCGCCGCGAAAGCTGGTGGCGGCGATGCCCCAGAAGATCAGGATCCCCAGGAGCATGCGGCCGATGTCGAAATGGTCCGGGAGCGTGGTGGCGAAGAGTTTTCGCAGCAGGACGTTGAAGAAGATGTTCAGGGCGACCAGGCCCACGAAGATCGCCGCGATCCACTCGATGCCATCGATGAAGCGGTCTGAGAAATTCTGTTTATTCATGGCGCGGTGCCGACGTATGTGAAACGGGGCGGGAGGCGCTCGCGCGCCCGGCCCGCCCCGTCATCTGTCAGTCGATCAGAGGGCTGCCTTGTACTTGACCAGGCTGGCCTTGAGGGAGTCCATGACAGCCTTCGGGTCCTGTCCGACCTTGCGCACGCTCTCGGCCCAGGCCTGCTCGCCAGCGGCGGTGGCCTGGCGCCAGGCGTTGATCTGATCGGGGGTGAGCTTGTACGCCTCATGGCCGGCCTGCGTCGCCAGCTTGCTGCGGCCCGCGAATTCCTGGTCGGCCCAGGGGCCGGCGACTTTCTCGGCCCACTCAGAGGTGCAGTGGTCGTCCACGGCCTTCTTTTGGACGGCGTTCAGGCCGTCGTACTTGCCCTTGTTCATGACCCAGACGAAGGGCGTGACGTACAGCGGCACGTCCATGTGGAAGGTCACCACCTTGTCGATGCCAAAGAGGCTGATCGAACCCCACGGGAAGGTGATGGCGTCAGCCACACCGCGCTCGAGCATGTCACGCGCCTCGGGGGCCGAGGCCTGCACGTTGGTGCCGCCCAGGGAGGTGACCATCTGGCCGATGGTGCTGGTGGCCGGTCGGATCTTCATGCCGCGGATGTCGGAGGGCGACGTGATCTTCTTGCGGCTGTGGAAGGTGCCGGGGTCATGCACGAAGGCGAAGCAGAACTTCACGTCCTTCATCTCGGTAGCGGCGTAGCGGCGGTACCAGTCGTCGATGGCGGCGGAGCCCGACTTGCCGTTGGCGAACAGGAAAGGCAGCGAAGCGCCTGCCATGATGGGGAAGCGCCCCGGCTGGTAGCCCGGGTTGACGTAGGCGAAGTCGGTGATGCCGTCACGCGCCATGTCGTAGTGGTCAAAGGCCTTGCCCAGTTGTTCGGCGGGGAACAGCGTGGGGTTGATGGTGCCGCCAGAGGCGCGCTTGAGGCTCTCGCCCCAGGCTTGCAGGCCCGGGTTCAGGGCGTGCTGGGCGGGCACCCAGCTGGACATCTTGATGTTGACCGTCTGGGCCTGGGCGCCCAGGGTGGCCGCGCCCAGGACGCCGGCAACGGCGAGGGCACGCACTGCGAAGGGGAACATACGGGTCATGTGGCTTGCTTCCTCGGATCGTGGTTTGTTGGAATCTCAAACCTTGCTTTGTATAGGTAAAAGCCCTTGCAGGCCATGCTGGTTTTCCTCAGTGGGACACCGTCCCTGCGGTGGCGGCGGGCTTGCGCACCCACCGAATCGGTTGCGCCTTGATCGGGCGCGGCGGTGCGCCGTGGGCGCGCAGGGTGGCATCCAAGGCGGTGCCGGCTTCATCGGCCAGGGCGGCCTGGCGGGCTGCCGCCACAGCCCCCGCGGCTGCAGCGGGATCGGGCCCCTGGGCCAGGTGGTCCAGCACGTGCAGCAGGTTGTCCTTGCCCCGTTCGTTGGTGGCGCCGTAGCCCTTGATCAATCGCCCGCACAGGGCGACCTCGTGGCCCAGGGCCCAGTGGCGGCGTGCGCCCTGCACCACACCCTCGAGCCAGCGCTCGATCATGGTCTGTTCGTTCGCGTAGCGGCTGCCTCGCACCCGCAGCCACTTCAGGGAGGCCAGCGTGCGCAGGGCCAGCATGCCGCGCACGGAGTGGGTGCCAATCTGCAGGGGCAGGGCCCAGGCCGGTTTGCCGGCAGCGACGCGGCGCCGGTCCCACGCCTGCAGGCGTGACGCCAGGGCGGGGGGCAGTAAGGCGGCGAACTCGGGCACGCCGGGCTTGAAGTGGTCCCAGACCTGCAGCAGGTCGTCGTCCTGGGCGCGCACCTCGGTGCGCACCCGCTGCCAACGGCTCTCTCGGCTCTTGAGATCGGCCACGCGCACGATGTCGTCGAACGCCATCCACAGCGCCAGCCAGCGGGCCATCTCGGTGGTGATGGCAAATCCGTGTGAGCCCGTTGGGTCGGCGGCGCGCTCGGCCTCGAGCACGCGTGCCAGGCGCTGCTGGTAAAGGTCGGCGTAGGACGGGCCCTGGTAGTCGGTGAGACGGGCCAGGCCCAGCGCCATCATCCGGTGCACGGGGGGAGGGAAGGCGGCCAGGGCGCCCGCGGGGATGGGAGTGATGGGCGCGCTGTCCTCGCCCTCCAGCAGCGCCTGCACCAGGGCCGATTGCGCCTGGGCCCCGCTCACGATGTCGAAGGCGCGAGCGAAACCGCGCAGGCTGGCCTGGGCCGAGGCGCCGCCGCCTGCACCCACCACCGCTTCGTAGTCGGCGCGCGCAAAAGGCAGCAGGCCGCTGCCCGCGAGGGCGCCCAGCATCACCGCGCTGACCACCGTGCCGCACTCGCGCGCGAGGGCCGACATGTCGAACACATGGTGCTCATGGCTGTAGGTCTGCACCACGCGGGCGAGTTCCGCCGCGTCCAGGCGGCCGTCTCCCAGCTGCATGCGCTCCAGGGTGGTGAGGCTGCGGCTGGAGGAGGTGATCACGCGCGTGCGATCGGGCGAGCTCATGCCGTTGCCGATCTGGCGGACCGTCTCGAGCAGCTCGGACGAGACGATGGCGTCAAGCGCACCCGGCACCGGGTTCAGACTGAACACCGGACGGCGTGCGCCCAAGTTCGCCAGGGGTGCCGGAAACACTTCCAGGTAGTAGGTGGTCGCCCCGGTGCGCTGCGCCACGCCGGGGATGGAGGTGGCCTGCGCCGCGTAGCCGGCATGGCGCGCGGTCTCGACCAGCCATTCGGTGAGGACGCCGCCGCCTTCACCGCCGAGGGCGCACAGGAGCAGGGTGATCGGCTTTTCGTTCATACGCGGGGCCTCATCACGCGGGTTGCAGGGCGCGCACCAGGGTGCTGCGCAGGCTCGCCCAGAGCCGTTCGTGCCAACGGGCGTTTTGCACCACCTCGGCGCGGTAGAAGCTCGGGCACAGCGTGGCCGCGTGGGCGTTGGCGCCGCACAGGCCGCAGCCCACGCAGCCGTCGATCACGGTGGCCACCGGGTCCACCTTGAGCGGGTCGGGGTTGTCCTTGAGGGTGAGGGTGGGGCAGCCCGAGAGGCGGATGCAGGCGTGGTCGCCGTTGCACACGTCTTCGTCGACTCCGTACTTCACACGCACCACACGCTCACCTTGCTTGAGGAGGCTGGCGATCCAGGGCTTGATGCGGCGCTGGCGTTCGAGCTGGCATTCGCCCTCGGCGATGATCACCTTCAGGCCGTTGAAGTCGCAGGTGAAGGCCTCCTTGAGCGTGGTGCGCATGGTGTCCACCTCGTAGGTGTGGACCTTGCGCATCCACTTCACGCCCAGGCCTTCCAGGGTCGATTCGATGGTGCGGTCGGTGTGCACCAGGCTGTTGCCCTTGTCCTGGGCCAGCGCCTTGGCGGCATCGGTGGGCGTGGAGATCAGTTCCTGTGTGCCCGTGGCGGAGGTGTAGCCGTTCTTGAAGATCAAAAGCACCGCGTCGTCACCGTTGAACAGGGCCGACTGCACGCCCGTGAGCAGGCCGTTGTGCCAGAAGCCACCGTCGCCCATGATGGCCAGAGTGCGCCGCTGCATCATGGGCGACACGCCCGCACGACTGGCCAGGCTCATGCCGTAGCCCAGGATGGAGTGCCCGGTGGAAAAGGGTTCGAAGGTGCCCAGCGCGTGACAACCGATGTCGGCGGCCACATGCACCGGCCCGATGTCCTGCTGCGCCAGCTTCAGCGCGGAGAACACCGGCCGCTCGGGGCAGCCGATGCAAAACCCAGGCGGGCGCGGCGGCAGCGGCTGGGTCAATTGCGCTGACACGGCGGCGCGGCGCTCGCGGTTGGATGCAAGCCAACGACTGGCCGAATCGGCGGCGGCCTCGCCCAGGTAACTGCGGGCGAAAGGCACGAGCCCGCCGGCGATCACTTCCACGCTGTATTCGCCGCCCAGGGGCAGCAGGTCCTTGCCATGCAGGCGGGTCTGGATGTCGCGCCGGCGCAGCATCGTGGCGATGTCCTGCTCGATGTATTCGGGCTGGCCTTCCTCCACCACCATCACCGCGCGCTTGCCGGCGCAGAAGTCGGCGACCTGCTCGGGCACCAGCGGGTAGGTGACGTTCAGCACCAGCAGCGGGATGTCGCTCTCGCCAAAGGCGTTGGCCAGGCCCAGCTGCTGCAAGGCGCGAATCAGCGCGTTGTAGAGGCCACCTTGCACCACGATGCCCAGGTCGTCATGACGACCTGGCATCAGCTCATTGAGATGGTGGTCCAGGATGTACTGGCGCGCCGCCGGGATGCGCTTGTCGTGCTTGAGTTTTTCCTGCACGAAGGTGACCGGCGGGTGGGCCAGGCGCATGTAGTCGAACTTGGCCGGGTCCGCCATCCACTCGCGGGTAGAGATCTTGGGCGGCTGGTTGTCCCGGGCCTCGAAGCTGCCTCGCACGTGGCAGGCGCGGATACGAAGCTCCAGGATGGCGGGCATATTGGACGCTTCGGACAGGCGAAAGCCGTGTTCCACCATGTCCACCATGCGGGGCAGGTCGGGGCGCGGGTCCAGCAGGCACATGGTGGACTTGAGCGCGTAGGCATGCGTGCGCTCCTGGATTACCGAGGCGCCCTCGCCGTAGTCCTCGCCCACCACGATCAGCGCGCCGCCGGTCACGCCCGGCGAGGCCAGGTTGGACAGGGCGTCCGAGGCCACGTTGGTGCCCACGATGGACTTCCAGGTGACGGCGCCGCGCAGCGGGTAGTGGATGGAGGCGCCCAGCATGGCAGCAGCCGAGGCCTCGTTGGCGCAGGCCTCGACATGCACACCCAACTCGCCCAGGTAGTCCTTGGCCTGCACCATCACGTCCAGCAGGTGCGAGACCGGTGCACCCTGGTAGCCGCCGACATACGCCACGCCGGACTGGAGCAAGGCCTTGGTGATGGCGAGGATGCCCTCGCCATGGAAGGTCTCACCCGCCCCCAGGCGCAGCGATTCGATTTCCCGGCTGAATGAAACTTCCAAAGTAGGTCTCCGGCTTGCGTATTACGAGGATGTTAATCAATCAAGCGCGCAAGCCCGGAACGCGCTGGCATCTGCGTGCAGCCAGCCAGCGCCTGGCGAACCCGGGCGTGATCAGAGAAAGGCTTCAGGCCGCAGGGCGCGCAGCACGTTTTCGGGCGTGGCCGGGGCCTGCATCAGCACCTGCTGGCCGGGGCGCGCGGCGGCCACCGCGTCGCGGATCGCCTCCCAGGCGCTGATCCCGAGCATGAAGGGCGGCTCGCCCACCGCCTTGCTGCCGCCCACGTTGTCTTCGCGGTTCGCCTCGGGCCACAGGTCCACCCGGAAGTGCTCCGGCACGTCGCCGGTGGCGGGGATCTTGTAGGTGCTGGGGGCGTGGGTAGCCAGGTGCCCGCGCTCGTTCCACACCAGTTGTTCGGTGGTGAGCCATCCAACGCCTTGGATGTAGCCGCCCTCAATTTGGCCGATGTCAATCGCCGGATTGATGGAGGTGCCCACGTCATGCAGGATGTCCACCGCCAGCACGCGCGTTTCGCCGGTGAGCGTGTCGATGGCCACTTCGGTGCAGGCTGCGCCGTAGCTGAAGTAGTAGAAGGGGCGGCCGGTGAGCGTGGTCTTGTCGTAGTGGATCTTGGGCGTGCGGTAAAAGCCGTCGCTCCAGAGCTGGATGCGGTTGGCGTAGGCCATGCGCACCACTTCGTCGAAGGGGCGTGCGGTCTTGGGTGAGATCACCTGCCCGCCCGCGAAGTGCACCGCGCCCGCGCCGCAGGCGTCCAGGCCCGCCACGAAAGCCGCCAGGTTGTCGCGGATATTGCGCGCTGCAAACTGCGCCGCCCGCCCATTGAGGTCGGTGCCGGCGGAGGCGGCGGTGGCCGAGGCGTTGGGCACCTTGCCGGTCTCGGTGGCGGTGCAGCGCACGCGCTCGAAGGGCACGCCCAGTTCGTCGGCCACCACCTGCATGACCTTGGTGTGCAGGCCCTGGCCCATCTCGGTGCCGCCGTGATTGAGCTGCACGCTGCCGTCGGTGTACACATGCACCAGCGCCCCGGCCTGGTTGAACAGGGTGGCGGTGAAGCTGATACCGAACTTCACCGGCGTGAGGGCCAGGCCGCGCTTGATCACCGGGCTTTGTGCGTTCCAGGCGGTCAGGGCCGCGCGCCGTTGACGGTAGGCGCTGGAGGTTTCCAGCTGTGAGATGAGCGGCTCGAGGATGTTGTCCTCCACCTTCATCTGGTAGTGCGTGACATTGCGCTCCTGCACGCCATAGAGATTGCGCTGGCGGACGTCCAGCGGGTCCAGCCCCAGGTGACGCGCGATGTCGCCCAGCATGGCCTCGATCACGATCACCCCCTGCGGGCCGCCAAAGCCGCGAAAGGCCGTGTGGCTCTGGGTGTTCGTCTTGCAGCGGTAGGAGGTGATCTCGACGTCGGACAGGAAGTAGGCGTTGTCGGTGTGGAAGATCGCGCGGTCGGCCACCGGGCCAGACAGGTCGGCGGAGAAGCCGCAGTGCGCCAGCATGGTGAGTTTGAGGCCGGTGATGAGGCCCTGGTCGTCGAAGCCCACCTGCCAGTCGTAGGAGAAGGGATGGCGCTTGCCAGTGACCATGAAGTCGTCGTCGCGGTCTAGGCGCAGCTTGACCGGCGCGCGGAACTTGCGCGCCGCCAGGGCGGCCCACACGGCCATCTGGCCGGCCTGCGTTTCCTTGCCGCCAAAGCCGCCTCCCATGCGCCGGCATTCCACCGTCACGTCGTGGCTGGCCAGGCCCAGGGCATGCGCTACCCAGTGCTGTACCTCGCCCGGGTGTTGGGTGCTCGAGAGGATGCGCCACTGGTCCTGCTCCAGGGGCAGGGCGTAGGCGATCTGGCCTTCCAGGTAGAAGTGCTCCTGGCCGCCCACCTCCAGCTGCCCGGACAAGACGTGGCGCGACTTGCCGAGCGCGGCATCGGGTTCGCCCCGGCGCACCACCACGGGCGGCAGCACATAGCTTTGCGCGGCATGTGCCGCGCGTGCATCCAGCAGGGCGGGCAGGGGCTCGATGTCCGGTTTGACCTGGCGCGCGGCGCGGCGCGCGGTCATCACGCTGTCGGCGACGACCAGGCCGATCACCTGGCCCACGTGCTGCACGGTGTCCGTGGCGAAGATGGGTTCGTCGTGCACGAAGGTGGCCAGGAGTGGATCGCCGGGGATGTCATGGGCCAGCACCACGCCGCGCACGCCCGGGGTGGCCAGGGCCGCCGAGATGTCCACGCCGCGCAGGCGACCGTGGGCCACCGGCGAGAGGATGGGGGCTGCGTGCAAGGTGCCGCGCGCCTCAGGGATGTCGTCGATGTAGGTGGCCGCCCCCGCGACCTGCGCGCGCGCGCTTTCGTGGATGCGGGAGGTGCCGACGGCAGGGGCCGTGGCTGCCGAAGGCCGAGGTGCGTTCATGGGGTGACGGACTCCAGGCCGTGGCGCTCCAGATTGAGTCCCTGCACGCCTTGGCTTTCGAGCCAGAAACGCCGCATGAGATTGCCCAGCACCTCCCGGCGGTAGGCCGCCGTGGCGCGCATGTCGGTGATCGGTTGGAACTGGGCACGCAGGGCGTCTGCCGCGGCCTGGGCGGCGGCTTGCGTCCAAGCGCGGCCCTCCAATGCGTGTTCAGCCTGGTGCGCCCGCGCGGGCGTGGCGGCCACGCCGCCGGCGCCAATGCGCACTCCGCTGGCGCGGTCGCCGTCAAGGTGCATTCGCACCGCGAGGCACACCGCGGAGATGTCGTCGTCGTAGCGCTTGGAGATCTTGTACGCGCGCAGGAATTCGCCGGGCGCGGGCAGGGGCACCAGCAGGCGCGCCACCACCTCGTCGGCGGCCAGCGCGGTCTGGCGGTAGCCGGTGTAGAAGTCCTCCAGCGCCAAGGTGCGCTCGCCCCGGGCACTGGCCAGGACGATGCGCGTGTCCAGTGCGATCAGCAGGGGCATGGAGTCGCCGATCGGGGAACCATTGGCCACGTTGCCGCCCAGGGTGCCGGAGTTGCGCACTGGCAGTCCCGCGAACCGCTGGGCGAATGTCGCCAGGGCGGGACGGTCGGAGACGAGCGCCGCGTAGGCGTCGGCCAGGGGGACCGCCGCTCCGATTTCCAGCATGCCGCCGGCCGCCTCGATTCGCCGCAGCGGCGCGACCCGGGTCACGTCCAGGACCTGCGCAAAGCGTCGGTGCTGCTTGGTCACCCACAGCCCGACGTCGGTGCAGCCGGCCACGATCTGGGCCTGCGGGTGGTCGCGGCGCAGGGCAAGCAGTTCGGGCAAGGTGGTGGGTTGCAGATAGCCGCCGGCGCTGGGGGCGCGTGGCGCCAGGGCGCGCAGCCGGGTGGCCACGGCCGCTTCGTCCACGCGCACCGGGGGCAGGGCGGCCATGCGCTGCGCCGCGTCCAGGATGGGGCGGTAGCCGGTGCACCGGCACAAGTTGCCCGAGAGGTCGGTCTGCGCCAGTTCGCGGGTGATGGGCCGCCCTGCGCAGACATGGTTCTGGTACATCCCGAAGAGGCTCATGACGAAGCCCGGGGTACAGAAGCCGCACTGGGAGCCGTGGCACTGCACCATGGATTCCTGGGCCGGGTGCAGGCTGCCATCCGGGGCGACCAGATCTTCCACCGTCCACAGGGCCAGGCCGTCTACCGAATGCGCCAGGCGGATGCAGCTGTTGATCGCCCGAAAGCGCAGGCCGTCGCCCTCGGGTTCGGCCACCACCACGGTGCAGGCCCCGCAATCGCCCTCGCCGCAGCCTTCCTTGGTGCCGCAGCTGCCCAGGTCCTCTCGCAGCACCTCGAGCAGGGTGCGGTCGGGTGGTACATTGCCGAGCGTTATCAACTCGCCCCGGCGCAGGAAGCGGATGGTCTGGGTCTCCATGAGGCCAAGTATGGCCGGATTCCTGCTAGGCGGAATGATGGAAGACCCCGGGGCGTACCGGCTCGCATGATGGACAAGGCCGTATTCGACAAGCTCGATTTCCACTTGATCAGGGTGATGCACACCGTCCTGACCGAGCGCAGCGTCTCGCGTGCCGCCCTGGTTTTGGGGATGCATCAGCCCGCGGTGTCGGCCGCCCTGCGGCGCCTGCGTGAGGTCGCCCGCGACCCCCTTTTGGTGCGCTCGGGCGCCGGCATGGTGCCCACCGACGTCGGTCTGCGCATGATCGAGCCCGCCGCCGACATGCTGCGCGCGGCCGAGGCACTCTTTTCCAATGCGCGCGGCTTCGATCCCGCAACCGACTCGGTCACCTTTCGAGTGGCGGCCTCGGATTACCTGGGCCCGCAGCTGGTGCCCAGGCTCGTGGCCAATATCCGGTCGCGGGCACCGCATTGCCATATCGAGTTGTATCCGCTCGTGGATCGCATTGAGAGCTATCGGCAGCTGGCCCGCGACGAGCTTGATGTGGTCTTGATCAATTGGTTCGACCCCACCGACGATCTGCATGCCAGCGCCCTCTTCGAAGACGAGGTCGCCTGCCTGGTCTCCGAGCAGCACCCCGCGGTGAAGTCGGGGTGGACTGCCGAATCCTGGGTCGCTGCGGATCACGTACGGCCACTGCAGATTTCCATTTACTCCCGCAGTCTGATCGACGCCCGCCTGGAGCAAATGGGGTTGGTGCGTGACTGTGTGGTGCATTGCCCGCACTTCGGGCTGATCCCGGCCATGGTGGCCCAGAGCCAGTTGGTCTTGACTGCGGGGCGGCGCTTTTTTGAGCGGTATACCGACCATCTGCCTGTGGTGGTCCTGCCTTGCCCCGTCGACTTTCCTCGCATGGTCTACTATCAGGTCTGGCACACCCGTACCGAGACCTCGGGCGCTGGCCGCTGGCTGCGCGAGCAGATTTACGAAGCTGCCGCTGATTTGCGTCTCCCCCAGCGATGACTCTCCCTCGGCTTGAACTCACCGACATCTCCAAGCGCTATCCGGCGGTCTTGGCCAATGACCGCGTGGCGCTGACCGTACGCCCTGGCGAAATCCATGCTGTCCTGGGCGAGAACGGCGCGGGCAAGTCCACGCTGATGAAGATCATCTACGGCAGCGTCAAGCCCGATGAAGGCCAGGTGCTGTGGAACGGTCAGGCCGTGAACGTGCGCAATCCGCAGGAGGCACGCGCTCTGGGCATCAGCATGGTGTTCCAGCATTTCAGCCTGTTTGACACGCTCACCGTGGCCGAAAACGTGTGGCTGGGGCTGGACAAGCGCTTGTCGCTGGCGCAGGTCACGCAGCGCATCACGGCCAAGGCACAGGAATACGGGCTGGACATCGACCCCACGCGCCCGGTGCACACCCTCTCGGTAGGCCAGATGCAGCGGGTGGAGATCATTCGCGCGCTCTTGACGGATCCTCAGCTCCTGATCCTGGACGAGCCCACCTCGGTGCTCACCCCGCAGGCGGTGGAAAAGCTCTTCGTCGTGCTGCGCCAGCTGGCCGCCGAGGGCTGCAGCATCCTCTACATCAGTCACAAGCTGCATGAGATTCGCGCCCTGTGCACCGCCTGCACCGTGCTGCGTGGCGGACGTGTGACCGGCACCTGCGACCCGCGTGAGCAAAGCAATGCCTCCCTCAGTCGCCTGATGATCGGCGCCGAGCCGCCGCAGCTGCAGCACCGCGAGGCCGCCCTGGGCGACACCGTGCTGCGGGTGCAGGACCTGACCCTGGCGCGTGAATCGCCCTTCGGCGTCGACCTGGAGCACTTGTCGCTGCAGGTGCGCGCGGGCGAAGTGGTGGGCATCGCCGGTGTCTCTGGCAACGGGCAGCGCGAGCTGCTGTATGCGCTCTCGGGCGAGGACACCCGCGCCGAGCCGTCCATGGTGCAAGTGGCTGGCCAGGAGGTCGGGCACTTGGGGCCGGGGCGGCGGCGTGCCCTGGGCCTGCACTTCGTGCCCGAGGAGCGCCTCGGGCGTGGCGCTGTGCCCTCGCTGGGGCTGGCCCACAACCTGATGCTCACGCGCCGCGAGGCGATGGGCCGTGGCGGCTGGATTCGCATGCGGACCTTGCGCCAGCAGGCCCGCGACATCATCGAACGCTTCAATGTGCGCGCGGGCGGACCCGACGCCGCGGCACGCTCGCTCTCGGGCGGCAACCTGCAGAAATTCATCGTCGGCCGCGAGATCGATGCGCGCCCGCGCTTGCTGGTGGTCTCGCAGCCGACCTGGGGTGTGGACGTGGGCGCCGCCGCCCAGATCCGCGCCGAGATCCTGGCGCTGCGTGACGCGGGCTGCGCGGTGCTGGTGGTGAGCGAGGAACTGGACGAACTGTTCGAGCTGAGCGACCGCCTGCACGTGATCGCCAAGGGCCGTCTCTCGCCCGCGCTGCCCCGCGGCGAGGCCAGCGTCGAACGCATAGGCGAGTGGATGAGTGGCCTCTGGGACCGCGACCCCGCGCAAGCCGCCCGGGAGGCTGCCCGTGTTTAAGCTCGAATTGCGTCCCCAGGCCTCGCCCGTTTGGAGCATCGCCTCGCCCTTGCTGGCTCTGGCTATCACCGTAGTCCTGGGCACGCTGCTCTTTCTCGCCCTGGGCAAGGACCCAGTGCGCGGCCTGCAGATGTTCTTCTGGGAGCCGGTCAAGTCCACCTACGCCCTGGGCGAGTTGATGGTCAAGGCCACGCCGCTGCTCCTGATCGCCTTGGGGCTGGCCGTGTGTTTTCGCTCCAACGTCTGGAATATTGGCGCTGAGGGGCAGTTCGTGCTGGGGGCCATCTGCGCCGGCGGCGTGGCCCTTCTGGCCGACAAGGAATCTTCCCGCTGGATCGTGCTGGGCATCTTGCTGGCGGGCATCGCCGGCGGCATGGCCTGGGCGGCGATCACCGCCTTCTTGCGTGACCGCTTCAACGCCAACGAGATCCTCGTGAGCCTGATGCTGGTGTACGTGGCGGTACAACTGCTGGTGTGGCTGGTGTTTGGCCCCTGGAAGGATCCGGGCGGCTACAACTTCCCGCAGACCAAGACCTTCGACGCGGTCACCCAGGTGCCGCGCCTGATGCAGGGCTCGCGCGTGAGCATCGGCCTGCTGATCGCGCTGGCGGGTGCGGCGGCCTTGTGGGTCTTCCTGTTTCGCACGCGCGCCGGCTTCGCGCAGCAAGTGGGTGGCCTGGCGCCAGCGGCGGCGCGCTATGCCGGTTTTTCCTCGCGCAAGGCGCTGTGGGTGGCCTTGCTGGTGTCCGGTGGTGCAGCGGGCCTGGCCGGCGCGCTCGAGGTGGCCGGCCCGGTCGGACAGCTCACGCCCTACATCCCGGTGGGGTATGGCTTCGCGGCCATCATCGTGGCCTTCGTGGGCCGACTGCATCCGGTCGGCATGGTGTTCTCGGCCATCCTCATGAGCATGTTCTACATCGGGGGCGAACTCGCCCAATCCCGCATGGGTCTGCCCAAGTCCATCACCGGCGTGTTCCAGGGGCTGCTGCTGTTCGCGCTCCTGGCCTGCGACACGATGATGATGTACCGGGTGCGCTGGGGTCGGGGTGCGGATGCAGGCCATAAGGCGGTGGCGTGATGGAAACCTACGCCCTGCTCCTGGCCTCCACGCTGAACGCCGGCACCGTGCTGGCGATCGCGGCGTTGGGCCTGTTGATCAACGAGAAGGCCGGCATCGTGAACCTCGGGGCCGAGGGCATGATGCTGTGCGCCGCCCTCGCAGGCTTCGTCGCCGTGGTGCACACCGGTAGCGACCTGGCGGGCTTTGCGGCAGGCGCTGCAGCCGGCGCCGTGCTGGCGCTGGTTTTTGGCGCGCTGGTGATCTGGCTCAACACCAACCAATACGCCACGGGCCTGGCCCTAAGTCTGTTCGGGGCGGGGTTTTCGGCGTTTGTCGGTACCGGCTACGTGCAGGAGAAGCTGCCCGAGCGCCCCCGCTTCTCGATTCCCGGGCTGGGAGATGTGCCCCTGCTGGGGCCCGCCCTGTTCCAGCACCATCCGCTCGTCTACCTCACCATCGCCCTGGTGGCCGGCCTGGTGTGGTTCCTGTATCGCTCCCGCGCCGGGCTGGTGCTGCGCTCGGTGGGCGAGTCGCCCGAGTCGGCCCATGCCCTGGGCTACCGGGTGCGCCGCATCCGCCTGGCCGCGGTCGTGGCCGGCGGCGCTCTGTGCGGTCTGGCCGGGGCCTACCTGTCCGTGATCTACACCCCCTTGTGGGTGGAGGGCATGGTGGCGGGCAAGGGCTGGATCGCCCTGGCCTTGACGACTTTTGCCACCTGGCGGCCGGCCCGTGTACTGCTTGGGGCTTACCTGTTCGGGGGGGTGACCATGCTGCAGTTCCATTTCCAGGCCGCGGGCATCGAGGTGGCCAGCGAGTTCTTGAACATGCTGCCTTACCTGGCCACCATCGTGGTGCTGGCCCTGATCTCGCGCAATCCCGCCTGGATCCGTCTGAACATGCCCGCGTCGCTCGGAAAGCCTTTTTATCCGGGCTCATAATTCGCCTTTCTCCACCCTTCCAACCAGAGGAATCCATGACCGACCTGAACAAACGTTCGATGCTTAAAGTGGCGGCCCTGACCGCCGTGGCTGCTGCTGCCCTCGTGGGCTGTGGCAAGAAAGAGGCCGCTGCACCGGCCGCGGCTCCCGCCGCATCGGCTGCCAAGCCCGAGCCGCTGAAGATCGCGTTTGCCTACGTCGGCCCGGTGGGTGACGGCGGCTGGACCTTCGCCCATGACAACGCCCGCAAGGCCGTCGAAAAAGAATTCGGCGACAAGGTCGTCACCAGCTTCGTCGAGAAAGTCGCCGAGTCGGCCGACGCCGAGCGCAACTTCCGTGAACTGGTCTCCCAGGGCAACAAGCTGATCTTCGGCACCACCTTTGGCTACATGGAGCCCATGCTCAAGGTCGCCGCCGACCACAAGGACGTGAAGTTCGAGCACGCCACCGGCTTCAAGCAGGCCGACAACCTGCGCACCTACGACAGCCGCACCTACGAAGGTGCCTACATGGCCGGCGTGATCGCCGGCAAGATGACCAAGACCAACGTGCTGGGTGTCGTCGGCTCCATCCCGATTCCCGAGGTGGTTCGCAACATCAACAGCTTCACGCTGGGTGCCCAGTCGGTGAACCCCAAGATCAAGACCAAGGTGGTCTGGGTCGGCGAGTGGTTCAACATCCCGAAAGAGACCGAAGCCGCCACCGCCCTCATCAACGGCGGCGCCGACGTCCTGATGCAGAACACCGATTCGTCCGCCGTGCTGCAGACCGCCGAAAAAATGGGCAAGCGCGCCTTCGGCTGGGACTCCGACATGACCGCCTACGGCCCCAAGGCCCACCTGGGTTCGGCCATCATCAACTGGGCCCCGTACTACATCAAGGCCACGCGTGACGCCCTGGAAGGCAAGTGGACCGGCAACAGCGGTATCTGGTGGGGCGTGAAGGAAGGTGCGATCGACATGGTCTCGGTGGCCGCCGACGTGCCGGAAGACACCAAGAAGCGCATCGACGAAATCAAGGCCGGCCTGAAGGCGGGCAGCTTCGCGATCTGGAAGGGCCCGATCGTCGGCCAGGACGGCAAGACCGTCCTCGAAAAGGACGTGGTCGCCGACGACAAGTTCATGAGCGGCATCATGTTCTACGTCAAGGGCGTCGAGGGCAAGATCCCGGGCGCGGACAAGAAGAAGTAAGCTCTCGAGCGCGCTTCCACACAGGGGCCTTCGGGCCCCTTTTTCATGGACCACGGAGCCTCGCATGACTGCCACGCCCCCCATCGCCGCCGACCGCCTGCCCGACCTGCTTCGCGGCATGCCCAAGGCCGAACTGCATATTCACATCGAGGGCTCGCTCGAACCTGAGCTGATCTTTCAGATGGCGCGCCGCAATGGCATCACGCTGCCCTATGCCAGCGTGGAGGACCTGCGCCGCGCCTACGCCTTCACCAACCTCCAAAGCTTTCTGGATATCTACTACGCCGGCGCCAGCGTGCTCCTGACCGAACAGGACTTCCATGACATGGCCTGGGCCTACCTGCAGCGTGCGAAGGCGGACCATGTGGTCCACGCGGAAATCTTCTTCGACCCGCAGACCCATACGGCCCGTGGCGTCGCCATGCAGACCGTGATCCACGGACTGCACCGCGCCTGCGAAGCGGCACGTACGACGCTGGGCGTCGAGGCGAAGTTGATCCTGTGCTTCTTGCGTCACCTGAGCGAGGAAGAGGCCCTCGAGACCCTGGAGCAGGCCCTGCCGTTCATCGACAAATTCATCGGCGTCGGCCTGGACTCCAGCGAGGTTGGACACCCGCCCGAGAAATTCGCCCGGGTCTTCGCCCGCTGCCGCGAGCTGGGCCTGCGCCTGGTAGCCCATGCGGGTGAGGAGGGGCCGCCGGCCTATGTGTGGTCGGCACTGGACGTGCTGCGGGTCGAGCGTATCGACCACGGCGTGCAGTCGGTGAAAGATCCCGAGCTGATGAAGCGCCTGGCGCGCGAGCGCATCCCGCTCACCGTGTGCCCGCTGTCCAACCTGAAGCTGTGCGTGTTCCCGCGCCTGGCCGACCACAACCTGCGCCAGCTGCTAGACGCAGGCCTGGCCGCCACCGTCAACTCCGACGACCCGGCCTATTTCGGCGGCTACATGAACGCCAACTTCACCGAGACCTTCGCCGCCACCGGCCTGACCGCCGCGCATGCCTACCAGCTGGCGCGCAACAGCTTCGAGGCCAGCTTCATTGACGCTGCGGCCAAGGCGGGTCACATCGCGCGGCTGGACGACTACTTCGCCAATTTCGACTAGGCCGGTGGGATACGTCCCGGGGCGCATACTGCGCGTCTTTCTTCTCGGGCCCCCTCGACAACACCATGGCACGTCTTCCCTACGCCGACTGCAACCGTGAGGCCGTGCGGCCCCTGGTGGACCGTATCGTGGCCGAACGCGGCAGCGTCCTGCATCTGTATCAGATGCTGATGCACAGTGCGCCGATCGCGCAGGGCTGGCTCGACTACCTCACCGCGGTACGCCAGAAAAACTCGCTGCCCGGGTCGCTGCGCGAGTTGATCATCATGCGCGTGGCGTTGCTCAATCGCGCGCCGTATGAGGCCGACCAGCATGCGCCCATCGCATTGAAGGAGGGTCTCACCCAGGCGCAGCTCGATGGCCTGGCGGACTGGCCTGCATGCGCCCTGTTTGACGAGCGCCAGCAGGCCGTGCTGGCCTACACCGATGCCATGACGCGGCAGGTGCAGGTGCCTGACCCGGTCTTTGCCCGTGTGGCGGCCCTTTACGAGCCGTCGCAGCTTGTGGAGATCACGGCCACCGTCGCCGCCTACAACATGGTCTCGCGCTTCCTCGAAGCCTTGCAGATCCACTCGCACGACGCGCGATAGCGCGACGCGCCTGTGCCTGGCAGAGGATCCCTGGCCTTCGCCTTGCGCCAGGACCGCCCGCGATAAAATCTGGCTCGCGCCGCTGTCGCCCCGCAGCGGCGCTTTTCTTCGCCTTGGGGCCATGTAGAGGAACACCATGTACAAAAACCTCGCCATCGCGCTGTGCTGCGCGATCGCCAGTTTTTCTCCCTTCGTCCATGCCCAGAACCCACCGCCATTGAAGGTGGGTTTCGTCTATGTCGCGCCCTTGGCGGATGCCGGCTGGGTGCGCCAGCACGAGGAAGGCCGCAAGGCCCTGCAGGCGGCGCTGGGGCCGCGGGTCGAGACCCGCTACGTCGAGAACGTGCCCGAGGGCGCCGACGCCGAGCGCGTGATCCGCGATCTGGCCCAGCAGGGCCACACGCTGATCTTCACCCCCAGCTTCGGCTACATGGAGCCCACGCTGAAGGTGGCGCGTGAATTCCCGGATGTGAAGTTCGAGTCCATCACCGGCTACAAGACCGCGCCCAACGTCGCTGCCGCCAACGCCCGCTACTACGAAGGGCGCTATCTCGCCGGTATCGCGGCCGGTCGCATGACCAAGACGAACATTGCAGGCTATGTCGCGGGCTTTCCCATTCCCGAGGTGCTGCAGGGGCTCAATGCCTTCGCCCTGGGCATGCGCTCGGTCAACCCGGCGGCCCAGGTGCGGGTGGTGTGGCTCGGGGAGTGGTTCAACCCGCCGCGCGAACGTGATGCAGCCCTGACACTGTTCAACCAGGACGCTGACGTCATCGCCTTTCACACCGGCTCCAGCGCCGTCATGGCCGCCGCCCAGGAACGTGGCCGCCTGGCTGTGGCCTACCACTCGGACATGCGCAAGGTGGCGCCCGATGCGCAGATCCTGGCCGTCACCCACGAGTGGGGCGACTACTACACCCGCCGCGCCCGCGCGGTGCTCGAGGGCACCTGGAAACCGGGCAACGTCTGGGGCGGCGTGAAGGAGGGCATGGTGCGCGTGGGCGACTTTGGTCCGCGTGTGCCGAAGGCCGTACGCGACGAGGTGCTGGCCCGCCAGAAGGACATCGCGGCTGGCCGCCTGCGACCCTTCCAGGGCCCGATCCAGGACAACGAGGGCAACGCCATCCTCCCCCGGGGCCAAGCCCTCACCGACGACCAGATCCTGGGCATGCATTACCTGGTGGCAGGGGTTGTCGGCAAGGTCGCAAAATAGCGCGCATGCACGCCTACCGCGCCGCCCTCCTGCGTTTCGCCGACGACGGCACGCCCGTCTATGAGCAAGATGGCCTGCTGGTCATCGCCCCGGGCGCCAGCGGCGTGTCGGTGGTGCAGGCGGCGGGTTCCTATGCGACGCTGGCCCCGCGCTATGCGGGCCTGGCCATCGAGCATCTGCCCGGGCGCCTGCTGGCACCGGGGTTCGTTGATTTGCATGTGCACTTCCCGCAGACCGACGTGATCGGCTCGCCCGCCGACGGCCTGCTGCCCTGGCTGGAGCACTACACCTTCCCACACGAATCGCGCTTTGCCGACGAGGCCTATGCGCAGGGTGTGGCCGACGTGTTCCTGGACGAACTCCTGCGCCATGGCGTCACCACCGCGCTGACTTTTGCCAGCTCGCACCCGGCCTCGGTCGATGCACTGATGGCGGCGGCGCAGCGCCGCGGCCTGCGTCTGATCGGCGGCAAGGTGCTGCAGGACCGGCACAGCCCTGACGGCGTGCGCGACGACACCGAGCAATCCCTGGCCGACACCGAGGCCCTGATCGGGCGCTGGCATGGCCGGGGGCGCCTGGGCTACGCCATCACGCCGCGTTTTGTACCCACTTGCTCCGACGCCCAGCTGCGCGGGGCGGGCGAGCTGGCAGCGCGCTATCCGCAGGTCTGGATCCAGTCGCATGTGGCCGAGAACGCCGAGGAAATTGCCTGGGTGCGCGAGCTGCACCCGCAGGCGCGCAGTTACCTGTCGGTGTACGAAGGCTTTGGCTTGCTGCGCGAACGGGCAATCTATGCGCACTGCATCCACTTCGACGACGCAGACCGCGCCCTGATGCGCGACACCGGCGCGGCGGCGGCGGTCAGTCCCACCAGCAACCTCTTTCTGGGCAGCGGTTTTTTCGACTACGCCGGCGCCGACCGCGTGGGCTTTCGCTATGGCCTGGCCAGCGACGTGGGCGGCGGTACGAGCTTTAGCCCCTTTCACACCATGCTCGCGGCGTACTACGTGGGGCGTGAGGGCCGTACCAAGCCGGGCGTCTCGCTTGCGCCGGGCCATCTGTGGTGGCAGCACACCGCAGGCGCTGCGCAGGCCCTGGGTCTCGCAGGCGTGATCGGCAACCTGCAGCCCGGCTGCGAGGCCGACTTCCTGGTACTCAATCCGCAGGCTACGCCGCTGCTGGCGCGCAAGACGCAGAGCGCGCGCAACCTGGACGAACTGCTGTTTTCGATGATCGTGCTGGGTGACGATCGCGTGGTCGAACGCACCCACATCGCTGCCGCGGCTTGAGCGGTTTGAGCGGCTTGAGGAGCTTGCGCTACTTCGGCTGCCGCGCCCGACGCGGTCAGACTTCGGCCATCGCCTGCGCCACGGCCTCTCCCAGCTTGATCCCGTCCACCCCCGCCGACAGGATGCCGCCCGCGTAACCCGCGCCTTCGCCGCCGGGGTAGAGGCCACGCACATTCAGGCTCTGGAAATCCTCGCCGCGTGTGATGCGTAGCGGTGAGGAGGTGCGCGTCTCCACGCCCGTGAGCACCGCGTCATGTCGGTCGAAGCCCGCGATCTTGCGACCGAAGGCGGGCAGAGCCTCGCGCATGGCCTCGATCGCGTAGGCGGGCAGGGCTGGGTGCAGATCGCCCAGCTTCACGCCAGGCTTGTACGAGGGCTCCACCTCGCCCAGCGCGGTCGACGGCTTGCCCGCGATGAAGTCACCCACCAGCTGCCCCGGCGCCTCGTAGGTGCTGCCCCCCAGCACGAAGGCCCGGGACTCCAGCTCGCGCTGCAGCCGCACGCCCGCCAGCGGGTCGCTGCCCGGGTAGTCGCGCGGGTCGATGCCCACCACCATGCCGGCATTGGCATTGCGCTCATTGCGCGAGTACTGGCTCATGCCGTTGGTCACGACCCGATTCGGTTCCGAAGTAGCCGCGACCACCGTCCCGCCCGGACACATGCAAAAGCTGTAGACCGCTCGCCCGTTGCTCGCGTGGTGCACCAGCTTGTAGTCGGCGGCTCCCAGCAGCGGGTGGCCGGCGTGCTTGCCCCAGCGGGCGCGGTCGATCATGCCTTGCGGATGCTCGACGCGAAACCCCACCGAGAAAGGCTTGGCCTCCAGGTAGACGCCACGTTCATGCAGCCGCTCGAAGGTGTCGCGCGAGCTGTGGCCCAGAGCCAGCACCACATGGTCGGCGCGCAGTTCGTGCGAGGCGCCGGTGGCCTGGTCCAGGACGGTCAGCCCGCGCAGGTGCCCGTCCTCGATATGAAAATCGGTCACCCGCTGCTGAAAGCGCATCTCGCCGCCCAGGGCGATGATCTGCTCGCGGATGTTCTCCACCACCTTCACCAGCTTGAAGGTGCCAATGTGCGGGTGGGCGGCGTACAGGATCTCGGCGGGCGCACCGGCTTGCACGAATTCCTGCATCACCTTGCGTCCCAGGTGGCGTGGGTCCTTGATCTGGCTGTACAACTTGCCGTCGGAGAAGGTGCCGGCCCCGCCCTCGCCAAATTGCACGTTGCTCTCGGGGTGCAGCACGTTCTTGCGCCACAGGCCCCAGGTGTCCTGGGTGCGTTCGCGTACCGGCTTGCCTCGCTCGATGACGATCGGGCACAGCCCCATCTGTGCCAGCGACAGCGCCGCAAAGATGCCGCAGGGCCCAAAGCCGATGACCACTGGTCGCAGGGCGGGCGGCGCCTTGGCCATCACCGGTGGGCGCCAGGCCATGTCGGGCGTGGGGCCGATGTGGGGGCGACCCGCCAGGCGCGCGAGCAGCGGCGCTTCCTGCGCGGGATCGGCCAGCGTGAGGTCTACGATGTAGACGGCCAGCAAATCGGCCTTGCGCGCGTCGAAGCTGCGCTTGAAGACGTCCAGGCGCGCGATGGCGGCGGGGGAGATGTCCAGGGCCTGGCTGGCGGCGGCCCGCAGGTGCGTTTCGGGAGCCTCGGCCTGGGCCAAGGAAAGCTTGATTTCAGCGATGCGGATCATGGTCTTGCGGGTTCGTGGCTATCGAACCAAAGACAAGTGAGCAAGCGCCGATAATACGCCCCGTGAAGCACGCCAGACCGCCGCTGGTGCAAGTCTCGAAAGAGCGCACTGGAGGAACGTCCGGACTGCACAGGGCAGCGTAGCAGGTAACACCTGTCCACCGCGAGGTGAGGATCAGAGCAACAGAGACGAGTCCCCGTGGCAACACGGGGGGTGAAACGGGCAATCTCTACGTGCAGCAATACCAAGTAGGCCAGTGTCGACCTGTGTCCCGGGGAGCTGGCGGGTAGGTAGCATCGAGCCGCTTCGGCAACGGGCGGCCCAGAAGAATGGCGGTCACGTCACGGGCAACCGTGACGCACAGAATCCGGCGTACCGGCGCGCTTCACACTTTATTTCGGGCCAGGTGCCGTGCCTAGAACCGCTCGTGCGGCACCAGGGCTCGCCACTGGCCCAGCGGCAAGCCCGCCAAGGGCAGGCGGCCCACACGCAGGCGCCGCCCCTGCAGGGCCACCAAGCCCACCTGGCCGCATAGCGCGGGAATCTGTTGCGGATCGATGCCCTTGAACGCCAGGCGCAGGCGCTGCTCGCTTTGCCAGCTGGCCTTTAGGGGCGGGCGCCCCGAGGGCAGGGTGATGCGCGGCGCGGCCAGCTGCTGCAGGCGCGCGAGGCCGTCTTGCGCGATCTCGCCTTGCACCTGCACCACCCATTCCTGCTCGATGGCCAGCGCGTCTTCGGTGAGCTTGCGCACGATGCGCGGATCCTGGCTGTACACCGCCAGGCCCTGGGCCCCGTCCGGCAACGGCAGCAACTCCCGCAACTGCCGCAGCTGCGTCGCGGTGACGCGCAGGCCGCTGCGGTCCTCGGGCCCACGGTCCTCGATCGTGAGCGATGTGGGGCTGCCGTCGCCGGCGATGTTCGCCAGCACAGTGAGCGGTGCCAGCGCCAGCAGGCTGGCCTCGGGGTCTAGCGTCACGGCCTGCGCGGGTGCTACGCGCGCTTGCGGTAGCTCGACCACCTCGCCATCGACCCGAACCCAGCCGCCTTCGATGTAGCGCTCGGCCTCGCTGCGCGAGCAGGGCACCAGGGCCGCGACCCGCTTGGACAGACGGACGGGTTCGCCGCTGGGCGCGGCGGGGGTCATGCCGCCTCCAGGCCCAGGGCCCGGATGCGGTCCACATGGGCCCGTAGGGAATGCAGGGCCACGGGCCGGATGGCCGCCGGCACATCGTCATAGGCCAGGGGTAGCCAGTCTTGCAGCGTGCCCTGGGGAATCGCTCTCATCACCTTTAGCACCTTGGCTTCGCGTGCAAGCCGGTGCGCCTTGAGCTTGGCGATCGCCTGCGGCGCGTCGCCCAGCACATAGCCGTGCGCAGGCAGGATGAACCCGATGCCATGCTCGCTGCACAGGCCGGCGAGGCGGTCGAGCGACTCGAGGTAAGCGGTCATCTCGCCATCCGGCGGCGCGACCACCGTGGTGCTGCCATTGAGGATGTGGTCGCCCGAGAACAGCAGGCTGTCTTCCAGCAGCACCAGGCACAGGTGGTTGGCTGCATGACCGGGCGTATGCACCACCTGCAGGCGGTGGGTGAGGCCGCCGCCTTGCAGCGCGACGACCTCGCCGTCGTCCAGGGCGCGATCGGGTGTGAAGGCGCTGTCGGCCCGCGCGGTGGACTGCGAGGGCAGGCCCAGTACCGGCGGGCGCCCGATGCAGCGCGCCTGCAGCGGGCGCGCTGCGGGCGAGTGGTCCGGATGCGAGTGGGTACACACGATGGCGCGCACGTCGCCGCCGGTGGCCTGCACGATGCGTTCGATATGCGTCGCGTCGTCCGGGCCAGGGTCGACGACGACGTAGCCCGTGGCGGCATCGCCCACCAGGTAGGTGTTGGTGCCGGGGCCGGTCATCACGCCGGGATTAGGCGCGGTCAGGCGCTGCAGGTGCCGAAGCAGCGGCACGGGTCGCTCGGTCTGCCACTCCAGCGGGTGCACGATCTGGCCGTCGGGGCAGACCAGGGCCAGCTCGCCATAAGGCGCCTCGTGCTCCATGAAGCGTGCCTCCTGTCCGTTACGCAGGCCGGCGCGCGGACAACTGGTCCACAGTGGTCGCTCGCTGGCGCAGGCGTCCAGCACCGCCTGCACGCTGGTGAAGTCCACCAAGCGCTGCAAGGTGCGGATGGTCGGGAAGATCATGAAGAAGCTGCCCGCTGCATGGCGCTCCAAGGCCAGCGCTGGCCGTACCCACACCGGCTCGAATTGCTCGGACTCGTCGGCTACCGGTTCCTGGCCCTGCGGCATGCGCGCCACGAGAAAGGGCACGTCAAAGCGCCGGGGCAGGTCGCGGTCGGTGATCCAGTGCGCCAGCAGGTAGACGCCATCGGCCGCCAAGGTGAGCCCGCGCGCTCGGCACTGAGGCGCGAAGGGGGCATGCCGGTCCATCGCGTTGATGTCTGCGCCGGTGGCGGGGCGGCCGTCTGCATGGCGCGCCAGCAGCACGCCCAGTTCCTCAAAGCTCTCGCGGATGGCGGCGATGGCCTGGGTCAGGTGGCCGTCGTCCTGGGTGGGGCGGCGTGCGGCGATGGCGTGTGACTGCGTGTCGGCGGGGTCGATGCCGCCCCCGGGAAAGACGTAGGCGCCAGGTGCGAAGCTCGCAGTGGCCGAACGTCGGGTCATGAGGATTTCTGGGCCTTGGGGCGTATCCCGCATCAGAAGCACAGTGGCGGCGGGCCTCAGGGGCGCGGGTTCTCGCTGGGCGTGGAGCAATTGGGTGGCGCGGACCATGCGCCGGATTACAGCACGCACCTGGTACGCCCCCCCCCGCGGTACGCCGTCCCGCCGCCGGGGGTGCCCTGACCGATAATGCGCCGATGCGCGTTCGCTTCACCAAGATGCAGGGCGCGGGGAATGACTTCGTCGTCCTGGACGAAACCCGCGGGCGCCTGGACCTCTCGCCGCAGCAATACCGGTGGCTGGCGGACCGCCACTTCGGCGTCGGCGCCGACCAGATCCTCTCCGTGCGCCCCTCGCCCGAGGCCGGCATCGACTTCGAATACGTGATTCACAACGCCGACGGCAGCGAGGTGGAGCATTGCGGCAATGGCGCGCGCTGCTTCGTGCGCTTTGTGCGCGAACGCGGCTTGACGGACCGTTCCACCGTGCGGGTGAAGACCATGAACAGCGTCCTGGAGCTGCGCATGCTCGAGGATGGCCGCGTCACCGTGGACATGGGTCCACCGGTTTTCGATCTGGCGGCCATTCCCTTTGACCCCCTGGGCCTCACACCCCAGGCCAGCGGCCCGTGGCAGCTTTGGCCCCTGCCGGTGGATGCCGACACCGTGCCGGTGGCGGTGGTGTCCATGGGCAACCCCCATGCAGTGCGGGTCGTGACCGACGTCGAGGCGGCGCCGGTCACCTCCCTGGGCCCGCGCCTGGAGCGTCACCCGTGCTTCCCGCGCAGGGTGAACGTGGGCTTCCTGCAGGTCGTGGACCGCGCTCAGGTCCGCCTGCGCGTGTGGGAGCGCGGTGCGGGCGAGACCCTGGCCTGCGGCACTGGCGCCTGCGCCGCGGTCGTGGCCGGCATCCGGCTGGGGCACCTGGACCGGCGGGTCGACGTGCACACGCGCGGCGGCCTGCTCACGATCGAATGGGACGGCGGCGACACGCCCGTGCGCATGACCGGCCCGGCCGTCACCGTGTTTGAAGGCGAGACGGAAATTCCAACATGACCCTGAACCACGACACCATGAACCCCATCACCGAGGACGACATCGCCAACTATCTGGCGAACACCCCCGACTTCTTCCACCGTCACGCCGAGCTTCTGGCCAGCGTGCAGATCAACAGCCCGCATGGCAACCGCGCGGTGAGCCTGCAGGAGCGCCAGGCCGAGATGCTCCGCGAGAAGATCCGTGCCCTGGAGCTGCGCATGATGGACATGATCCGTCACGGTAGCGAGAACATGGTGATCTCGGGCCGCCTGCATCGCTGGGCGCTGCAGTTGCTTGCGGTGGCGGGTGACGACGACCTGCCGTCCGCCATCGTCTCCGAGATCCAAGAGCAGTTTCTGGTGCCCCAGGCCGCTTTGCGCCTGTGGGACCTGCCCGAGCGGCATGCCGCGCAGCCCTTCGCCCAGGGGGTGAGCGAGGACGTCCGAAGCTTTGCCTCGTCGCTCACTCAGCCCTATTGCGGTGTCAATTCCGGCTTCGAGGCTGCAGGCTGGCTGGAGGATCCCACGCAGGCCACCTCGCTGGCCATGATCCCGCTGCGCGAAGGGCCGATCAACAGCACCACGCCCGCCTTCGGACTGCTGGTGCTGGCCTCGCCCGATTCGCAGCGTTTCACCAGCGGCATGGGCACCGATTTCCTCGAGCGCCTCGCCGAACTCGCCAGCGCGGCGCTCGCGCGTCTCCTGAAGCACTGAGCGACCTGCCATGTCCGGCGATGCGGCCCTGATCGAGCGATACCTCGAGCATGTCCGCGTCGGCAAGCGCCTGGCCGTTCGCACCGTCGAACTCTACGCACTGGATCTGGAGCGACTGCAGTCAAACGCGCAGACCGCTGGCCTGGGGCTGCTCCAGGTGCAGACCGCCCACATCCGCCGCTGGGTGGCGCAGATGCATGGCGGTGGCCGAAGCGGCCGTGGCATCGCCCTGATCCTCTCCGGCTGGCGCGGCTTTTATGCCTGGCTCGGGCGCGAGGGCCACATCGCCCACAACCCGGTCGCCGACGTGCGTGCGCCCAAGTCGCCGCGGCCCCTGCCCAAAGCCCTGAGCGTGGACGACGCGGTGCAGCTCGCCGCTTACCAGGAACCGCAGGGCGATCCCTGGCGCGAGGCGCGTGACGCGGCGATCGTGGAGTTGCTCTATGGCGGCGGTCTGCGGGTGGGGGAGCTGGTGGGGCTGGACCTCGCGGCCAGTGCGAGCGCGCAGGGTTGGGTAGACCTGGACGCGGGGCAGGCCCATGTCCTGGGCAAGGGCGGCAAGCGTCGGACCGTGCCGGTGGGCCGTGCGGCGCTGCAGGCCCTGGTCCGGTGGCGGGCGGCGCGTGTCGGCCTTGCGGCGCCAGCGGCCTGCCGCGGACCTCAGGTCGATGCGGCCGCCTTGTTTCTCGGGCCGCGCGGCCAGCGCCTGACCGCCCAGGCGGCTTGGAAGGTCCTGCGCGAACGCAGCCTGCGAGCCGGGCTGGCCGCGCCGGTGCATCCGCACATGCTGCGCCACTCCTTTGCCAGCCACATCCTGCAATCCAGCGGCGACCTGCGCGCCGTGCAGGAGCTGCTGGGGCACGCGAGCATCTCCACCACCCAGGTCTACACGCGCCTGGACTTCCAGCACCTGGCTCAGGCCTACGACGCGGCCCACCCGCGCGCGCGGCGCAAGGGCTGATGCCCCCGGGGCCGGCGCCCCGCACCCCCTGACCAATTGGCGTATGGACGCACGGGACGTGTGATTTCACAATTCTGAGATTCTTATCTGCGCCTGCTGGCGCTCGAACCTCATGCCTTCTGTATCGTGGCAACGTTCGGACGGTGAATTGCTCAAGGCCCTGCGCGAGCAGGCAGGCTTGGACCCCGTCGTGCTTGCGCGTATGGGGACGATGACGGTGCACCAGTTGCGCGGCCTGGAGGAGGGCGAGGGCGGCGAGTTCTACAGCCCTGAGATCAAGGCCCATATGGGGCGCACGCTCCTGGCCAGGCTCGGGCATGTCCCGCCTCCGACCCGCGCTCGGGAGGAGGCCGTCATCGCCGCGCCGGCTCCTGCGCCGCACCCCGAGCCGCAGCCGTCGGTCGCCACCGAGATACCCGCATCTTCCTTGCGGCGCATCTGGCCCAGGCGCGGTCGCTTGGTGGCAATTGCCTGCGCGCTGGGGGTGCTGACCCTGGGGGCCTACGCCCTGGTGCGGTCCGCGTCGATGCGTCCGTCCGACGCAGCCGCTCCTGTCGCCGTTTCGTCACCGGCAGTGCCGGCCGCGCCCTCGCAGTCCGCGCCCTCGCAGTCCGCGCCCTCGCAGTCCGCGCCGGTAGCCAGCGCCGCGCCTGATCTGGCGGCCCCCGCTGCCGAGGCCGCCTGCAACGTCGACCCTGCGGCTCCCACGTTGGCGTACAGGCCTGGCGAGCCGCGCAAGGCGGGCAACTTCGTTTACCTGGTGGCAGACAAGCCGGCGCGCCTGTGCGTGCAGGATGCCGTCCGCAAGGCCACCCGCATCGACCTCGAGACCGGCGCCAGCCGCAGCGTCTACGGTCAGGCGCCGTTCGTGGTGCAGGGGGATCTGAGCCATCTGCGCATCTTCTTTCAAGGGGTGCGCGTGCAAGGCGAACTCGCGGTCGGTACCCAGGTCGTCCTGAACGAAGCGCCTCTGCGCTGAGTCTGGCGCAGTCGTGTCCCCGACCGCCCGGCGACAATCGGGCGATGAAAACCCTCCGACTGAAGGAAGGCAAGGAGCGCTCCCTGCTGCGGCGCCATCCCTGGGTCTTCGATTCGGCCATCGCCAAGGGCGGCGGCGACCCTGGCGAGACCGTGCGCATCGAATCACACGACGGTCGCTTCCTGGCCTGGGCCGCCTGCAGCCCCGCGTCCCGGATCCGTGCGCGATGCTGGAGTTTCGACGAGGCTCAGCGCATCGACGCCGCCTTCCTCGCCCGGCGGGTGCGCCTGGCGGTGCACGCACGCCAGCGCATGGACATCGCCAGCGACGGCCTGCGCCTGGTGCACGGCGAATCCGATGGCCTACCTGGCCTCATCGTCGACCGCTACGGCGACACGCTGGTGGCCCAGTTCCTGGCGGTGGGTGTGGAGCGCTGGAAGCCGGTGCTGGCCGAGGCGCTACTGGCGCAGACCGGGCTGTCACGCCTGTACGAGCGTTCCGACGCCAGCGCCCGCCAGCTGGAGGGCCTGCCGCCCGCCACGGGATGGTTGCGTGGCGAGGGGCCAGTGGAACTCACGATCCGCGAGCACGCGTGGCACCTCTGCCTGGACATCGCCACCGGCCACAAGACCGGCTTCTACCTGGACCAGCGTGACAGCCGCCGCAAGTTCAGCGACTACGCGCAGCGCCTGGGCTTCCAGCGAGTCCTGAACACCTACTGCTACACCGGCGGCTTCACGGTGGCCGCTCTGGCCGGCGGTGCCGCCCATGTGACCTCCATCGATTCGTCCGGGCCGGCCCTGGAGCGGGCCCGCGCCAATGTCGCCCTCAACGGCTTTGACGCCGCCCGCGCCGAGTTCCTCGATGCCGACGTGAACGCCAGCCTGCGCCGATTCCTGGGCGAGGGGCGCACCTTCGACGCCATCATCCTGGACCCGCCCAAGCTCGCCCCCACCGCGGCCCACGCCGAGCGCGCGGCCCGGGCCTACAAGGACATCAACCGCCTGGCCCTGAAGCTGTTGGCGCCGGGCGGCGTGCTCTTTACCTATTCCTGCTCGGGGGGGATTTCGGCAGATCTTTTCCACAAGATCGTGGCCTCGGCTGCCATCGACGCCGGCGTCGACGGGGACATCGTCGAGCGCCTCGGCGGTGCCCCTGACCACCCCATGACCCTCCTGTTTCCGGAGGGTGAATACCTCAAGGGACTGGTGATCCAGACTCGTTTGGAAGGTGCATAGAACGGCACCGACACCCGGTGCCGGGGGAAACCCTTACACTCCCGCACCGCAGAAATTCAGCCTCGACCCATGAGCCTTATCCCCGCCACCATCCTGACCGGCTTTCTCGGCTCGGGAAAGACCACCCTGCTCAAACGCGTCCTGAGTGAGGCCCATGGCCAGAAGATCGCCGTCATCGAGAACGAATTCGGCGCCGAGAACATCGACAGCGACATCCTCGTCTCCGACACCAATGAGCAGATCGTGCAAATGAGCAACGGCTGCATCTGCTGCACCATTCGCGAAGACCTGCGCGCCACCTTGCAGCTGCTGGCGGCCAAAAAGCGCAAGGGCCTGCTCGATTTCGATCGTGTGGTCATTGAAACCACCGGTCTGGCCGACCCCGGCCCGGTGGCCCAGACCTTCTTCATGGACGACGAGATCGCCGAGACCTACTTGCTCGATTCGGTGCTGACCCTGGTCGATGCCAAGCACGCGGCGCAGCAGCTCAATGACCGCCAGGAGGCGCGCCGCCAGGTGGGCTTTGCCGATCGGATCTTTATCAGCAAGTCCGACCTGGTGGCCCAGGACGAACTCGACGCTCTCATCCACCGCCTCAAGCACATGAACCCGCGCGCGCCGCAGCAGACGGTGCATTTCGGCGACGTGCCGCTGTCGAGCGTGCTGGACCTGCATGGCTTCAATCTCAACGCCAAGCTCGAGATCGACCCGGATTTCCTGGCCGAGGACGGCCATGCCCACCACGATCATGGTCACGACCACGAACATGACCACGAGCACGGCGAGCACTGCAACCATCCGTCCCACGCCCACGAGGGGCATGGGCACCACCATCACCACGACGACGACGTCAAGAGCTTCGCCTTCAAGTCCGAGCGAGCCTTCGACCCGGCCAAGCTCGAGGACTTCCTGGGGGCCATCGTCAACATCTACGGCCCTCGGATGCTGCGTTACAAGGGCGTCCTGAACATGAAGGGAACCGACCGCAAAGTGATCTTCCAGGGCGTGCACCAGCTGATGGGAAGCGACCTGGGCCCCAAGTGGGCGCAAGACGAGACACGAGCCAGCAAGATGGTCTTCATCGGCATCGACCTGCCGCGAGACATCCTGCTGCAGGGTTTGCAGCAGTGCCTGGACTGATCAAGGTGGAAGCCCGTTTTCCCCCATTGCTGCGCCTCTTGTTCACGCAACCCGACGCCTGCCGATGCTTGCCTCTTTCTTGCACTTGCTGGGATTCCCTTCCGGTCCGGAGCGGGCGGGTTTCAGCTCGGCCATTAGTCAGGGTATAAAGCGTGGTGATGCAGGCGCAGCGCCTACAGATAACAAACGATGGCCCGGGGGCGGCGAGCAGCGTCCCGTCGGGGCCGCAGCCGCGAGGAGGCAGGAAGTGAAGCCGCAACCCAAGGCCGCCGCAAAGGCCCCGAAAAACAAACCCGCCGCCAAGGCCAAGCCCGTCAAGGCCACCGCCAAGCCGACCGCGAGGGCCAAACCCGCTGCCAAACCGGCTGGCAAGACCGCCGCCAAAGCCGGCGGCAAGCCTGCCGCCAAGGCGCCGGCCAAGAAAATGTTGAAGGCAGCGGCCAAGCCCGCGGTGAAGGCCAATGTGAAGCCCGTAGTGAAGACAGTCAAACCCGCGGCCAAGACCGCTCCCAAGACCACTGCCAAGACCGCCCCCAAGAAGGCGGCCAAACCCGCGGTAAAAGCAGCCAAGCCTTCCGCCAAACCCGCTCCGAAGACCGCCGCCAAACCCGCTGGCAAACCCGCAGCCAAACCCGCGGGCAAGGGGGCCACCCCTGTCAAGAAAGCCGCTGCCAAGCCGGCGGCCAAGGCAGTGAAACCTGCTGCCAAACCGGTAACCAAGCCGGTAACCAAGCCGGCTGCCAAAGCATTACCCGCCGCCAAGAAGTCCGCGGCGCCACAGCCCTCCAAGGCTGCACCGAAGGCATCCGCTGCGCCCGCCGCCAAGAAGTCGGCCGCGGGCAAGGCGCCTGCCGCACCCTCCACCCCCGTAGCTGCCGTGCCCGCGGCTGCAGTACCCGGCTCGACGCCGCCGCGTGCCACCCGGCCTTCCGCCCGGCTGGTTCAGATCACGGTGCCGTCCATGGCTCAATCGGTCGCCTCGACCGCCGCCAAGGCCAGCTACATCCAGACCCCGACACCCCCCGTGCTCACACCCCCACCCAGCCTCCCGGTCAAGAAAGACCCCAAGCTCGCCAACAACTGGAAGACCAAGACGGCCGACCAGCTGACCGATGCCGAAGTCCTGGCCATGCCCGATGGCGAGTACATGAACGACAAGCAGATGGCGTTCTTTCGCCTGAAGCTGCTGCAACTCAAACAGGACATCCTCAACAGCGCCGGCGAGACCACCGAGCACCTGCGCGAGGACACCGTGATCGTCCCCGACCCGGCCGACCGCGCCACCATCGAGGAAGAACACGCCCTGGAGCTGCGTACCCGCGACCGCGAGCGCAAGCTGCTGAAAAAGATCGAGCAGTCCATCGCCCGCATCGACGCCGGTGACTATGGCTATTGCGATGAGACCGGCGAGCCGATCGGCGTGGGCCGCCTGCTGGCCCGACCGACTGCCACCCTGTCCCTCGAGGCGCAGCAGCGCCGCGAGCTCAAACAGAAGATGTTCGGCGACTGATCGTCGCCGAGGTCCCTCCCGCACCGGCCCCGCGCACGGCGTCCCCTTCGCGTCCTCCGTCGCATGCCCACCTCGCATGGCGACCCCCAAGGCACTGACCGCAGCGCCGACAGCGGGTGGTGGCGTGGCCTGTGGCGGCAGCTCAGGGGCCCTGTACAGCCCGAAGCCCGGGGAGTGGGCGCGCCGCCTGCGTACTCACGCGAGTCCCTGCAGGCCATGATCGAGCGCAAGCGGCACAACGATTCCTTGCGCCGTCGTGAATTCGAGATGCTGCGCCAGCAGCTCCGTCACGAGGCGGCCACCCGGGTGGCGCCTGCCGTCCCGCCCTTGCTGTTTCACAGCTCGGTGCCCTCGGGTGCCGACGGGCGAGCCACCACCCTGCGCAAGATCAATGAGATCGAAGCGCAGATGTCCAGCCAGTGGCGCCCGGTCAAGACCCGTCAGACGGCGCGCCGGCCGGCGCTCCCGTCCCTGTCTCGGCGCGCAGTGCCCCCGAGTGCACTGACCCCGACGGAGATGGCCGACACCACCGCGTCGTGCCTGCTACGCACGGTGGTCGCGGTCACCCCACCGCCCATGGCTTTGCGAGCAGGCGGCGGGTTCGACAAGCCCACGCAGCGCTCGTCACACTCGTCGGAGTCGATCCAACCCGAGACGCTGCCCACCCCGGCGGGTGAGGACTTCCAGCACGATCCCGACCTCGAGGAAGCGGCCCTGCGCTTTGCCAGCGGCGACGCGGCGGGGGCCGAGGCCGCCTTGCAGGCCATGCTGCTGCCAGACCACCCCCTGGGTGCGCAAAGACAGCCCTGGCTCTGTCTTTTTGACTTGTACCGGGTTGGCGACCAGCCCGCGCGCTACGACGACCTGGGCGCCGCCTTCGCCCGTCGTTTCCAGTGTTCGCCGCCCCAATGGCGCGGGCTTGAGGCACCCGGGTCCGGGCCTGCCGAGAGAGAGGAGGCCCACCGCGCCTTCCCGCTCACTCTCGTGGGCGAGCCCGCGTTCCACTGGACCTGCCCGGCGGTCCTCGATGCCGCAGGCGTGGCTTCGCTGCAGGCGACCCTGGCGCCCCTGCCGCAGCCGTGGTCCCTCGCCTGGGGGGCGCTGTCCTGCCTGGCGCCAGAGGCCGTCGCGCCGCTGGCGCAGTGGGTAGCCGAATGGGCCCGTCAGCCCGTGCGCTTGCGGATGGCAGGGGTGTACGCCCTGGAGCGCATCCTCGACGCGCATACGGCCTGCGGAGACCACCAGGGAGATCCGTCCTGGTGGACCCTGCGCCTGCACTGGCTGCGTGCCCTGCGCCGACCCGACGAATTCGAGCTCGTCGCGCTGGACTATTGCGTCACCTACGAGGTCTCGCCGCCCTCATGGGAGGCGCCTCGATGCGATCTGCGGGTGCTCGATGACGCCGACACCGACGCGCCGCGCCAACCCGTGACGGCCTTGGAGTCCCGCCTGTCCATCCTTGATGCGACGGGTCCTGCCACTGGGGCCACAACGCTCCCGCCTGCTGGGGCGCCCTGCCTGGGTGAACTGGCCGGGAGCCTGAGCGCAGACACGATCGCCGTCGCCCTGTCGCGCCTGGCGCCCCACCTTCCGGGATCCGGGCCACTCCTGATCTCCTGCGAGCGTCTCCTGCGGCTGGACTTCGAGGCGGCTGGTGCCTTGGCCAACTGGGTGGCTGACCGCCGGCGCGAGGGCCGGGTCGTGCATCTGGTCGGTGTTCACCGCCTTGTGGCTGTCCTGCTTGGCGCCCTGGGCCTGGCCACCCAGGCGCGCATCTCCCTGCGGCGCGATTGAGGGCGCCGTGCACGGCGCTTGCCCTTCACTTCTTCATCCCCACCTACCCCCGATGGAACAATTTCACGGAACCACCATCGTCAGCGTACGCCGGCGCAATCCGGATGGCAGCTGGCAGGTCGCGATCGGTGGCGACGGCCAGGTCACCCTGGGCAACGTCGTCGTCAAGGGCTCGGCGCGCAAGGTGCGCAAGCTCTATCACGACAAGGTCCTCGCGGGCTTCGCGGGCGCCACGGCCGATGCCTTCACGCTCTTTGAGCGCTTCGAGGCCAAGCTTGAGAAGCACCAGGGCCATCTGGTGCGCTCTGCGATCGAGCTCACCAAGGACTGGCGTACCGACCGCGTCCTGCGCCGCCTGGAGGCCATGCTGGCGGTGGCCGACCGCGAAGCATCCCTCATCATCACCGGCAATGGCGACGTGCTCGAACCCGAGCACGGCATCATCGCCATCGGTTCGGGCGGCGCTTACGCGCAGGCCGCAGCCAAGGCCTTGCTCGATCACACCGAGCTATCCGCGCGCGACATCGTGAAGAAATCGCTGGAAATCGCCGGCGAGTTGTGCATCTACACCAACATGAACCACACCCTGGAGACCCTGGGTTAAGAAGGCAGCCGCAGTCCCATGTCCAGCATGACCCCTCAGGAAATCGTCTCCGAGCTCGATCGTCACATCGTGGGCCAGCGCGAGGCCAAGCGTGCCGTCGCCATCGCCCTGCGCAATCGCTGGCGGCGCCAGCAGGTTGACGAAAAGCTGCGCCACGAGATCACGCCCAAGAACATTCTCATGATCGGCCCGACGGGCGTGGGCAAAACCGAGATCGCGCGGCGCCTGGCGCGACTGGCCGATGCACCCTTCATCAAGGTCGAGGCCACCAAGTTCACCGAGGTGGGCTACGTGGGCAAGGATGTCGACTCCATCATCCGCGACCTGGCCGAGATCGCCGTCAAGCAGACCCGCGTGGCCGAGATGCGCAAGGTGCGCACGCGTGCCGAAGACCATGCAGAGGACCGCATCCTCGAGGTGCTGCTCCCGGGCACGCAGGGCGCCGAGGACAACCCGACGCGCCAGGCCTTTCGCAAGAAGTTGCGTGAGGGGCAGCTGGGTGACAAGGAGATCGAGATCGACCTGGCCGACAACGCCGCGCCGCTGCAGGTCATGGGCCCCGCTGGCATGGAGGACATGGCCGAACAACTGCGTGGCATGTTCAGCCAGTTCGGTGGCGGCAAGCGCAAGACGCGCAAGTTGCGCATTCGAGAGGCCCTGCAGCTGTTGGTGGACGAAGAGGCTGCCAAGTTGGTGAACGAGGACGAGATCAAGGCGCAGGCTATCCACAGCGCCGAGCAGAATGGCATCGTCTTCATCGACGAGATCGACAAGGTGTGCGCGCGCAGCGAGAGCGGCAGTGGCGCCGAAGTCTCGCGCCAGGGTGTGCAGCGCGATCTGCTGCCGCTGGTGGAAGGCACTACGGTCTCCACCAAGTACGGTCCGATCCGCACCGACCACATCTTGTTCATCGCCAGTGGCGCCTTCCACCTGGCCAAGCCCAGTGATCTCATTCCCGAACTGCAGGGGCGCCTGCCGATACGTGTGGAGCTGAAGTCGCTCTCGGTGCAGGACTTCGAAGCCATCTTCACGCAGACGCATGCCTGCCTCGTGACCCAGTACCAGGCACTCCTGGCCACCGAAGGCGTCACCCTGGACTTCACCCCCGAAGGCATCACCCGCCTGGCTGCCATTGCCTACGAGGTCAATGAGCGCACCGAGAACATTGGCGCGCGCCGCCCGTCCACGGTGATGGAGCGCCTCCTGGACGAGATCAGCTTTGACGCCACCCGCCGGGGTGGCCAGACGCTCACCATCGACGCCGCCTATGTCGATGCCCGGCTCAAGGACCTGAGCCAGGACGAGGACTTGTCGCGTTACATCCTCTGACCCCGGCCTGTCGAGACGGGGGCGCCCGGTACGGTAGGGCTTCAGGTTTCACATTCACAGCCGCTGCTAAGTGCTTCATTTAGAACGGTTTTTGTCTCGCAATTTCTCGCGGAAACCGCTCTAAGTCCTTGATTTCATTGAAAAATTTCGCAAGACAAGGCTTGCGCGCCTGAGTTTTCCTGATACAGTGGGAGGAAGTGCAATTTCGTGGGAAAAAATGCCGTTGACTCGGCATTCGGCTCCGCGAAATCGGTTTATTCGTCCAGCAGGAATCCAGCGGTGTTTCAAGGCGCCTCGTCTGTCAGTCTCGATGCCAAGGGAAGGCTCTCCGTGCCGACCCGGCATCGCGACGTGCTGGCCGCCACCGCGGGCAACCAGGTCACGGTGACCAAGCACCCGCACGGGTGTCTGATGATCTTTCCGCGTCCCGAGTGGGAGAAGTTCCGTGAACGCATCGCGGCGCTGCCCATGTCCGCGCAGTGGTGGAAGCGGATCTTCCTGGGCAACGCGATGGACATGGAGCTCGATGGCACGGGCCGCGTCCTGATCTCTCCCGAGCTGCGCGCGGCGGCGGGGATTGGTCGCGAGACCATCCTGCTCGGAATGGGCAACCACTTCGAGCTCTGGGACAAGGCCAGCTACGAGGCCAAGGAGTCCGAGGCGATGGCCGGCGAGATGCCCGACGTGTTCAAGGACTTCTCTTTCTGACGGCCCCAGCGGTGGACAACGCATGGACACACACCACCGTCCTGTTGAAAGAAGCGGTTTCAGCGCTCGTCACCAGGCCGGATGGATGCTACGTGGATGCGACCTTCGGTCGTGGTGGCCACTCGCGAGCCATCCTCTCGAAGCTCTCACCCCAGGGCAGGCTGGTGGCGTTCGACAAGGACCCCGAGGCCGTGGCCGAGGCTGGCCGCATCGCCGATGCGCGCCTTTCCATCCGCCACGAGGGCTTTCGTCACATGGGCGAACTCGCTGCGGGGTCGATCAGCGGCGTGCTGATGGACCTGGGCGTGAGCTCTCCCCAGATCGACAACCCCGAGCGGGGTTTTTCCTTTCGCCACGACGGGCCCCTGGACATGCGCATGGACACCACGCGCGGTCAGAGCGCGGCCCAGTGGCTGGCAACGGCCGAAGTCGGCCAGATCGCGCAGGTGATTCGTGACTATGGCGAAGAACGGTTTGCTGTTCCGATTGCAAAGGCGATTGTGGCTCGCCGACAGGAACGGGGCCCTGTTGCAACCACCTCCGAGCTGGCCCAGCTCGTGGCTGGCACGGTCAAAACCCGCGAGCCGGGCCAGAACCCTGCAACGCGCACATTTCAGGCTCTTCGGATTTTCGTCAACGCCGAGCTTGAAGAGCTCGAGCAGGCGCTAGAGGGCAGCTTGCACATTCTCGAACCTCAGGGACGTCTGGTCGTGATCAGCTTTCACTCGCTGGAAGACCGCATCGTCAAGCAGTTCATCGCCAAGCATGCGCGCGAGGTGGTCGACCGCCGCGCGCCCTTCGCGGTGGGGGCGCCCCTCAAGCTCGAGGCCCTGGAGCGGGTCAAGCCCTCGACCGAGGAAGTGGCGGCCAACCCGCGCGCGCGCAGCGCGATCATGCGTGTGGCGCAAAGGACGGTGCACTGACATGTCGACCCCCACGCTTGTCACGACGTGTACTGCACTGCCCCCCGAGGGGGTGCTTGGCCTTCTTGAGGCCGCTCGGCGGAGGCTGACATGCTGCGCCTGAACATCCTGCTGACCCTGGCTGTGATCGCCAGTGCGCTGTACCTCGTGCGGGTGCAGTACGACTCGCGGCGGCTGTACGCCGAGATCGAAAAGGCCCAGGCCGAGGCGCGCGCGCACGAGTCAGAGATGGAGCGACTGCTCGCCGAGCGCCGCGGCCAGTCCACGCCGCTGCGCGTGGAACAGATCACCAAGAACCAGCTGCAGATGCGCGCGCCCACGCCCGGCATCACGCAGTACGTGACCTTGGGTGCCGCCCCTGCGGTGGCGACGCCCGTTGCGCCCGCCGTCGCCACGGCGCCCCGGGAGGCGGCGAGCCGATGACCCGCAGCGTCCTCTACGCCTCCAGCCCCTTGCTGGCCAGCAAGACCCCGGTCTGGCGCAGCAAGCTGGTGGTGGCCGTCATCGCGCTGGCCTTCATCGGCCTGGCCGGTCGCGCCGCCTGGGTGCAGGTGTTTGGCAATGCCTTCTTCCAGCGTCAGGGCGAGGTGCGTTTTGCGCGCACCATCGAGCTGCCGGCCACGCGCGGGCGCATCCTGGACCGCAACGGACTGCTGCTTGCCACCAGTGTCCCGGCGCCCAGCATCACCGCCATCCCCGACAGCATCGACCGCGACAAGCCGCGCTTGACGCAGCTGGCCGCCTTGCTGGAAATGCCGCTGCCTGAGCTCGAAAAGAAGCTGCAGTTCCAGGGCGATGGCAGCAAGCCCGTGTGGCTGCGCCGCCAGGTCGAGGACGCCGTTGCCGAGAAGGTGGCAGCCTTGGGTATCAAGGGCGTGCTGATTCGCAAGGAATACAAGCGCCAGTACCCCGAAGGCGAGGCTGCGGCGCATGTGGTGGGCTTCACCGGGATCGACGACCAGGGGCACGGCCAGGGCCTGGAGGGTATCGAGAAGGCCTTTGACAAAGACCTCGCCGGGCGTTCGGGCTCGCGCCGCGTGATCAAGGACCGCCTGGGCAACATCGTCGAGGACGTACGCGAGCAGGTGCCGCCGCTCGATGGCCAGGACCTGCAGCTGTCCATCGACAGCAAGGTGCAGTTCTTTGCATACCAGAAGCTGCGTGATGCGGTGATCGAGCACAAGGCCAAGGCGGGCAGCATCGTGGTGCTGGACGTGCAGTCCGGCGAGGTGCTGGCGCTGGCCAACTACCCGAGCTACTCGCCCTCCAAGCGGGTCAACGTCTCCACCGAGCAGATGCGAAACCGCGCCCTGGTCGACATGTTCGAGCCGGGATCCACCGTCAAGCCCTTCGTCGCCGCTCTGGCCCTGGAGCGCGGCATCGTGCGGCCCGACACCCAGATCCAGACCGCGCCCGGGCGAATCTACATATCGGGTATGCCGATCAACGATTCCCACCCGCACGGCGTGCTCACGGTTAACGAGGTAATCCAGAAATCGAGCAACGTCGGCACCGTCAAGATGGCGATGCAGATGGAGCCGCGCCAGATGTGGGAGATGTTCACCAGTGTGGGCTTCGGTCAGCGCCCCCAGCTGCCCTTTCCCGGCGTGGTCAGTGGTCGTCTGCCGGCCTACAAGAGCTGGCGCCCGATCGGCCAGGCCACCATGAGCTATGGCTACGGTCTCTCCGGCAGCCTGTTCCAGCTGGCCCGTGCCTACAGCGTCTTCGCGCGCGATGGCGAGCTGGTGCCTGCCACCCTGCTCAAGGCCGAACGCCCCGCCGCGGGCGTGCGCGTCTTCGAGGCGGAGCACGCCGCGCAGGTGCGCCATATGCTGCACCTGGCGACCAGCGCGGGTGGCACCGCGCCCAAGGCCCAGACCATGGGCTACTCCGTGGGTGGCAAGACCGGCACCGCGCGCAAGCAAGAAGGCAAGGGCTATGTCGAGGGCAAGTACCGCGGCTTCTTCGTCGGACTGGCCCCTATTGAGCGCCCCCGCATCGTCGTCGCCGTGATGATCGACGAGCCGCGTGGCGGCAGCTACTACGGCGGCGAAGTCGCTGCGCCCGTGTTCAGTGCCACCGTGCAACAGACGCTGCGCATCATGGGCCTGCAGCCCGACATGACCGTCAAGCCGCAGGTGGTGGTGGCCGTGGAGGAATCGTTCTGATGCACATGCTGCACACGCCGCACGAGGCCGCCCGCTGGCTTGCCGGCCGGGTACGGGGGCAGTTGCATTGCGATAGCCGCCAGGTCGCTGCGGGCGATGGCTTTATCGCCTGGCCCGGCGCTGCCACCGATGGCCGCCGCCATGTGGGTGCGGCGCTTGCCGGTGGCGCCGCGGCCTGCCTGGTCGAGGCCGACGGTGCAGACGCCTTCGATTTCGGGCAGGGGCATGAGGCGGCGGTGGCTCGCTATCCAGGCCTGAAGGCCGCCACCGGCTCCATCGCCGCGGCCTACTACGAGCAGCCCTCGGAGCGTCTCGACGTGCTTGCGGTTACGGGCACCAATGGCAAGACCTCCACCGCCTGGTGGCTGGCACAGGCCCTGTCGGCCGCGCGCGCAGCCGGCTGCGGCGTGATCGGTACCCTGGGTATCGGCCGCCCGCCGCAGGTCACCTACACCGGCCTGACCACGCCCGACCCGGTGCGCCTGCAGCGGCACTTGCGCCAGTTCGCCGACGAGGGCTTGTCGGCCTGCGCCATCGAGGCCTCGTCTATCGGCATCGTCGAGCGCCGTCTGGATGGCACGCACATCGCGGTGGCCATCTTCACCAATTTCAGTCAGGACCACCTGGATTACCACGGCACGATGGATGCCTACTGGGCGGCCAAAGCGGCGTTGTTCCAATGGCCTGGCCTGCGCGCCGTGGTGCTGAATGTGGACGACGAGAAGGGCAAGGGCCTGTCGCAGTCCTTGGCCGACCAGGGCCTGGACCTCTGGACCGTGTCCACGCACCGCACCGACGCCCGGCTGCAGGCCCAGGACATCACCTATGGCGAAGCTGGCTTGCGTTTCACCGTGGTGGAGGGCGCGCAGCGCGAAACGCTGCTGACGGGTCTGATCGGCCAGTACAACGTGCACAACCTGCTGGGCGTGATCGGCGCGATGCGCGCGATCGGTGTAACGCTGACCGAGGCGGTGCGCGCCTGCGGCAGCCTGCTGCCAGTCCCGGGGCGCATGGAGCGCCTGCACCGCACCGGCCACCCACTGGTGGCTGTCGACTACGCCCACACGCCCGATGCGCTGGACAAGGCGCTCGCCGCCTTGCGACCGCTGGCGCATCAGCGGGGTGGACGCCTGTGGTGCGTGTTTGGCTGCGGTGGCGAGCGCGATGCCACCAAGCGCCCGCTGATGGCCGCCATCGCCGAGCGACACGCCGACCAGGTCGTTGTCACCAGCGACAACCCGCGCAGCGAAAAGCCCCAGAACATCATCAGCCAGATCCTTCTCGGGCTCTCGCGCCGCGACGCGGTGCAGGTCGAGGTGGACCGTGCTCGTGCGATCGAGGCGACGGTGCTGGCCGCCGCGCCCCATGACGTGATCCTGCTGGCGGGCAAGGGCCATGAGGACCACCAGGAGGTGGACGGCGTGCGCATGCCCTTTGACGACCGGGTGCATGCGCGCGCCGCGCTGGACCAGAGGAGCGCCGCATGAACGCGGTGCCACGCTTTGCCGTGAACGGCGCCATGAATGCCCTCTTCACCTTGAAAGAGGCGCTCGCCTGGATCCCGAATGCGCGCGCCAGCGGCCACGTCGACACGCCCATCACGCGCGTCCACACCGATACCCGCACCCTGCAGCCCGGTGATCTGTTTGTGGCCCTGCGCGGCGAGCGCTTTGATGCCAACGATCTCATCGCCGACGCCCTGGCGCGCGGCGCGGCAGCCGTCCTGGCGCACCGTGGTCGTATTCCTGCCGGCGCTAGCGGCCTCGAGGTCGATGACACCCGCATCGCCCTGGGCCAACTGGCGCAAGGCCGTCGCCAGTCCTTTGGCCTCCCCTTGATCGCCGTCACGGGCAGCAATGGCAAGACCACCGTCACCCAGATGATCGCCAGCATCTTGCGTGCCTGGCAGGGCGAGGCGGCGCTGGCAACGCAGGGCAATTTCAACAACGACATCGGCCTGCCGCTCACCCTGCTGCGCCTCACGCCGCAGCACGGCGTGGGCGTGCTCGAGTTGGGCATGAACCATCCGGGCGAGATCGACTACCTGGCGCGCATCGCCGCACCCACGGTGGCCCTCGTGAACAACGCGCAGCGCGAACACCAGGAATTCATGGCCACTGTCGAAGCCGTGGCGCGCGAGAACGGATCCGTGTTCGCGCATCTGGCGACCGGCGGCACCGCCGTCTTCCCCCATGGCGATGCCTACACCGCCCTGTGGCGCGCCCTGGCTGGGTCGCATCCCACGATGACCTTTGGCGCCACCGGCGCCGACGTGGCCGTGGATGACGCCCAGTGGCAGCAAGGCCGCTGGCAGGTGCGTGCGCGTACGCCCGCGGGCGCGCTGGCTTTCAGTCTGCAGGTGGCTGGCCGTCATAACGTCACCAATGCGCTGGCGGCCGCCGCCTGCGCGCTGGCCGTGGGCACGCCGCTCGCGGTCATCGCACAGGGCCTGGCTGCTTTCGAGCCGGTCAAGGGTCGCTCGCGCGCACTGGCCGTGACACTGGGTGCGCGCACGCTCACCGTGGTCGACGACACCTACAACGCCAACCCCGACTCTGTGCGTGCCGCGATCGACGTGCTCGCCGAACTCCCCGGCCCGCAACTGCTGGTGCTGGGGGACATGGGCGAGGTCGGCGACCAGGGTCCGCAGTTCCATGCCGAGGTGGGGGAATACGCCCGTAGCTGCGGCATCCCGCAGTTGCTGACCCTGGGCGAGCAGTCGCGCGCCATGGGGGGCATCCATTTCCACGATATCGACTCCCTGCAGCAGTCTGTTCTCGCGCGGCTGCCGTCGGCGGCCAGCGTGCTGGTCAAGGGCTCGCGCTTCATGAAGATGGAGCGAGTGGTCGACGCCATCACCGCCCACGCACAAGAAAAGGGAGACGCCTGATGCTTCTGAGTTTGGCCATCTGGCTGCAATCGCTCTCACCGGAATTCGGTTTCTTGCGCGTATTCCAGTACCTGACTTTCCGCGCGGTGATGGCGGCCATGACAGCGCTCTTGATCGGGTTGATCGCTGGCCCCTGGGTGATCCGCCGCCTCGCCGAACTGAAGATCGGCCAGCCCGTGCGCGGCTACGGAATGGAGACGCACCTGTCCAAGAGCGGCACGCCCACCATGGGGGGCGTGTTGGTGCTGCTGGCGATTGCGGTGTCGACCCTGTTGTGGTTTGACCTGTCCAACCGCTTTGTGTGGATCGTGCTGATCGTGACGCTGGGCTTCGGGATGATCGGCTGGGCCGATGACTGGCGCAAGGTCGTGAACAAGGACCCCGAGGGCATGCCTTCGCGCGAGAAGTACTTCTGGCAGTCCGTCATCGGCCTGGTCGCCGCCCTGTACCTCGTGTTCAGCATCTCTGAGAGCTCCAACCTCAAGGTGGTGCAACTGTTCTACACCTGGGTGACCTCAGGCTTCGATGTGGACCTGCCACCCAAGGCGGGCCTGATGGTGCCTTTCTTCAAGGAAGTGTCCTATCCCCTGGGAGTGTTCGGCTTCGTGATCATGACCTACCTCGTGATCGTGGGCGCGAGCAACGCGGTCAACCTCACCGACGGCCTGGACGGCCTGGCCATCATGCCGGTGGTGATGGTGGGTTCGGCGCTGGGCGTGTTTGCCTATGTCACCGGCAGTGCGGTGTATTCCAAGTACCTGCTGTTCCCCTACATCCCGGGCTCGGGCGAGCTCCTGATCTTCTGCGCCGCGATGGCCGGTGCGGGGCTGGCCTTCCTCTGGTTCAACGCCTATCCGGCGCAGGTGTTCATGGGCGACGTGGGTGCGCTTGCCTTGGGCGGTGCGCTAGGCACGATCGCCGTCATCGTGCGCCAGGAGATCGTGCTGGCCATCATGGGCGGGATCTTCGTGGTGGAAGCGTTGTCGGTGATGGCGCAGGTCGCGTACTTCAAGTACACGAAGAAGCGCTATGGCGAAGGTCGTCGCATTCTGAGGATGGCGCCCCTGCACCACCACTTCGAGAAAACGGGTTGGAAGGAGACCCAGGTCGTGGTGCGCTTTTGGATCATCACCATGCTCCTGTGCCTGGTCGGCCTGTCCTCCCTGAAGCTGCGATAAGTCATGAACTCTCTCCAAGACCAGCACATCGTCGTCCTCGGCCTGGGCATCTCCGGCCTGGCGATGGCGCGCTGGTGCGCGCGTTGTGGGGCACAGGTCACCGTTGCCGACACGCGCGAGACTCCGCCCCATCTGGCCGCCCTACGCGAACAGCTGCCGCAGGCCCGCTTTGTCAGTGGCCCCTTCACCGAGTCCTTGCTGGAGGGTGTGCAAGCGGTGTTCCGCAGCCCGGGTCTGGCGCCTGTGCAGATCGCTACGGTGCTCGATGCCGCGCGGGCTCGCGGCTTGCGTGTGGGCGGTGAGCTTGATCTGTTCGTGCAAGCGCTCGAGGCGATCCGTGTGCAGACCGAGGCGGCCGAACGGGCCGAGCAAGCCGAGCAGGCGGCGCGCGCTGCCGCCGAGATGGCACGAGCGGCTGAAGCGGCGCAGGCGGCGCAGGCGGTTGCGGCTCAAGCGGACGAAGCTGCCGCCCCTGACGACGCCGAAGTCTCCGAGGCCCCCGAGGCCCCCGAAGCCGATGTGGCGATGGCCGATGACGAGGCGTCCGCCCCTGTCATCACGCCCGAGCCTGCGCCTGCCGGGTATCGCCCGGCCCTCCTGGCGATCACCGGCACCAACGGCAAGACCACGGTCACCTCGCTGACGGGCCAGCTGGTCGAACGCAGTGGCCGCACGGTGGCCGTGGCCGGCAACATCGGCCCCTCGATGCTCGACACGCTGGCGGCTCGTCTCGATGCCGGTGACCTGCCGCAGGTCTGGGTGTTGGAGCTTTCCAGCTTCCAACTGGAAGGCCAGTCGGGTTTCGAGCCCACCGCAGCCACCGTCCTGAACCTCACCCAGGACCACCTGGACTGGCACGGCAGCATGGACGCCTACGCCGCGGCCAAGGCGTGCATCTTCGGCAGCCAGGGGTTGATGATCCTCAATCGCGAGGACGCCCGCGTGATGGCCATGCTGCCGCCGCCGGTACGCCAGAAGGGCGGCAAGATGCAGCAGCGCGCGCACATCACCTTCGGCAGCGACATGCCCCAGCGCCCTGGCGACTTCGGCATCGAGGTCGTAGGCGGTATGACCTGGCTGGTACGCGCGCTTGAAGCCGATGAGACCCTCAAGCGCCGCCGCGACGAGGAGCAGGAGCTGCATTTCCAGCGCCTCATGCCGGCTGACGCCCTCCGTATCCGTGGCCGCCACAACGCGGTCAACGCACTTTCCGCTTTGGCCCTGGCCGTGTCGGCCGGTTGCGCGCTGGGCCCGATGCTGTATGGCCTGCGCGAGTACCGCGGCGAACCCCATCGCGTCGAGCCTGTGGGCTTCGTGAACGAGGTAGAGTTCTTCGACGACAGCAAGGGCACGAATGTGGGCGCCACGGTGGCCGCCTTGCAGGGCCTGGGTGCCGAGCGCAAGCTGGTCGTGATCCTGGGCGGTGATGGCAAAGGCCAGGACTTCAGTCCTCTGGCCGAGCCTGTGGCCCGCCACGCGCGTGCGGCTGTCCTGATCGGCCGCGACGCCTCGCAGATCCGCGCCGTGCTGGCGCCCCAGGGCGTCACGCTGATCGACGCCGATTCCCTGGAGCAGGCGGTGCGTCTGGCCACCGAGCGCGCCCATGCGGGTGATGCGGTGCTGATGTCACCCGCCTGCGCCAGCTTCGACATGTTCAAGGACTATGAGGATCGCGCCCGCGTCTTTCGCGAGGTCGTATCCACCTTGGCCGATGAGGCCGGCACTCCGCTGGAGGGACTCGCGTGAGCTTCTCGCCCGCCAGCCTCCTGCAGTGGGTCACCGGCCGCGCCGATGCCGACGTGCCAGTGCGCACGGGCGGCTACCGCGCTGCGGGTTCGGACCTGCGCGTCGCGCAGTTCGACTTCACGCTGCTGTGGGTGGTGGTGGGCCTGCTGGCCTTCGGCCTGGTGATGGTGTATTCGGCCTCAATCGCCATGCCCGACAACCCGCGCATGGCGCGCCTGACGAATCATCACTACCTCCTGCGCCACGTCTTCGCCCTGGTGGTGGGGCTGACTGCCGCGGTGTTGGCCTTCCAGGTGCCGGTGGATACCTGGGAGCGCTTTGCACCCTGGCTGTTCGTGGCGTCCCTGATCCTGCTGGTGGCGGTGCTGATCCCGGGCATCGGCTCGGTGGTCAATGGTGCGCGCCGTTGGATCTCGCTGGGGTTCATGAGTTTTCAGCCCTCGGAGCTGGCCAAGTTCGCGGTGGTGCTTTACGCCTCCGACTACATGGTGCGCAAGATGGAGGTGCAGCAGAACTTCATGCGCGCCGTGGGCCCCATGGCCGTGGCCGTGGCGGTGGTCGGCCTGCTGCTGCTGGCGGAGCCCGATATGGGCGCTTTCATGGTGATCGCGGTGATCGCCATGGGCATTCTGTTCCTGGGCGGTGTGAACGCCCGCATGTTCTTCCTGATTGCCACCGTGCTGCTGGTGGCTTTCATGCTCATGATCGCCCTGTCCGAGTGGCGGCGCGAGCGCATTTTCGCCTACCTCGATCCCTGGAGCGAGAAGCACGCGCTGGGCAAGGGCTACCAGTTGTCGCACGCCCTCATCGCCATCGGCCGTGGCGAATTCTTCGGCGTGGGCCTGGGCGGCAGCGTCGAGAAGCTGCACTGGCTCCCCGAAGCCCATACCGACTTTCTCCTTGCCGTGATCGGCGAGGAGTTCGGCTTCATCGGCATCCTGGTCCTGGCGGTCGCCTTCTTCTGGATCACCCGACGCATGATCCACATCGGGCGCATGGCGGTGGCGATGGATCGCCTCTTCGCCGGCCTGGTGGCTCAGGGCGTCGGCATCTGGATCGGCTTTCAGGCCTTCATCAACATGGGCGTGAACCTGGGTGCGCTGCCCACCAAGGGCCTCACGCTGCCCCTTCTGAGTTATGGCGGCTCGGCGATCCTGGTGAACCTGGTGGCCATCGCGGTGGTGCTGCGCATCGACTACGAGAGCCGCGTCGTGCAGCGGGGAGGGCGGCTATGAGCCGGCGCGCCCTCGTCATGGCCGGTGGTACCGGTGGTCACATCTTCCCGGGGCTGGCGGTGGCCGAGGCCCTGCGTGCGCGTGACTGGACGGTGCACTGGGTGGGCGCGCCCGACAGCATGGAGAGCCGCCTCGTGCCCCCTCGCGGCTTCGCCTTCGAAACAGTGCGTTTCTCCGGCGTGCGCGGCAAAGGCCTGATCACCTTGGCCTTGCTGCCTCTGCGCCTGCTCAAGGCCTTCTGGCAAAGCCTGCAGGTGGTGCGCCGCGTCCAGCCCGACGTGGTGATCGGTCTGGGCGGCTACATCAGTTTTCCCGCCGGCATGATGAGCGTGCTTCTAGGGAAGCCCCTGGTGCTGCACGAGCAGAACTCGCGCGCGGGCATGGCCAATCGCGTGCTGGCGGCGGTGGCTGACCGCGTGTTCAGTGCCTTCCCTAATGTGTTGCCCAAGGCGGCCTGGGTGGGCAATCCGCTGCGCGAGGGCTTCCTGCGCCAGCTGCCGCCGGCCCAGCGCCTTGCGGGCCGCAGCGGCCCGCTGCGCCTGCTGGTGGTGGGCGGCAGCCTGGGTGCGCAGGCCCTCAACGACATCGTGCCCCAAGCCCTGGCCCTCATCCCCATAGCGCAGCGCCCGGTGGTGACTCACCAGAGTGGCGCGCGCCAGATCGACGCACTGCGGGCGAACTACGAAGCCGCAGGCGTGCAGGCGGACCTCACGCCCTTCATCGACGACACGGCCCAGGCCTTCGCCGACGCCGACCTCGTGATCTGCCGCGCCGGGGCCAGCACGGTCACCGAGCTGGCCGCCGTCGGGGTCGCCGCGATCTACGTGCCGTTCCCGCATGCGGTGGACGACCACCAGACCACCAACGCCCGCTTCGTGGTCGACGCTGGCGGCGGCTGGCTGCTGCCCCAGCGCGAACTCAGTCCCGAAGGATTGGCGACCCTGCTGCAAGGCCTGGACCGCACGCAGCTACAGGTGCGGGCCCAGGCCGCCAAGTCCCTGCAAAAAACCGAAGCGACGACCGAGGTTGTCGCGGCCTGTGAGGCCCTGGCTTCATGAAACACGCGATCAAGCACATACACTTTGTCGGCATCGGCGGCTCCGGCATGTCCGGCATTGCCGAGGTGCTGCGCAATCTGGGCTACGAGATCTCCGGCTCGGACCTCGCTGACAGCCCCACGCTGCGTCGCCTGCAGGGCCTGGGTATCCGCACCTGCATCGGCCATGCCGCGGCGAATATCGCCAGTGCCGACGCCGTGGTCACCTCCACCGCCGTACAGGCTGACAACCCCGAGGTGCTGGCCGCACGCAAGCGCCTGATCCCCGTGGTGCCGCGCGCCATGATGCTCGCTGAGCTGATGCGCCTGAAGCAGGGAATCGCCATCGCCGGCACTCACGGCAAGACCACCACCACCAGCCTGGTGGCCAGCGTGCTGGCCGAGGGGGGACTGGATCCCACCTTCGTGATCGGCGGGCGCCTGAACAGCGCCGGTGCCAACGCCAAGCTCGGCGCGGGCGATTACATCGTGGTCGAGGCCGACGAATCCGACGCCTCCTTCCTGAACCTGATGCCGGTGATGTCGGTAGTGACCAATATCGACGCCGACCACATGGAGACCTACGGTCAGGACTTCGGCCGCCTCAAGGGCGCCTTCGTTGACTTTCTGCACCGCATGCCCTTTTACGGTACCGCCATCCTGTGCATGGACGACCCGGCGGTGCGCGCCATCATGTCCGATGTGCAGTGCCCCATCACCACCTACGGTGTGGACGAGGCGGCCCAGGTGCGTGCGATCCACATCCGAGCCGATGGCCCGCAGATGCGGTTTACCGCGCAACGTCGCAACGGCGTGGTGCTTCCCGATCTGGAGGTCACACTCAATCTGGCGGGCCACCACAACGTGCTCAATGCCTTGTCGGCTATCGCGGTGGCGGTGGAACTGAATATTCCCGACGCCGCCGTGCAAAAGGCTCTGGCCGAGTTCCGTGGCGTGGGTCGCCGCTTCCAGAGCTATGGTGACCTGCCAGTGCGCGCTGCCAACGGCGGTGGCACCTTCCGCGTGATCGAGGACTACGGCCACCACCCGGTGGAAATCGCCGCCACGCTGGCCGCCGCGCGCGGGGCCTTCCCAGGGCGCCGCCTGGTGCTGGCGTTTCAGCCGCATCGCTATACCCGCACGCGCGACTGCTTCGAAGATTTCGTGCGCGTGCTGGGGCATGCCGATGCGGTGCTCCTGGCCGAGGTCTATGCCGCGGGTGAAGCCCCCATCGTCGCCGCCGACGGTCGTGCGCTGGCGCGCGCAGTGCGGGTGGCGGGCAAGGTCGAGCCGGTCTTCATCGAGGATATTGCCGACATGCCCCATGCCGTGATGGAGATGGCCCGCGACGGCGACGTGGTGATGTGCATGGGCGCAGGCTCCATCGGGAGCGTGCCGGCCAAGCTGGTGGACCTGGGAGGTGCGGCATGACGACCGCGCAGCAATTCGGCAAGGTGGCGGTCCTCATGGGCGGGCGTTCCGCCGAGCGCGAGATCTCGCTGATGTCAGGCGGCGGCGTGCTCAAGGCGCTGCAAAGCCGTGGCGTCAATGCCCATGCCTTCGACCCTGCCGAGCGTGATCTGTCGGATCTGCGCAAGGAAGGCTTCGAGCGCGCCTTCATCGCGCTGCATGGTCGCTTCGGCGAAGACGGGACGGTGCAGGGCGCCCTGGAGCTCCTGGGGATTCCCTACACAGGTTCCGGCGTCATGCCCTCGGCCCTGGCCATTGACAAGGTCATGACCAAGCGGGTGTGGCTGGCCGAAGGCATTCCCACCCCGCGTTACGCGCTTCTGCGCAAGGACGCCACCACCGCCTCGCAGATCGCCGATGTCCCGACAGCGCTGGGCCTGCCCTTGATCGTCAAGCCGGCACGGGAGGGATCCTCCATCGGTCTGTCCAAGGTGACAGATGCCGCCGATATGCCGCGCGCCTTCGAGGCCGCCGCCGCGCTGGACAGCGACGTGCTGTGCGAGCAGTTCATCGCGGGCGACGAAGTCACCTGCCCGGTGCTGGGGACCGGCGATACCGCCCGCGCGCTGCCCGTGATCCGCATCGTCGCGCCCCAGGGCAACTACGACTACCAGAACAAGTACTTCAACGATGACACCCAGTACCTCGTCCCCTGCGGTCTGCCCGCCGGCGAGGAGGCCGCCATCCAGGCCCTGGTGCTCAAGGCCTACCGTGTGCTGGGCTGCCGCGGCTGGGGCCGTGTCGACGTGATGATCGATGCCGTCACCCGCAAGCCCTGGTTGTTGGAGATCAACACCTCTCCGGGCATGACGGGCCACTCACTCGTGCCCATGTCGGCTCGCGCCGCTGGCATCTCGTATGACGATCTGTGCCTGCAGCTGCTCGCGAGTGCGGCACTGGACAACCCCGGGAGTGTGAACCGCCCATGAAGCCGGCCGCCCCCCTGCCGATCGACGTGCGCGTCATGAATGCCACCACCTTGCTGATGCTGGGTGTGTTTAGCGTCATCGCGCTGTCGGCGCTGGGCTGGTGGAGCCTGCGGCATCCGGCGTTCTCGCTCACCGGGATCACGGTGCAGGGCGACGTGGCCCACAACAGCGCCGCCACCTTGCGGGCCAACGTGGCGCCAAGGGTGCAGGGCAACTTCTTCACCGTGGAACTTTCCGCCGTGCGCCAGGCCTTCCGCGAGGTGCCCTGGGTGCGCGACGCAGAGGTGCGACGCGAGTTTCCGCGCCGCCTGCGCGTGATCCTGCAGGAGCACCGCCCGGTGGCTTTCTGGGGCCCCGAGGGTGAGACGCTGCTGGTGAACAGCTTTGGCGAAGTCTTCGAGGCCAATCCCGGCGACCTGGACCAGGACGACCTGCCGCGTCTGTCCGGGCCGCGCGAACAATCGGCCACGGTGCTGGCCACCTACCGCATTCTGGCTCCGATGTTCCGCGCCCTGGAGCTGGAGATCGAGCAGCTCACGCTCACCTCCCGCGGCAGCTGGCAGGCGCTGCTGGATTCCGGCGCGCAGGTCGAACTCGGGCGGGGCACCCCTGAGGAAGTGTCCGCACGCGCGCAGCGTTTCACGCAAACGCTCACACAAGCGACCTCGCGATACGGGCGCCGTCCCGAGGCCCTGGTGTCGGCCGACCTGCGCCACGCAGACGGCTATGCCATCCGCCTGCGCGGCGTCAGCACGCTGGGCAACGACGTACAGAAGAAATAGAGAGGACTGCAATGGCAAAGGAATACAAGGACCTGGTCATCGGACTGGACATCGGTACCGCCAAGGTGATGGCGGTTGTCGCAGAAGTCCTGCCTGGAGGCGAACTCAAGCTCGCGGGCCTGGGGGTGTCGCCTTCCAATGGCCTCAAGCGCGGCGCGGTGGTCAATATCGACGCCACGGTGCAAAGCATCCAGCAGGCGCTCAAAGAGGCCGAGCTGATGGCGGACTGCAAGATCACCCGGGTCTACACCGGCATCACCGGCAGTCACATCCGCGGCATGAACTCCAGCGGTATGGTGGCCATCAAGGACAAGGAAGTGACGGCGGCCGACGTGGCCCGAGTCGTCGACACCGCCCGCGCGATCAACATCTCCACCGACCAGCGCCTGCTGCTGGTGGAGCCGCAGGAATTCATGATCGACAACCAGGACGTCAAGGAGCCGATCGGCATGAGCGGCATCCGTCTGGAGGCCAAGGTGCATATCGTCACCGGCGCGCAGAGCGCGGCGGAGAACATCATCAAATGCGTGCGCCGCTGCGGCCTGGAAGTGGAGCAGCTGCTGCTCAATCCCCTGGCCTCCAGCCAGGCCGTCCTCACCGCCGACGAGCGTGAGCTCGGCGTCGCCCTGGTGGACATCGGCGCCGGCACCACCGACGTCGCCATCTTCACGGGCGGCGCGATCCGCCACACCGCAGTCATTCCGATCGCCGGCGACCTGATCACCAGCGACATCGCAATGGCCCTGCGCACGCCCACCAAGGACGCCGAGGACATCAAGGTCGAGAGCGGCTTTGCCAAGCAGCTCCTGGCCGACCCGGACGACCAGGTCGAGACCCCTGGCCTGGGCGACCGCGGCCCACGCACCATCTCGCGTCAGGCCCTGGCCGGCGTGATCGAGCCGCGCGTCGACGAGATCTACCAGCTGGTGCAGCAGGTCATACGCGAATCCGGCTACGAGGAGGTCCTGAGTTCGGGCATCGTGATCACGGGCGGCACCGCGGTCATGCCCGGCATGGTCGAACTCGGTGAAGACATCTTCCTCAAGCCCGTACGCCGGGGTATCCCCCAGTACGTGGGCGCGCTCTCGGACATGGTGGCCCAGCCCCGCTCGGCCACTGTCATGGGGTTGCTCGAGGAGGCCCGCCTGGCGCGCGTACGCGGACAGAAGGTGGCCCAGAAGAATGGCTCGGTGAAGACGGCCTTCGGTCGCTTCAAGGACCTGATCGTGAGGAATTTCTGATGCGCCATTGCAAGCTCTGGTTGGCGCGAGGCAGCCCACCCTCTCACCGCCGCGGGCGAAGTTGTTCGACCGCGCCCCCTGCCAGCGGATAAGCCGACCCCAAAGAACAAGCAAACAGACAACGAATACAGGCAACTGCAGTTTTTGAAATTCAGGAGATCCACATGACCATCGAAATGATCGAAGTCGAAGAGTTCAACATGGGCACCCAGATCAAGGTGATCGGCGTGGGCGGCGGTGGCGGCAATGCCGTCGAGCACATGATCGAGCGCCAGGTCCAGGGCGTTGAATTCATTTGCGCCAACACCGACGCCCAGGCCTTGCAACGCACGGCAGCCCACAAGACGATCCAGTTGGGTCATAGCGGTCTGGGTGCAGGCAGCAAGCCCGAGAAGGGCCGTGAGGCCGCCGAGATGGCCGAACAGGACATCCGCGAGGCCATCCAAGGCGCGCACATGCTGTTCATCACCGCCGGCATGGGGGGCGGCACTGGCACCGGCGCTGCACCGGTGATCGCGCGCATCGCCAAGGAAATGGGCATCCTGACCGTGGGCGTGGTCACCAAGCCCTTTGACTGGGAAGGCGGACGCCGCATGACCAACGCCGACAACGGCCTGTCCGAACTCGAGGCCAATGTCGATTCGCTCATCGTGGTGCTGAACGAAAAGCTGCTGGAGGTGCTCGGTGACGACATTACCCAGGACGAGGCTTTTGCCCATGCCAACGACGTCCTGAAAAACGCCGTCGGCGGCATCGCCGAGATCATCAATGTGCCTGGTCACGTCAACGTCGACTTCGAGGACGTGCGCACCGTCATGGGCGAGCCTGGCAAGGCCATGATGGGAACTGCCGTGTCCGAGGGCCCGGACCGGGCCCGCATCGCGGCCGAACAAGCCGTCGCCTGCCCGCTGCTGGAAGGCATCGACCTGTCCGGCGCGCGTGGCGTGCTGGTGCTGATCACCGCTGCCAAGGGCAGCCTCAAGCTGTCCGAGTCCAAACTCGCGATGAACACCATCCGCGCTTACGCCTCTCCCGACGCTCACGTGATCTACGGCACCGCCTACGACGACGACCTGGGTGACCAGGTGCGCGTCACCGTGGTGGCCACCGGCCTGTCCCGCCAGGGCCAGCGCCGCTCGGCACCGGTGTTGGAAGTGGTGGTGCGCACCGGTACCGACAACGTCCCGATCAACCTGGGGAACATGCCGACCAGCATCCCGACCCTGGGCGGCGGCGTGGTCGCCTCGGCGCCCGCCAACATCGCCGGCCTGCCTCCGGTGGCAGCCCCCGCCATCGGCACCTCCGCCGACCTGAATGTCCCCAGCGTGTGGCGCACCAACCGCACCCAGGCGGCAGCCAAGGTCGATGCGCTGTCCTCCGGTGGCATGGAAGACTACGAGATCCCCGCGTTCCTGCGACGCCAGGCGGATTGAGGGATGTCCAGCGGCTGCGCGAGCCGATCTGGGGCCTGCGGTGCTCGCCGTACCCAAGTACGGCTGCGCGCCTCGGCCCCACCTCGGCCCGCTCGCTTCGCTGGCCAAACCCTCAATCACTGGAGGTGCTAGCGTCGTCCGTACAATCGGGCTTCCATGCTGCCGCAACGGACCCTCAAGACCCTCACCCGCGCCGTTGGCGTCGGACTGCATAGCGGCCAGCGGGTCGAGCTCACGCTGCGGCCTGCGCCGCCCGACACCGGCATCGTGTTTCGCCGGGTCGACCTCGCCCAGCCCGTGGACATCCCGGTGTCCGCCCAAGCGGTCACAGACACCCGCATGGCTTCCACCATCTCCAATGGCGGCGCCAAGGTCTTCACCGTCGAACACCTCATGTCCGCCTGCGCCGGCCTGGGTCTGGACAACCTCTATGTCGACATCACCGCCGAAGAGGTCCCCATCCTCGACGGCTCTTCGTCCTCTTTCGTGTTCCTGCTGCAAAGCGCTGGCATCGAGTTGCAGCGTGCCCCACGCCGATTCATCCGCGTGCTGCAACCCGTGGAAGTGCGCGAAGGCGAGGGCGAGAACCTCAAATGGGCGCGCCTCGTGCCCTATCACGGCTACAAGCTCAGTTTCGAGATCGACTTCGCGCACCGTGTGGTGGACGCCACGGGCCAGCGCTACGAGTTCGACCTGAGTCGCGATTCGTATAGCCGTGACATCGCCCGTGCCCGCACCTTCGGCTTCACCAAAGATGTCGAAATGCTGCGCGCCAACGGCCTGGGCCTGGGCGCCGGCATGGACAACGCAGTGGTCATGGACGACTACCGCGTCCTGAACTCCGACGGCCTGCGCTACGACGACGAACTGGTCAAGCACAAGATCCTCGACGCCATGGGCGACCTGTACCTGGTGGGGCGTCCGCTGCTGGCGGCCTACAGCGCCTTCCGATCGGGTCATGCCCTGAACAACAAGCTCCTGCGCGAGCTGCTCTCGCAGCCCGCTCATTACGAGATCGTGAGCTTCGAGGACGAGCAGCAGGCGCCGGCCGGCTTCGCGCAGGTCGCCCGCGCCTGGTAGTAGCGGCCATGCTGGTCTTCCGCTGGGCCCTCCTGCTGCTCCTGCTGGCCGCCGGAGTGTGCTTCGCCTTCTATGCCGGCACCGGCCAAGCCCGCTACCGCCAGTGGGGTCTGGTCATCCTCAAATGGACGCTGCTGGCCGCCTTCGGTTTCTTCGCCGTCCTCATCTTCGAGCGGGTCGTCTGATCCGCGCTATCGCGTCCTGTTGAGTCCGCCCGGGTCTGTCCAAGCCCGGCATTCGTGAACTCTGCACGCAACCGTGCTGTGTGTTACGGGCGTAACTGAGTGTCACTGCGCGGCAGTCGAACGCAAGCTCGTCTTTTTGTCTCTCTCATGGGTCATCGCAGGCGCCGTGATCGCGGTCGTCCGTGGTGTCTGGCTGATGTCTGGCCGTCGTTCCAACCCAACCTATCCAAGAGGTTCCCATGAAAAGAGAGAACAGACCCAGGACATCGCTGCGGCGATGTGTCGCCCTGCTGGGCTTTACGCTGCTTACGCTGTCGGCCCAGGCCCAGGCCCCGGCGAGCTACGCCGCCGCCACGAGTTCGGGCGTTGCGCCCGCGACGAGGCCCAGCTCGGACACGCCACGTGCCTACATCGTCCTGCTGCGTGCTGACGCGGTGAGTTCGGCGTCCGTTGCACTCAGTGCCGTCCGCCCCTTCGGCGGCAACGTCCTGCACACCTATACCTCGGCGGTCAACGGCTTCGCGGTCGCCGTGCCGCCCTCGCGCGCTGATGAATTCGTGGAGGCCATGCAAAACGATCCGGCGGTGGACCTGATCGAGGCCGACCAGCCGGTCTACACCCAGCAGACCGTGCAGCCCAATCCGACCTGGGGGCTGGACCGGTCCGATCAGCGCAACCTGCCGCTGGACGCGCGCTACACCTACACCGCTACCGGGGCCGGAGTACGCGCCTACATCATCGACACCGGCATCTTCGCCGGCCATGCCGATTTCGGCGGGCGCGTGGCGTCGGGCTTCACCGCCATCAACGACGGTCGTGGCACCACCGACTGCAACGGCCACGGCACCCATGTCGCAGGCACAGTGGGCGGCGCGACCTGGGGCATCGCCAAAGGGGTCACCCTCGTGCCAGTGCGTGTACTTGGTTGCACGGGTTCAGGCAGCACCAGCGGCGTCATCGCCGGCATCGACTGGATGACGGCCAACGCGCCCCTGCCCGCTGTCGCGAACATGTCCCTGGGCGGCGGTGCCTCCAGCGCCATGGATGCCGCCATCGCCCGGGCGACGGCCAAGGGCATCCCGATCGTGGTCGCTGCGGGCAATGAGAGCCGCAGCGCCTGCCTGGGCTCGCCCGCACGTGCACCCTCGGCGCTGACGATCGGCGCTACCGACAGCCAGGACCGTCGCGCCTCCTTCTCCAACTACGGCACCTGCCTGGACCTGTTCGCGCCCGGCGTGTCCATCCGCTCCGCCAGCAACACCTCGTCCACTGGCAGCCGGGTGCTCAGTGGCACCTCGATGGCCTCACCGCATGTCGCGGGGCTGGCGGCCCTGGTGCTTCAGACCCAACCGGGCGCCACAGCCGCACAGGTCAGCACCTTCATCAAAAGCACCGCCACGTCGGGCAAGGTCATCGATGCCCGCACAGGTTCGCCCAACTTGCTGATCTACACCCTGGGCACTGGTGAGGTCCCGCCGCCGCCGCCCCCGCCCCCGGTGGACCTGGTCGTGTCGGTGCACAGCCTAGTGGGTGACGTCGACTTCGGACACCGGTCCTGGACCGCGTCGGTCACGATCCGGGTGCGCAACCAGGCTGGCGAGGTCGTGCCTGGCGCGCTGGTACGGGGTGGCTTCAGTGTCGGGGGCTCGTCTGCCAGCTGCACCACCCAGGAAGATGGCCGCTGCGAAGTCACCAGCGGAACGATCGCCAAGCGCACCCCCGCGACGACGTTCTCGGTCTCGGAGATCAGCGGCACCGGAATGGCCTACGACCCCTCGGGCAATGTGGTGAGTTCCATCACCGTGAACCGGCGCAGCGATCGCTGAGTGCCGTGGCGGCCAGGATCCGTGAGCGTGCGGATCCGCCTCCGCTCAGACGGCCCGTCCCGCCTTGTAGGCCCCCGTATTGCGTGGCGTACGGGGGCTGGCCTGCGCCAGCCGCGCCACCGCATGCCCGGCATGTGCGTGGGTGATGGCCAGGCCCAGGGCGTCGGCGGCATCAGGCCCCGGCAGCCCGGGTAGTTTCAGCAGACGCTGCACCATGGCCTGCACCTCGGGTTTACCAGCGCGCCCATGCCCGGCCACCGCCCGCTTCATCTGCAGGGCCGTGTACTCGGCCACTGGCAGCCCACAGGCCACCATCGCGGTGATGCAGGCGCCCCGCGCCTGCCCCAGCAGCAGGGTTGACTGCGGATTCACATTCACGAACACGATCTCGACCGCCGCCGTCTCAGGCTGGTAGCGCTCATGCACCTCGCGGATCCCGTCGAACAGCGCCTTCAACCGCCCTGGCAAGTCGCCCCGCGGCAGGTGGTGCGTGCGGATGGTGCCGCTGGCCACGTAGCGCAGCGCCATGCCCTCGTGCTCGATCACACCGAAGCCGCTCGTCTGCAGGCCGGGGTCGATGCCAAGGATACGCATGGGGTGATGTAGCCGGTGTGTCGCTCTGCCTGGGATTGTGCGACATCTGGGCGAGGCGCCATCCGGGGGCGGGTACGCCCCTTGCCCAGACCTTCTTCCCCAATCCTCGCAACAAGGCAGACCATGCGAACTCCCATCAGCAACTTGCTGGCGGCCCATCGGGCCGTCATTGAAAGCACCCAGGACATCGGCCTCAAGGGCGTGGAGGTGGCCACACGCTTCTTCGAGCTGCATACCCAGGCCGCGCAAGGCATGCTGGCCTCGGGCAGCGACGCCGCGCACGGCGGTGTGCCCGACGCTGTGGCCATGGCCCGAGGCAGCGCCGAATACACCCAGCGGGCCGTCTCCCTGGCGTGGCAGACCCATGCCGAGCTCACCCAGCTCGTGAACCGGCAGGTCGGGCAGCTGCAGGCCCTGTTCAACGAGCTGCTGTCAGCGGCCATCCAGATGCAGGGCAGCGTCCGTCCGCTCGAGGCGGGGCCGGCAGGCAAGCGCCACGGCGTGGCCCGGGCGAGTGCTGAACCGGCTTGACCGACAATCCCGGGGATGGATGCCGACGACAAGCCGCAGCCCCCCAACCCCTACGACCTCCTCGGCGGTGAGCCGGTGGTGCGCGCCCTGGCGGACCGGTTCTACGACCTCATGGACTTGGAGCCCGGCTATGCGGCGCTGCGCGCCGCGCACGGCCACGACCTGACGAGCGCGCGACAGAAGCTGTTCATGTTCCTCTCTGGCTGGCTGGGCGGACCCCCGCTGTACGTCGAGCAGTACGGGCATCCGCGCCTGCGCATGCGACACATGCCGTTTTCCATTGGCATTCAAGAGCGCGACCAGTGGGTGATGTGCATGGACCAGGCCATGGGCGAGGTCGGGATCGACCCGCAGATGCGTGACCGACTCAAGGCCTCTTTCATGCAGACGGCAGACTGGATGCGCAACCGGGCGGGGGCGTGAGGCCATGACCCGCCGCATCTTGCTCCTGGGCGCCACCGGCACCATCGGCCGGGCCACCGCTGCGGCGCTGCTTGCGCGGGGATACGAGGTGGTGTGCTTCCTGCGGCCGCAGGCCGATGTGCAGTCGGTCACGCGTGCCTTGCCCGGTATCACGCTGCGCTTCGGAGATGTGACCTCCGCCACCGCCTGGACCCAGGAGGCCCTCCGAGGCGAGCGCTTTGACGTATTGGTTTCCTGCCTCGCCTCGCGCACCGGCGCACCGCACGATGCCTGGGCTATCGACCACGACGCCCATGTGCTGGCCCTGGAAGCCGCACGCACGGCGGGCGTCACGCAGATGGTGCTCCTGTCTGCGATCTGCGTGCAAAAACCGCAACTGGCCTTCCAGCAGGCCAAGCTCGCCTTCGAGAAAAAGCTGATGGATTCGGGACTGGCCTGGTCCATCGTGCGGCCCACTGCCTTCTTCAAGTCGCTCTCGGGGCAGATCGAGCGGGTGCGCCAGGGCAAGCCCTTCCTGGTCTTCGGCGATGGCACGCTCACTGCCTGCAAGCCGATCAGCGACAACGACCTGGCCGACTTCATCGCCGGCTGCCTCGACGACCCGGAACGTCGCAACCGCATCCTCCCCATCGGCGGGCCCGGCCCGGCCATCACGCCGCGCGAGCAGGGCGAGCACCTGTTCAAGCTTCTCGGAAAACCCCCGAAGTTCAAGCAGGTGCCCGTGGGTCTGCTTGACGCGGTGATCGCGGTGCTCTCTACCCTCGGACGCTTGGTGCCGGCTCTCGCGGCCAAGGCCGAACTCGCGCGTATCGGCCGCTACTACGCCACCGAGTCCATGCTGGTGCTCGACCCCGCCACCGGGCGTTATGAAGCCGACGCCACGCCGTCCACTGGGCGCGAGACACTGTTCGACTTCTACGAGCGCCTTGTCCAGCGCGGGGAGCGCGCGCCCGAACTGGGCGATCACGCAGTGTTCTAAGAGCGGGCCGCTCAGGCCGACGGCTTGAGCAGCACCACCAGCGCGCCCGCCCCGCCGTCCGAGGCGCGGGCCTGCACAAAGGCCATCACCTCGTTCTTTTGCACCAGCCAGCCCTGCACCTTGCCTTTGAGCACCGGTGTCTTGCCTGGCGAGCCCAGACCCTTGCCGTGCACCACACGCACGCAGCGGATGCCCTGGCGGTGCGCCTCGCGGATGAAGGTGGCCAGTGCCTCGCGCGCATCGTCGCGGCGCAGGCCGTGCAGATCGATCTCGCGCTGGATACTCCACTCGCCCCGGCGCAGCTTGCGCGTCACGTCGGTGCCGACGCCAGGGCGCCGAAAGCTCATGGCGTCGTCGACATCCAGCAAGGTGCTGCTATCGAACTCGTCGCTCAGCGCCTCCTGCAGCACGCGGCGCTCGTCCAGCGCGCGCTGCACCGGCAGCGGTGGCGGCTGCTCGCGCGCCAGCAGCACGCGCGGCGGCGCGTCCAGCGGCTGCACCCGGCCTGCAGCCCGCGCAAAAAGATTCTTCTCGGCCTGGGCGCGACGCTCCGCCTCGATGCGGTCCGTCTCCTGCGCCTGCAGGCGCGCACGCTCCTGCGCCAGCCTTTGCTGGATGCCTTGCAGGTCCTGGAGCGACTTGGCCTTCATGCGGGCACAGCCTACAGCAGTCCCCGCTGCGCCATCGAGAGCGCCTGACCCGGCCCTACGATGACGTGGTCCAGGACCCGCACGTCGACCAATCTGAGGGCCGCGCGCAGGGCCTGCGTGAGCGCCTCGTCGGCGCGCGAAGGGCCCACCTGGCCGCTCGGATGGTTATGCGCCAGCACCACGGCGGCGGCCCGATGGTGCAGGGCCCGGACGACGACCTCACGCGGGTACACGCTGGTCTCGGACAGCGTGCCGCGGAACATCTCCTCCATCACGATCATCCGGTGCTGGGCATCCAGGAACAGCACCGCGAAGACCTCGTGCCCGCGGTGGGCCAGATGCAGCTGCAGGTACTGCGTCACCGCGTCGGCCGAATCGAGCACTTCCCGGGCCTTGAGCTGTTCGGCCATGGCGCGCCGAGCGAGTTCGAGCACCGCCACCAGCTGCGAGCGCTTGGCCGGACCGCCCAGGCCCTTCACGCGCCCCAAGGCGCGAGGATCGGTATGCAGCAGGCCAGCCAGTCCGCCGAAGGTGTCCACCAGCTCCTGTGCCAGGGTCATCACCCCCTTGCCGGCCAGGCCGGTGCGCAGGATCAGGGCCAGGAGTTCGGTGTCCGACAGGGCGGCGGCGCCCCGGGCCAGCAGCTTCTCCCGGGGGCGGGCATCGGCGGGGAGATCGAGCAGGGCCATGGGTTTCTACAATGGGGGGATCAGTTTAGCGAGACCTCGCCTTCCACCCGACCCCATGGCTTCCCCAGCGCCCTGCATCACGCCCGGTTCCTTCCTCACGCTGCATTACCGGCTGGCCGGGCCCGCGGGCGACATCATCAACACCTTCGGGGGCAAGCCTGCCACCCTGACGCTGGGGTCCGGCGAGCTGGCCCCCGTCGTGGAGCAGCGCCTGCTGGGCCTGCAGGAGGGTGTTCGCGTCACCTTCGAGATCCCGGCTGGCGAGGCCTTCGGCGAGCGCAATCCCGAGATGCGCCAGTGGGTAGCCCGCAAGCTCTTGAACGAGATGGGCGACCCCCACGAGCAGTACGTGGTGGGCGACGTGGTGCAGTTCCCCACGCCCGACGGGCTCGGCACCTACGCCGGCTATGTGCAACAGGTCGGCGAGGCCGATGCCGTCTTGTTTGACTTCAACCACCCCCTGGCGGGCCAGCCCGTCACCTTCGAAGTGCATGTGATCGGAGTGCTATGACCCAAACCGCCCCCGCCGAGATCCTGCTGGCCGAACCTCGCGGTTTCTGCGCCGGTGTCGACCGCGCCATCGAGATCGTCGAACACGCCCTGATCAAGTTCGGCGCTCCCATCTATGTGCGTCACGAGATCGTGCACAACACCTTCGTGGTGAACAACCTCAAGGCCAAGGGTGCGATCTTCATCGAGGACCTGGCCGACGTGCCCCCCGGCGCCACCCTGGTCTTCTCCGCCCATGGCGTGAGCAAGGCGGTGCAGGAGGAGGCGCAGCGACGCGGCTTTTCCATCTTCGACGCCACCTGCCCGCTGGTCTCCAAGGTGCATGTGGAGGTGGCCAAGCTCGCGCGCGAGGGCTTCGAGTTCCTCATGATCGGCCACAAGGGCCATCCCGAGGTGGAGGGCACCATGGGCCAGTTGGACCACGGCATCCATCTGGTGGAGGACGTGGAAGACGTGGCCCGCGTGCAGCCCGCGCAGACCGAGAAGCTGGCCGTCGTCACCCAGACCACCCTGAGCGTGGACGATGCCGCCGAGATCATGGCCGCGGTCATCGAGCGCTTTCCCAGCGTGCGACGGCCCAAGCAGCAGGACATCTGCTACGCCACGCAGAACCGGCAGGACGCGGTCAAGGTCATGTCCCGGCAGGTGGACGTGGTGATCGTGGTGGGTAGTCCCACCAGTTCCAACAGCAACCGTCTGGCCGAACTGGCCCGCAAGCTGGGCGTGCCGGCCTACATGGTGGATGCCGCCAGCGAGCTGCAGGTGCAATGGCTCGAGGGCAAGGCCCGTGTCGGTCTGACCGCTGGCGCCTCGGCGCCCGAGGTGCTGGTGCAGGAAGTGATCGAGCGCATACGCACGCTGGGTGCGGTGGCCGTGCGGCGCATGGACGGCATCGAGGAGACCGTCAAATTCCCGCTGCCCAAGGGCTTGAAGCTGGAATCGCCGCGAGACGCTGGCGGCCACTGAGCGCCATGGACCGACACGACATCCTGCAGGCTGCCCAGCGCTTTGTCGCTGCAGGTCGCCCCTTTCTGCGCGAGACGCCCCTGTGGAAGCTGCCTGGCGCGGCGCTGGGCGTGCGCTGCGCCGAGGTCTGGCTCAAGCTCGAGCATCTGCAAGTGGGGGGCAGTTTCAAGGCGCGTGGCATGTACAACCGGCTGCTGGCCAACACGGTACCGGCCAGCGGCGTGATCATCGCCTCGGGTGGTAACGCCGGCATCGCCACCGCGGCGGCGGCCCAGGCCCTTGGGGTGCGCTGCGAGGTCTTCGTGCCCACCGTCTCGCCTGCGGCCAAGCAAGCCAAGCTGCGAGACCTGGGGGCGCAGGTGGTGGTCACGGGCGCGGTCTATGCCGAGGCGTACCAGGCCTGCCTGGCTCGCCAGCAGGAGACCGGTGCGCTGCTCACCCATGCCTACGACCAGCCGGAGGTGGTAGCGGGTGCCGGCACTCTGGCGCAGGAGATGCAGGCCCAGGCCGGCGCCAGCCCCGACAGCGTGCTGGTGAGTGTGGGTGGAGGCGGCTTGATCGGGGGCGTCGCGGCCTGGTTCGAGGACCGCGCACACGTGGTCGCCCTGGAGCCCGAGTTGGCCCCCACCCTCTACCAGGCTCGCGCTGCGGGCCGGCCGGTGGATGTCGACGTCAGCGGCATTGCTGCCGATTCCCTGGGCGCCCGGCGCATTGGCGATATCGCCTGGGAGGTCACGCAGCGCCACGTGCATCAGGCACAGGTGCTGCCTGACGAAGCGATCCGCTACGCCCAGCGCTGGCTCTGGAAAGAGATGAAACTGCTGGTCGAACCGGCCGCCGCCCTGGGCCTGGCGGCCCTGCAGACGGGCGCCTACACGCCCCGGCCTGACGAACGGGTCGCGTTGATCGTGTGCGGGGCGAATGTGGATCCGGGGAGCGTGGGGTAGCGTTCAGGAGACGCCGGGGAGGCGAAGGCGCTCTGCGTACCAAATTTGGTACACTTGCTGCATGAAACCCGTTCTCGAAGTCCTGTTCTTCGCGACGGGCTCCGGTCATGAACCTGTGCTCGAGTGGCTTCGGGAGCTACCAGCGGCGGACCGCAAGTCGATTGGCGAGGACATCAAGACGGTCCAATTTGGCTGGCCCATGGGGATGCCTCTGGTCCGGTCACTCGGCGGCGGTATCTGGGAGATTCGAAGCCGGCTGGAGAACCGCATCGCCCGCGTTCTCTTCGCCCTGGAGGGCGCCACCATGGTGCTGCTGCATGGTTTCATCAAGAAGCAGCAGGCAACGCCTCAACCCGATCTCGCCCTCGCGCGGGACCGGTTGAAACAGCTCAAAAGAGGTTGAATATGAGCAACAAGCACCTGGGGTCCCGGTTCGACGATTTCCTTGAAGACGAGGGAATGCTGGAGGAGGCGACCGCGGTCGCCCTCAAGCGTGTCATCGCCTGGCAGATTGCCCAGGAGATGAAGGCCCAGAACCTGACCAAGACCACGCTGGCCAAGCGTATGCACACCAGCCGTGCAGCGCTCAATCGCCTGCTCGATGAAGAAGACGCCAGCCTCACCCTCACCACCCTGGCCAGCGCCGCTGCCGCTCTGGGAAAGACGGTGAGCCTGCACCTTGCGCCTGCCGATGGTCCCCGGTCCGGTCTGGTCCGCGCACGGATCGCCGCCAAAACTTCCTCGGGCGCACGTGCGAGAGGCGCCGTCGTGCCAGTTCCCAAGCGGGCCGGCCCGGCCCGGCGCAGAGACTAAGTTCCCGCCCTCTAAAATCCGCAGATGCTCGACATCAGCCTCCTACGCAAAGACCTCGACGCCGTCGTGGCCCGCCTGGCCGCACGCAAGAATCCCCAGCCCTATCTGGACGTGGAGGCCTTTCGCCGCCTGGAGGCCGAGCGCAAGACGATCCAGACCCGCACCGAGGAACTGCAGTCTCAGCGCAACACGTTGTCCAAGCAGATTGGCCAGCTCAAGGCCAAGGGCGAATCGGTCGACGCGGTGATGGCGCAAGTGGCCGCGATCAAGACCGAGCTCGATCAATCCGCCGCCCGCCTGGAGCAACTGCAGCCCGAGCTGCAGGCCTTGCTCCTGGCCGTGCCGAACCTGCCCCAGGACGGTGTGCCCCTGGGCGCCGACGAAACCGGCAACGTGGTCCTGCGCCAATGGGGCACGCCGCGCAGCCTGGACTTTGCAGTGCGTGACCATGTGGACATCGGCGAAGCGCTGGGTCTGGACTTTGACACTGGCGTGAAGCTGGCCGGCGCGCGCTTTACCGTCATGAAGGGCCCGATCGCCCGCCTGCACCGCGCGCTCGCGCAGTTCATGCTGGACGTGCAGACCCAGGCGCATGGCTATACCGAGTGCTACACCCCCTACATCGTCAACGCCGAAACGCTACGCGGCACCGGCCAGTTGCCCAAATTCGAGGGCGACCTCTTTGCTGCCAAGAAGGGCGGCCAGGAAGGCGAGGCCGCGAGTGAGGATGCCGCCCTGTACCTGATCCCCACCAGTGAAGTCACGCTCACCAACTTCGTGCGTGACGAAATCCTGGCCGAGGCCGACCTGCCGATCAAACTCACCGCCCACACGCCGTGCTTTCGCTCCGAGGCGGGCAGTGCGGGGCGCGACACGCGCGGCATGATCCGCCAGCACCAATTTGACAAAGTAGAAATGGTGCAGATCGTGCACCCCGAGCAAAGCGCTCAGGCCTTGGATGAAATGACCGGCCACGCCGAAGCCATCCTGCAAAAGCTGGGCCTGCCCTATCGCGTCATGCTGCTTTGTACTGGCGACATGGGCTTTGGCGCGGCGCGCACCCATGATCTGGAGGTCTGGCTGCCCGCGCAGAACACCTACCGCGAGATCAGCTCCGTGAGCAACTGCGAGGCCTTCCAGGCCCGGCGCCTGCAGGCCCGCTACAAGACCGCGCAGGGCAAGAACGAACTGGTCCACACGCTCAATGGCTCTGGCCTGGCCGTGGGTCGCACGCTGGTGGCGGTGCTGGAGAACTACCAGAACGCCGACGGCTCGGTCACAGTGCCTGAGGCGCTGCGACCCTATCTGGGTGGCTTGAGCGCCCTCAAGGCCTGATCTCCGGGTCAGGCCCGCGTCGCGCGGCGGGTGCTTCGCGTAACCGCCGTAACGCGTGTAATCGCGGTAACCCACCCTCAAGTTTTGGCGGTGGCCATTCCAGAATCCGGACATGGCTATCGGAATCCCTACTCCCTACAGCGCCCTCAACGCGTTGCGTGTCGCATCGGTCGATTCCACTGGGGCCGCTCAGGAAACGACCCGTCGGGTCGCCGCGCAGATCTAGCCTCCATCCATTTTGCGCAGGGAGAACTTCCAGCACAGATGGTTGCGCCTCACGAACTGGATCGCCGCCACCCGCGCACTCTCGGCCTTCTTGAAGTCGTTGATGAAAAGGTTGTCGCCTATACCCATGGCCGCAAAAGGGTAGCGCACCCGGTCGGGGCACGCGACTTCTCCGTTTGATTTTTCCAGGGTGTACATCAGGGGCCTTCCGCCTTGTCCTGAAGAATCGGATCGAGGCGGAATTTCTTGAGGGGCAGCACCCTCGGGTAAACCCCGGCACCCGGGCAGGCTCCGGCCTGCCCCCGTCACTCAAAACATCACCGGATTGGCGTGCCACTGATAGCGGCCGTCGGGCAGTTCCTTGATGAAGCCTTGTTCCACCAGGCTGCGGTAATCCCCCACGTAGTCGCGCGTGGTGTCCGCGATCAGCCACACCCGCTCGTCGACCACAAAGGGCAGGTAGGAGCGGCTATCGGGTACTCGGTCGTTTCCAGCATAGAAACTATCCAGAATCGGGGCGACCTCTTCTGCCAAGCTCGCATGCACCGCGAACTGCGTCAGCAGGTGGGCGCCGTTGTCGGCGCTGTCGACAAACAGGATGCGGTTTTCCAGGCCCACGGCGGAGAATAGCGACGCCATGAGGAGAGCCTGGTCGTCGCAATCGCCGCCGCCGATCTGCAGGGTGTCGGCCGGTGCCGCCAGAAAATCCACGTCCTTCTTTTGGCCGCCTTGCATGGTGATCGGGTCGTACACGTAGTTGACCCGAGACTTGACGTATTCAAACAGGGCCGCTGCCTGCAGCATCTTCTCGCGCTCGCCGCCGTGGGCGCCGGCATAGGGGCTGACCACCTGCACCGCGACGTTGCGCACCGAGTTGGCATCCACATAAGCACGGTAGTCGATGTGGCCGGTCTGGTGGCGGATCAGGCTCTCACTGCTTCCGGGTACAGGCGGATTCCGACGCCCCGCTTGCTGCCGCACCGGTTGTGGCGCGGGGGCTGGTGCTTCGTTCTGCGAGGCCTGACCGTTCGACGACGCGGACGACGACTCCCCCAGCGCGTGTGCGTAGGCGAAGAACATGAACAGGTTCATGTGGATCCGGTCGGCCACCGGGAAGGCCTGCGTGTCGGGCCAGAGCTTCAACTGCGACCAGGCTTCGGGGCTGAAGGTCAGGAGCAGCTCGGTGTTGTGCTTGGTGGCCTCGGCCAGCTGGGTTGCGTAGGTCCAGAGGTTCAGGTAGCGCCAGTCGTTCAGGTCGGAGGTGAAAAGGTTGTGCGCAAAGCACACCACCATCCACCCCAGCGACCAGAAGGCCCCGGCCATCGCCGCGTAGACCAGGCCCAGTACCAGGCCGTTGAGACGAAAGTTCAGCCAGATCTGAATCAGGAGCAGGGCCATCAGGCCATGGATCAGCCAAGGGGAATTCATGGGTGCTCATCATATTGATAACGGATGAGCGGCTTCCGCGGGCCTTGGGGAAGGCCGGCAGCGGGATGCCAGGCCAGCTTGGGTTAGAATTTTGGGCTTCGCACCACAGCGAAACCATCAAATTCAGGAGCGGTGGCAGAGTGGTCGAATGCGCCGGACTCGAAATCCGGTATACGGGTCTCCCGTATCGAGGGTTCGAATCCCTCCTGCTCCGCCAGAACAAGACCTTCCAACTCTCTCAGTCGTGTTGTCAGGCGCTCAGAGCCCCGCACCTCGCGAGGCTTTTTGCGTGCGCCCTGGCTGACTCATTGGCAAACGATCGCGACAGTCTGTCGCTCTTGCGCGCAACTTTCCATCA
>JBEAZV010000041.1:0-23417 GCA_041159245.1 Pseudomonadota bacterium
TCAGAGATCGCCACCGAGCCAATCGTCGGCAGCATCGAGCAGCAGCCCACCTGCGACGACGCCAGCCGCAGCGCCCAGACCCACGCCGACGCCCAGGACACCCGCCTGAGCCAGCAGGCCACGGCCCCAGGCACCGCCGCGATCGTCTGGCGCTTGGCCAGCCTGGGGGGCGGCGCGGTCGCTGTTCTGCGAAGCCTCTGGGGTCGGGGGGGAGCCCTGAAGATCCGCGATGCGGGTTTGCGCCGCCTGCAATGCGGACTCCAGCGCCATCGCGCGCTGCACAAGCAGGTACAGCGCATCGGGCTGGCGCGCACAGTGCGCCAGGATCAGGGTCTCGGCGGCGAAGTCCTTCTCGTGGGCACGTGCTCGCATCAGCGGCTCGAGGAACTGCAGTAATTCGTCTCGTTCGTGTCGGTTCATACGTTGGCGCGGATTCCTTAGAAGCCTATCGGCCGGTCATTGAAATAGTGATCAAACGCCGGGTTTGAAGCGGAGGTGTCTGGCACCGACGAATTCAAAGCACGTACGGGCGTCACTCCGATACTCAGGAGTATGGCTCAGGGTCTTTTCCGGAGCACGCTACAGTCACGGGCTTCGATTTGAATTTCTAAGTTGTCTGGAAGCCACCGTGCCGACCTTTCTCCTGCGCATTCGCTCTGTCTTCCTCGCCCTGTCGCTCCTATGCGTCGCCACCCTGGCGAGGTCGCAGGGGTTTCAGTTCATCGCCTTGGGGGACCTGCCCTACGGCCATGCGTCGCAGGCGCCTTATCGGGCGTTGATCGACCGCATTAACCAACTGGCGCCGGCTTTTTCGGTTCATGTGGGCGATATCAAGTCGGGTTCCACGTTGTGCAGCGACGAGGAGTTCGCCGCCCAGTGGGCCCATTTCCAGCGCTACACCGGTGCAGTGGTGTACACCCCGGGCGACAACGAGTGGACCGATTGCCATCGTGCCAACAACGGCGCCCATGACCCGCTGGAGCGCTTGGCCGCCTTGCGCCAGCGCTTTTTCACCGAGGGCCGCTCCTTGGGTCAGCGGCCGATCGCGGTGGAGAACCAGTCCCGTCAGCAGCCTGCGCATGCGCGCTACGTGGAGAACCAGCGCTGGCAGCACCAGGGTGTGGTGTTTGCGACGGTGCATGTGGTCGGGAGCAATAACAACTTCGAGGTTCGTGACCCTGCGGCCGTGCGGGAATTCTTCGAGCGCGATGCCGCCAACGTGGCCTGGCTCGAGTCCACCTTCGAGCAAGCCCGCCGGGCCAACGCCCAGGCGTTGGTGGTGGCGCTGCAGGCCGATATGTTTGAAAGCCGCTCCGTCTGGGAGGACTTTCCCTCCTGGTCGGGCTTTCGCCGGGTGATCGGTGAGACCTTGTTGCCACTGGCGCGCCAATGGGGCAAGCCCGTGCTGGTCGTTCACGGCGATACGCACCGCTTTCGGATTGACCAGCCATTTACCCTGGACAATAAGCCGCTTGCCAACATCACCCGCTTGATCGTTCCCGGCGCGAACGATGTGCGCGCGGTGCGTGTGACGGTTCAAGCGGGCGGCCGTTTTGTGTTCGAAGTCGTGGAGCCGAACGCGTCATCCGGTCCGTAAGACCCCCGACCGACTGTCGCTATGTCCCGCCCGAGGCGGGCTACAGCCTCAGATCATGACCTTGCGAATACGGGCCGAGATCAGGTCGATCGCACTGACGCTGATGATGATGATGATCATCACGGCCGCAGTTTCTGCGTACTGGAAACCTCGGATGATTTCCCACAGCACCACGCCAATGCCACCGGCACCCACCATGCCCACGACCGAGGCCGAGCGTACATTGGCCTCAAAGCGGTAGAGGGTGAAGGAGATCCACAACGGCATCACCTGGGGGATGACGCCAAACAGGATTTCATGCAATGCAGATGCACCGGTGGAGCGTATGCCCTCGACCGGTTGGGGGTCGATGGCCTCCACTGCCTCTGAAAACAGCTTGGCCAGTGTCCCGGAGGTGTGGATCCACAAAGCCAACACGCCGGCGAACGGACCCAGCCCCACGGCCACCACGAAAAGCATCGCAAAGACCATTTCGTTGATGGCGCGGAAAGAGTCGAGCAAGCGACGCACCGGCTGGTAGACCCACCCGGGAACGATATTGGCCGAGGCCAACAGGCTCAGGGGGACAGCGGTGACAACGGCCAGGGCCGTGCCCCAGACTGCGATCTGCAGCGTCACCACCATCTCTTGCACATACAAGCGCCAGTTGCCGAAGTTCGGCGGGAAAAACTCGCTGGCGTAGCGGGCCATATTGCCCGAGTCACGCAGCAGGTCGAGCGGGCGCATGTCGGCGCCTTTCCACGAAGCGGCGAGAACCAAGATCACGGCCGCCCAGCCGAGGTACCACGTCAGCCCGCGCCGCGTCCGCGCGGCTTCCTCCATCAACTCCATGGGGGTTCGCGGGATCGTGCTGATGCTCATACAGGTTCTCCAGATGTGGCACGGCCCGCCCTTGCAGGGGCGGGCCGTATCGATGTGCGCTTAGCGCAGTGCAGCCAGCTTACGGTCGATGTCGGCCAGACGCGTGGCCTTGACGTCAGCGGCCAGCGTCGTGTCGGACTCGACGCGGTTACGTTGGCTGAACAGGTCCAGCTCGCGGATGGGGGTCAGCTGGGCGTTGCTGGACGGCTTGAAGCCCGAGAGCTTGGAGATTTTCATGACCACTTCCTTCTCGCGGGCGTCGGTCTTGGCGTAGTTGTAGAAAAAGTTCTTGATCTTTTCCTTGGTGGCGGCCGGTAGGTCCTTGTGCATCACCAGCGGATCCAGGGGGATCAGGGGCGAGGTCCAGACGATGCGGATCTCTTTGAACTTCTCGGGCTGGCGCTCCTGGAATTTCTCCAGGTTTTCGCTGTTGTTGGTGGCCACATCCACCTGCTTGTTGGCCACGGCCAATGCATTGGCTTCGTGGTTGGCGTTGCGGGTCACGCGAAAGTGGGTTTTGGGGTCGATCTTGCTTTTGGCGAACACGTAGAAGCCGGGCACCAGGAAGCCGGAGGTCGAGTTCGGATCGCCGTTGCTGAAAGAAATCGTCTTGCCGTTCTTGAGCACATCGTCCAGGGTGCGAAGCGGGCTGTCACGGTGCACGATCAGGTGCGAGTAGTAGCCCTGGGAGCCATCCGCGTTCACCATCTGCGCGAAGACTTCGCCGTTGGCGCGGTCGACCGCTTCCATGGCCGACTTGTTGCCGAACCAGGCGACCTGCACCTTGTTGAAGCGCATGCCCTCGATGACGCCGGCATAGTCCGACGCGAAGAAGGCGTTGACCTTCAGACCGGTCTGCTTGGCCATGTCATTGAGCAGCGGCTGCCAGTCGGCGTGCAGGTTCTGGGTGGATTCGGTCGAGATGATGCCGAAATTGATTTCCTGTGCCTGGGCCATCGAGGCCAGGCCCAGACTCAGCGCGAGGCAAGAAAGTGCTTTTTTGATCATGGGATAGGTCAAGTGGAAGAGGAAGGGATGAAAACCGGGCGCAGCTTCAGGCGGCCTGTGCCACCGGGGCGGGCCAGGCCACCACGGCAGGCGCGGGCGCTGCTGAAGGAACGTCGTGCAAGGCACTGCTGCCGTTGAGAATCTCGTCGGCCTGCATGCCGTAGAGGCTGCGCAGCAGCGCAGGGGTCAGTTCACGCGACGGGCCGTCGTAGACCACCCGACCCTGGTGCAGGGCAACGACGCGCGGGCAATAACGCAAAGCCATATCCACCTGGTGCAAAGAGACCACCACCGTGCAGCCGTCCTCGCGATTGATGCGGGCCAGGATTTCCATGACCTTGCGCGAGGCTTCCGGATCGAGCGAGGCGATCGGCTCATCGGCAAGCACCACCTTGGCGCCCTGTACCAGGGTGCGGGCGATTGCGGCGCGCTGCTGCTGGCCGCCTGAGAGCGTGGAGGCGCGCTGACCGTGGCACTCGGCGATACCCACGCGGGCCAGGGCTTCCAGCGCCAGGGTGCGTTCCTGCGCGTTGAACCAGCGCAGACAACTGCGCCACCAGGGCATGGCGTGCAGCCGGCCCACCAGCACATTCACCAGCACCGGCAGACGGCCGACCAGGTTGAACTGCTGGAAAACGAATCCAATGTCCGATCGGATGCGGCGAACATCACGCTGCACACGTCCGTCGCGCTGAACGCAGCGGCCACCTACTTCAACAAGAGAGCCCGGGGTGGCGTTGCCGGCCATCAAGCCCGCTACATGCCGCAGCAAGGTGGACTTGCCGGAGCCCGAGGCGCCGATGAGGGCCACCATTTCTCCTGGGCGAACTTCCAGCTGGATGTCGTCGAGAGCCAGCTTGCCACCGGCAAAGCGTTTGCTGAGATGCTGAATGCGAAGGGCAGGGGTCATGGCGACACGTCCGGCAAGTTATCTGTACAGCTTTCAGTATCCTGACCGCGTGTGACAGTGTTTTGACGCTTTTAGGACAGTTTTGTGGCGGGGGCATAGAGGTGCAGAAAGCGCCTCAGATCCGAGAAATCCGGCAGGCGAGCCGCCAGCGTCTCATGGTCCCAATCCCACCAGGCCGTGGCCTCCAGGGCCTGGGCAATGTCCCGCGCAAAGCGCATGCGCAGGACCCGCGCGGGCGCCCCAGCCACGATGGCATAGGCCGGGACATCGCGGGTGACCACCGAATTGCTGCCGACGACAGCGCCGTTGCCGATGCGCACGCCCGGCATGATCACCACGCCGTGGCCGATCCAGGTGTCGTGGCCGATATGGACCCGCTGGCGCTGTCGCCAACCGAAAAAGGCAGCGTCGTCTTCGTCAGCCAGGCCGTATCGCGAGAGGCGGTACGTGAAATGGTGCTGGCTGGGCCGGTCCATCGGATGAAAGCCCGGGTTGATGCGCACCATCGCCGCAATGTTGGCGAACTTGCCGATGTCGGTTCCGATGAGTTCACAGCCACGACAGAGGTAGCTGTAGTCGTCCAACGTGGACTCGCTCATGTGCACCTGGGCGCCGACTTCGGTGTAGCGGCCAAAGTGGCAGTCCTGCACCACGGCGGTCGGATCGATCGTCGGGGCCAGTGTGAGCGGGGGGGCGGGCTCGACGTTGTGAGACGCCACATGCGTCCAGCGCGAATGCATGGCGGGTGTCTCGTCAGAGCACGCGACGGCCGTCGCGCCACACGGCGCGCACCACCGCATGGTGCTGACCGTCCGCCACCTCCACCACCCGGACCTGGACCAGGTCGGCGCGCAGGCCCACGGCCAGTTCGCCCCGGTCTTCCAAGCCCACAGAGCGCGCCGGGTGCCGGCTGATGGTGGCCACAGCCTGGGGCAGCGACATGTGGCCGTCATCCACCAGACGCCAGGCCGCGGTCAGCAGGCTGCCGGGGACATAGTCGCTGGACAGGATGTCGAGCAAGCCCAGGCTGGCCAGGTGCGCCGCGGCCACGTTGCCCGAGTGCGAGCCACCGCGCACCACATTGGGCCCCCCCATCACGGTGGCCATGCCGCGCTCGCGCGCGGCGCGGGCCGCGAGTTCCGTCGTGGGGAACTCGCAGACGTTCACACCCTCGGCATGGGCCTGCTGCACATGATCCAGGGTGGTGTCGTCATGGCTGGCGAGGGCGATGCCGCGCTCGCGTGCGTAGTCGACGAAGTGCTGGCGGTGCGGACGCGCAAAGCGCTCCTGCATCTCGGCGGCTTCGGCCACCTTGGCCTGGAATTTGTCTTCGCTCCAGCCCTTCTTGCCGATGTAGTAGATGCGGGCGTGCTCGATGTTTTCCCACTGCCGCTGGCCGGGGGTGTGGTCCATCAGCGAGATCAGGCGGACCAGCGGATGGTCCAGGAACGGTTCGAACAGCGAGATCGTGTTGGGCGCAGGCAGTTCGCAACGGATATGCAGCAGGTGATCCGCGCGAAGCAGGGCCTGGCGCGTGCAGTGGTCCAGGGTCTGGACGACCTTGTCCCAGGCGGTGCCTCGCAGGCTGTCGGTATCGGCCTCGCCCACCCCCAGGGCATCGAGGACCGTGGTGATGCCGGCTGCGGCGATCTCGGCATCGTGGGCCAGCAGCGCCGGCAACTCGGCCCACTGCACCTTGGGCCGCGGCATGAGGTGGCGCTCGAAGTTGTCAGTGTGAATTTCCACCAACCCCGGCAGCAGGAAGTCGCCTTGCAGATCCTGGGCCCCCGCAGGCACCCGGGCGCCGCTGTCGATCGCGGTGATGCGACCGCCTTGTGCATGCAGCGAGCCGGTCACCACTTCATCCGCCAGCACCAGGCGGGCATGGGCCAGGCTCAGGTCGCCTCCGTGCATGGCGGCGGCAGGGGGAAGGTCTCGGGGCGCATTCATGCAAGTTCTCCTTGAAGGCTCAGGGCCCGCGGCGTCGACGCCTGGCGGAAGGTCGCCACGCTCACACGGCGCGTGGCCACGGCCTCGGCTACCTTCGTGTCGTGGAAGATGCCCAGCAAAGCCGCACCGCGCGCGCGGGCCTCCTGGATCAGGTCGATCACGGTCTGGGTGTTGATCGGGTCCAGCGAGGCGGTGGGCTCGTCCAGCAACAGCAAGGGCCGGGGCTTGATGAGGCTGCGCGCGATGTTGATGCGCTGCTGCTCGCCCCCCGAGAACGTGGCCGGTGGCAAGGACCACAGGCGCTCGGGGATCCGCAAACGGGTCAGCCAATGGCGGGCCTGTTCGCGGGCTTGCTCACGGGCGTGTACCAGGGCCTCGGCATCGCCCAGAACGTCCTCGGTGAGCGGCTCGGCCACCACATCGAGGGCGCTGACGCGCGGGATGACCCGCAGGAACTGGCTGACGTAGCCAATGGTGTGGCGGCGCAGGTCGACCAGCTCGCGCGGGTTGGCTTCGCGCAGGTTGACGGGCAGGCCCGAAGGCGATTGCACCCAGATGTCGCCAGCGGTGGGCCGGTAGTTGGCGTACACCAGTTTCAGCAGGGTGCTCTTGCCCATGCCTGAGGGGCCCTCGAGCACCACGCACTCGCCGGCCTGAACGTCCAGATCGATCTGGTCGAACACCGGCAAGACCGCACCGTTTTGATGGTGCAAAACGAAGTGCTTGGAAACACCCCGCAGCGACAGTATCGGGGTGGAGGAAGGGGGGATCGCGCTGGGCGTTGAGCGGTTCATGGCTGGAGCACCGAAGAAACGAGCAATTGGGTGTAGGGATGCTGGGGGTCGTCCAGCACCTGATCGGTCAGGCCGGTCTCGACCACGTGGCCCCGCTGCATCACCACCATGCGATGCGCGAGCAGACGCGCAACCGCCAGGTCGTGCGTGACGATGACGACGGCCAGCTGCAGCTCGCGTGTGAGTTGGCGCAGCAAATCGAGCAGACGGGCCTGCACGGAAACGTCCAGGCCTGAAGTCGGCTCGTCCATGAACACCAGCCGAGGCTGGGTCACCAGGTTGCGCGCGATCTGCAGCCGCTGGCGCATACCGCCAGAGAAAGTGCGGGGCGCGTCGTCGACGCGTGAGGTGTCAATCTCCACACGCTGCAGCCAGGCCTCCGCCGTGGCGCGCAGCTGGCCGTAGTGCCGCTCGCCCAGGCCCATGAGGCGTTCGCCCACATTCGCGCCGGCCGAGACGTCCATGCGCAGGCCGTCCGCTGCGCTCTGGTGCACGAAGCCCCAGTCGGTGCGCGCCAGCAGGCGTTGCTGCGCCTGGCTCATGGTGTGGATGTCCTGCACAGAGCCATCGCGCATCCGGTAGTGCACGCTGCCCGCGTCGGGCCGTATGCGGGCCGCCACGGCATTGAGTAGCGTGCTCTTGCCCGATCCGGATTCGCCCACCACGGCCAGCACCTCGCCGGGCCACAGATCGAAGGAGGCCTCATGCAGGGCGGTGAAGCTGCCGTAGCGCTTGACCACGCCTTGCACGCGCAGCAGGGGAGAGGGGGTGAGGTCGCGCATCATGGGGTGTTGATGTCGATGACAAAGCTGTAGCCGTGGCGTTTGAAGTCCAGGGACTCGTAGAAGGCGTGGGCACGTTCGCGCCGGGCGTTGGACGACAGGGCCAGCTTGTAGCAACCCGCCGCCCGGGCCTGCGCCATGGCGTGCGCCATCATTTCGCGGCCGATGCCCTGGCTGCGGCATTGCACATCAACGACCACGTCCTCGACGATCGCCGAAGGCGTGCCCCGATGGGCCAGGTTGTGCATGACGAGCAAGGCATAGCTGCCGATCAATCGCTCGGGGTGCTGGTCGTCGAAGACCACGAACAGGCGGTAGTTCGGGTAGCGAGCAAACTCGGCAAACACCTCACGCGCTTGCGCTAGCGGCATCACCTGCCCGTCATCGAGGCCCGGTTGCGCATACAGGCCCAGCACCTGCGGCAGGTCGTCGGCGTGGGCTTGACGGATCTGGCGTGTCATGTCGGTGCCTGGCCCGCGGTGGGCAGCGCCTGAGCCTGAGCCGCCTGGCGCTCTTGGCAGTAGTCGGAATCGGAGCACACGTGCAGACGCGTGCCCTGGTCGTCGGTGATCACCTCGTCCAGAAAACTGTCGGTGGCGCCGCACAGCGCGCAGGCCTGGTCCCACTTTTGCGCCTCGAAGGGATGGTCTTCGAAGCCCAGGCTTTCGATCGGGGTGTAGGGCGGTACGGCGTAGATGCGCTTTTCCCGGCCCGCGCCAAAGAGTTGCAGCGCCGGGTTCATGTGCATCTTCGGGTTGTCGAACTTCGGAATGGGCGAGGGCGCCATCAGGTAGCGGCCGTTGACCATCACCGGGTAGTCGTACGTGGTGGAGATGTGGCCGTAGCGCGAGATGTCCTCATAGAGCTTGACGTGCATCAGGCCGTACTCGGCCAGGGCATGCAGCGTCCGCGTCTCAGACTCGCGCGGCTCCAGGCGCTGCAGCGGCTCGGGCACTGGCACCTGGTAGACGATCACCTGGCCCTCGCGCAGCGGTGTCTCGGGAATCCGATGGCGCGTCTGAATGATGCTGGCGTCGGCGGTGCGCGTGGTCACCGGGACACCGGTCGTGCGCTGGAAGAAGCGACGGATGTTGACCGCGTTGACGGTGTCGTCCGAGCCCTGGTCGATGACCTTGAGCGTGTCGTCGGCGCCAATGATCGCCGCAGTCACCTGGATGCCGCCGGTGCCCCAACCATAGGGCAGCGGCATTTCGCGCGAGCCGAAGGGCACCTGGTAGCCGGGCACGGCCACGGCCTTGAGCAGCGCGCGGCGGATCATGCGCTTGGTGCGCTCGTCCAGGTAAGCGAAGTTGACCTCGGGTGCAAGGTCGGCGGCTGCGGCGCTCTGTGCACCGTGGCGAGCCTCGAGGGGGGCGTTCATGTCGGCTCCTGTGCGTCGTGGCCTTCGCGCACGCGTTGCTGCACCTGGGTGCGCATGCGACGCACCAGCTCCAGCTCCGACTGAAAGTCCACGTAATGCGGAAGCTTCAGGTGCTGGACAAAGCCGGAAGCCTCCAGGCTGTCGCTGTGCGAGAGCACAAACTCCTGTTGCTGCGCCGGCGCTTCGACCGGCTCACCCAGCTCGGGCGCGCGCAGCGCCCGGTCCACCAGGCTCATGGCCATGGCCTTGCGTTCGCTGTGGCCGAACGCGAGGCCGTAGCCGCGGGTGAACTGCGGGGGTTCGGTCTTGCTGCCCGCGAACTGGTTGACCATCTCGCATTCGGTGAGCTCGATATCGCCAATCGAGACGGAAAAATCAAGCTCCTCGGGCGCCAGCTCCAGGGCGACCGTTCCCAGCCGGATCTCGCCCACAAAGGGGTGCGTGTGCGAATACCCGCGCTGGGTGGAGTAGGCCATCGCCAGCAAAAAGCCCTCGTCGCCCCGCGCCAGGTTCTGCAGGCGGGTGGCTCGGTCGGCAGGAAAACGCAGGGGCTCGCGCGTGAGGTCCTTGGGGGCGGGGTCGCCGTCGGGGATGGGATGGGTCTCGATCAAGCCCTCCTGATTGAGCAGGTCTACCACCCGAGGCGCAGCCACGGGCTCGGCGGGCGTGCGCACCTGCCCAAGGTCGCTGGCGTCGACACCCTCGGCCTGGGCCTGGGCCATGAGCGTGAAGTCGAGCAGGCGCTGCGTGTAGTCGTAGGTGGGGCCCAGGATCTGCCCGCCCGGCAGGTCCTTGAAGGTCGCCGAGATCCGGCGCGACACCACCATCTCGCCGGTGCGCAGCGGGCAGCTATCGCCCAGGCGGGGCAGCGTGGCACGGTAGGCGCGCAGCAGGAAGATGGCTTCGACCAGATCGCCACAGGCCTGCTTGATGGCCAGGGCCGCCAGGTCCGGGTCGTACACCGAGCCTTCGGTCATGACCCGATCGACTGCCAGCTTCATTTGCTGGCGAATCTGCACGATGCTCAGCTCGGGGGTGGCCGGGTCGCCACGCCGCTGCTGCGCGATCAACTGGTAGCTGTTGAGGATGGCGGTTTCCCCGCCCTTGACGGCGACGTACATGCTCAGGCCTCCACGGTGTCGTTGCGTTGCAGCCGGGTGCTGCGGGGCAGGCCCACCAGCTCGGTGGCGGTGGTGAGGAACACGTCCACCCCGCGCGGGAAGGCGGCATGGTTGGCCTGCCACTGCGCTGAAAAGTCGTCTGGCAGCCCCTGCGCATGCAGGCCCTGCGTGCCCAGGATGCCTGGCCCTGACAGTTGCCAGGGGCCGTCCGCATCGGCCTGCAGGCGCCTGAGTTCCATCACGCAGGTGGCGGACTGATCGGGGTACTCATCGCTGCCGGCTGCCATCTCGCTCAGGGAGGGCCAGGTGTCACCGACTGCCAGCCACACGAAGCGCGCCTGCGAGAGTTCGTCGACGATGCGGCAGCCGGTGTGAAAGCGCAGCCAGGCCGGCGCATCGGAGTGACGCAGCGACGCAGAAAGCCACAGCGTGCAGTCGCTGTCCAGCAGCGCCAGCCACAAGGCGGCCGCGGTCGCCTGGCCGCCCGCTGGCAGGCGACCATGCGTTGGAAGGGTGACCACGCGCCCGGGCAGGGACAGCGCTTGCAGTGCATGACGGAATACCGCCTGGCTGCCCGCCACCGGGTCGTCAAAGCCGGGGACCACCTGTTGCAGATCGGCCTGCTTCATTCGTCGTCCTCCTGGCTTCCCGCGCTGGCCTCACGGGCCACCGTGAAAAAATCCACCCGGGTCGATTGCACCTGCACCTGGCGCTGTGTGGCTTGCAGGATCAGGCGCTGGCGCACCGGCGTCAGCAGCGACCGCTCGAGCGCTTCATGGTGCGCGGCTTGCTGCAGCAGGGCGTCGGCGAGCGCAGCGAGTTCAGCGTGGCGCGCATGGCGGCCCAGCACGTAGGACACGCCCACAGGCGACGCGGCGTCGTCCGAGTCGAGGTGGCGCAAGGCGCAACGGGTCACCGTCACCTCGCCGAGGTTGAAGCGTTCCCCCGTGCCGCCGGCACGACCCTGAACCATGTACAGGCCCGTTTCAGGGCGGCGCAGCCACTCGATGCGGCCTTCCTGGGACGGCGCCTGCAGCGCCTGCTCGAGCAGCGGCAGGGGGGCCCGCGCCAGCAGCGCCATCCAATCCGCCCGGGACGTTTCCCTTGGCGGCCCGGGGTTGTCAAATGCGTGAAACATCTGCCCGTTATCCTGTAATTTGTATAGACAACTTTGGAACAACCGTCAGCTTAGGCGTCTGATGTGTAGCTTTCATGACAAAACCGATCGCGCTTGACGTGAAGGCCCTGGTGCTACCCGACCCGGCGCACAGCTTCTGGGCACGCATCGCCCACGAGATCGCGGATGCCATCGCGCGCGGTCTTTATGCCCCGGGCGAGCGTCTGCCTTCGGAGCACGCCCTGGCCGGCCAGTACGGTGTGAACCGCCACACCATTCGGCGGTCGCTGTCGGTGCTGACCCAACTGGGTGTGGTGCGTTCGACCCAGGGCAGCGGCACCTACGTGGAGGACTTCGCAGTGGATTTGGTGCTGGGCAAGCGCACGCGCCATCGGCACAGCCTGGCGCAGGCGGGCCTCAAGGGCGGCTTGCAGGTGCTGGCCTCGTCCCGACAGCGTGCCGACGCCGAAGTGGCGCAGGCCCTGAAGTTACGCGCTGGCAGCTCTGTGCTGCACCTGGCGGTGGTGGGCGACGGCGGCGGCCAGCCCCTGCATCGCAGTGACCGCTACTTTCCCTTGCCGCGCTTTGCGGGGTTGGACGTTCACTTGCAGGCCACCGGGTCCATCACGCAGGCGTTTGCCCAACTCGGCGTATCGGATTACACGCGGCAGCAAAGCCGCATCTCGGCCCGCCTGCCCAGTGCGGAAGTGGCGGACCATTTGCGCCAAGCGCCCAGCCGGCCCGTGCTACAGGTCACCAGTGTCAACGTGGACACCGCGGGGCAGCCCATCGAATACGCCTGCACCTGGTTCGCCGGAGACCGGGTGACTCTGACCCTGGACCACAGCGATGACGATGCACCGTGACCCCCCGAGCTTTCACCGGGTGGCGGTGTATTTCGCGCCGCACCCCGATTCCTTGCAAGGGCAGGCCGGAAGTACCTGGCTGGGACGCTGCGCCCTGCGCGATGCGCCCCTGCCTCAGCCGGCGGTCGAGGGGATCTCGCCGCAACACTTGGCTGACCTGACGGCCGAACCGCGACGCTACGGTTGGCACGGCACGCTCAAGGCCCCGTTTCGCCTGGGCCAGAACGTACAGCTTGCGGATGTGCGCGCTGCCCTACGGCGCTTGTGCGAGGGGCGGCCCGTGTTCGAGCTCCCGATGCAGGTCGCTGCGCTGGGCGATTTCCTGGCGCTGCGTCCGACGCACGCCTCGCCAGCGCTCGATGCGCTGGCGGCAGACTGCGTGCAAACGCTGCAAGCCCTGGCGGATCCGCTGAGTGCCGGGGAGCTGGCCCGCCGCCGCCGCGCTGGCTTGACCCCAGAACAGGACGCGCTGATGCAAGCCTGGGGCTACCCCCATGTGCTGTCGCAGTTTCGCTTTCACCTGTCCCTGACCGGATCGCTCAGGGATCTTTCCGACCCGGCCCGCGCGCGGCTGCTTGAAGCGGCGCAGCAACATTTCCAGGGCCTGGCGTCCTGCCGCATCGACCGCCTGTCGCTGTTCATCGAGCCCGAGCCCGGAGCGCCCTTTCGACTGTTTGAACAAATGGAATTTTCCCGATGAGTGACCGCCTGGTGTACGTGATCGGCCCCTCGGGGGCGGGCAAGGACAGCGTGCTGCAGGGCCTGCGCGAAAGCTGGCCCCTGGCTGCATCGGCCCACTGGGCGCGCCGCTGCATCACGCGGCCGGCCGACGCGGGCGGCGAGTCGCATGAGGCGCTTGATGTCGCCACCTTTGATGCACAGCGCCAAGCGCAGGCCTTTGCCATGCACTGGACGGCCAATGGCCTGTGCTACGGCATTCGCCACAGCGAGTTGCACGCACTGGATGAAGGGCGGTGGGTGTTCGTCAACGGCTCGCGTCAATGGCTGGATCCTTTGCTGGCACGCTGGCCAGCGGCCACAGTCGTTCACATCGGTGCCGCGCCCGAGGTGTTGGCGCAGCGCCTGAGCGCGCGCGGGCGTGAAAGCGCCCAGGAGGTGGCGGCGCGTTTGGCGCGCCACGTGCCCTTGAGCTTGCCCGAAGGCAGCATCAGCATCGACAACAGCGGCACGCTGCAAGAGGCGGTTGACGCACTGCGGCAGGCCCTGGACAGCCGCCGAACGCAGGCGGGCCAGGCCGGCGCCGCCGCTGCCTGATTCAAAGCGAGATCGCCCCATGCGCATCCTCACTCTCAACACCTGGAAATGCGATGGCGCCTACCGCCAGCGCTTGCAGGCCATGGCACAGGGGCTGGCGGCCTTGGCACCCGATGTGATCCTGCTGCAGGAGGCGTTTGCGACCGAAGACGGCCGTGCTGACACCGCGGGGTACCTGGCGCAGGCCTTGTCGATGTTGGCGACACGCGCGCCGGCCCGGCGCAAGGTGCGCGCATTCGAAGGCGATTCGGTGATGAGCAGTTCCGGGCTCGCTGTGCTCACACGCGGCCCGTTGGTCGCGCACCAGGTGGTGCCCTTGCCGACGGATCCAGCGGACGGCGAGCGGATCGCCCAGCTGGTGTGCCTGCAGCGGGGCGGCGTGCGCACCTGGGTGGCCAATGTCCATCTCACCCACCTGGATGGCGCCAGTGACTTGCGGATCCGCCAGCTGGACGCCTGTCTGACCGCCCTGCGCCATTTAGCGGCGGACGACCGCTGCATTCTGGGCGGTGACTTCAACTGCAGCCCGGGCGGGCCGGAGTTCGAGGTCCTGCGGGCAGGGCCATCACCGTGGGTGATGCCCGCTGGCAGTCAGATCAAAAGCACGCATCGCACCTCCGATGGCCGTGACCTCGATCTGGATCACCTCCTGCTGTCCGGTGGGTCATTCACGTGCGTGCCACAGGTCACGGTGGTCCTCGATCCGAGGCAGGCCCAAGCCGGCCAGGAGGCCAGCGACCATGCCGCGGTGATGCTGGATCTCGCGGTCCTTCATTCGTGATGGTTCATCGAGCGCGGCACCGAAAAAGCCCGTGAAGGCCGCCGTGTGATGCTGTCTGAGGTGCTGTCCGACCCGAACGCCTGAGGTTAGAGGCCTAGCAAGGCGCTCAAGCGCCCCAGCGCATCGTCCAGTACGACCTGGGGTACGCGTTCGATCTTGCGGGCCAGGCTGACTGCAATCACGGTCGGGACGATCTTGGTGTAGCGGTCGATGGTCATCTTTTTCTTTTCAGTTGAATTCGTAATTTAGAAAGAATTATTGATTCGTTCCGTTTGGGGATCTCTGCAGGAATCATCCCACCCTCGCCAACATTCACGAGGGAATGCAGATGAAACCGATTCGTCGCCGGGCGGTCCAGGCCTTTCTGGCTACTGCTCTCATGCCAGCTCTGGCGCACGCGCAGACGCTGGCGCCCGCTTCCGTCACGCTCTTGAACGTCTCCTACGACCCGACGCGCGAGCTGTACGTCGAGTTCAACCGGGCGTTCGCCCGGCACTGGAAGGCCAAGACTGGCCAAGACGTGACGATCCAGCAATCGCATGGCGGTTCGGGCAAGCAAGCCCGCTCCATCATTGACGGGTTGGAAGCCGACGTGGCCACCCTGGCCCTGGCCTGGGACACCGATGCCCTGCACAGCGAGGCCAAGCTGATTCCCAAGGACTGGCAAAAGCGCCTGCCGCACAACGCATCGCCCTACACCTCCACGATCATGCTGGTGGTGCGCGAAGGTAATCCCAAGGGCATCAAAGACTGGGACGATCTGATCAAGCCGGGCATCAAGGTCATCACACCCAACCCCAAGACTTCAGGTGGTGCACGCTGGAACTATCTGGCTGCTTGGGAGTTTGCCAAGCGCAAGTACGGTTCGACTGCCAAGGCTCGGGAGTTCATAGGCAAGCTGTACGCTAACGTGCCGGTGCTTGATACCGGCGCGCGGGGATCGTCGATCACCTTTGCGCAGCGTCAGCAGGGGGATGTCTTGATCGCCTGGGAAAATGAAGCCTACTTACTGGACAAGGAGTTTGGTAGCAAGGTCGATGCGGTCTATCCATCGATCAGCATCCTGGCCGAACCGGCGGTGACCCTCGTTGACAAAAACGTCGACAAGAGAGGGACACGCGCCGTCGCGCAAGCCTACCTGGAGTATCTGTACACCGAAGAGGGCCAGGACATCATCGGCAAGCACTTTTACCGACCGATCTCGCCCCAGGCTCAAGCCAAATACGCCAAGCAGTTTCCGAAGCTGAATCTGTTCACGATCGATCAGGCCTTTGGCGGCTGGACGGCCGCGGCCAAGGAGCACTTTGCCGACGGCGGTGTGTTCGACCAGATCTATGCGAAGAAATGACCTGTCCTACATCGGGACGGCACGAAGGTAGGGTGGCGGCCCTGCGTAAAGGCAGGGCCGAGGTCAAGTCTTGAAGGGTGACGCCCTGGCCGGCGTGACAAAGAAGAGCGCCACCGCCATGCCTACGAACAGACCCGAGAGCACAGCGGAGGTCGTGTGCGCGTCCAGCATCACACGCGCCCACATTGTGGCGAGGGCGACGGGAAGCAGCAGCCATGCCCAGCGCCATCCGTAGCGGCGGCATACAAACCACGCAGCGGCTGAGGCTAAAGAGCTGTGACCCGATGGGACGTTGTGCTTGCTGTCCGTATTCAGCGGACGCTGGCCCAGCCGCGAGCCGGCCACTTCCCATTCATTGAGCAACCGCTTGGGGATGTGCGTAGCCGCTGTACCCACCACTGTCACAACCACGAGTTGGGCGAGACCTGCGAGGTCACGCTGGACTAGCGGTAGCGCGATCGCAGCCGCCGTATTGATATGCCGCAGGGACTCTTCCACCAGTACTACCATCACTTCGTTCTGACCGCCACGTGGCCCTGCGTAGTCTCTGGCATGGTTGCTGGGGTACAGCGCGCAGATCACGGCCAGGGCCAACGCGGCCCAGGCTGTGGCCCGCCACGCCCGCGAGAGGGTGCGGTGGGCGCGAAGCGAATCGAGCGCCGCGGCCTTGAAGCGAGATGCAAGGCTATCGGAGCTCATCTTTCAGAACATCCTTGTCTGCTCGATAAGCACCACTGCGCAGGCCCAGCGCACCCATGACGGTATGGAAGATATGGTCGTGGCTATAAGCACCATCGTGTCGGCGGGGCTGGGCCGATCCGGGGGGCTGGCTATGCGCCAGCGACTGACTCTGGCCTGCTACGGGCTGCCGCGACCGCCAGATCAGAAAGGGGATGTCTATTTGCACACTGGGCGCCAGTGCGGCCGGTGTGCCGTGCAGGTACAAGCCACCTTCGCCTAAGGATTCGCCGTGATCACTCACGTAGATCATCGTGCTGTCCCAGTCCTTCAGGCGCCCCAGGCGGGTGGTGATCTGTGCCAATAGTGCATCGGTGTGCACGATGGAATTGTCGTAAGCGTTCACGAGCGTGCCTTGAGGGCAGCTTCCCAGATTCACCGACTTGCACACGGGTGTGAAGATTTCGAGCGCCGGCGGGTACTTTTCGAAATAGGCGGGCCCATGGCTGCCGGCCTGGTGCAGCACCACCAGCACAAGGGGGCTGCTCGAGGAGTCAATGCGCTGTTCAAGCCCCAGCAACAAGGCACCGTCGAAGGCCCCTTCGCGCGGAAGGCTGCAAAGCTCGCGGTCGAGGTCGCTCAGCTTCGCCGATGGCACGTCGCAGCGCTTGAGAAGTTCGCCTTTGTGTAGTCGGCTGTTGACCACCATCCGTGGTTCGCCGAAGTTGTTGCTGCGCCATTCCACATCCACGCCTTGACGATGCAGATAGGCCGGCAGTGTTTCCTCCGGCGGGTGTGTGTCGACCTTCGCGCCACGATGCGACAGCATGCAGGCTAGCGCAGCCGTGGTGTAGCTGGCGCAGGCGCGGGCTGGGAGCACTTCAATTGGCAGTTGGCCCAGTTGCGGGTTGGTCGGGCGCGCATAGCCATACAGTGAGAAGTTAGCCGCTCGTGCAGACTCGCCGATCACGAGTACGACGACCCGCTTGCGCGCGTCTGTCTGCACGGTGGACACAGTGGCTAGATCTGGGAGCAAGGCCAAGGGCTGGTTGGCCGCGCGTTCGCGCTGCACAAAGCGCGCGCCATTGACGGTGTACGACCAAGGCGGTGTCATGGAGCCGATACGACTCATGTGTCGGTCCAGCCACAGCCATGAGGTGGCATTCAGGTACAGCCACGCCGCAGCCAGCACGAATCCCAAGCCCCAATGCGCCAATCGCACCCGATAGCGCTGCGGCGCCCATTGCACACGCCATATCCACCACGCGGGTAAAACCGCCAACCCCACCACCCAAGCCAGCAGGGCCGGGTGAAACAGGGCCGCGGCCTCATCCCAGCGCGTGCTGAGTACGTTGCCCATCATGTCCACATTCAGCGCGACCTGGTAGGTGTGTACGAAATAGCTGGCCACGCTGTTGCCCAAGAGAAGCAGTACGGCCATGACCTTCACCGCCCGCCGCGAGACCAACATCGGAAGGCCCAGCAGCAGAATCATCAGCAGCGTCAGCAGCACGCCGAGTGTGGCCAGGGTGCGCCAACCTTCCAGCGTGGCCAAGTTCAAATGGTCGCTGGCATAGGCAAAGGTAGGCCACTGAAACGCCGCTGCTGTATAAGCGGTGTACAGCAGCAGGAATTGCCAGGGGTGCAGGGTGGGTCGAGTGAAGCCGCGCGAGACCCAGGCGGCGGCCTGAAGAGGGATCAATCAGGCCTCGGGAACGTATCAGCGGTCATTCACAGTCCAAAATCGATCACTGAGTCTTTGACTCACCCCACCACTCAAAAGCCCGGCGAGCCCTGAAAATCGCAATGCGGATTTTTGATGGGCGTGTAAAACTCTTTGTCTCAATACGGACAAAGTCGGGAAACTCCGGATGTTTGACCCTATTCCTTCCTCGGCCAGTGCGGCATTTGCCTTGGGCTCTGCCTGGGGGCGCGTTTTGACCGAAGGGCAAGCGCAGCGGGTGCGCGCAGAGGTACGAGAGCGGCGGATCCCTAAAGGCGGCGTGATCTGTCACGTCGGCTCGGAAGTTCAGTTCTGGAAGGGCGTGATGGACGGTCTCATCAAGATGAGCGTCGTCTCCGCTGAGGGCCGTAATGCCACGCTGACTGGATTGGCCGCGGGTGCCTGGTTTGGCGAGGGCGCGGTCTTGCGATCGCAGGCCTGGGAATTTGACGGTGTGGCATTGCGCGACACCCGGATCGCGCTCATCCCCAAGTCCACCTTTCTGTGGCTGCTTGATGAGAATCCGGCCTTTAGCCGCTATGTCATCGGACAGCTCAATGAACGACTAGCGCAGTTTGCTTCTGTGATTGTGGCGGAGCGCCTGGAAAGCGCCGAGACCCGGGTGGCGCGCTGTTTGGCGTGGCTCTACAACCCGGTGCTGTACCCCGGGGTGGATCTTCAGCTCGAACTGACGCAGCAGGAAATCGGCTACCTCAGTGGCCTACCACGCCAGAGGGTCAATCGCGCACTCAAGCTGATGCAGGAAAGGCATCTGGTTCGCGTCAGCTACGGGGCGGTACATATCAACGATGTGCAGGGGCTGATGTCTTTCCGAGCCGAAGGTCTTTAGGACGCTTGGAGCCGTCTCATGACCTCCACCTCCGGGACGGCGGGTTCTTTGACCAGGGCCTCAGCGCGTGATTGTCACCACTTGTTCGGGCGTGACTTGCACCTTGAGTTCGACCAGCTCACCGCCTGCCTGCAGCTTGGCGTAGGCGACGCTGTCGACTACCAGTCGACCGGGCTTGGCCGCCGGCACGGGGGCCTTTGTGCTGGCCCGCTCTTCGCGGGTCAGCCCGCGGTCACCAGCGCAGGCTGACAGCAGTGCGGGTTGCGTCAGCTCGACGCCCCGTACGCGTGACAGATCGGCCTTGCTGCGGGTGGCCAGTGTGCGCCCCGCCTCGTCAAGCAAGCGCACCTCCTGGAACTGCGGTGCCCATCGCCCTTCGCCATCGAGCCGTCCCGCGCTGATGCACGAGGCGTCGGATGCATGGGCGGTGCCTGCCGCAGCACAGACCATGGCGGCCAGCCACAGGCGATGTACCGATGGTTTGAAAGCACGGTGGGCCGTTTTCAAGAACAGAAAGCCAGAGGTCATCGCTGTCTCCTTGGGATAAACACGAAATACACAAGCAGGTCGTAGGCCCTGCACGCTATTTGAATCCGAGTGCCGCTGGCAACCAGGTGCTCAAGGACGGTACCAGTGTGATGAGTGCCAAGATCACCAGGTGCGCCAGCAAAAAGGGTTTGAGCTCCCGGGTGAGGTCGGATAGCGGCACTTTGGAGACGTTGGACGTCACAAACAGCAGCCCTCCCACCGGCGGCGTGATCATACCCAGGGTGAGGTTCAGGATCACCACCATGGCGAAGTGGATCGGATCGATCCCGAGCTTGGCCGCGATGGGGGCCAGGATCGGCACCAGCACCATCACGCCCGGCAACGGCTCGATGAAGATGCCAAACAGCAGCAGAAAAACGTTCACCACCAGCAGGAACATCAGCGGCGAGAACTCCTGTGCGGTCATCCAGGTGGCGACTTCGATCGGCAGCCCCTCGATGGTCAGCACCCAGGCGAACGCGGCCGAGGTGCCGATGATGATCAGCACGGAGGCCGTGAGAAGCGCCGAGCGCGAAAGGATGTTGGGGAGCGCGCTCCAGGCCAGGGTGCGGTACACGAACTTGCCGCAGATCAGCGCGTAGAACACCGCGACCACCGAAGCTTCTGTGGGCGTGAACCAGCCCGCGCGCATGCCGCCCAGGATCAGGACCGGCAGCATCAGGGCCGGGATGGCCTTGATGGTGGTGCGCAGGATCTCGCGCCAGCCGGGATGTTCGTCATCGCCTCGGTAGTTACGCTGGCGTGAGACATACCAGTTCACCACCGCCATGCCGAAGGCAATCAGCAGGCCGGGAATGAGTCCGGCCACAAAGAGCTTGCCCACGGAGACGTTGTCGTCCTGCAGGGCGTAAATGATCATGATGATCGAGGGGGGGATGATGGGCCCCACGATGGCGGTCGAGGCGGTGAGAGCCGCTGCGTAGGCACGGTCATATCCTGCCTTGTCCATCATGCGGATCATCATCGAGCCCGGGCCAGCGGCGTCGGCCAGGGCCGAGCCCGAGATGCCCGAGAAGAAGGTCAGGCCGGCGATGTTGGTGTAGCCCAGGCCGCCGCGCTTGTGGCCCACCAACTGGCTGGCAAACCGCAGCAGTACCTCGGTGAGCGAGCCGCCGCTCATGAGCTCGGCAGCCAGGATGAAGAAGGGCACCGCCATCAGCGGGAAGCTGTCGATGCCGGTGAAGGTTTCCTTCAGGACGACCAGGAGCGGGAAAGACGACCCGAGCACCAACGCGGTGACGGTGGACAGGCCCAGCGCGAAGGCCACCGGAACGCCGATGGCCAGGTAAAGGCAGGCGCTGACCAGGAGGATGACACTGGCGCTCATAGGGAGGCACTCGCGTTGGCGTCGAAGTGATCATCGCTGGCGAAGCGGCGATCGAGCACATAGTCGCGGACGATGAAGAGGAAGTGCAGCACCAGCAGCACGCCGCCGATCGGCAGGGCGGCATAGATGTAGGCAAACGAGATCTGCGTGGCCGCGGTGGTCTGGAACTGCGCGCGCTGCACATACAGCAGGCCCCACCAGATCAGGAAGACGAAGAAGGCCAGTAGCAGCAGCGCGATCAGGGCGCGCAGGGCGATGGCCGCAGCGCGCGGCAGGGTGTCCTGCAGATTTTCCACCGCGATGTGGCCGCCATATCGAAGCACGGGTCCCGCACCCAGGAAGGTGAGCCAGATCATCATGTGGCGGGCAACTTCTTCCGCCCAGGGCAGGGCCTCGCCGTCGAAGTAGCGGTCGATCACGTTGATGAAGATGATCACGGACATGGCCGCCATCAGCAGGATCAAGGCCCAGCGGTTGACGGCCAGCACGGCCTTCTCGAAAGTTTTCATGGGGGCTCCGGGCGCGGTCCCCCCCGGCCTGTTGGCCGGGGCGGACGGGGGTGCCGTATGGATTTCAGCTTACTTCACGTTCTGGATCGCCTGGATCTTGGCGGCCCCGAACTCCTTGGAGTACTGCTCATAGGCCGGGGTCACGGCTTTGCGAAAGCTCGCGCCATCGACCTGGCGTACCACCTGCATGCCCTCTTTCTCGAGCTGTGCGATGCCGTTGTTCTCGTCGTCATTGACCTTCTTGCGCTGGGCGACGGCGGCCTTCTTGCCTGCTTCCAGGAAGACGGTCTTGTCGGCGGCGGACAGCTTGTTCCACACCACGGGCGACAGGATGATCACCGCGGGCGAGTACACGTGGCCAGTCAGCGACAGGTGCTTTTGCACTTGCGAGAACTTGGAGGCCAGGATCACCGGGATCGGGTTTTCCTGGCCGTCGACCACGCCTTGCTGCAGCGCGCCGAACAGCTCGGGGAAGGCCATCGGTGTGGGCTGGATGCCGAACGTGCGGTAGCCGTCCATGTGCACCTTGTTCTCCATGGTGCGCATCTTCAGGCCCTTGGCGTCGTCGGCGACCTTGATCGGACGCTTGCTGTTGGTCATGTGGCGAAAGCCGTTCTCGGTCCAGGCCAGGCCAATCAGGCCCTTGGCTTGCATGGCCTTGAGGATGTCCTGGCCGATCTGGCCGTCCATGACCTTGCGGGCGTGGTCGTAGTCGCGGAACAGGAAGGGGATGTCCACGATCTTCACTTCGGGTACGAAGTTACCCAGAGGGCCGGTGGAGGTGTTCACCAGATCTTGCGTGCCCAGTTGCACGGCCTCGATCATTTCGCGCTCACCACCCAGCGCGGAGCTGGGGAACTGCTGGCACTTGTAGCGGCCTTGCGTGCCTTTTTCGATCTCGTCGCAGAAGGCGGTCGTACCGACGCCATAGTGCGAGGTCTGGGTGGTGGCATAGCCGATTTTCAGAACGGTCTGTGCGGCGGCGCCGCCGGTGGCGGTCATGGCGGCCAGGGCCAGGGGGGCGAGCAGGTGACGGGTCTTCATGCGTATCTCCTAGTTTCTAGGTTGTGGAAAAGGTGCTCACGCACCGGTGGGGAAAATGGTCATGCCTGTGCCTCGCGCCAACGGCGCAGCCAGCCCAGGCCCTCGCGCGTGCCAGCACGTGGACGGTACTCGCAGCCGACGAAGCCGTCGTAGCCGAGCGAGTCCAGCAGGCGAAAGAGGTGTGGATAGTTCACTTCGCCGGTGTCGGGCTCGTGGCGCTCGGGTACGCCGGCGATCTGGATGTAGCCCACGCCCGCGAAGTGCGTGCGCAGGCGCGCGCTCAGGTCACCCTCGGTGATCTGGCAGTGGTAGAAGTCCATCTGCACCCGCAGGTTGGCGCGGTCCACCTCACGCACGAGGTCGTGGGCCTGGGCTTGACGGGTGAGGAAGTAGCCGGGGTTGTCACGTTCGTTCAAGGGCTCGATCAGCACATGGATGCCATGCGGCGCGAACAGGTCGCAGGCCAGGCGCAGATTGGCGACGAAGGTGGCGTGCATCGCCTCGCGTGACATGCCGGCCGGCACGAGACCGGCCATGGCATGCACGCGCCGGCAGCCTGTGGCTTGGGCATAGCGCAGGGCGTCGTGCGCACCCGCGAGGAACTCGGCCTCGCGTCCGGGCAGGGCCCCCATGCCGCGCTCGCCCGCCGCCCAGTTGCCGGGCGGCATATTGAACAGGGACTGCGTGAGGCCATGCCGTTTCAGTTGTGCGGCCAGAGCTTCGGGTTCATGCTCGTAGGGAAAGAGGTATTCAACGGCGTCGAAACCGTCGGCAGCGGCGGCACCAAAGCGGTCCATGAAGGGAAGCTCGGTGTACATCAGGGTCAGGTTGGCAGCAAATCGGGGCATGGGAAGGTCGGGTTACCAGGGGGTGCCGAAAGCGGCGGCCAGATCATGAAGTTGTTCGGGGCTCAGGGGCGTGGGCCGGGGTCCTGGCATGAGCCAGA
>JBEAZV010000042.1:0-19369 GCA_041159245.1 Pseudomonadota bacterium
TCATATCGCCCTTGCGGAACATCGGGCCGGCGCGCATGGCGGTGTGCATCTCGTCGCCGGTGCGATCCAGGAAGCCGGTGTTGATGAAGGCCACGCGCGCGGCGGCCTGCGCGATGCACGCCTGCAGGTTCACGCTGGTGCGGCGCTCTTCGTCCATTATGCCCAGCTTCACCGTGTTCGCCGGCAGGCCCAGGAGCTGCTCGACGCGGCCGAACAGCTCGGAGGCGAAGGCCACTTCCGCAGGGCCGTGCATCTTGGGCTTGACGATATAGACCGAACCGGTGCGCGAGTTGCGCAGGCCGTCTTTGCCGTGGCCTTGTAAATCATGCAGGGCGATGGTGGTGGTGATCACCGCATCCAGGATGCCTTCGGGAATTTCCTTCTCGCCGCCCCACAAGATGGCGGGGTTGGTCATGAGGTGTCCCACGTTGCGCAGGAAGAGGAGCGAGCGGCCATGCAGGCGCACCTCGGCGCCGCCATTGGCAGCCTGGTAGACGCGGTCGGGGTTCAGGCCGCGGGTGAAGGTCTTGCCGCCCTTGCTCACTTGCTCGGTCAGGGTGCCCTTGAGGATGCCCAGCCAGTTCTTGTAGGCGACGAGCTTGTCTTCGGCGTCGACGGCGGCGATCGAGTCTTCCAGGTCCAGGATGGTGGACAGGGCCGCTTCCATCACCAGATCGCTCACGCCGGCGGGGTCGGTGGCGCCGATCGGGTGCTGGCGGTTGATCTGCAGGTCCAGGTGCAGGCCGTGGTGCTTGAACAGGAGGGAGGAGGGCGCGGACGCCTCGCCCTGGTAGCCGATGAAGGCGGCGGGGTCCTTCAGGCCCACGGTGGCGCCGCCCTTGAGGGTGACCACCAGCTTGCCGCCCTCGACGCGGTAGCCGGTGGAGTCCGCATGCGAGCCCGAGGCCAGGGGCGCAGCCAGGTCCAGCACGCCGCGCGCAAAGGCGATCACCTTGGCGCCGCGCACCGCGTTGTAGCCCGGTCCCTTGGCGGCGCCGTCGGTCTCGGGGATGGCGTCGGTGCCATACAGCGCGTCATAGAGCGAGCCCCAGCGGGCGTTCGCGGCGTTGAGCGCATAGCGTGCGTTCAGGATCGGCACCACCAGCTGCGGGCCGGCCTGGGTGGCCAGTTCGGCGTCCACGTGGGTCGTGGTGGCCTTGGCGCCGGCCGGCGGTGTGACCAGGTAGCCGATCTTTTCCAGGAAGCTGCGATAGGCGCGCATGTCCTTGATCGGGCCCGGATTGGCGCCGTGCCAGGTGTCCATCTCGGTCTGCAGGCGATCGCGCTCGGCGAGCAGCGCCGCGTTCTTGGGGGCGAGGTCGTGAACGATGGCGTCGAAGCCTTTCCAGAAGGCGGCGGGCGCAACGCCGGTGCCGGGCAGCACCTCGTCGTCGATGAAGCGGGCCAGGATGGCGTCAACCTTCAGGCCGTGGTGGGCGGTGCGGGCGGTCATGGGTTCTCCAGCAAAAGGGGCATCGCGCAAGGCGCGCGGGGCAGGCCACTGCGACGGGGCCTTCAGATGGCTCGATGTTATTTGATACTTAAAAGTTGATTAATATGCTGGAAATCAATTTATTCATGACAAAAAAGTAGGTAATAAGCCCCTTGGACAAGTTCAAGCAGATCGAATCCTTCGTTGCGGTGGCCACTCGGGGCAGCTTGGCCGCCGCAGCGCGGGCCGAGGGCGTGGCTCCGGCGGTCATGGGCCGCCGCCTGGACGCCCTGGAGGAGCGCCTGGGCGTGAAGCTGATGGTGCGCACCACCCGGCGCCTGACCCTTACGCACGAGGGCAGCGCCTTCCTGGAGGACTGCCAGCGCATGCTGGCCGAGCTGTCTCAGGCCGAGGCCAGCGTGAGTGCGGGGGGGCTCAAGGCCAGCGGGCACCTGCGCATCACGGCGCCGGCGGGGTTCGGGCGTCGCCATGTGGCGCCGTTGGTCCCGGGCTTTCGAGCGCAGCACCCGGAAGTCACGCTGTCTCTGAACTTGAGCGATCGCGTGGTGGACCTCGCCGCCGAAGGCTATGACTGCGCGGTGCGCGTGGGCGACTTTCCCGATTCCTCGCTGGTGAGTCAGCGCCTGGCGGACAACCGACGTCTGTGCGTGGCGACGCCGGCCTATCTGCGTCGTCACGGCACGCCGCGCCACCCCTCAGACCTCGCGCGCTTTGACTGCCTCACACTCTCCAGCGAGGCCTCGCAGACGCGGGGTTGGGCGTTTCGCGTCGACGGCGAAGTGAGCTACTTGCGACCGGTCGGCCCTCTGGATTGCTCTGACGGCCAGGTGCTCCATGACTGGTGCCTGCAGGGGCGAGGCATCGCCTGGCGCAGCACCTGGGAGGTGGAGGCTGACATCGCGCAGGGACGGCTGGTGGAGGTGCTGGCCGATTACGCGGCCCCTCCCAACGGCATCTACGCGGTGTTGCCGCAACGCAAGCACCTGCCGCTGCGCGTGCGCCTGTGGGTGGACCACCTGCGACACCACTTCGCGCAGCCGGGGTTTCGAGGGGGCGATACGGAGTCCCCGCACCCGGCGGGCGCGCAGGCCGCCCCGTAAAATTCCGCCCCATGCTCCTCGCAACACAAGAACTGCTCGGCGCGCTGGCGTCCGGGCTGGACCGGCTTTCCCCCGGCGCGGGCGCCAAGGCGGCCTTCGAGTCGCCCAAGGCCGCCGCCCACGGTGACCTGGCGTGCACTGCCGCCATGCAGCTGGCCAAGCCCCTGAAGCAGAACCCGCGGCAGGTGGCCGAGGCGCTGCGGGCCGACCTGCTGGCGAGCAGCGCCTTCCAGCGATGGGTGGACGCGATCGAGATCGCCGGCCCGGGCTTTCTGAACATCCGCCTGAAAGCCGCCGCCAAGCAGGCGGTGGTGCGCGAGGTGCTGGGAGCCGGCGCCGGCTATGGCCAGCAGCCGTCCAACGGCCAGCGCATGATGGTCGAATTCGTCTCGGCCAACCCCACCGGCCCGCTGCACGTGGGCCATGGCCGTCAGGCGGCCTTGGGCGACGCGATCTGCAACCTCTACGCCAGCCAGGGCTGGCAGGTGCATCGCGAGTTCTATTACAACGACGCCGGCGTGCAGATCGCCACGCTGGCCACGTCCACGCAGCTTCGCATCAAGGGCATCAAGCCCGGCGACCCGCAGTGGCCTGAGACCGCCTACAACGGTGACTACATCCAGGACATCGCCCGCGACTTCCTGGCCAAGAAGACCGTCAAGTCCGATGACCGCGAATACACGGCGTCGGGCGACCCCGACGACCTCGACGGCATCCGCCTCTTTGCCGTGGCCTATCTGCGCCACGAACAAGACCTGGACCTCACCGCCTTTGACGTGCGCTTTGATCACTACTACCTCGAGTCCAGCCTCTACACCAGCGGCAAGGTTGACGCCGCGGTGCAGCGCCTGCGCGAGGCCGGCAAGACCTACGAGCAGGACGGCGCGCTGTGGCTACAGTCCACCGACTACGGCGACGACAAAGACCGCGTCATGCGCAAGGGTGACGGCAGCTACACCTACTTCGTGCCGGATGTGGCCTATCACATCGCCAAGTGGGAGCGTGGCTTCACCAAGGCGATCAACATCCAGGGCACCGACCACCACGGCACCATCGCGCGCGTGCGCGCCGGCCTCCAGGCCGCAGGCGTGGGCATTCCGGAGGGCTACCCCGACTACGTGCTGCACACCATGGTGCGCGTGATGCGCGGTGGACAGGAGGTCAAGATCTCCAAGCGCGCGGGCAGCTATGTCACGCTGCGCGACCTCATCGAGTGGACCAGCAAGGACGCGGTGCGCTTTTTCCTGCTTTCGCGCAAGCCCGACACCGAATACGTGTTCGACGTAGACCTGGCCCTGGCGCAGAACAACGACAACCCCGTGTACTACGTGCAGTACGCGCATGCGCGAATCTGCTCGGTGCTGTCGACCTGGGGCGGCGATCCCGCCAGCCTGAAGGACGCCGACCTCTCCGCGCTGGAGAGCGCGCAGGCTCAGGCCCTGATGCTGGTGCTGGCGCGCTACCCCGCGATGCTCACCGCGGCGGCGACCGATTTCGCGCCGCACGATGTGACGTTCTACCTGCGCGAACTGGCTGCGGCGTACCACAGCTATTACGACAGCGAGCGTATCCTGGTGGACGACGAGACCGTCAAGCGTGCGCGCTTGGCCCTGGTCGCCGCATGCGCGCAGGTGTTGCACAATGGCCTGGCCATGCTGGGCGTGAGCGCCCCGCAAAAAATGTGACCGGCAGACCCCGTGACCGGCAGGAAGACGCAGTGACCCACACCCCCAAGAATCTGCAACGCGGCGGTACCCTCATCGGCCTCGTGATCGGCCTGGTCCTGGGCCTGGCCGTGGCCTTGGCCGTGGCGGTCTACGTGACCAAGGTGCCAGTGCCCTTCATGAACAAGACGCAGACCCGCACGCCCGAACAGGACGCTGCCGAGTCGCGCAAGAACCAGAACTGGGACCCGAACGCCCCCTTGTACGGTAAGAACCCGGCCAGGCCGCAGGGCGGCGCGTCAGAGCCGGCGCCCACGGCCTCCGAGCCGGCCTCGGCCCCTGCGACGGTCGTGCCCCCACCGCCGCCGGCCTTCATCCCGCAGGGCGGTGCGTCGGTGCCCGCCGCCGCCCCGCGCGCCAGCGCCCCGGCCTCCGCTGCGCCGCGCGCTGGCACCGACCCGCTGGGTGATCTGGCCACGGCCCGCGCCACGGCCTCGGCGGCAGACCCCTTCCTCTATTTCGTCCAGGTGGGTGCCTTCCGTGTGCCCGAAGACGCCGAGGCCCAGCGCGCCAAGCTGTCTCTCATGGGGCTGGAGTCGCGCGTGTCCGAGCGTGACCAGGCCGGCCGCGCCGTGTACCGCGTGCGCGTGGGCCCTCTGGACAAGAAAGCCGACGCCGACCGCATCAAAGCCCGCCTGGATGCCAGCGGCGTCGAAGCCACCTTGGTGCGCGTGCAGCGCTGAGCGTCTGCGCGCGCACGGACTCTCCCACGAAAGCGACCGACCATGAAACGACGCGAGTTCTCCGCCGGCCTGCTGGCCGCAGGTACCCTGGGCCTGGTGCCCGCCGTCCACGCGCAACGGCGCATCGAAAACGGCAAGGACTACCGCACCCTGAGCCAGCGTGCGCCTGTGGACGCGCCCGCCGGCAAGATCGAGGTGCTCGAGTTCTTTTGGTACAGCTGTCCGCATTGCAATGCCTTCGAGCCCGCGCTCGAGGCCTGGTCCCGCAAACTGCCCGCCGACGTGGTGCTGCGGCGCGTGCCGGTGGCCTTCCGTGACGACTTCGTGCCCCAGCAGCGCCTGTTTTACGCGCTGGAGGCCCTGGGCCGCACGGACTTGCACGGCAAGGTGTTCCAGGCGATCCACGCTGAGCGCCAACCCACCAACCGCGACGACACCATCCTGGCCTGGGCCCAGAAGAATGGGCTGGACCGCACCAAGTTCCAGGAGGCCTACGCCTCCTTCTCGGTGCAGTCCAAGGCCAAACGGGCCACGCAGCTTCAGGACGCCTACCAGGTGCAGGGCGTGCCCTCGCTGGGCGTGGCGGGTCGCTACTACACCGACGGCGAGCTTGCGGGCAACATGAACCGCGCCCTGGAGATCGTCGACTTCCTCTTGGCCGAGGCGCGCAAGAGCCGCTGAAGGCCGCGGCCCTTCCCGGCCGCTGCGCGAAGCCTCTGGCCGGCACGGCGGCATCCCCCAACAGGGGTAGAATCGACGCAAGATTCATGCCTCTATGAGCCGTCCCCTCCTGACATTCTTGCTGGCGATCGCCACCGTCCTTGCGGCGCCCGCCGTCCAGGCGGAAAAGGCGGATCGCAACAAGCCGATGAACGTCGAGGCCGACGCGCTGCGCCACGACGACCTTTCCCAGACCAGCGTGTTCACCGGTCAGGTCGTGGCCACCAAGGGCACCATCCTGATTCGCGGTGCGCGCCTGCAGGTGCGCCAGGACCCCGAGGGATACCAGTACGGTGTCGTCACCGCCGAGCCCGGCAAGCGTGCCTTCTGGCGCCAAAAGCGCGAGGGTGTTGACGAATACATCGAGGGCGAGGGCACCACCATCGAATACGACGGCAAGGCCGACCGCGTGAAGTTCATCGGGCGCGCCGAGCTGCGCCGCTACCGCGGCACCGTGATGGCCGACGAGACACAGGGCAGCGTCATCACCTACGAGAACACCACCGACGTCTTCACCGTCGACGGCGCCACCCTCGGCGCGCGCCAGCCCTCGGCCAGTGCCGGCGGGCGTGTGCGTGCGGTCCTCACGCCGCGCGATCCGGCCTCCGCGGCCTCGGCCCCAGCGGGCGTGGCGCCAAAGGCGGCGCCGCTGCGTCCCAGCACGACCCTCGGAGGGGAACGCAAGTGACGCAGCTGACCGGACTCGACGCGGTACCGAGCCGGCTCGAAGCGCGACACCTGCAGAAAAGTTACGGCAGCCGCAAGGTCGTCAAGGACGTCTCGCTGTCGGTGGCCAAGGGCGAAGTGGTGGGTTTGCTCGGACCCAACGGCGCGGGCAAGACCACCTCCTTTTACATGATCGTCGGCCTGGTGCGCGCCGACGACGGCCAGATCACCATCGACGGTCAGCCCGTCGAGCACATGCCGATCCACCGCCGCTCGCGCCTGGGGCTGTCCTATCTGCCGCAGGAGCCGTCGATCTTTCGCAAGCTCAATGTGGCCGACAACGTGCGCGCAGTCCTGGAGCTGCAGCTCGACGCCAACGGCCGGCCGCTGACGCGTTCCGCGATCGAGGAGCGTCTGTCCGCCCTGTTGCAGGACCTGCGGGTCGACCACCTGCGCGAGTCGCCGGCCATGGCGCTTTCGGGCGGTGAACGCCGACGCGTGGAGATCGCGCGCGCCCTGGCCACGCAACCCCGTTTCATCCTGCTGGACGAGCCGTTCGCCGGCATCGACCCCATCGCCGTCATCGAGATCCAGCGCATCATCGGGTTTCTCAAGTCGCGCGGCATCGGCGTGCTGATCACCGATCACAACGTGCGCGAGACCCTGGGCATCTGCGACCGCGCCTTCATCATCAGCGACGGCCATGTGCTGGCCCAGGGCGCGCCCGACGAGATCGTGAACAACGCCGACGTACGACGCGTCTACCTCGGCGAACATTTCCGCATGTGAGGAGGCGGGCTTGAAGCAGGGCCTGTCGTTACGCACCTCCCAGCACCTGGCGCTCACGCCCCAGCTGCAGCAGTCGATCCGCCTGCTGCAACTGTCCACCCTGGAGCTGGCCCAGGAAGTCGAGCAGATGCTGGACGACAACCCCTTTCTCGAGCCTGCGCCCGAGGAGGCGCCGCGCGAGGAGTTCGGGCTCGCGCGTGCTGATGCGCCGACGCTCGATGCCGAGGGCGATCCCGAGGGTCATGACTTCATCGGCAGCCTGGGTAGCGTGAGCAGCAGTGCCAGCGGTGAAGGCGGCGAAGGCGGTGATGCCGACGCCGCTCCCGCCGAATCCGGCCCCAGCGATTGGGAGGGCGACGGCACGACCGAGATCGCACCCGACGACAGCGAGTGGGGCAGCGACGCGCCCGCGCGCCGCAATGAAGGGGCCGCCGACGGCGACGAGGCCGACGCTACCGAGCTGGCCCGCAGTGGCGAATCGCTGCAGTCCTACTTGCACCGCCAGGCCCTGGCGCTGCGTCTGTGCGATGAGGACTCGGCGGCGCTGCGTTTCCTGATCGAGTCGCTCAACGACGACGGCTACCTGGAGGACTCCCTCGAATCACTCGCGGCCTCCCTGGCGCCCGACGACTTCGAGCAGCAGGAGGGCCTGGTCCACCACTTCACCGTGGCCCTGCGCCTGCTGCATCACCTCGAGCCGGTGGGCGTGGGTGCGCGTACGCTGGCCGAGTGCCTCACCTTGCAGCTGCAGGCGCAGCGGGAGGATGCGGACGAAGCGTCACCCTGCCATGCCGCGCTGGCCATCCTGCGCCATCCGATCGACCTGCTCGCCAAGCGTGATGTGAAGCGCCTCACGCAGCTCACGGGCGAAAGCGAGGCGCAGATCAAGGCGGCCATCGGCCTGATCGCGCGGCTGGAGCCCAAGCCGGGCCGCCGCTTCGTCGATGTCGAGCGCAATATCGTGATCCCCGACGTGATCGTCTCGCGCGTACCGCGCAGCGCTACGCCGCGCTTTCGGGTGCAGCTCAATCCCGACGTCATGCCGCGACTGCGCGTGCACGACATCTATGCCGGCGCGCTCAAATCCAGCAAGGGCGGCAGCCACGCCGCCTTGCAGCAGCGGCTGCAGGAGGCGCGCTGGTTCATCAAGAACATTCAGCAGCGCTTTGACACCATCTTGCGTGTCTCGAATGCCATCGTGGAGCGCCAGAAGAATTTCTTCATCCACGGCGAGCTCGCCATGCGCCCGCTGGTGCTGCGCGAGATCGCCGATGAATTGGGCCTGCACGAGTCCACCATCTCGCGCGTGACCACCGCCAAGTACATGGCCACGCCGTACGGCACCTTCGAGCTGAAGTACTTTTTCGGCTCGGGCCTGTCTACCGAGGCCGGCGGCAATGCCTCTAGTACCGCCGTGCGCGCCCTGATCCGCCAGCTGGTGGCGGCCGAGAGTCCCAAGAAGCCGCTGTCGGATAGCCAGATCTCCGACCTGCTCAAGGAACAGGGCATCGAATGCGCGCGACGCACCGTCGCCAAGTACCGCGAAGCCTTGCGCATCGCGCCGGCCAACCTGCGCAAGGCGCTTTGAGCGCGCTCCTTTCATGAACTCCCTCCAGCTGTTCCTGCCCTGCGCCGCGGGCGTCGAAGACCTGCTGGCCGACGAGGTGCATCGCCTCACCGGCCTGGCGGGAGACGATCTGCTGGTGGGCCGCGGTGGGGTGGTGGTGCAGGCCGCCTGGCGCGAGGCCCTGCGGCTGAACCTGCACACGCGCCTGGCGCAGCGGGTACTGGTGCAACTGGCCCATGCGCCGTATCGCGACGAGGCCGGCGTGTATGACGCAGCGCGCGCGGTGCCCTGGGAGATGTGGTTCACACCGCGTCAGAGCATCAAGGTGGAGATCACCGCGCAGCACAGCCCGCTCAAGAGCCTGAACTTTGCCGCGCTGAAAGTGAAGGACGCGATCTGTGACCGCTTTCGTGACAAGTCCGGCGTGCGACCGGACGTGGACACGCAGCGCCCCGACGTGCGGGTGTTTGCCCACCTCACCTCCACGCATTGCACGGTGTATATCGACACCTCGGGCGAGCCCTTGTTCAAGCGCGGATGGCGCGAGGACAAGGGCGAGGCGCCGCTGAAGGAAACGCTGGCGGCCGCCATGATCGCCGCCAGCGGGTGGGATGCGAGCGTGCCGCTGTACGACCCCTGCTGCGGCAGCGGCACCATCGCCATCGAGGCGGCCCAGATCGCCTGCGGCATCGCGCCCGGGCTGATGCGTCGCTTTGGCTTCGAAAAGCTGCTGCCCTACCAGGCGCATGTCTGGTCGGGGCTCAAGGAGGAGGCACAGGCGCAGCGCAAGACCGCGCAGGTGTCGATTCATGGCTCGGATGTGGCCTTTCGCATGGTCGATTTCGCCAACCGCAACGCCGAGCGCGCCGGCGTGGGTGGTGTCGTGCAGTTTCGTGGTGGCGATGCGCTCCAACGGATGCCGCCCACTGAGACGCCTGGCATCCTGCTGTTGAACCCGCCGTATGGCGAGCGCATCGAGACTGCGGGCGTCGCGGGGCGTGGCCGGGGCGGTCGTGAGCGTGCGCAGATGGAGTCCGGCGATGCGGCTGGCACCGACTTCTTTGTGCAGTTGGCCGCGCACTGGAAAAAGCACTACGCGGGCTGGACCGCCTGGGTGCTCACCCCCGACCTGAAGCTGCCGACCCACATGCGCCTGAAGGAATCGCGTCGCATGCCGATGTGGAACGGGCCGATCGAATGCCGCTTGTTCCGCTTCGACATGGTGGCCGGCTCGGCGCGCGCACGCGAGACGGGCGCGCCCCAGGAGCGCGTATGAACGCGCTGGTGCTGGACACCAACATCGTGCTGGATGTCTTCGTCTTCGCCGACGAGGCGGCCAAGCCGGTGCTGCCTGCGCTGGCTGAAGGACGCTGGCAGTGGGTGGCCACGGCCGCGATGCGTGAGGAGCTGGCGCGTGTACTGGCTTATCCGCAGATCGTGCCGCGCCTGGATTTTTATGGGTTGCAGGCTGGCGGTGTCCTTGCCGCCTTCGACCGTCATGCCTGCGTGGTGGACGTGCCGCCCAAGGCGCCCGTCACCTGCAGCGACCCGGATGATCAACAATTCATCGACCTGGCCGTCGCCCGCCAGGCCCTGCTTTTGAGCAAGGACCGCGCCGTGCTCTCAATGAAGAAGCGCCTGGCAGCCTGGTCAGTGCAGGCTCGGCCTACCTTCGAACCTTTGTGCCTGGAATCATGACGAACGATACGACCACGCCGACTCCCGCTGATGACGTCCCACTGGGGACCGAGGACTTCGAGGCCCAGGACGCGGTGCTGGACCAGCTGCGCGAGCAGGTCGAGGACACGCCCGACTGGGAGTTCTGCGAGGGCTTCCTCGCGGCGCTGGTGTGTTGCCGTCGCCCGATCGAGCCCGAGGCCTACTGGCCGGTACTGTTGGGGCCAGCCTTCCAGCCCATGGCGCAGATGGAGTTCGTGATGCGCTGGCACCGCCGCTGGCGCGAAGTGGCCCATGGCCTGGACGCCGAGGTCGACACGCTGGAAGACCCGCGCGCCTACCAGCCCGAGCTGCTGGACATGCGTGGCGCGGTGCTGGCCCTGCCCGAGAGCGAGCGCGGTGACACGGCCATCGAGGACCTGCCGTACTTCGCTGAGACCTGGGCGCACGGTTTCATGCATGCGGTGCAAGCCTGGTCCGAGGAATGGGCGCCTCCACGTGACCGCGACGCGGCCGAGATGGTGCGCGAAGCGCTGGCCGCCATCGAGGCGTTGACCGAACCCGACACCGGCAAGCCGGCGGTGTCCATGTACAGCGAGGACGGTCCACCCAGCGTGTCCGACCGCCGCATCGATGAATTCGGCAAGGCGGTGTGGAGCGTCTACGACCTGCGCCAGGTCTGGAAAAGTCTGGGCCCGCGCGTGGTGAGCGTGCGCAAGGAGGCCGAGCCGGGGCGCAATGACCCGTGTCCTTGCGGGAGCGGGAAGAAGTTCAAGAAGTGCTGCGGGGCGTAAGGGGCCTGCTGCGCCTGCAGCGGCGGGTTGGCGCCGCTGTTCAATAAGCGGCAATGGCGCGCGCCATCGAGCGCACTGCGCTCTCAAGGGTGGCGTGCGCTCTCCACGAACGCCAGTACTTCCTCCAGCATCCGCCGCACCGTCGGTTGCACGCCGGCCGCGGTGTCGGCCAGGTAATCGAAGGGCCAGGCCTCTTGCATGTAGCAGCGCTGCGTCATCTCCAGCTGAATCGCGTGCAGGCCCTGTGCAGGTTGGCCGAAGTGGCGGGTGATGTGACCGCCCTTGAAGCGGCCATTGAGCACCGCGGTGTAGCCTGGGGCCTGCTGGCCGATCGCGAGCAGGCGTGAGGCCAGGCCTGCGTCGCAACTGGCGCCATCGGCGGTGCCCAGGTTCAGATCCGGCAGCTGGCCTTCGAAAAAGCGCGGCACCACCGAGCGGATCGAGTGCGCATCCCACAGGGCGGCGACGCCGTGCAGTGCCTTCAGGCGTGCGAGTTCTTCGGTGATCTTCGCGTGGTAGGGGCGCCAGATCGCGTCGCGCCGTGCGGCGATTTCGGCTTCGGTCGGCAGGTCGTCGGGGCGGCGATACAGCGGCTGGTCGTCGAACAGATCGACCGGGCACAGGCCCGTCACGCGCTGGCCGGGGTAGAGGCTGGCGCCGTCCGGCGGGCGATTGAGGTCGATCACATAACGCGAGTGCGTGGCCACCAGCACCGAGGCGCCCAGGGCGTCTGCGAAGTCGTACAGGCGCTCCAGGTGCCAGTCGGTGTCGGGCACGCGCCGCCCTTCGTCGGTGAAGCGCGCGGCCAGCGCTGGTGGCACATGCGTGCCCACATGGGGCATGGAGATCAGCAGGGGCCGCGTCCCGGCGCGGAAGTGAAAGGGCGGCTGGTCGGTGTGAAACAGGGTCATGGGGCGTCGATCAGAAGTTGCCGGCGGACGGTGGCCAGGCCGGACAGGGCCTCGTCATGCAGGGCGTGGCGTCCCGCGCGCACGTGAGGCTGGCCGGCCACCCAGACCTCGGCGATCGCGCTGCGGCGGTGACTGGCGAAGACATGCGCCGACAGCATGGCCTCGGCGGTGGGGAGGTCCTGCAGCAGGGGGTCGTGGGCATCGAGCACCACCCAGTCGGCCTGCTGGCCCACGGTCAAGCCCGCGATAGGCCGCGCGCTGGCCTGGGCGCCGCCGGCCACGGCTTCCAGCGTCATGGTGGAGGCCACCGAGGGCTGGTCTGCGCTTGCCAGCAGATTGCGTTGGCGTGTCATGAGCCGCTGGCCGTACTCGAGCATCAGCAGTTCCTCGGCCGCATTCACCGTGGCGTGGCTGTCGGAGCCGACGCCCCAACGGCCGCCCGCGGCACGCCAGGCCTGGGTGTCGAAAACGCCATCGCCCAGATTGGCCTCGGTCGTGGGGCACAGGCCCGCGACGGCGCCGGTGCGGGCTGCGCGCGCGTACTCCTCGGGCGTCATATGGGTGGCGTGCACCAAGCACCAACGCGCATCGACTGGCGCGTGATCGAGCAGCCATTGCACCGGGCGCTGGCCAGACCAGGCCAGGCACGCCTGGACTTCGGCGGTTTGCTCCGCGATGTGCAGATGTACCGGGGCGCTGGCATCGAGCGCGTGCAGGCCTGCGACCGCATCGCGCAAGCTCTCGGGCGGCACCGCGCGCAGCGAGTGGGGCGCCAGGCCCAGACGTGCACCTTGGGCGTGGCAGGCTGGTGCAAGGCGCTCCAGCAGGGCCAGCATGTTGTCGGTACTGCGGATGAAGCGCCGCTGACCTTCATTCGGCGGCTGGCCACCAAAGCCTGCGGTCTGATACAGCACCGGCAGCAGGGTCAGGCCGAGGCCCGCGCGCGCAGCTGCGCGCAACAGGGCCTGCGACAGCATGGCGTCGTCGGCGTAGGGTCGGCCGTCCGTGTCGTGGTGCAGGTAATGGAACTCGCACACGCTCGTATAGCCCGCCTCCAGCATCTCCACATACAGGCCGAAGGCCACCGCCTCGAGCTGCTGCGGCGTGATAGCACTGGCGAAGCGGTACATCAGGGTGCGCCAGCTCCAGAAGCTGTCCTGCGCGGCGCCACGGTATTCGGTGAGGCCGGCAAAGGCACGCTGGAAGGCGTGCGAGTGCAGATTGGGCAGGCCAGGCAGCACGGGGCCCTGGGCGCGTGGCGTGTCCGGCGGGCAGGGGGTGCTGGGCGAGACGCTCGTCAGGTGTCCCTGGGCATCCCATTGCATCAGCACATCACGCGCCCAGCCTGTGGGCAACAGGGCGTCGGCAGCGTGCAGTGTGTGCGGCGGGTGGATCATCTTGTGCAATCCGTTGGGGTATCTCAGCGCGCGATGCGCCCGTTGCGCACGATGCGGCAGGCCGGGCGCTGTCCTACCCAATACGCCAGTTCGGCGACATCCGCGAGCGACCACAGCACGAAGTTAGCCGGCTGCCCCACGCCAATCTGGCCGTGTGTGTCTTGCAAGCCCAGCGCCCGCGCCGCATGGCGGGTGACACCCGCCAGGGCCTCGGGCACGGTGAGGCGAAACAGTGTGCAGGCCATGTTCACCATCAGCAGCAGGCTCAGGGCCGGCGAGGTCCCGGGGTTGTGGTCGGTGGACACCGCCATCGGCACACCCGCGGCGCGCAGCGCCTCGATCGGTGGCAGGTGCGTATCGCGCAGCGTGTAGTAGGCACCGGGCAGCAGCACGGCGACGGTGCCGGCCGCACGCATCGCCGCGATGCCTTCGGGGTTCAGGTGCTCGATGTGGTCGCACGACAGCGCGCCGTAGCGCGCCGCCAGCGCCGCACCGCCCATGTCGGATAGTTGCTCGGCGTGCAGCTTCACCGGCAGGCCCAGGCCTTGCGCCGCCTGGAAGACCTGCTCAGTTTCGGCCAAAGAAAAACCGATGCGTTCGCAAAACACGTCCACCGCGTCGACCAGGCCTTCGGCCGCCAGGGCCGGCATCATCTCCTCGCACACGACGCGGATGTAGTCGCCGCTGCGGCCCGCGTACTCGGGTGGCAGCGCGTGCGCGCCCAGGAAGGTGGTGCGCACGGTGACGCCCAAGGCCTCGCCCAGGCGACGCGCCACACGCAGTTGTTTACGCTCGTGGGCCAGGTCCAGGCCGTAGCCCGACTTGATCTCGAGGGCGCACACGCCCTCATCGAGCAGGGCCTGCAGCCGCAGTGCGGCCTGCGCGTAGAGCGCGTCTTCATCCGCCTCGCGGGTGGCGCGCACGCTGGAGACGATGCCGCCGCCGGCGCGGGCCACCTCTTCGTAGGTGGCGCCTGCCAGGCGCATCGCGAATTCATTCGCCCGCTGGCCGCCATAGACCAGGTGGGTGTGGCAGTCGACGAGGCCGGGCGTGACCTGCGCGCCACCCCCTGCGTGGCAAGGCAGGGCCTGGTGGCTCGTGGGCAGCTGCGCGCGCGGGCCGATCCATCGCACCAGGCCGCCTTTCACCACGAGGGCGGCATCGCGCAGCGCCGGGGTGCCTTCGCCCCGCGCCTCGGGCGCCAGGTGCAGGTCGACCCAGACGCCGTCGGCGCTGGGCAGGGAGCGGGCAGGGGTTGGCGCGGTCATGTCGGGGTCGCGGGCAGCGGATGGATCGTAACGGCCAGCAGCGCGGCATCCGGTGTCTGCGGCTGCAGGCGCCAGGTGGCCGCTGCCTCGCTGGCCCACCAGAGCCCGAGCGCCACCGGCAAGGCGTGGCTGTCCTCGCCCGCAGCTTGCACGCTCCAGACGCCCTGCGTCGCCAGCAGCAGGCCCTGGGGTGCTGACAGCGCCCGCTCTTGCCGCAGCACCTGGACGTCGGCGCGGCAGCTCGCGCGTCGTGTCATCACATTGAAGTCTTCGCATTCGCCCGCGAGCAGGCGCGCCTGCACGGTCGCTTCGCCAGGAAAGGCATACGGCTGCAGCGGCGTGTCCAGCCGGTGGTCGATGGCGCCGCCCTCGCTGGCCATGTGCACGCCGCCCCCCTCGAGCAGCGTGATCACGCGGTCAATACCGGGGAAAGCCGAGAACGGCCCGTCGCTGGCGATGGTGGCGATGCTCACGCGCCAGTCGAAGTCGTCCAGGCCGGCACCCGGCGGCCAGCACACGATCTCGCGCGTCACGCCGCCACCGTTCTTCCACGGCATGGCGGGAAGGCTGCTGCGGTCGAAGCGTTGCCAGCGCATTGGAAATGTCTCAGCGAATCATGGGCAGCTTCAGGCCCTGCTTCTTGGCGGTGGCGACGGCCAGCTCGTAGCCGGCATCGGCATGGCGCATCACGCCGCTGCCGCTGTCGTTGACCAGCACGCGGGCCAGGCGCTCGGCGGCGGCATCGGTGCCATCGGCCACGATCACCATGCCCGAATGCTGCGAGTAGCCCATGCCCACACCGCCGCCATGGTGCAGGCTGACCCAGCTCGCGCCGCCCGCGGTATTGAGCAGGGCGTTGAGCAGCGGCCAGTCGCTCACGGCGTCGCTGCCATCGCGCATGGCTTCGGTCTCGCGGTTGGGGCTGGCCACCGAGCCAGTGTCCAGGTGGTCGCGGCCGATCACGATCGGGGCCTTGAGTTCACCCTTCTTCACCATCTCGTTGAAGGCCAGGCCCGCGCGATGACGCTCGCCCAGTCCCAGCCAGCAGATGCGCGCCGGCAGGCCCTGGAAGGCGATGCGCTCGCGGGCCATGTCCAGCCAGCGGTGCGTGTGCTTGTTCTCGGGGAACAACTCCTTGATCTTGGCATCCGTCTTGTAGATGTCCTCGGGATCACCCGAGAGTGCGACCCAGCGGAAGGGGCCCTTGCCCTCGCAGAACATCGGTCGAATGTAGGCGGGCACGAAGCCGGGAAAGTCGAAGGCGTTTTTCACGCCCTGGTCGTAGGCCACCTGGCGGATGTTGTTGCCGTAATCCACGGTGGGGATGCCCATGGCCTGGAAGTCCAGCATGGCCTGCACCTGGGTGGCGCAGCCCTGGGCGGCGGCGTCGGTCAGGCGCTTGTGCTGCGACGGATCGCGCTGCGCCTCGCGCCACTGCGCGATCGTCCAGCCCGGGGGCAGATAGCCGTTCACCAGGTCGTGGGCCGAGGTCTGGTCGGTCACAAGGTCTGGGCGGATCTGGCCGGCCCGCGCGCGGCGCACCAGCTCGGGCAGCACCTCGGCGGCATTGCCCAGAAGGGCGATGGAGACGGCTTCCTTGGCGGCCGTGTGCTGGCGGATCATGGCCAGGGCTTCATCGATGTCGCGTGCCTGCTTGTCCACGTAGCGGGTGCGCAGACGAAAATCGATACTGCTTTGCTGGCATTCGATGTTCAACGAGCAGGCGCCTGCCAGCGTTGCGGCCAGGGGCTGCGCGCCGCCCATGCCGCCCAGGCCCGAGGTCAGGATCCATTTGCCGGAGAGGTCGTTCGCATAGTGCTGCTTGCCCGCTTCGACAAAGGTCTCGAAGGTGCCCTGCACGATGCCCTGACTGCCGATGTAGATCCAGGAGCCGGCCGTCATCTGGCCGTACATGAACAGGCCCTTGCGATCGAGCTCGTTGAAATGCGACCAGGTCGCCCATTTGGGCACGAGGTTGGAGTTGGCGATCAGCACGCGCGGTGCGTTGGGGTGGGTCTTGAACACGCCCACCGGCTTGCCCGATTGCACCAGCAGCGATTCGTCCTCGTTCAGGTTGCGAAGCGACTCCAGGATCTGGTCGAAGCAGGCCCAGTCGCGCGCGGCGCGGCCGATGCCACCGTACACCACCAGATGCTGCGGGTTCTCGGCCACCTCCGGGTCCAGGTTGTTCTGGATCATGCGATAGGCCGCTTCCGTCACCCAGTTCTTGCAATGCAGCTGCGTGCCGCGCGGCGCGCGCACCACGCGCGTCGGGTCCAGGCGGGGGTCGGTGTTCGTGGTCATGGGGTCACTCCTTGCAGAACGGGACATCAGGACCGGAGGCGATCCTGTCTATACAAGCTGAGGCGGGCATGCCGTCACGGGTCATGGCCATCGTGTTCAGGTGGAGACCGGGTTGCCGCTGGCGCGATAGCGGCTGCCCAGGCGATAGCGGCTGGCCGGATGCAGACAGCGCACCAGCGTCACCGGGGTGCTGCCGTTCCAGGTGCGGCGCGTGAGCAATAGGCCTGGTTGTCCGGGGTCCATCTGCAGGCGCGTCGCCTGTTCCGGCGTGGGCAGGACCGCATCGACCACATGCTCGATCTCGTCAAAAGGCACGGTACGCACCAGAAACTCCGAGGGCTGCTGGTGAGTGAAGTCCTGGCGGATGAATTCGGGCGCGATGCGCGGATTGACATAGCGGTCCTCCAGCTGGATCGGCACGCCGTTCTCCAGGTGCACGCAGACCGAGTGGTACACCGATTCGCCCGTACGCACCTCCAGCGCCGAGGCCACTTCCAGCGTGGCCGCTACGCGTTCGAGCACCAGCATCTCGCAGCGGTAGTCGTGCCCGCGCGCACGGATCTCGCTGGCCAGATTGACGATGTGCAGCAGCGTGAACTGGGGCTTGGGCTCGGCCACGAAGCTGCCCACGCCCGCCATGCGCACGATGCGCCCTTGCTCGGCCAACTCGCGCAATGCGCGGTTCACGGTCATGCGCGAGATTCCAAACTGCGCCACCAGCGCGTGCTCGGAGGGCAGGCGTTCGCCCGCACGCAGCGTACCGTCCTGGATCTTGCGCGCGATGTGGTCCTTGACCTGCTGGAACAGGGCTACCGGGCTCGCGGTGGCGGCAGCCTTGGACCCTGCCGACTTGACATGCCCGCGCGCACCGGGGCGGGCGCGGGCTGTGACGGTCGGGGTGCGGCGGGCCATGGGCAGTGCCGGGTCAGTGTTCGGCTGCGGCCATGGACTCGGCCCGAATCTCCTCGGTGAGGCGGGCCTTGATTGCCATGAACTCGGGCGAGGTCTTGATCTTGTAGTGGCGCGGGTGCGGGAAGTCCACCGCGAATTCGGCCTTGATGCGACCGGGACGCGCGCTGAACACCGCAACGCGGTTGGCCATGAAGATGGCCTCGTCGATGTCGTGCGTCACGAACAGCACCGTCTTGCGCGCTGACTCCCAGATGCCCAGGAGCAGTTCCTGCATCAGCACACGCGTCTGGTTGTCCAGCGCGCCAAAGGGCTCGTCCATCAGCAGGATCTTGGGATCGTTGGCCAGCGCGCGGGCGATGGCGGTGCGTTGCTGCATGCCACCCGAGAGCTGCTTGGGGTAGTGATGCTCGAAGCCGCGCAGGCCCACTTTGGCGATGAAGTAGTCCGCGCGTTCCTTCTGCTGCGCCTCAGGCATCTGCCGTTCGCGCAGGCCGAAGCGGATGTTTTCTTCCACCGTGAGCCAGGGAAACAGCGTGTAGCTCTGAAACACCATGCCGCGGTCAGCGCCGGGGCCTTCGACTTCGCGCCCATCGAGCAGTACGTGGCCGGTGCTCGGTTGGTCCAGGCCCGCCACGATGCGTAGCAGCGTGGACTTGCCGCAGCCCGAGGGGCCCAGGATGGTGAGAAAGTCATTCTCCCGCACCTCGAGGTCCACCGGCGTGAGCGCCTGCGTCGCGGGGCCCTTGGCCGTGGTGAAGGTGCGCGAGACGCCCTGGATGGAGAGTTGTCCGTTCACAGCGAACTCCAGGTGAAGAGGCGGCGATTGAGCGCCTTGAACGCGAAGTCCGAGATGAGGCCGATCAGGCCGATGACGATGATGCCGAAGATGATCTGACCGGTATTGAGCAGGGCCTGGCTGTCGGTGATCATGTGCCCGATGCCCGAGGACGATCCGATCAATTCGGCCACGATCACGTAGGTCCAGGCCCAACCGAGCACCAGGCGCAGGATCTCGGCGATATCCGGTGCGGCGCCCGGAATCAGCACGCGCTGGACGATGCCGCTGTTGGATGCGCCCAGCGTGTAGGCCGCCTCCACCAGGTCGCGGCGGGCCGAGCCCACGGTCACGGCCACCATCAGCACGATCTGGAACACCGAGCCGATGAAGATCACGAGCACCTTCTGCAGCTCGCCTATGCCCGCCCACAAAATCAGGAGCGGGATGAAAGCCGAAGCTGGCAGGTAGCGGCAGAAGGAGACGAAGGGCTCGAGGAAGGCTTCCACGCCCTTGTGCGCGCCCATCGCGATGCCCAGAGGCACGGCGATGACGGCGGCCAGGATGAAGCCGCCCACCACACGCCACACGGTCATGCCGATGTCGTGCAGGAAATTGAATTCGGTAAA
>JBEAZV010000043.1:0-83797 GCA_041159245.1 Pseudomonadota bacterium
GGGCGGTCGTCGCATTGACTGGTTGCGCCCGACCCCGCCAGCCGCCCTGGCGCGCCGTGACATCCTGGCCATGGCCAGCTTTCCGCTGGTGCCGTACTGCAACCGGCTGCGCGATGGGCGCGCGCGTTTCGAGGGACGCGAGATCCGACTGCGACCCAACCACCCCGCGAGTCCCTCACCGCACCCGCTTCATGGCCTGGGCTGGCAGCGGCCCTGGACCGTGCTGGCACGAACGGACAGCTGCTGCGAGCTGGGGCTGTATGTGCCGGCCAGCGAGGCCTGGCCCTGGCGCTTCTCGGCGATGCAGCGTATCGAGTTGAGGGGCGCAGCGCTGCACCTGCGTCTGTGTGTCTTGAATGAGGACACCGTGGCCATGCCCGCGGGCTTGGGCCATCACCCCTCCTTTGCGCGCGGGGCCGGCACACGTCTGACCTGTGCCACCGCGTCGATGTGGCGGACTGACGCCGAGGTCATGCCAGTGGCCCTGGAGACCGGTGGTGTCGTGGACCGCCTGCGCCAAGGCCTGCCGCTGGACGAGGCCGACCTGGACAACAACTTCGTGGGTTGGGACCGGCGAGCCTGTATCGACTGGCCCGCCGTGGGTGACGCGCCCGCGCGCAGCCTGCGGATCGAGGCCGACCCGGTGCTCGATCACCTTGGGGTGTACGCGCCGCTCGGGGCTGACTATTTCTGCGCCGGGCCGGTGAGCCAGTGCGCCGACTGGCTCAACCTTCTGGACCGCTACGGCCGCGGCGTGCTCGGTGGTGCGCGCCTGGCCGCCGGCGAGCCGCTGACCGTGTCATTCAGGCTGATGCCGGGCTGAACGACAATTGCCGCATGCACTGGCTCACGACCCGCCACCGGATCGACCTGGGCGCGCCCCGCGTGATGGGGATCGTCAACCTCACCCCTGATTCCTTTTCCGACGGCGGCCGCCACGCCAGCGTCAATGCGGGCATCCGCCACTGCGAGCGCCTGGTCACCCAGGGCGCCGACATCCTGGACTTGGGGGCTGAGTCGACCCGCCCCGGCAGCCCCCCGGTGCCCCTGGAGGAGGAGCGTGCGCGCCTGCTGCCGGTGCTGCGCGAGGCGCTCACGCTGGGCGTGCCGGTGTCCATCGACACGTACAAGGCCAACTTGATGCGGGAGGTGCTGGATCTGGGGGCGGACATCGTCAACGACATCTGGGCCCTGCGCCAGCCCGGCGCCCTGGAGGCCGTGGCCGCCCACGGCAGCTGCGGCGTGTGCCTGATGCACATGCACGGTGAGCCGCAGACCATGCAGCTTGCGCCTATGGACGGCGACGCGGTGCCCCAGGTGCACGGTTTTTTGCGTAGCGTGACCGCGGCCTTGCGCGCACGCGGTGTGAACCCCGCGCGCATCGCCTGGGATCCGGGTATCGGCTTTGGCAAGACGCCGGTCCAGAACTTCGCCTTGCTCGCCCGCCAGGACGAACTCCTGACGGACGGCCATCCGCTGCTGGTGGGGTGGTCTCGCAAGTCCTCGCTGGGTGCGGTGACCGGCTTGCCGGTGTCCGAGCGGCTGGTGCCCAGCGTGGCGGCGGCGGTGCTGGCGGTGGAACGCGGCGCGCGCATCGTACGCGTCCACGACGTGGCCCCCACCGTGGCCGCCCTGAAGGTCTGGTCAGCGGCGGCCCGCCCCGGGGCCGGTCTGCAAGCCCGACAGGACGGACAATAAGCGCCATGACCAGAAAATACTTCGGGACCGACGGCATCCGCGGCACCGTCGGCAAGCCGCCCATTACCCCCGACTTCGTGCTGCGCCTGGCGCATGCGGTGGGGCGGGTGCTCAAACGCACCGAGGCGCGGCCCACGGTGCTGATTGGCAAGGACACCCGCATCTCCGGCTACATGCTCGAAAGCGCCCTCGAGTCGGGCTTTAATTCAGCCGGTGTGGACGTGATGCTGCTGGGGCCCTTGCCCACGCCAGGCGTGGCCTACCTCACGCGCGCGCGCCGGGCCAGCCTGGGCGTGGTGATCAGCGCCAGCCACAACCCTTTCGAGGACAACGGCATCAAGTTCTTCAGCGCGCAGGGCACCAAGCTGTCCGACGCCTGGGAACGCGAGGTCGAGGCCATGATCGACGAGCCGCCGGCCTGGGTCGATTCAGCCAGCCTGGGCAAGGCCAAGCGCCTGGACGATGCCGCCGGGCGCTACATCGAGTTTTGCAAAAGCACCTTCGATCCTGACCTCACGCTCAAGGGCTGCAAGATCGTGGTTGATGCGGCCCACGGCGCGGCCTATCACATCGCGCCGCTGGTCTTTCACGAGCTGGGCGCCGAGGTGCACACCATCGGCTGTGCCCCCGACGGCCTGAACATCAACCGCGAGGTGGGCGCGACCCATCCTGACGCGGTGATCCGCGCGGTGCGGGGGCAGGGCGCTGATTTCGGCATCGCGCTCGATGGCGACGCTGATCGGTTGCAGGTGGTCGATGCCAAGGGGCGCTTGTACAACGGCGACGAGCTCCTGTACCTGATGGTCGACGACCGCCTGGCCCGGGGCGAGCAGGTCGTGGGCGTGGTGGGGACGCTCATGACCAATATGGCCGTCGAACTGGCCCTCAAGCGCCGCGGTCTGGAGTTTGTTCGTGCGGCGGTGGGCGACCGCTATGTGCTGGAGGAATTGGAGCGTCGCGGCTGGCTGCTGGGAGGCGAGGGTTCGGGCCACCTGCTGGCTCTGGACAAGCACACCACTGGCGATGGCCTGGTCAGCGCGCTCGAGGTGCTCAAGGCCTGCATGCGCAGCGGCAAGACCCTGTCGCAGCTGCTCGAGGGCGTGCGCCTGTTCCCGCAGGTGCTGCTGAACGTGCGCCTGGCCCCGGGCCAGGACTGGAAGTCCAGCGCGCCACTGGCTGCGGCGACGCGCGAGGTCGAAGCTGAACTGGCCGGCCAGGGCCGACTGCTCGTTCGTGCCAGTGGCACCGAGCCGCTGCTGCGGATCATGGTCGAGGCGGCCGATGCGGCACAGGCACGCGCTTGCGCCGAGCGCCTGGTGGCGGCGGTGCAGGTGGGCTGAGTTTCTCCGGACGGCCTGGGCTATACCCGGGTCACGAAACTGACTTGCTTTCGACATGCGGGTGTCACGGCTAGGCTGAATACTGAGAGGCATCACTTTCATGGAGATGCCCAGTGAGAGAGCTACCCACCCCGACCTTCGCGCTATCGCCTGTCAGTTTGCCCAGGGGGTCACTTCGATGCCCAGATCCGTCGATTCCTGCGCTGGAGCGCGGCGCCATTTCAGCGGTTTGGGCAAGCCACCAGGACGAAGTACGGGCGGCGCAGCGACTGAGATACGAGATCTTCGCGGGCGAGATGGGCGCGCGCCTGTCCGGCGACGTGCCTGGGCATGACATCGATCTGTTCGACGACTACTGCGAGCACCTGATGGTGATGGATACGGCGACCGGCGCCGTGGTGGGCACTTACCGCGTGCTCACGCCGGTGCAGGCACGCCGCGTGGGCGGCCTTTACGCCGAGACGGAGTTCGACCTGACCCGCTTGCGCGCGTTGCGTAGCCGTATGGTCGAACTTGGACGCAGCTGCGTGCACCCCGATTATCGACAGGGGAGCGTGATCCTCGCTCTGTGGAGCGCTCTGTTCGAGTTCATGGCGCGAAATGACCTGGACACCATGATCGGCTGCGCCAGCATCCCGATGGTCCATGAGGGCATCGTGAGTGGTGACGCGGCTGCCAGCATCTGGCGCCGGGTACAGTGCGATCATCTGGCTCCGATCGAGTACCGAGTCCATCCCCGTCTGCCACTCCCGATTGAGCGGCTCGATGATTCCCTGGATGTGGAGCCGCCAGCGCTGATCAAGGGTTATCTGCGCCTGGGTGCGCAGGTGCTGGGCGCGCCGGCCTGGGACCCGGACTTCAACACCGCTGACCTGCCGATGCTCATGCGAATCGCTGATCTGCCGGCCCGGTATCGCAAACATTTTGTCGGGCGCTGATCATGCGTGCTGCCTTCGATGCACTCGCTCCTCAAGCGGCGGGTGTCGTCGCCGCAGCCCTTGAGCGTGATGGTGGGGACGATTCGGTCCAGTCGCCGTCGCGACGCTTTCGCGCCGTTTTCATCTCGGACATCCACCTGGGCACGGCAGGTTGCCAGGCCCACGCCCTGCTGGATTTCCTGCGTGACCACAGCTGCGACACCCTGTACCTGGTGGGCGACATCATCGACGGTTGGGCCCTGCGCCGACGCTGGTTCTGGCCGCAGCCTCATAACGACGTGGTGCAGAAAATCTTGCGTAGCGCCCGCAAGGGTACGCGTGTGGTCTATGTGCCCGGTAACCACGATGAATTCGCGCGCGAGTTCACTGACCATCCCTTTGGCGGCATCGAGCTGGTGCGCGATGCGGTGCATGTGACCGCGGATGGCCGCCGCTTGTGGGTGATCCACGGTGACGACTTCGACGGGGTGGTCCAGTGCGCACGCTGGCTGGCCTATGTGGGCGACAACCTGTACGAGTTCACGCTCAAGCTCAATCGGCACCTCAATCGCCTGCGCCATCGCATGGGCCTGCCGTACTGGTCGCTCTCGGCCTATCTGAAGCACAAGGTCAAGAAGGCGCTCAATTACGTGACGGACTTCGAAGTGGCGGTGGCGCGCGAGGCCCGGCGGCGGGGCCACCAAGGCGTGGTTTGCGGCCATATCCACCGCGCCGAGATGCGCGAGATCGACGGCATTCTGTATTGCAACGATGGCGACTGGGTCGAGAGCCGCACGGCGCTGGTTGAACACCATGACGGCCGGCTGGAACTGGTGCACTGGCAGCCGGTGGACCACGAGGAACCGCCGCCGCTGGCGATACAGCCCGAGGAAGGCACGAAGGTACCCGCATGAAGATCGCACTCGTCACGGATGCCTGGACGCCGCAGGTCAATGGCGTGGTCACCACGCTGGTGGAGCTGGTAGCCCATTTGCGCGCCCTGAAGCATGAGGTCCTGGTGGTGGAGCCGGGCCAATTCGAGACGCGTCCGTGCCCGGGCTACCCGGGCATCGACCTGGCCAAGTCACCCGCCAAGCGCCTGGCGCAGCAACTCGACACCTTCCAGCCCGACGCCATCCACCTGGCGACCGAAGGGCCCCTGGGTTGGGCGGGGCGGCGGTATTGCCTCAAGCGGGGCCTGGCCTTCACCACCGCGTTTCACACCCGCTTCCCCGAGATCCTGCAGGCGGCGCTGCGGGTACCCCTGTCCTGGGGCTACGCGCTGTTTCGGCATTTTCATCGGCCCTCCTCGGGCGTGATGGTGCCGACCGTGGGCGTGCTTCAGATGCTGGAGGGCAGGGGCTTTTCCAATCTGCGCGCCTGGACCCATGGGGTGGATACCGGGCTGTTCGAATTCGCCTCGCAGCCGCTGGCATGCCGACCCTTGGGGCTGATGCGGCGGCCCGTGGCTCTATTTGTGGGGCGGGTCTCCTACGAAAAGAACATCGAGGCCTTTCTGAAACTGGACCTGCCCGGGACCAAGGTGGTCTGTGGTGTGGGGCCGCTGGAGGCGACGCTGCGCGATCGCTATCCCCAGGTGAAATGGGTCGGCGTCCTGCCTCGGACCGAGCTGGCCGAGGTCTATGCCGCGGCCGATGTCTTTGTCTTCCCCAGCCGCGCCGATACCTTCGGACTCGTCATGCTCGAGGCCATGGCCTGCGGCACGCCCGTCGCAGCCTTCCCGGAGGACGGACCGCTGGAGGTGCTCGCCGCTCGGCGGCATCCGAGTGGACCGCGGCTCGGTGGATCTTTGAACGAGGACCTGCGCGTCGCCTGCCACGAGGCCCTGCGCTTACCCCGACACGAAGCCCGTGCCCGCGCCCTGGAATTTAGCTGGGAGGAGGCGACGCGGCGCTTCGTGTCCTTCCTGGTGCCGTGCAACCAGGACGCTCGGATGCATACCAAAGACACAGTCACACCCTTGTCATCTCAGCAGTAAAGACTGCGTGCGTGTCTCTCCCTCGTTCTGCCGACATGAAGCCTTCTGCCACTGCGACGGCCACGCCCGCGCGCATTGCTTGGCTCGATCGCGACCACAGCATCCTCGCTTTCAATGAGCGGGTATTGGATTGGGCGCACCGGCCGGACGTGCCAGCCTTGGAGCGGCTGCGGTACTTGTGCATCGTCTCCTCCAACCTCGATGAGTTCTTCGAGGTTCGCTTTGCGCCCCACTTGATGGCGGCGCGCACGGGAGAGGTCAGCGATCTGGGCTCACCCGCTTCGTTCGAAGCGCTCTCGCAGTCTGCCCACGCGCTGGTGGCCACCCAGTACGCTTTGTACAACGACGCGCTGATCCCGTTGCTGGCCCGCGCCGGGATCGACATCCTCTCGCATGCGGATCGCAGTCCCGAGCAGCGCCAATGGGTCGCAGACTACTTCGAGCGCCAGGTCCGACCGCTGTTGATCCCGGTCAGCCTGGACCCGGCCCATCCCTTCCCGCAAGTGGCTAACAAGTCGCTCAATTTCATTGTGCGACTGGGCGGGCACGACGCTTTCGGCCGCGAGAACGATATCGCCATCGTGAAGGTGCCCAGGGTACTGCCTCGCGTGATCCGCATCCCGGCGCGTGCCGACGGCGGCAAGACCCGACTGGTCATGCTCTCGAGCGTGATCCGAGCGCACCTGGCCGACCTGTTTCCCGGACGCGAGGTGCTTCAGTTCTCGCAATTTCGTGTGACCCGTCATTCCGACCTGGCGGTGGACGAGGACGATGTGCGCAACCTGCGCACTGCGCTTCGGCTGGGCCTTCAGCACCGACAGTATGGGGAAGCGGTTCGCCTGGAGGTCTCGGCGGCTTGCTCGGATTACCTTGCGGACTTCCTGTTGCAGCAGTTCCAGCTGCCGCCGCAGGCGTTGTACCGCGTGCCGGGCCCGGTGAACCTGGTGCGCTTGCAACAGGTGATTGATCTGGTGGATGCGCCGCAGCTGCTGTTTCCGTCGTACCCGGCCAGTTACCCGCGCCAGCTGGTGGCGGGGCAATCGTTCTTCGAACGCCTGCGCCAGGGCGATGTGTTGATCCACCAGCCCTTCGAACGCTTTGACGGCGTGATCGACTTCCTGCGCGAGGCGGTGGCCGACCCGCAGGTACTGGCGATCAAGCAAACCGTCTACCGCACAGGTTCCGACTCCGTGATGATGGACCTGCTGCGAGAGGCGGTGCACCGCGGCAAGGAGGTGATGGCCGTGGTGGAACTCAAGGCGCGCTTTGACGAAGAGGCCAATATCAACTGGGCCGAGAAGCTCGAGTCCATCGGCGCACAAGTGGTGTACGGCGTGGTGGGGCTCAAGACCCACGCCAAGATGCTGCTGGTCACGCGCCGCGAGGGGCGCCAGCTGGCCCGCTACGCGCATCTGTCGACCGGCAACTACAACCCACGTACCGCCCGCCTGTACACCGATCTGAGCTACCTCACGGCCGACTCGCAGCTGACAGCCGATGTCGACCACGTGTTCAGCCACCTGGCCAGTCAGGCGCGACTGCCGCGGCTGTCTCGCGTTCTGCTCGCACCGTTCCAGTTGCACCGGCGCATGATCGACAAGATCGACCGTCTCTCGGCTGCGGCGGCTCAGGGCGTGAGGACGCGCATCGTGTTGAAGATGAACGCACTGACCGACCAGCCGCTGATGGAGGCGCTGGTGCGCGCTGGGCGCAGTGGGGTTTCGATCGACCTGATCGTGCGGGGCGCCTGCATGCTGCCGGCCCGGGTGCCGGGCTACACCGACAACATCCGCGTGCGCTCGGTGATCGGGCGCTTTCTGGAGCACTCACGCGTGTTCTATTTCCGTCTGGGCGATGAAGAGGAGCTGTATCTCTCAAGTGCCGACTGGATGAACCGCAACATGCTGCGACGCGTGGAGCTGGTCTGGCCGGTGCTGGATCCCGAGCTTCGCCAACGCATCGTCGACGAGTGTTTGGTGGCGTACCTGCACGATGCGCGGGATGCATGGGACCTGCAGTCCGACGGACGCTACCAGCGTGTCCCGGGTGCAGGCGACCGCGGCAGCCCGGGTGCTCAAGGTGCGCTCATGGCCCGTTACCGTGTGGCATCCACTCCGGTGCCGCGTAAAAGGAGACGCTGATGGACCTGATCTTATGGCGGCATGCCCAGGCGCACGAGGCGCGCGCGGGGGACGATGATCTGATGCGTGCCTTGACGCCACGCGGTGAGCGTGATGCGCTGCGCATGGGCCATTGGTTGGACCGGCACCTGCCGCGCGGGACCCGTGTCCTCGTGTCACCGGCTCTGCGCTGTGAGCAGACCGCGCTCGGTCTGGGCCGTGAATTCGAATGCCTGCCGCAGCTTGCGCCGGGCGCCTCGGTGGAGGACGTGCTCTCGCTGGCGGGTTGGCCCGGTGCGACTCGGCCCGTCGTGGTGGTGGGCCATCAGCCCACCTTGGGCCAGACCCTGGCGCACCTGCTCGGGATGGCCCAGGCCAGCTGCCCGGTCCGCAAGGGCGCGGCCTGGTGGCTGCGTGCGCGCGCCCGCGAGGGGCGGCTGCAGGTCACGCTGGTCAGCGCGCTGGCGCCCGACCTTCTGGGGCACTGAGGGGAAGGGCGGCATGCGGGTCGCGCCTGGCGGTCCGCATGCCCGACCTCACTCCTGCAAAAGAAATCCCCTCGGGGTTTTCTGCCAGGCCACCACTTCCTCTCTAAGCAGGTGGGCCGACTGCGGCCATGCTTGCGCCCAGCCCTCAGGCAACTGCAGCACCAGGGCGTCGTCTTGACCGACCAGGCGTAGGCCCTGGAGCTGTGGATCTCGGCGGGCGTGGCACAGGATGACGGCCAGCCGCAATGCCAGCAGCTGCTGAACGAAGACCTCGTCCTCGAAATCCACATCCAGCTTGCGCAGCTTGCCGCGATGGCCCAGGACCAGCAACCCCAAGCGATGCAGCTCGGGCTGGGAGAAGCCCGGGGCATCGGCGTGCTCCAGGATGTAGGCACCGTGCTTATGGTGGTCGCTGTGGGCGATCTGGCAGCCGATTTCGTGCAGTTGCGCGGCCCAGGCCAGCTTGTTCAGGGCGCGGGCGTCGCGCCGAGCGTCTCCTCGCAACTGCCGCAGCAGGTGGCCCGCCACCTCCGCGACGCGGCGAGCCTGGGATTCGTCCACGCCAAAGCGGGCCGCCAGACCGGCCACAGTGGTGACACGCAGGTCGGATTCCGGCTGCTGTCGCTCGATCAGGTCGTAGAGCACGCCGTGCCGCAGTGCCCCTTGCGCCGGCAGGAGCGTGTCGATCTGCAGCAGGTCAAAGACGGCTCGCAGGACCGAGAGTCCGCCACCGATCACCGGGCGCCGATCCTCCTTGAGGCCTCCTAGCGCCACACGGTCGGCGCGCTTGGCTTCCACCAGCTCTTGACGCAGCCAGTCCAGGCCCTCGCGGGTCACGCCTGGGCCCTCCCAGCCACTGGCTGACAGGACGTCGGCGACGGCGCCGATCGTGCCTGAGGCGCCGTAGGCGCAGTCCCAGGCCTTGCGCGGGTAGGCGCTCAGGGCTTCATCCAGGACGGCCTTGGCCGCCACCTCGGCCCGCTCGAATGCGGAGGCCGACAGGTCACCTTCCGGGAAATACTTCTGCGACCAGGCCACGCTGCCCACGCGGAAACTCTCCAGGGTGTGCGCGGTGAAACCCTGGCCCAGGATCAACTCGGTCGAGCGCCCGCCGATATCGACGACGAGACGGCGCTCCTTGGACTGTGGGAGCAGGTGCGCCACGCCCTGGTAGATGAGGCGAGCTTCCTCGCGGCCGGCAATCACCTCGATGGGAAAGCCCAGGACGGCCTCGGCCCGGGCCAGGAAGGCGGCGCGGTTGCGTGCCTCGCGCAGGGTCTGGGTCGCCACGGCCCGCACGTTGCCCGGTTCGAAGGCTGCCAGGCGTTCGCCAAAGCGGGCCAGACAGTCCCACCCGCGTTGCATGGCTTCGGGAGTGAGGTTGCGGTCCGGGTCGAGTCCGCCGCCCTGGCGCACGGTTTCCTTGAGGTATTCGACCCGCTGGACCAGGCCGTGATCGTAGCGGCCGATTTCGAGGCGGTAGCTGTTGGAGCCGAGATCGACGGCGGCCAGAAGGGTTCCGTTTTCCATGTCGGGGCCAGCATAGCAAGGGGTGCTGGCGAAAAAGCGACGGGCGCCGTGGGTGCGGCGCCCGCCATGCCGGGGGAGGGGGCCCTTCGCAGTGGTCAACGGCGGACCGGCGGCAGGAGCACGCGGTCGATGGTGTGGATCACGCCATTGGTGGCGGCAATGTCGGCGGTTTGCACCATGGCGTCCTCCACGGTCACGAAGGTGCCGGCTTTGCCTAGGGCCAGGTTGCCGCCTTCGACGGTCTTGGCGTTGCCCACCTTGACTTCGGCCGCCGTGACGCGGGCCGGCAGGACGTGGTAGGTCAGGACGGCCTTCAGGCGCGCCGGGTTGGCGGCCAGTTCGTCCAGGGTTTTCTGCGGAACGGCCTTGAAGGCGTCGTTCGTGGGGGCGAACACTGTGTAGGGGCCAGCGGCGCGTAGGGTGTCGGACAGGCCAGCTTTCTGGACCAGACCGGCCAGGGTGGACAGCTGGGGGTCACGGGCCAGGGCATCGGCCACCGGCACGGGCGTGCGGGTCGTGGCGCAGCCGGCCAGCAGGGCCACCAGGGCGCTGGCAAGGACGAGGCGTCGGGGGGTCATGTGTGGGTTCTCCTTGTGTTGAAAGGTATTGGGGCCGCAGCGTAGGGATGCCTCGTGACAAAGTGATGACGTTCGTATGACAAGAATGTGACGATTTTTTGTCACAACACTGTCACGCAGCGCTCCTAGAGTCGTCTGCATTCCTTCGTTTCCTCCCATCCATTTCCCAAGGAGCCCCCCGTGAAACCCCTGTTCCGTACCGCCTCGATCAGCCTGCTGTCCCTGGCCTTCGCCGGTCTGGCCAGCGCCCAGGAAGTCACCGGCGCCGGTGCCACCTTCCCCGCGCCCCTCTACGCCAAGTGGGCTTCCGACTACAACAAGGCCACGGGCGTGCGGATCAACTATCAGTCCGTCGGCTCCGGCGCCGGCATTCGCCAGATTGATGCCAAGACCGTGGCCTTTGGCGCTTCGGACATGCCTCTGAAGGACGACGAGCTGGCCAAGAAAGGCCAGATCCAGTTCCCCACCGTGATTGGTGGCGTCGTGCCCGTGATCAACATCAAGGGAATCAACCCCGGACAGATGCGCCTGAATGGTCAGGTTTTGGGGGATATTTTCCTGGGCAAGATCGCCAAGTGGAACGATCCGGCGATCAAGGCCTTGAACCCCAGCCTGAACCTGCCCGACGCCGCCATTGCCCCCGTGCGACGCGCCGACGGCTCGGGTACCAGCTTCATCTTCACCAACTACCTCTCCAAGGTGAACGCGGAATGGAAGTCCAAGGTGGGCGAGGGCACCGCCGTGAACTGGCCCACCGGCGCTGGTGGTAAGGGCAACGAGGGCGTGGCCGCCTTTGTGGGCCGCCTGCCCAACTCCATAGGCTACGTCGAGTACGCCTATGTGAAGCAAAACAAAATGACGTACGCCCTGATGCAGAATTCCGCAGGTCAGTTCGTGGCCCCGGACGACTCCGCGTTCAAAGCTGCCGCGGCTGGCGCCGAGTGGAACAAGAGCTTCTACCAGATCCTCACCAACCAGCCGGGCGCGCAGTCCTGGCCCATCACCGGTGCCACCTTCATCCTGATGCACAAGGTGCAGGACAAGCCGGCCGAGGCCGCCGCCGCCCTGAAGTTCTTTGACTGGGCCTACAAAAACGGTGATAAGACCGCCGACGATCTGGACTACGTGCCCATGCCCGCCAGCGTGAAGCAGCAGATCGAGAAGCTGTGGGGGGCCGAGATCAAGGACGGCGCCGGCAAGCCGGTCGCCTTCCGCTGACCGCATCCCATGCAGGCAGGCTCCTACCCGCCCATTGCGGGGGGAGCTGTTTCCGGGCTCATCCCCCCCGGCCCGTCCCGCCCCAGGAAGCAGGAATTGCATGTCTTCTACACTCGCAGGCCATGAGGCCTCTCTCGACCTGACCGCCATGCCCGCACGACCCGAGCGCATGGACCTTCCCCCTGCAGGCCGTCCTGGCCGTGCCGGCCCGCTGATCGACCGCTTGTTCGGCTGGGCCGCCAAGGGCGCTGCCCTCCTGACCCTGGGCCTGCTGCTGGCGATCCTGGCTTCGTTGTTCGTCGGGGCCTGGCCGGCAATCACCCAGTACGGGCTAGGCTTTCTCACCAGCAGCGTCTGGGACCCGGTCACCAACGAGTACGGCGGCCTGGTCATGATCTACGGCACGCTGGCCACGTCGGCCATCGCGCTCCTGATTGCAGTGCCCGTGAGCTTTGGCATCGCCCTGTTCCTCACCGAGCTCTCGCCCTCGTGGCTCAAGCGACCCCTGGGTACCGCGATCGAGCTGCTGGCGGCCGTGCCCTCCATCGTCTACGGCATGTGGGGTCTGCTGGTATTCGGCCCCATCCTGGCGACCTGGGTGCAGCAGCCGCTGCAGTCCCTGCTTGCGGGTGTGCCCTATCTGGGCGCGCTGGTCTCCGGTCCGCCCGTCGGTATCGGGGTGCTGTCGGCCGGCATCATCCTGGCGATCATGATCATCCCCTTCATCGCCGCGGTGATGCGCGATGTGTTCGAGGTCACGCCTCCCATGCTGAAAGAGTCGGCCTATGCGCTGGGCTCCACCACCTGGGAGGTGATGTTCAAGGTGGTGTTGCCCTATACCAAGAGTGGTGTGGTGGGCGGCATCATGCTGGGACTGGGCCGCGCGCTGGGCGAGACCATGGCCGTGACTTTCGTGATCGGCAACTTCAACCAGCTTGACTCCCTGAGCCTGTTCGCGCCCGCCAACAGCATCACCTCCGCGCTCGCCAACGAATTCGCGGAAGCCGCCAGCGGCCTGCACCAGGCGGCCCTGATCTACCTGGGCCTGGTGCTGTTCTTCATCACCTTCGTGGTGTTGTCGTTCTCCAAGCTGCTGCTGGCGCGCCTGCAAAAGAGCGAGGGCCGCAACGCATGAACGCCGCCAGCCTCTCCAAATTCAAGCGGCGCAAGGCCGTCAACCGCATGGCTCTGGCGCTGTCGCTGGCCGCGATGGCCTTTGGCGTGTTCTGGCTGGTGTGGATCCTGTTTGAGACCGTGCGTCTGGGCGTGGGTGGCCTGACCATGGCCACCTTCACCCAGATGACGCCGCCGCCCAACGAGGAGGGCGGTATTGCCAACGCGCTCTATGGCTCCTTCCTCATGGTGATGCTGGCCACCCTGGTGGCCACGCCGGTGGGCATCATGGCGGGTGTTTACCTGGTCGAATATGACGCCAAGGGCTGGCTGGGACGTACAACGCGCTTCGTGAACGACATCCTGCTGTCGGCGCCGTCCATCGTGATCGGCCTGTTCATCTACGCCGTCGTGGTGGCGCGCTTCAAGCAGTTCTCTGGCTATGCCGGTGTCGCGGCCCTGGCCCTGATCGTGGTGCCGGTGGTGATCCGCACCACCGAGAACATGCTGGCCCTGGTGCCCTCTGCACTGCGCGAGGCCGCCTACGCGCTGGGCTCTCCCAAGTGGAAGGTGATCTCTGGCATCACGCTGCGCGCGGCGCGAGCGGGTGTGGTCACCGGCGTGCTACTGGCGGTCGCCCGTATCGCGGGCGAGACCGCGCCCCTGCTGTTTACCGCCTTGAACAACCAGTTCTGGACCTCCAATCTGGGCGAACCCATGGCCAGCCTGCCGGTCACCATCTTCAAGTTCGCCATGAGCCCTTACGAGAACTGGCAGCAACTGGCCTGGGCCGGTGTGTTCCTGATCACTCTGGCCGTATTGGGCCTGAACATTCTGGCCCGCGTGGTCACCCGCAACAAGCTCTGAGAGGCCGCCACACATGACGACCGCTATCGCCCCCGACGACATCGCCACCCCCGACAAATCCGCCGCCAAGTCCAAGCTCTCGGTTCGAGACCTGAACTTCTACTACGGCAAATTCCACGCCCTCAAGGGCATCAATCTGGACATCCCGGAGAAGAAGGTGACCGCCTTCATTGGCCCTTCGGGCTGCGGCAAGTCCACCCTGCTGCGCACCTTCAACCGCATGTTCGAGCTCTATCCCGAGCAGCGCGCCGAGGGGCAGATCCTGCTCGATGGTGAAGATCTGCTGACGTCTCGCAAGGACGTAGCCCTGATCCGCGCCAAGGTGGGCATGGTGTTTCAAAAGCCCACGCCTTTCCCGATGTCCATCTACGACAACATCGCCTTTGGCGTGCGCCTATTCGAAAACCTGAGTGCCTCCGACATGGACGATCGGGTGGAATGGGCGCTGCGCAAAGCGGCTTTGTGGACCGAGGTCCGCGACAAGTTGGGCCAGAGCGGCGCCGGCCTCTCCGGCGGCCAGCAGCAGCGCCTTTGCATTGCCCGCGGCATCGCGATCAAGCCCGAGGTGCTGTTGCTGGACGAGCCCTGTTCCGCGCTGGACCCGATCTCCACGGCCAAGATCGAGGAGCTGATCGCAGAACTCAAGCACGACTACACCGTGGTGATCGTGACCCACAACATGCAGCAGGCGGCCCGCTGCAGCGACTACACCGCCTACATGTACCTGGGTGACCTGGTGGAAGTGGGCGAGACCGATCAGATCTTCTTCAAGCCCAAGCGCCAGGAGACTGAGGATTACATTACCGGCCGCTTCGGCTGACCGTTTCTGAGAGCCACCATGCCCGATAAGCACCTTTCCGCCCAGTTCGACAGCGAACTCAATGCCGTCTCCTCTCGCGTTATGGAGCTTGGAGGCCTGGTCGAATCCCAGATCCACAAGGCCATCTACGCGCTGTCCTATTTCAGTATTGAGGCTGCCGCGCAGGTGATGGAGACCGAGGCTCGCGTGAACGCGATGGAAGTCGAGATCGACCGCGACCTGTCCTCCATCATCGGCCGACGCCAGCCCACTGCACGCGACTTGCGCCTCCTGATCGCCATCTCCAAGACCACCGCCAACCTCGAGCGTGTGGGCGATGAGGCCAACAAGATCGCGCGCATGGTCAAGTCCATCATCGACAGTGGCACCGCCCGCTCGCTGCCCACGACCGACCTGCGCGTGGCCTCCGACCTGGCGGCCGGTCTGCTGCGCAAAGCCCTGGACGCTTTTGCGCGGCTGGATACGGCGGCCGCGGCGTCCATCCTCAAGGAGGACGACCTGATCGACCAGGAGTTCGGCGGCTTTGTGCGCAAGCTGGTGACCTACATGATGGAAGACCCGCGCACCATTTCCGCCAGCCTGGATCTGCTGTTCCTGGCCAAGGCGGTGGAGCGTATTGGCGACCACGCCAAGAACATCGCTGAATTCATCATCTACGTCGTCAAGGGCGCCGATGTGCGCCACGCATCGCCCGAGCAAATCGAGTCGGTTCTGAAGTAAGCGAGATGAGGAAGCCGCGGATTCTGGTCGTCGAGGACGAGCCCGATATCGCCGAACTGGTGGCCGTCAATCTTCGACACAACGGTTTTCAGCCGGTGTGGGCGCAGGATGGCAGCGGTGCGCAGCAGGAGATTGATGCCGTGCTGCCCGATGCCATCCTGCTCGATTGGATGCTGCCGGGCCAAAGTGGTTTGGCACTGGCGCGTCGCTGGCGGGCCGACCCGCGCACCAAAGCCGTCCCGATCCTCATGATCACCGCCCGTGGCGACGAACCGGACAAGGTGGCGGGCCTGGACGCGGGCGCCGACGACTACATTACCAAGCCCTTTTCCACCCAGGAGCTGCTGGCGCGCATCCGCGCTGTCCTGCGCCGGCGGACCCCCGAGCAGGCCAGCGAGCGCGTGACCGTGGGGCCGCTGACGCTGGACGCTGCGGCGCACAGGGTTACCTTGGGCGAGCAGCCCTTGCGCCTGGGGCCCACCGAGTTCAAGTTGCTCAATTACCTGATGCACCACCCCGAGCGAGTGCATAGCCGAGCGCAGTTGCTGGACAAGGTCTGGGGCGACCATGTTTTCATCGAGGAGCGCACGGTGGATGTCCACGTCAAGCGCCTGCGTGAGGCGCTGGGGACGGGTGGTGCGCTGGTCGAGACCGTGCGAGGGGCCGGCTACCGTCTCACTGCGCAGCCTGCGGCCGCCTGAGCGCCTTCGCCCGCACACCTGATGCTGTTTCGTATCGTCATCTTCATGCTCGTGCTGCTCACCGGGGCGGTGCTGGGAGCGATGTTGGCCGGCCAGTGGGGGGCGGCGCTGGGTGTGATCTTGGCGGCGGTGACCTGGTTCGTGGCCGACCTCCTGCGAGGGCTGCGGGTGGAACGCTGGTTGCGGCATCTGGACGGCGGGCCGGACGAGGCGCGCTTTCCCTCGATGAGCGGCTTGTGGGGTGATATCGCCCAGTGGGCCCGGCGCGCGCTGCGCGCCAGTGAACGGCGTACCGTACAAGCCCAGGCGCGCCTGGACGCTTTTCTGTCGGCGATCCAAGCCTCCCCCAACGGCGTCGTGTTGCTGGATGCCGAGGATCGCATTGCGTGGTGCAACCAGACCGCGGCCGACCACCTGGGTTTTGACGCGCAGCGCGATGCGATGCAGCGCGTCCTGAACCTGGTGCGTGATCCGGCCTTCGTGGCCTATTTGCAATCCGCAGACCCATCGCAGGCCCTGGTAATCGCCGGGCGCGGCCACACCGCGACATCGCCGCGCCGGGTGTCGGTGCAGCTGCACCCCTATGGCGAAGGCCGCAGGATGCTGCTGTCGCGGGACGTCACCGTGATGGAGCAGGCCGAGGCCATGCGCCGCGATTTTGTTGCCAATGTGTCTCACGAGATCCGCACGCCGCTCACGGTCATGTCGGGTTTCGTGGAGACGCTGCAGAACCTGCGCCTGGACGAGGCGGAACGCACCCGTTATCTGGGCCTGATGGCGACGCAGGCCCATCGCATGCAGGCGCTGGTGAACGATCTGCTGACCCTCTCGCGCCTGGAAGGTACCCCTTTGCCACGCGGGCAAGAGTGGTTGCCCGCTGCGAGCCTGCTGGCCACCTGTGAGCAAGAAGCCCGTGGCCTGGTGCAGGTCCTGCACAAGGACCAGGACCTGCATTTCGAAGCCGATCCGGGTTTGCTGGTGGCCGTGGAGGCGCCGGAGTGGGCCAGCGCCATGTCCAACTTGGTGGCCAATGCGATCCGCTACACGCCCGCGCGGGGGCGTGTCGAGGTGCGCTGGGGACTCTTGCCCGACGGCTGCGCCGAGTTCAGCGTACGTGACACAGGCGAGGGCATTGCCCCCGAGCACCTGCCGCGCCTGACCGAGCGTTTTTACCGCGTGGACCGCAGCCGCTCGCGTGAGACCGGCGGCACGGGGCTGGGACTGGCCATCGTCAAGCACGTGGTGCAGCGCCATGGCGGCGAGCTGCGCATCGAAAGCATCGTGGGGGTGGGCTCGACCTTCACCCTGCGTCTGCCCGCCAGCCGGGTCAGCGTATCGGCACCGGCACCCGAGACACCCGCCACAGCAGCGTGAGGAAGGCCGCGGCGGTGAGGGTAAGGGCCAGTACCGCGGCCATCCAGAAGGCCGTGGGGGACTGCAACGGAGCCAGGCCGGGCCAGCCTCCATACGCCAGCACGTAGCCCCCGCCCAGGCCTACGCCCCAGAGCAGCACGCCATAGGTCGCGAAGGCGGCGGTTGCAATGCCGTAGCTGCGCAGGATGAAAACGCAAACCGCTTGCATCGCGTCCACCAGGTGGTAGAGGGCGACCCAAGGCAGCAGGGCCGCGGCCAGGGCCACCACCGGCGGGTTAGCCCCTGCGAAGAGGCGGGCCAGGGGTTCGTGCAGGAGCCACAGGGCCGTTGCGCAGAGCAGCGCCAGGACCAGTGCCAGCTGCAGCCCCACGCGCAGGACGGCGCGGGCCTGCTTGGGGTGCTGCGCCCCGAGCCAGTAGCTCACGCGCGCGCTGGTGGCAATGCCCACGGCCAGGGGTACCATGTACAGGCTGGCGGCCAGCGTGGAGGCGACCTGGTGGCTGGCCGCGGCCACCGTTCCCTGGCGCGCGATGAACAGGGCCATGAGGGTGAACGAGGTCACTTCGACCATCACGGCCAGCCCGGAGGGGATGCCCACGCGTGCGAAGCCGCGCAAGGTGGGGCCGTGCGGCCGCTCCATCCGTTGCCATAGCCGATAGGGCGCATACAGGTCCTGGGTGCGCAGCATCCACACCGCAACACCCAGCATCGTCCAGTTCACCACCAGGGTGGCCAGGGCGCAGCCGGCGACCCCCATGGCTGGCAGGCCCGCGCCCCCGAAGACGAACCAGATGGACAGGGGAATCTTCAGCCCGAGCGAGCCGATCTGGATCCAGGTGACCAGCAGCGGTTTGCCCAGGCTCTGGTTGAGGGTGCTGTACAGACGAAAGAGCAGGGCCGGAGGCAGGGCCAGGGCCAGGATCGCGAGATAGCGCGTCACCTCATGCCGCAGGACGGGCGGGACGCCCGTCACATCCAGCAGCGTCCCCGGCAATAGCAGCACCATCATGCCCGCAACGCTCACGAGCGCGGTGAGGTAAAGGCTCTGGCGCACCGAGCGTCCGAGCTCGATCGGCCGGCCCGCACCGCGCATGGCGGACCAGGCGGGCAGCTGCGCGGAGAGCACGCCCAGGAGCGCCACGAAGATGCTGATGTAGGTGGCCGCGCCCACTGACAAGGCGGCCAGTGCTTCGCTGGAGTAACGCGCCGCGACCAGGGTGTCGGTGATGCCGAAGGCCATCACCGCGATTTGGCCCACGAACACGGTCCCGGCGTGCCGGGCGATGACAGGCAGCTCGCGCATCAGCGCACCGCTCGGTACAGGCGCAGGTTGTCGCGCGGGTCGGTGGGACGACGGGCCGTGGTGACCAGCTGCCAGCCTTGCATCGGTGCGCTGGCCATCGCGGCAGCCGGGTCAGAGCCTGTGATGCGCCAGGGGCAGGCGGACGGGGCGGCATTCGTGGCAGGACGCAGCGTCAGCCCGCCGTGGTAACGCAGGGCCACCAACTGGCTGCGGGTGAGACCGGCCACCTCCACGCACGAGGGGGAGGGGTCCTGGCGGCGGATGGCGCGTTGCACCGTGTCCACCACCGAGACGTAGCTGCGCGCGTAGTCCAGTACCGGCAGCCATAGGGTCATGAGTAGCAGCCAGCACAGGGCGGCGCCACCCGCGGGCAGCACCAGGCTTTTCCAGAGGGCCGATCGATGTCGGCCCACGCGCCAGCGCACCAGGGCCGCCCAGGCCAGGGTGCCGGCCAGGGCAACCAGGAAGGCCGGCGCCGAGAAGCTGGGCTCGAAGCCCGTGGCCAGCCGTGCGACGTTGGCTGCCGGTTTGGCGGGCACGCCCGTGTGCAGGGAGATCCAGACCACCCAGATCACCAGGGCGATGCCGCTGAAGAACAGGAGGGTGAACCAGTCGATCAGGGCTGCTACCGAACGGCTGAAGGTGGGCAAGGCGAAGGCAGCCAGCACTGCCAGGGCCGGCAGCGCGAGCAGCAGGGAGCGGTCGGCATTGGGAGTGGTCAGCGCGCCGACCAGGGCAACGCCCGCCAGCCACAGGGGCAGGGCCAGGTGGCGTTCGAGGAGCCGGTGGCGCCAGCGCCAGAGCGTCCACAGGACCAGCGGCCAGGCAGGCCATGTGAACCAGACCAGCAGTCGCCCCAGGACCTGCCAGTCGCGCCCCTGGGTGTCCAGGCGCCAGTGCCACAGGTGCATGACCGAGGCCAGGGCGGCCGCGGCCAGGCCCAGTACGACGATCACCCCGGCCCAGCGCCGCATCGGCTGGCGCAGTGCGGCGTCCTTCGGCCGTTGCAACAGCAGCACGCCCGCACCGCCTGCGGAGAACAGCAGGGCCAGCGTCGGGGCGCCACTCAAGGTCAGGCCGGCGAGGCCGACCGCCAGGCTGGCGACTGGCCAGGCTTGGCGCCCGTCATGGCCAGTGGCGGCAGGCGTGTCCCAGGCATGGGACTGCCGGGGCGGTCGCGGCAGCGCCGCCAAGCCGTAGAAGGTGAGGGCGGTAAAGGCCAGCTGGGCCAGCGAGGGGGTGGTTTCGTGGGAGAACTGCGCCAGTCCGAGGCAGGCGACCAGGGCCAGCAGGCCCGCGTCGGCCAGGGCCCGGGCGTAGTCCTTGGGGTCGGCTTCACCGCCGAAGGCGAAGGCCACGGGCTGTGCCTGGGGGCTGCGGGCCAGCTGGTAGGTGGCGTGCCAGGTGGCCAGCAGGGTCAGGGCAAGTAGCCCGATATAGGGCAGGCGCACCGCCACGTCGGGCGCCAGCCAGGGCCCTGTGGCCAAGATGGCCCAGGCACCTAGCCAGTAGGGCAGCAGGGCGTCGAATTGCGGAGGCAGGCCCAGCAGGGTCGGGGCCAGCCAGTCGGTGGTGCCCCGCGCCAGCTCGAACATGTAGCCAAAGCCTTGCAGGTCGGCGTTCTTCCAGGGGTCGCGGCCGACGAAGCCAGGCAGCACGTAGGCCAGGCAGAACAGCCACAGTGCCACCCTCGGCAGGCGTCGCACGGCGCTTTGCGCCACGATGGCGGGTGTGGGGGAATTCACGCGGGAATTATGAAGCTCGGCAGCGAGTGGTCCCGCTCAGAAATAAGGGCAGCGCGGTTGCCCGGGCTGCCCTTGATGGCGGAAGACGCGGCCGGTTTACTTGGCGGCGGTCTTGTTGAAGCGGTTGCGGAACTTCTCGACGCGGCCGCCCATGTTGTCCACCGACTTCTGGGTGCCAGTGTAGAAGGGGTGCGACTCGCTGGAGGTGTCCAGCTTGAACAGCGGCAGCTCGCGGCCGTCGTCGGTCTTGCCGGTTTCCTTGGTGTTCACGCAGGAACGGGTCACGAACTTGAAGCCGTTGGACAGATCGACGAAGAGAACTTCGCGGTACTCGGGATGGATGCCGTCTTTCATGGGAATTCCTTGGTGCCTGCGCAGGAGCCGCGCCGACCCATTCGGCGTACTTTCCGCAAAACCGACGATTATAGGGGTAATTGCATCGCCTCCCTCCAGTATGGGGGAAGCGGCCCTACGGGCCGCTTTGGGGGGGTCTTATCCCCCCCGTCGCATCATGTCGAAGAACTCCACGTTGGTCTTGGTGGCCTTCATCGACTTGAGCACCATTTCCATGGCCTCGATCTCGTCCATGTTGTACATGAATTGGCGCAGGATCCGGGTCTTCTGCAGGATCTCGGGGGCCAGCAGCAGTTCTTCGCGGCGGGTGCCCGAGCGATTGAGCTGGATAGAGGGGAAGACGCGCTTTTCGTACAGGCGGCGATCCAGGTGCAATTCGCAGTTGCCGGTGCCTTTGAATTCTTCAAAGATCACTTCGTCCATGCGGCTGCCGGTGTCGATCAGGGCGGTGGCGATGATGGTCAGCGAGCCGCCTTCTTCCACGTTACGCGCGGCGCCCAGGAAACGCTTGGGGCGCTGTAGCGCGTTGGCATCCACGCCGCCGGTGAGCACCTTGCCGGAGGACGGCACGACGTTGTTGTAGGCGCGGGCCAGTCGGGTGATGGAGTCCAGCAGGATCACCACGTCTTTTTTCAGTTCGACCAGGCGCTTGGCGCGCTCGATCACCATCTCGGCCACGTGCACGTGGCGGGCCGCGGGTTCGTCGAAGGTGGAGGCGATGACCTCGGCTTTCACCGAGCGCTGCATGTCGGTCACTTCCTCGGGGCGCTCGTCCACCAGCAGCACCATCATGTGCACGTCGGGGTGGTTGGCCGCGATGGCGTGGGCGATGCTTTGCATCATCACCGTCTTGCCGCTCTTGGGCGGCGCGACGATCAGGGCGCGCTGGCCCTTGCCGATGGGGGCGATGATGTCGATCACCCGGCCGGTGATGTTCTCCTCGCCCTTGATGCCGTCACGCTCCAGACGCATCTGCTCCTTGGGGAACAGCGGCGTGAGGTTCTCGAACATCACCTTGTGCTTGTTCTGCTCGGGCGGGCCGCCATTGACGGCGTCCAGCTTGGTCAGCGCGAAATAGCGCTCACCGTCCTTGGGGATACGCACCTCGCCCTCGATCATGTCGCCGGTGTGCAGGTTGAAGCGGCGTACCTGGCTGGGGGAGATGTAGATGTCGTCGGTGCTGGCGGTGAAGCTGGTGTCGGGGCTGCGCAGGAAGCCAAAGCCGTCGGGCAGGATCTCGAGCACGCCGTCGGCGAAGACCTGTTCGCCAGCCTTGGCGCGCTTCTTGATGATCGCGAACATCAGCTCCTGCTTGCGCATGCGGCCGGTGTTCTCGATCTCGAGTTCCTCGGCTTGCTTGAGGACTTCAGAGACGTGCAGTGCCTTGAGTTCGTTTAAGTGCATGGCGTTGTGCTCGCGATGGCACCCCTTGCGGAGTTTTTGTTGGATCGTTGGGGGAGGTTCGGGGCGAGGCAGACTGCCTCTGGAACCGGGTTCGGCCTGGACGCCTCCCGGGCGGCCAGTGAATGGAGGTGATTATAGGGACGAAAAAGGGACCCGTAGGGTCCCTTGTGTGGCGAAGTGTTGCGTTCGCGCCCCAGCGGCCGGGGCGGGGAGGCGATCAGACCAGCTGCTGGTCGATGAACTGGGTCAGTTGCGCCTTGCTCATGGCCCCGACCTTGGTGGCGGCCAGCTGGCCGCCCTTGAACAGCATGAGGGTGGGAATGCCGCGGATGCCGAACTTGGCGGGAATGTCGCGGTTTTCGTCGACGTTCATCTTGGCGACCTGCAGCTTGCCCTCGTAGGTGGCGGAGACCTCGTCCAGGATGGGGGCGATCATCTTGCAGGGGCCGCACCACTCGGCCCAGTAATCCACCAGCACCGGCTTGTCCGATTTCAGGACGTCGTTTTCGAAGGAGCTGTCGGAAATATGCTTGATCAGGTCGCTGGCCATGATAGAGTCCTCGGGAGGGTCGCGGGGAGAGCCCCACGGGCGGGTAAAGTGCCGGGATTGTGACAGAAACGAGCCGCTTGCACCTGCTGCGCCCGCTGGAGAAATTGCTATGTCGGCGATAGCGCAGGCCCGGGGCGCCACTGGCGTGCTCGACGACCTGGCCCAGCGTCTGGCCGAACTGATCGCGCAGCGCGGTGCGCACGCGGCCCGCACCGTGGTCCTGGTGCCGTATGCGCAACTCATGCCCCTGGCACGGCGCGCCTGGGCCCGGCAGGCGCCCGATGGCTTCACGCCGCGCTTTGAGACCACGATGAATTGGGCCGCCCGCGGCGGCTTCGCGCCCGGCCCGCAGGACCTGAGCTTCGACCGGGGTCTGGACCTGCTCACGGCCCGCTTTTGGCTCGAGCGCGCCGGCCTGGCCCGTCAGGCCGCGATGCTGGCCCCGCAACTGGTGGATGCGGCCTGGCAGCTCGGGGGCGTCGCGGCCGCCGTTCTGCCCGCTGCACGGAGCGAGTGGGCCGCCCGCGCCCGTGGCGTCACCGGCCTGGGTCTGGACGACCCGGTGATGGCCCTGGAAGCCGCGGTGGCCCGAATCGCCATCGAGTGGGCGGCGGCCTCGGCCTATGCGACGGACGCCCTGCTCGAGGCCCGCACCCTGGACGGGATCGAGCTGCTCGTGGTCCTGCAGGGCCTGCAGCCTGAACCAGTGGCCGAGGCCATCGTCCGCGAGCTGGGTGAGCGGGCCGTGTGCTGGCCGCTGGAGGACCCCGCGCCCATGGGGCAGGTGGCCCTGCATGCCTGCGCCGACCCGGCCCATGAGGCCGAGCGTGCGGCCGCCTGCGTGATGCGTCACCTTGAAGCAGGCCGCGCACCGGTCGCCCTGGCGGCGGTGGACCGCGTGCTCACGCGCCGTATCCGCGCCACGCTGTCGGCGCGTGGGGTGGGGTTGGCCGACGAGACCGGCTGGAAGCTGTCCACCACGCGCGCCGCCGCCCAGGTGATGGGCCTGCTCAAGGCCTGCGCCTGGGACGCCTCGAGCGACGAGGTTATCGACTGGCTCAAAAACACACCGTCGGTACCCTCGATCCTCGCCCTGTCCCTGGAGCGACGGGTGCGCCGCGCGGGGCTGCGAGCCTGGTCCTCAGTGCGGCCTGAGCGGTTGCTGTCCCATCCCCGAGAAGCCCCTGGCGCGTGGGCCGGTCTGATCGAGCAGGCCCAGGGCTGGCGAGACCGACTGCGACAGGCGCGCCCGCTACCCGAGTGGCAGCAGGTCGTGCGTGAACTCCTTCAGGCCGCCGGGGCTTGGGACGCCCTGGAGGCCGATGACGCGGGCGCGCAGTTGGTCGCCGCGTTGGGCCTGGACCTGGCGGGTCAGACCCTGTGGTCGCAGCTGCCGCAATCTGCGCGGCGCCTTTCCTTGTATGAGTTCACGGCCTGGGTCAATGAGACGCTGGAGTCGCAAAGCTTTGTGCCGGACCCGAGCGGGCCGGCGCAGGTGGTGGTTCTGCCGTTCAACCAGTTGCTGGGGCGGCGCTTCGCGGCGCTGGTGGTGCCGGGCTGCGATGAGGTGCGCCTGGCGCCGTCGCCCGAGCCCCCGGGACCTTGGACCGTGGCCCAGCGCGAAGTGCTGGGACTGCCTGCGCGCGAGCTGCTGGAGCAAACCCTGCGCGCCGGCTGGCGCCAGGCCCTGCAGACAGCGCAAGTCGACGTGCTGTGGCGCCTAACCGACGAGGCAGGCGAGCCGGTACTGGCCAGTCCGCTGGTGCAGCAGCTGGAGTTTGCGCGCGGAGCGCAGCGGGCCCCGGACGCACGCGAGGTGCGCGCGCTGGAGCCTGCGCCGGTAGCGCGACCCCAGGCCCGGGCCTCGACCCTGACCGTGCAGTCGCTCTCGGCCAGTGCCTATGACGATCTGCGCAAATGCCCCTACCGCTTCTTCGCGCTGCGCCAGTTGGGACTGCAGGAGGCGTCCGAGATCGACCAGGATCTGGACAAGCGCGATTTCGGCAACTGGGTGCACGAGGTGCTGCGTCGGTTCCACGAGGCCCTGCGCGACGACCCGCAGGTTCAAGACCTCCCGCGGGCCCAAGTGCTGGACCGGGTGGCACGTGAGGTGACCCGCGTCCTGTCCCTGCCGCCAGAGGAATTTCTGCCCTTCGAGGCGGCCTGGCCCCAGGTGCGTGACGGCTACCTGCAGGAGCTGGCCCGCTTCGAAGCGGCGTACGGCGCGCGCTTTCACGAGGCCGAGGCAGACCGCGAGGTCGCCCTGGGCACGGTGCGATTGTTCGGCCGTATCGACCGCATCGACCACCTGCCCGACGGCCAGCGCATGGTGATGGATTACAAGACCGAGGGCCTGCCCGGCACGCAGGCACGCGTGAAGCTGCCGTTTGAGGACACCCAGCTGGCCTTCTACGCGGCCCTGCTGGAGGACGACAGCTTGCGGGCCGCCTATGTCAACGTGGGGGAACGCGGAGAGACCAAGTTCATCGAGCAGCCGCAGGTGCTGGCCGCGCGCGATGCGCTGGTGCAGGGCGTGATGGACGATCTGCGCCGCATTGGCGAGGGCGAGCGACTGCAGGCGCTGGGCGAGGGCCAGGCTTGCAACTTCTGTGCGGCGCGCGGCTTGTGTCGCAAGGATTTCTGGGCGCCATGACGGATCACGCCTACGAGCTCAATGGCCGTCGCGTGCCACACGAGGCTTTCTACGCCGCTGCCTGTGATCCGCGTCGCAGCGTGGCGGTAGAAGCCTGCGCCGGCGCGGGCAAGACCTGGATGCTGGTCTCGCGCATTTTGCGGGCCCTGCTCGCGGGCACGCCGCCGCATGAAATCCTGGCCATCACCTTCACCAAGAAGGCTGCGGGCGAGATGCGCGAGCGGCTGCAGCAGTGGTTGCAGACCTTTGCCCGTGCCGATGACGCCCAGCTGCTGCAGGAGCTCGTCGCCCGTGGTGTGCCGTCTCAAGAGGCGCCAGCCCTGGTGCAGCCCCTGCGCGCGCTGTACGGGCAGATGCTGGAGGCGGGGCGGCCGGTCCAGATACGCACTTTCCATAGCTGGTTCGCCGCCTTGCTCAAGACGGCACCCCTGTTGACGCTGGAACGCCTGGGGCTGCCGCCGCGCCACGAGCTGCTGGAGAACGACAAGGACGCGATTGCCCAGGTCTGGCGACGCTTTCATGACGCGGTGCTGCGCCAGCCGCAGGCCCGCAGCGACTACGAGGCTTGCATTGCCGCCCATGGCCGCAGCCAGACCCTGAAGGCCCTGGCCGCGGCGCTGGACAAGCGTGTGGAGTTCGCGCTGGCCGACAGGCAAGGGGTGGTCGAAGGATCGGTCCAGGCATGGGATGAGGCCTTTGCAGAGTTCGCCGGCCCGGACTCCCCGATGGCCGTGGTGATGCAGCCCGGTGCGGTGCGAACCTGCCTGGCCGATGCGGCGCGGTGGCTGGGACAGGCTAAACAACCGAGCTTTGCGGCGGGCGGCTCGCAACTGGAACGGGCCCTGTCGGATGGTGACTGGGACGCCGCGATCAGTGCACTGCTCACGAAGGAGCACGCGCCGCGCAAGTTCAACGACACGCTGGCGGGCATCGACTCGATCCGGCAGGCGCAGGCCCTGGCCCAGCGTCTGGTGGCGGCGCGCCACCAGGACGAGGCTTGGCAGCACCACCAGCGCATCGCGCGGCTCACGCGCATCCTGGTGGCCGAATTCGCGCAGCTCAAACGCGACGAGGGTTGGGTGGACATGAGCGACCTGGAGCAGGCCGCGCTGGTGATGCTGTCCGACCCGGTGCTTTCGGGCTGGATTCAGCAGCGCTTGGACGCCCGCATCCGCCATCTGCTGGTGGATGAATTCCAGGACACCAATCCCTTGCAGTGGCAGGCCTTGCACGCCTGGCTCAGCGCCTATGCGGGAGCGGGGAGCGGGGAGGCGCCCGGCGTGTTCATCGTGGGCGACCCCAAGCAAAGCATCTACCGCTTCCGCCGCGCGGAGCCGCAGGTGTTTCGCGCGGCGCAACGCTTCGTGGTCGAGGGCCTGGGGGGCGACCTTCTGGGCTGCGATCACACGCACCGCAACGCGGTTGGCGTGCTCGAGGTGGTCAATGCCGTCATGCAGGAAGCGCAGCAGACCGGTCAGTACGAGGGCTTTCGAGCCCACACCACGGCATCGAAGGAGGCCGGGCAGGTGCAGTACCTGCCGGCCATCGGGCGCGAGGCGCGGGCTGCAGCCGATGCGGCCGCCAACGATGGCTGGCGCGATAGCCTGAAGGAGCCGCGCGAGCTGCCCGAGGAAAAGCTCGTGACCCTGGAGTCCCGGCAGGCGGCACGCTGGATTGCCCAGCGCCTGGCCAGTGGGGTTGCGCCGCAAGACATCATGGTGCTGGCCCGCCGGCGCAAGCGCCTGGTGGCGCTGGAAGACGAACTGCGCCTCTTGGGGGTGCCCGCGCAGCAACCCGAAAAGACCGACCTGGGCGAAGCGCCCGAGGTGCAGGACCTCGTCGCCTTGCTGGATGCCCTGGTGTCGCCCTCGCACGATTTGTCGCTGGCGCGCGCGCTGCGCTCGCCGCTGTTTGGTGCGGACGACGATGCGCTGGTGACGTTGGCGCAGCGGGCGCGCGCCACGCCGCGCGACGGCCACCCCACCCACTGGTTCGACCTTTTGCAGCAGGAGGACCCCGACGGTCCCCCGCAGCTGCAAGGCGTGGGGGCCACCCTGGCCCGCTGGAAGCGGTGGGTCGACCGCCTGCCGCCGCACGACGCGCTGGACGCGATCTTCCACGAGGGCGACGTGCTCGCGCGCTACGCGCGTTCGTCGCCGCCCGCACTGCGTGAGGCGGTACTGGCGAACCTGCGCGCCTTGCTCGGAGCGGCCCTGGAGGTGGGCGGCGGGCGTTATGCCACGCCCTACGCCTTTGTGCGGGCCATGCGTGCCGGCGGTGTGCGTGCGCCCGCGGTGGCCCAGGCGGCTGCAGTACGCCTGCTCACCGTGCATGGCGCCAAGGGTCTGGAGGCGCCAGTGGTGCTGATGCTCGATACCGACACCAGCACGCAACGCACGCAGACCATGGGCATGCTGGTGGACTGGCCCGGCGAAGAGGCTGCACCCCGGCGCTTCGCATTCCTGGCCAGTGAAAGCCGGCCGCCCGCCTGCTGCGTCGACGCCCTGGCGCGCGAGCAGCAGGCCCGCCAGCGCGAGGAGCTCAATGGCCTGTACGTGGCGATGACGCGTGCGCGCCAGGCTCTGGTGATCTCCAGCGTCACGCCCCACGCGGTGGCCGAGGGTACCTGGTGGCGGCGCTTGCAGCCCTTGTGCCGGGAGGCCTCCGCCGAGGACTATGCGCCGACGGCGGCCAGCAGCGGCCCGGCGGATTCGACCTGCCGCCTGGCGGTGGTGCCGACAGTGCAGCGGCCCGAGACCGCGCAGGTCCCGGAGATTGCCTCCGAGCTTGACGAAGGCCATTCGCGCTTTGGCCAGGCCCTGCATCGCCTGCTGGAATGCTGGCCACAGGGCCAGGTGAGTTGCCCGCCGCCGCTGCGTCAGCGGGTGGCGCGCGAGTTCCGCCTCACCGCTGCGGCGTTAGAGGATGCGGCGGCTGTGGCACTGCGCATCCTGCGTGGTGAGGGCGCCTGGGCCTGGGACCCTGAGGTGGTGGACTGGGCCGACAACGAAGTGGAGCTTCATTACCAGGGGCGCCTGCTGCGGCTGGACCGGTTGGTGCGCAGGCGCGAGGGTGCGCAGTGGTGGGTGCTGGATTACAAATCGGCGTCGCGGCCCGAGCAGGACGAGTCTTTGCTTGCACAGATGCGCCTGTACCGGCAGGCGGTGTCGGTTGTTCATCCCGGCGCCTCGGTGCATGCGGCCTTTCTCACCGGGCAGGGCCGTCTGGTGGTGGTCGATTGAGGGCAGTCTCTTGAGCGCGCTGGCGTCGCAGGTCGTCGTGGTGGGCGCGGGCCCGGCCGGCCTCATGGCGGCCGAGGTGCTGGTGGCATGTGGCGTGTCGGTGCAGGTCTATGACGCCATGCCATCGGCGGGTCGCAAGTTCCTGCTGGCCGGGCGCGGCGGCTTGAACCTCACGCACTCGGAGTCGCTGGAGCGCTTTGTCACGCGGCTACGACCGCAGGCGCCGGCCTTGGAGGCCCTGGTGCGTGCCTTCCCGCCTGAGGCCCTGCGCGAATGGGCTGCAGCCCTGGGCATCTCCACCTTCGTGGGCAGCTCTGGGCGGGTGTTTCCTGTGGACATGAAGGCCGCGCCGCTGCTCAGAGCCTGGTTGCATCGTTTGCGAGCAGCCGGCGTGGTTTTTCATATGCGTCATCGCTGGCTGGGTTGGACGGGCGATGGTGCGCTACGTCTGACATCGCCCGAAGGCGAGGTGCAAGTGCGGGCCGACGCGGTGGTGCTTGCGCTTGGAGGTGCGAGCTGGCCGCGTCTGGGATCGGACGGCGCGTGGCAGACGGTGCTGCAGGCGGCGGGCGTGGAGGTGGCACCGCTTGTGCCCTCCAACTGCGGCTTCGATGTGGCGGGGGGCTGGACGCCGCACTTCGCGCAGCGCTACGCAGGGCAGCCGTTCAAGTCGGTGGCCCTTGCGGTGGACGGCGTGGTGCGCAAGGGCGAGTTCGTGGCCACTGTCGCCGGCGTGGAGGGCAGTCTGGTCTATGCGGTGTCTGCGCTCCTGCGCGAGCAGATCGCGGCGCACGGCGAGGCGGTGTTCAACCTGGACCTGATGCCCGATCGCAGCGTTGAGCGCGTGCGCGCCGAGGTGGCACACCCGCGCGGATCGCGCTCGCTCTCGAGTCACCTGAAAAGCCGGCTGGGGCTCGACGGCATCAAGCTGGCGGTCCTCTATGAGGTGCTCCCGCGTGAAACCATGCTCGATGCGGATCGTCTGGCCGCGGCGATCAAGGCGCTTCCCCTGCGCCTGTCGGCGACACGGCCCATCGCGGAGGCGATCAGCAGTGCCGGCGGCGTGCGCTGGGAGGCGGTGGACGAAGGCCTGATGCTCAAGGCCCGTCCCGGAGTCGGGTGCGCTGGTGAGATGCTCGATTGGGAGGCGCCGACGGGCGGCTATCTGCTCACGGCCAGCATGGCCAGCGGGCGGGCGGCGGGGGAGGGCGTGCTGCGTTACTTGCGTGCACGATAAGCACGCGATGCGCGCAAGGTGAGTGTCGGCCTCAGGTGCGCGAGGTTCGCAGCAGGTGGGCGCTGTTCTGGAGCACCAGAGGCGCGAGTTCCGCAGCCAGCGCCGGGTCCTCGGGGTTCCAGGGCGCTTGCAGGGGATAGCGATCGAGGAGCAGCTTGCCGTGGAAAGGCTTGCCTTCAAGCAGGCGGTCCACCCCGTCCTGCTGCGAAGGCTCGGCGAACACCAGCAAGCTGCACACCGCGCTGCAGGCTTGCTTGAGGACGCTCTCACCGCCGAATAAATCGTCAATGCGCACCAAGCGCGAGACGCCAACCACGCCTTCGATGTCTCGCTGCAGTTGTTGCATGTCCGCCGTGGCCACATCGCCCTTGACGAAGCTGATCACCGTGAGCGCGCCCTCGTGGGTGCGCTTGGCGTCCACTCGCCGGAAGCCGGGCCGCGCGCGGGACCAGCTGTCGTCCAGGCCCTGCACCACCTTGATAACGCTAAAGACCGTGACCGCAAAAGACATGGTCGACGACAGGTCGATCAGGTAGTGGGTGTAGCTGGCGGACAGGTAGGTCACCCCGAAGAACCCCGACTGTGCCACCACGAAGACCTTGGTGAGTGTGTCAGCCCTTAGCTGTCCCATGGCGATCGCGATCAGCACCCAGATGGCCAGTAGATTCAGTACCAGCCCGAGCCAGCCTGGCATCACACGCAGCCAGGTGCCGTTTAGCGCATCGTCGATCGCGGTAGCGAGGATTTCATTGTCGTCTTCCACCGGCTTGATCGAAGTGGGCTTGGTCGGACCGATGCCTGGCGCCGAGGCGCCGATCACCACAAAAGCGCCCTTGATCGCCTTCAGCCGCGGATCGTCCGGTGCGGCCGCCAGCAAGTCAGCGAACGGGATTCGAGCGTAGCTTCCCTGCTTGTTGCGCCAGTTCAGGGCTATCTGTTCAGGCAGTCCCTGCAGATTGACGCCGCCAGCTTCGATCGTGCGCCCCACGACGGAGGGCAGGGTGAAGTGGTCTTCTTTCCATACCAGCGGGTACTTGCGCACCACGCCATCGTCGTCAGGCCGCTGGTTGGCCACACCCATGCGGTCATGCATGGATTCGAACATCGGCAGCAGGATGGCGATCGTGTTGCTCGCGTGCTCGGGCGACACCTGAGCACCCGGCAAGGCGGATACCTTCAGTTGGCTGCGGGTGTCGTTCTCTGGATTCAGTCGCACCATGGGGAAGGCCATGGCGCGGTTCAACTGCGCGGTGACGTCCAGGGCGGCATCCCCGTCCGGATTGGATTTGTCGGGGTCGGAGGTGATGACGTTCAGCAGGACGGCGCGGGCTCCCAGATCGGTGAGCTTTTGAGCGCCGTCGGCCAGCACATTGCGCGGCCACGGCCACCGACCGTGCTCCGGTGCGAGCAGGGCCAGAGAGCGCTCGTCGATGTCCACGATCAAGACGCCGGGCGAGGGCACCGGGCTGGTGTGCCGCAGCTTGAGGATGGCGTCGTGGGCGGGCGAGGGCGCGTCGGGTGTGAGTCGGTTCGCAGCAAACAGGGCCAGAGCCGACACAGTGGCTAGTAAACCCACAGACAGAAGCACCTTCGCACCCCATACCCGCGACAGGCGTGCGGTCCAGGACGCACCCAGATAACTCACATCGACGCCGCGCATCGCCAGCGAGTACAGGATCGGGATCTGTTGCCCGAACAGTGCCTTGAGGCCCTCGGTCAGCGACCGGAAAAATCTGAGCATCGACGAGCGTTCGCAGGAGGCGCGTTACTGGGGGGGGCGACAAACAGCTGCCGAGTGTAATCGTGTGATACAAATCAAAAAGACATCTGTTTTGAAGTTTCTCCAATGAAAAAGTCCAGCGTCATATCTACTTTCACGGCCGGCCTGTTTTCTAATTATTTGGTACTTTTGTGCGCGGTTTGTTGCGTTGTTTTTGCCTCACCGGCACACGCCCAATTCGATAAATTGCTGCAGCAGCTCCAGAAGATCGCTCCGCCCCAACCCGGAGGTGGCGCCGCTGCCCCGGCCATGCCCGGAATTCCGATGCCCGGTGTTGGCCTACCGGGTAACACTGGCCGACCGGCGGCCGGGCGGAACAACGAACCGCAGGGGCTGAACGTCTGCAGCGTGCACATGGTGGCCACGACCTCTCGTCCGCCTGCGCAGGTGGATCAGCTGGTGCTGACGCATTTCAAGGTTTCGGGGGAGCAGTTCTTCAACGAAGCCTTCAGTGCCCTGAGCCGGCCCCGCACCAGCGAGTCCATCCCCAACCTGCAGTCGTTCAGCGGTTCCTTCGAGACCAAGCGGGGCAACGCACTGTTTTCGACCTTTTTGGCCTGGCCCGAGCCAGAGTTGTTGGCGGAGATCGTTGCCGAGTCCCAAAACCGGCGTGACCCGCAACTGGCGGATGACGCTCGCGCCATGCTGGTGCTGGCGCTGTGGGCCATGCCGAATTTGGCCAAGGAGCCCAACGCATGGCTGCGCCTTGCGCAGGAGATGCGAAGCAACAAGCACATTCCGACCAACTGCCTGTGGGCCCGTTTGCACGCGACAGGTGAGGGCGGTGTGCCGGTGTCGATGGGCGAGGCCCTGGGCCAGTACCGCCAGTGCGGCGCCAATCCCGACGAGTACAAGCAGGAGCCGTCGACGAAATCGGTGGACCCCGGCAACTACTACGCCGTGATCCTGTTACCTGAAACGCTCAAGGTGATTCTGGGTAAGCACCCGCGCGCGCAGTCGCAGCTGGGTCCATTCGCTCAGAACATGAAGGCGGCGGCCGACGGCATCGATGGCGCCCAGCAGGCGTACCGGCAGCAGTTCGTGTCCACACAGGAAGGACGTACCGCCGCAGCCGCCACCCAGCTGGTCAACCGCGCCGAGCAGGTCGGCACCAAGGTGATCGCAAATTCGCAGCAGATGTCTCGCACCTATGGCGACTTGCAGGCCAACCTGAAGCAGACCGAGTCGGGACAGGGCAACCGCGAGGGCGAGTTCATTCCCAACCCCGCCATCCAGCAGCGCATGGCCTTGATGGCGGCGGCTGCCAAGACCGCTGAGGCGCCTGAGGCGGCGGCCTTGAGCGAAGTGCGTCAGCTGCAAGGCGCCGCCGCGGTGGGCCTGACCCGGGCGCGCAACGCAGTCGTTCAGGAGATGTTTTCTGCGATGTTCGGCGGCGGCGGCGGCATGATGGCTGCGGCCAAGTACACCAAGGTCTTTGCCGACCTGGATGCAGCGTCGGTGCGGTCATGCCGGGCCTACAACAGCTTTCAGCAGGCGGCCCGGGCGCGAAACGTTTCGACCCAAGAGGACGACAAGAGCTCGACGTCGATGCTCAGCGACATGATGACCGCCAAGTGAAGACTGCACCCACGGACCTGAACCCGCGTCGCCGCATGCTCGCGCTCATGGCGGGCGTTGCCGCATGGGCGACCGCGCCGGGGCCGGCTCTTGCGGGCCGCGCAAGGCCTTCCACGCCCCCTGTCTGGCTCGGTGTCGGTCTGAACGCAGGCGCCTCCGCGGCGGCGTCCGGTCTGTTGTTTCCAGTCCTGTCGCAGTTGGCCCAGAAGAATGGTCACCGGCTGATGGATGCGCGCGCTTTGACCTGGATGACCCAACGCGTGGCGGCGGGTCTGCGCGAGGACAATGCGGTGGGTGTGCGGTTCTTGACCGGCAGCCAGTCCTTGCAGCGCGACGAGACCACCGCCTTGTCTCTGGTGTATGACTTCGAGATGGTCAACGCCTTGCCCACCACCTTAGAGGACGGTGCGACCTTTGCGCACGCCTACTACTTGGTGTGTGCCACCGGTTTGATCAGCATTTTGGATGGCAATGGCTACTGGCGCATTCTCGGGGCCTTCCCGTTTTATCTGAAGCAGGCGCTCGATGGCGGGCGCATGGAGCGCCAGCAGGTGGAAGGCTGGTCGGTGGGGGCTGCCACCCAGGTGGCCGAGACCTTCCACGCCGGTTCGGGCCCGAGCATCCGGTCGATTTTCGTCAACCGCACCAAGCGCTTCGCCAATTGGAAAGACGGCTACAACGACCAGTTCGTGCGCGTGCTGCCGGTGCAGATCGCGCCGGCAGCGGCCGACGCGCTGAGACAGTTCCGGATTGATCGCCTGCTCACCTCGGAGTTGGTTGGCGTCATTGCCAGCGCCGAGTTGTGCAGCGGTCTGGACATCGGCGTGCTGCCCTATGCCAATACCGATGCCCTGAACCGCTTCCAATTCCAGGTGGCTGATTACGGCAACCTGCCGCAGCAGCCGCCGCCGGCGGACATGATCAGTCTGCGGGTGCGCATCACGGTCGATCTGGTTCGCCGCGAAGTGCAGCCGGTGCAGCGCCAGGGCTTTGTCTATGTGCGCCGTGGGATCCGGGTGCTCGTGGAATTTTTGGATCTCGATAACAAACCCATCGCCGCCCTGCGCGCTGCCTCGGTCGATACCGATCGCCTGTTCTCGATTGACGACTCCACGCCCTCGCGCGATTTCCAGTTTTTCGAGTCGGCGATGGAGAAAGCCATTTCGAATCTGTTTCATGGCATTCGACGCCGCGACAAGGCCCTACTGGCATCGGTGGGCGTGAACATGGACGAGGCCAAACCCCAAATGGATGCCATTCTCAAGACCTTGGAGACTCTACGATGACCGCATTTTTTTCTCCGCTGCGCCGATGGTGTGTGAGCGGTGCCCTGATCCTCTGCGGGCTGGTGGGTGCTGGTGGGGCGATGGCGCAGTCCGACGCCTATCAGCAAAGCCCGTTTGTTCAGGCTAGCGCTTCGGTCGATGTGCCCAGCGGTCTGTTCTCGGGCGGCATGAGCCAGTCTGTGCGTGACCGTGCACTGGCTGCGGCGAAGTTGGTGGCTCTGAATACAGCCCTCTCGCGCGTGACCGGGCCCAAGGCCGACGTGGTGAACAGCATGCGCAAGTCCTTCGAGGAGCGAGCCGACCTCATCATCACCGAGGTGACGGTGCTGGACGAACGCCACCAAGAAGCAGAGCGCAAGTACACGGTGCGCATACGCGCCAGCGTTCAATGGGGTCAGGTGGACTCGATCATCCGTACGGCCGGTGGTTCTGGCGGGGCAACCCCCGGCGGCGGAGTGAGCCAGCCGCGCATGACCGCCGCGGCGGGCCAGCGCGTGCTGTTTCTGGCCCTGGCGCGGGAGGCGGCCAGCATCAAGAGGTTCGACGAGCGCCGGGTCGAGATCACCCGTAATTCCTCGGGCACGACGGGTGAAAATCGCGCAGGTGGTCCCGCGGTGGATCCCACCCGCGCCGCCACCGCTGAGAGTACGAGCAGTGGCGCCATGGTCACCGCCGAAGTGCGGCGTGAGCGCGGGGGCTCGACCACCACCAAGCGCGACGCGATCGAATATGTGCCGGGTAACACCACCGACCTGATCACCCGCATCGGCCAGACACTCTCGCAGAACACCATCCGTGCCACGCCGTACGGATTGGCGGTGGCACCTTGTCGGCTGCCTAACTCGGCGGACTTTGGCGAGAAGTTCGCCGAATCGGCCGACGCCAAACTTCCCGACGAAACGCTGGGCGAGATCATCTCGAAGCTGCAGCAGTGCGCGGTGTCGGTTCGCTATCTGATCATCGCTTCGGTAGACGTGGATGGCTACGGAAAGAATCCGGACGGTCGCGACCTCGCATCGTCCATGGTGCGCGTGCAGATGTACGACGTCTCAGAACTTCTGCCCGAGCCGGTTGCCGTTGCCGACGGGCGTGCACAGGGGACGGCAACGAACCAGACCGACGCCATCCGCGCGGTCATGGCGCGATCAGCGGATGTGGCGTCCGACAAGATCGTGAGTATTTTGCGCACGCAGTTGGGACGTTGAGCGTGAAAGCTCGTGGGCTAACCCGTATCTGCCTGCGACGAATCGCGGCGTGCCTGGCTTTGGCTTGCAGCCCGGGCTGGGCCCAGACCTTCACCGCAGATACGCCCGTGCTTGCGGCGCCCGAGGTTGCGGCCAAGGTGGTGGGGGACGCTAAGGGTGGCACCGCAGTCAAGGTGGTCAGGCGCCAGGGTTTCTGGTTAGAGGTAGAAGCCGGCTCCATCAAGGGGTGGGTGAAGATTTCGGCGGTGAAGCTTGCCACGCCCACAGGGCCGACTTCGATCGACACCGGACGGCTCGGGGGCGGCAACATCGTGGCCTCGTCAGCGGCGCGCGGCCTCTCCGCTGAAGATCTGATCAATGGGCGCAGCGATGACACCGCTGTCGATCGGCTCGGTGCCGTGCGTGCCGACGCACTGCAGATCGCGCAGTTCGCGAAGGAGGGGGGATTGGGCGAGGTCAGGTTGGCCGTTTTCCTCAAGGGGCAGGCGACCGCAGCGGAGGCGCCAGTAACACCCGCGATCGAACGCTCGGAGGTGTCCTCGGGCGGGCGTGGCGCCGAGCCCGCGCCAGCGCCTTCTTCATCTCGCGCCAGACGTCGCAGGGCCGCCGATGAAGACATGTAAGGCCCTCTTGCAGCGGGTCGCCTGCGCACTCTTTGCAGGCCTGGTGGCTGTGGCCGCCTATGCCGGCAACGACGAAGAAGCTGTGGGTCGTGCGTCGGTGGCTCGCATTGTCGGTGTGGCGCCCCTGCATCCGTCTCAGGCGCTGCAGAAATACGTCAATCTGGTGGGTGGCTTGATTGCTTCCAAGACCGACGCCAAGCAGACCTGGCGATTTGGCGTGATCGACACCGAGTCAGTCAACGCCTTCGCGGCGCCCGGGGGGTTTGTCCTGGTGACGACCGGATTGCTAAAGCAGCTCGGGTCGGAGGACGAGCTCGGTGCCGTTCTGGCCCATGAAATCGCCCATGTCACCCGACAGCACCACTACCAGGCGATTTTGCGGCAGCGAAACGCCGAGACCGCCATGAAGAGTCTCCAGGCGGATCTGGGTCAGGATGCGGCTGAATTTGCTGCCCTGACCAAAGCGAGCGCAGTGCTGTATGCACGAGGACTCGACAAGGGTACCGAGCACGAGGCCGACCTGATTGGCGTGCAACTGATGACCATCGCGGGCTATGACCCTTCAGCGCATCTCACCGTGCTGGAAAAGCTCGATGGTATGGCCCACGGAGATTCGCGCATGTCGCTGCTGACATCGACACACCCCTCGGCTCGCGAGCGAATCGACTATCTCGTGCGGGCGGGGATTGAGCGCTTGCCGATATCCGCCGAAAGCCGGCAGGCTCGCAATGCTCGCTTTACCCGAGCGGTCAGCGTCCTGCGGGGAAAATGACGTCCAGACCCCTGAGCGTATGGATCCTCGGACTGGCCTTGTTGGCAGCCCGACTGGCCAGTGCGCAAACCTTCGTGGCCAACAGCGTGCTGCGTGTTGCACCCGATGGCGAGGCACGGGGCCTGGCCGAAGTGCGCCAGGGCGCGTCAGCCCGTGTGCTGCGGCGCCAGGGTTTCTGGCTGGAAGTGGAGTCGGGTAGCGCTCGGGGGTGGGTGCGTATCTCCGCGGTCAAGCTGGCGACGTCCTCGCCCGCTACTGCCATGGACACCGGTCGGCTGGGAACCCACAACATCGTGGCGACCTCCGCTGCGCGCAGCATGTCCGCGCAGGATCTGATCGAAGGTCGGAGTGACCACCAGGCGGCCGATCGCCTGCCCGCGTTTCGACCGGAGCCCGGGCAATTGATGCAGTTTGTGACCGCGGGCGCTCTCAATGCGCAGGCCACTACGGAGCTGGCAACGGCTTCCCGCAGCGAGGAAGAAGCCGCGGGTCAGCACTGGGTTGCACGGGTCATGGGCGTGGCGCCGCTGCATACCTCGCAGGACGTGCAACGCTATGTGAACCTGGTCGGAGGCCATCTCGCGTCGCGAGTGGACGCCTCGCGCACCTGGCGCTTTGGCGTGTTGGACACCGACGCGATCAATGCCTTCGCGGCCCCCGGCGGCGTCGTGCTGGTGACGTCGGGCCTGTTGCGGCAGCTTTCCTCCGAGGACGAATTCGCAGCCGTCCTGGCCCACGAGATCGCCCATGTCGTGCGCGAGCACCACTACCAAGTCATTTTGCGCTCGCGCCAGTCCGAGACGGTGGTGCGCGGGCTGCGGGTGGACCCGGGCCTGAGCCGGGCCAGCGCGCAGTTCTACACGCGGGGCCTGGATGCCGCTAGCGAGCACGAGGCCGACCTTCTGGGGGTGCAGCTGCTGGCGCGCGCCGGCTACGACCCGTCGGCGGCGTTGTCCGTGCTGGAGCGGCTAGACGCTCTGGGCACTGCCGACCCGCGCGTGGCGCTGATGGCGTCCACCCACCCGCCAGCGCGCGAGCGCATGGACTCTCTGGCGCGTGCCGGCATTGAGCGGCTCCCTGTACCGGCAGTGAGCTCCCCGGTGCGCCAGGCACGCTTCGCCCGCACCGTGCGGGCGGCGCTCAACCCCTAACCCCTGCGGCTGCGCCGCTAAGATGCCCGACATGATCGACCTGTATTACTGGACCACGCCCAACGGCCACAAGATCACGATGTTCCTGGAGGAGGCAGGCCTGCCCTACACCCTCAAGCCGGTGAACATCAGCAAGGGGGAGCAGTTCGCCCCGGACTTCCTGAAGATCGCCCCCAACAACCGGATTCCGGCCATCTTGGACCACTCACCGGTCGACGGCGGCGCGCCGGTGCCCTTGTTCGAGTCGGGCGCCATCTTGCTGTATCTCGCGGACAAGGTGGGCCAGTTCATCCCCCAGGACCTGCGCGGGCGCCAGGCCTGCCTGCAGTGGCTGTTCTGGCAGATGGGAGGCTTGGGGCCGATGGCGGGGCAGAACCATCATTTCGGGCACTACGCGCCAGAAAAAATCCCGTACGCCATTGACCGCTACGTGAAGGAAACCGGGCGCCTGTACGGGGTGTTGAACAAGCACCTGTCCGATGGTCGTGCCTACATTTGCGGCGATGCGTATTCGATAGCCGATATGAGCTGCTATCCCTGGATCGTCCCGTACGAGCGACAACGCCAGGACCTCAAGGACTTTCCTGCTTTGGCGGCCTGGTTCGCGCGCATCGGTGCCCGGCCTGCCACGCAGCGGGTCTATGCGCTGGCCGCCACGATCAACCAGGCGCCGACGGTGGACGAGAAGGCGCGGGCGATTCTGTTCGGTCAGGACGCCAAGACCGTGCGTTGAGCGCGTCGGCGCTCAGGTCAAGGTGTAGCAACGCAGCACTACGCGGTCCGGGTGCCGCGCGCCTGTGCCTACGAAGAGGCGCTGATTGATCCAGCCCAGGGCCTTGGATGCGGTCTCGAAGCTGGGGCTGCAGCGGAAATACACCTGCGAGGGATCTACTGGCTCGCCCCGCAGCAGCTTGGCCGTCACCTCGGCCGAGGCAGCGCGTATCGCGCGGTTCTGAACGAAGATGCGGTCGCCGCCGTCGGTCTCGATGATGTAGCGGGCGTCCAGGTGGGCCACGGTACCGCCGAGGATTCGCTGGAAGTCGGCGCCTCCGGGCAGGACGCGTCCACTCCAGCCGTCTCCCTGGACTTCCCCGCCCAGGATCGGCACCACGCGCCGCAGCCCCTCAAGCGTGTCGCCCACCTCCTGCGGGCGATCGACCGCGACGCTCAGGTCTGCGAAGAACTCCAATCCGGGGGCGGGCAGCGAGAGGGACACGTGAAACTCCTGGGTGCGATGCAACAGCCGCCACTGTAGCCAACCTGGCCGCGCCAGGCCCTACGGCACCTGCGGCGCGAATGCAAAGCCCACCCTTAAGCGCTCTTGACTTGATGTTTAATATGACAACGAAAACCAAATCGGCATGTATGCCTTAAGGAGTATTCAATGAGTGATTCGGGTGTGGGTTTCGGCGGCAAACTGGAAAACGCGTTCCTGGCCATCCTGCGGGTCGTCATCCTGCTCGTTCTGGCGATCAGCCTGATCGCGGCCGTCGGCTTTGCCGTCTACGGGGTCAAAGATCTGGGCGCGTCCGAGGAGAGCTACAAGCCCGAGAAGGTGGACTCCAAGGCGCTGCTTCAGGAGCTGCGCAAGTCGCTGGAGGACGGCCCGGCTGCGGCGCCTGCAGCGCCCGCCTCATCGAAGCCCGGTGCGCCCAAGGCCGAAACCAAGGCCCTGGACGAAGAATTGAGCAAGCAGCTCAAGACGGTGTCTGATTTTCTGGCGCAGTTTCAGAAGAATCTGAGCAACCCTGAGGGGTTCAAGGCCAGCCTGCGTCGCAAGGCAACGACCTTGGCGGTCGAGCCTCAGAACGAGGCGAGCGTGCTGGCCTACGCCAAGGGACAGACCGAATTCTTCACGCTCGCGCTCACCGACAAGGACATCATCACCGCGCTCCAAAAAAAGGAGGATGGCGGTGAGACTTTCGGCAAATTTTTCAATACTGCGGTGGAGCTTTACCCCGAGTTCTTTGAAAAGCAGCGAGAAGAACGCAAAGCCTTCGAGCGTCGAGAGAATGCTCGGGTCGCCGGCGCCAAAGCCGGGGCCATGATGAAGCTGTATGCCGCCAGCGGCCTGTTCGGCGCCTTCCTCCTCGTCAGCCTGATCCTGGTACTGGTGAAGATTGAGCGGAATCTGCGGGCTCGCCCGATTTGAGAGACGGGGCAAAAGCCTGGCCGGATGGCGGCAGACGTAGAAATCTAAAAACTGATTTTGATCACTTCACTGCCACCGCCTGCTGCTAAGACGCTGATCATTGACAGGTCCCATTTCGCGACGATTTCTCTTTTGTTCAGGTCTGCGTACAGCACCTGAAAGCTGTTCTTGATGGATGCCGGGACGATCACATTGAAGCAGGTGTGCCGGGCCACATCGAGACTAATCTGATCGAGCGTGAACAACAAATTACCTGCGGCGGCGAAGCATCCGTCTCGCCTGGTTTGGCCGGCATAGAAAATCGGCTTCACCTCAAAACTGAGACCACCGTTTTTCGTGACCTTTGCTTCCGTGAAGCCATAGCCGCGGAACGTGGTGGGACGCGTGAAGATCAGCGGATAGATGATCCACAGCTTGGGCGGCGCATCCGTGCAGCTGTCTTGGAGGATGTTGAACACGCATACCGAAGCTGCTTTTGAAGCTGCAAGCTGCGAAAGCCTCGCGTTCAGCTTTTCAAGATTCTGTGGATCGGTCAATGACTTGGCCCACTGGGCATAGTCGTAGCAGCCGCCTGCATCACAAATGAAGGACGTCTTTGTGTCCTTCGTCAGCGAGGTCTGGAGGCTTCGGCGCCTGTCGGATATTGCGGCTACGTCCAGCGCTGACAGCACGGTCTTGGGTTCTTCGGCCGGCGCTACGCTGGAAGGGCTTGCGACCGACTCCGCAGTCTGGGCGGCTGGCGGTGGTGGGAGCTTGGAGATCAGGAACTCCTGGCGGATGACGCCCTCCACCCAGGGCTCCTGCTCGCTCTTGCTCACTTCATAAACTTTGGTGGAAGTCTTTCTGAAAATGACTTCGAGCGGCTGGTCAGGTCGACGAAGTTCTTCGAGCAAGGACTGGGTGAAGAGACCATTGTCCCCAGAACCATCTGCGGCGACACCGCCCGGTCGGGTCGCATAGAACACCACGGTCGATGAAGGGGGATCGACACGGGCCAATCCTTTGGAGAACTTGGGTGCGTTGCCGTCAGTCTTGAAAGGGTTGTCCCTGCACGCGTCCAGGATGACCGTCGCCAGCTTGGGGCGCTTCTTTTCAATCGACGAAAGAATATCGCCGAGGTAGAAAGCATCCTCTGCGACGTGATCGACGCTGCCGGTACGAGTGTCGATCGGAACCAGGTAGTTGCGTCCGTCGATCTGGACGCCATGGCCGGCGTAATAAAAGAAAAGTACTGAGTTTCTGCGGATTCTTTTTTCCAGGGCCTGGCGGATGGTGGCCAGGTCCTCAGATTTGATGTCCAGGAAAAGATGCGTTTCAAACCCGAGCTGCCGAAGCTGGGCATCGATCGCGTGGGCGTCGTTGCGCGGGTTCTTCAGCGCTGAGGGCCCGGGATAACCGGAATTACCGATCACGAACGCGACCCGGTCGTCCGGTGCCTGTGCATAGCAGGTCTGCGCGGCGAACAGCGCGAGGACGGCGATGCACTGACTCAGGCGCGCTACAAGCATGTTCACTCCACGTTGGGGTCAACGTGTCACACACAGGTGATACACACAGCGACTTTGGCACCTCCAAATCAACGTAACTCGTTGATCCGAAACGCAAAGCCTCAAAGAAGTTGACGAGCCTTACCCCCGGCACTGGCTCCACAGTTAGGGCTGCTTGGTTCCCCACCTGACCCGGTTGGCCGCTTCACCATGCGGGGAGGCCCGTCACCGGAGATTGTAGGCGAGGGCGGTCCGTCGGCCCGGAAGGGCTCCCGGCGCGCGCCGTAGAATCCGGCGGATGTCGTACCTCGTCCTGGCCCGCAAATACCGTCCGCGCACCTTCGGCGAGATGGTGGGCCAGGAGCATGTGGTGCAGGCCCTGACCAACGCCCTCACGCAGCAGAGGCTGCACCACGCCTACCTCTTTACCGGCACGCGCGGCGTGGGCAAAACCACCGTGTCGCGCGTGTTGGCCAAGTCCCTCAATTGCCAGGGCGCTGACGGCCAAGGCGGCATTACCGCCGAACCATGCGGCGTGTGTCAGGCCTGTACCGACATCGACGCCGGACGGTTTGTCGACTACACCGAGCTCGATGCCGCTTCCAACCGAGGCGTCGACGAAGTCCAGCAGCTGCTGGAGCAAGCCGTCTACAAGCCGGTGCAGGGGCGCTTCAAGGTCTTCATGATCGACGAGGTCCACATGCTCACGGGCCACGCGTTCAACGCCATGCTCAAGACGCTGGAGGAGCCGCCCGAATACCTCAAGTTCGTGCTGGCCACCACCGACCCGCAGAAGGTGCCGGTGACGGTGCTCTCACGCTGCCTGCAGTTCAACCTGCGGCCCATGGCGCCCGAGACGGTGCAGGAACACCTGGCCCGCGTGCTGCAAGCCGAGGGCGTGCCCGCGCAGCTGCCGGCCCTGCGCCTCTTGTCACGCGCCGCTCGCGGCTCCATGCGCGACGCACTCTCGCTCACCGATCAGGCCATCGCCTTTGGCAGTGGCCAGATCGAGGAGGCCGCGGTGCGCCAGATGCTCGGAAGCGCCGACCGAGGCCATGTGCTGCGGCTGGTGGAGGCGCTGGCGGCTGCCGACGGCGCCACGGTGGTCCAGACGTGCGAGGCGCTGCGGCACAACGGCCTGAGCGCCGCCTCGACCCTGGAAGACATGACCGCAGTGCTGCAACGTATGGCCGTGATCCAGGCCGTGCCCGCCGCGGCGCAGGCGACCGATCCGAGCGATCCCGAGGCCGCCGAAATAGCCCGCCTGGCCAGTCTGCTGCCGCCGGACGAGACCCAGCTGCTTTACAGCCTGTGCCTGCATGGTCGCCAGGAGCTGGGCCTGGCGCCGGACGAATACGCGGCGCTCACGATGGTGCTGCTGCGGTTGCTGGCCTTCAAGCCCGGCGCCTCCTCCTCGCCCTCGGCATCGGCTGAAAAAAAAAGCCCGCCTGAACCCCTGAGCCGACCCGCGGCGTCCCCCCTCGCGGCCGCTGCGCCAGCAGCCTCCACGCCCCCGTCACGCCAGGCCGCACCGGCAGCCTCCCGTCCTCCCGTGGCGCCGGCGCCCGCTGCCCCGATGGCCACCATCAGCGCCATGCCTGCGGTCGATGCACCGGCTGGCCAGGTGCTGCCCGTGGTGGCGCCGCGCGTGCGTCCGGATCCTGCACGTGCGCCAGTGACCATCGACGGGCGCCCCGGCAGCCCGGTGCTGGGCGTGCCGGTACGCGTGCAAGCGGAGTCTCCGCGCGAGTCGGCTGCGGTGCGCCCGGCCACTGGTTTCGTGCACACGCAGGAGGGTGATTTCTGGCATGCCACCGTGCAGGCGCTGGTGGTGGCCGAGACGGTCACGGCGCTGGTGCGCGAGCTGGCGCTGCAATCGCAGCTGGTGGGGCGTGATACCGACCACTGGCTGCTGCGCGTCGAGCGCGAATCCCTGAACCAGCCCACGACCCGCGAGCGTCTGCAGGCGGCCTTGCAGGCGGCGGGTCATGAAGTCACGCTGGGCGTGGAGGTGGGCCCCGTCACCGACAGCCCGGCCCGGCGCAATGCGCATGCCGCCTCCGAGCGACAGCGTGAGGCCGAGGCCCTGATCCTGGCCGACCCCTTCGTACAAAAGATGATCCAGGACTTTGGCGCGAAAATCGTGCCCGGAAGCATCAAGCCGGTTCACTCGAGCAGCCCCCACAGCTAAAGGAAATCTCCCCATGTTCAACAAAGGACAACTCGCCGGCCTCATGAAGCAGGCCCAGGCCATGCAGGAAAACCTCAAGAAGGCCCAGGACGAATTGGGCAATATCGAGGTCACCGGCGAGTCCGGCGCCGGTCTCGTGAAGGTCACCATGACCTGCAAGCACGACGTCAAGCGCGTGACCATCGATCCGAGCCTGCTGGCCGATGACAAAGACATGCTCGAGGATCTCGTGGCCGCTGCCTTCAATGCCGCGGTACGCAAGGCCGAGGAGACCTCGCAGGAAAAAATGGGCAAGCTCACCGCCGGCATGCCAGGCCTGCCCGGTGGCATGAAGTTCCCTTTCTGAGTGGCCGATCCAACGTGAGAGCGCAGCGCCGGGCCGCCCCAAGCAAGCTCGCACCCCCTCGGGGGGCAGCGACGGACACGCAGTGCCGAGCGTGGGGGCGCGATTGAGCCATAGTCTTCCCGCGTTGATCGAGGCCTTGCGCCGCCTGCCGGGCGTGGGCCAGAAGACGGCCTCGCGCATGGCCTACCACCTGCTGCAGCATGACCGCGAAGGCGCGCAGATGCTGGCGCAGGCCCTGCAGGTTGCCGCCAGCCGCACCCGCCACTGCGCTCTGTGCCATACCTTCACCGAGGACGAGGTCTGCGAGACGTGCGCGGACCCGCAACGTGACCGCAGCAAGCTGTGCGTGCTGGAGACCCCGGCCGACCAGTCGGCGGTGGAACGCACCGGCGCGTTCCGCGGCCTGTACTTTGTTCTCATGGGCAAGCTCAGTCCGCTCGACGGCATCGGTCCGCGCGACATCGGCCTGGCGGCGCTGTTTGAGCGCGCCACCTCGGGCGAGGTGCAGGAGGTGATCCTGGCCACCAACTTCACCGCCGAGGGCGAGGCCACGGCGCATGTGATCGGCGAGGCGCTCAAGGCCCGCGGCCTGTCGGTCACACGCCTGGCGCGTGGTGTGCCTGCGGGTAGCGAGCTCGAGTACGTGGACCTTGGCACCATTGCCCACGCCCTGGTGGATCGCCGCTGACCCGCCGCTGGATTGACGAACAAGAACGAAGAAAGGCCCCCCGATGACCGTGTCCCACTTCACTGTGTCCTACGCCTGTCTGCTGGTGGCGGCCCTGCTGCCCATCGTCTGCACGGGGCTGGCCAAGAAGGACGGCTTTGGCCGCTCACGCCGCGAGGGCGGCTACGACAATGTCAACCCGCGAGCCTGGCAGGCGCGGCAGGAAGGCCGGGCCGCCTGGGCCTACGCCGCCCAGTCCAACAGCTTTGAGGCCTTGCCGCTTTTCGTCGGCGCCGTGCTGGTGGCCCACCAAATGGGGGCCAACCAGGCCATCGCCGACGCACTGTCCGTGGCGTTTGTGGCTTTGCGCATCGTGTACATCTGGGCGTATCTCTCGGGCCGTGCCTCGCTGCGCAGCCTGGTGTGGGTGGCCGCCCTGGGCGCGAACATCGCCCTCCTGTTCTCGGGTCTTTTCTAAGAAGGTTCCCACCTTTCGGTGTAAACCCCGACGGGGATCGCCCCGATGCGGTGCGCGCGCGCGCACCGTAACCTGCCATCTCCCTCGAGCCCGGAGATCGCACCCCCATGACCCACGGCCGCATCAGTCGGCGCACCTTCTCGGCAGCCGCAGCCCTGGTGGCCGCGGCGGCGGTGTGGGCGCCTGCGCGGGCCCAGTCGCGGCTGGAGAAGACGCGGGTCGGCATCGCGGTGCCCGGCAAGGCCGAATTGCCCTTCCTGCCGCTGACCATCGCGGAGCAACTGGGCTACTTCAAGGCCGAGGGGCTGGAAGTGGAGCTGATCGAGGGGCCCAGCGGTATTGCCGATGTGTCCTGCGGCACCTTCGACCAGGTGATCGCGATGCAGGCGCGTGGCCAGGCGATGCAGTCCTTCGTGTTGCAGGGGCGTGCGCCGGCCATTGCCCTAGGCGTGTCCACGCGTACCGTGCCCAATTTCCGCAGTCCTGCCGACCTGCGTGGCTTGCGCATCGGGGTGTCGGCGCCAGGGTCTACATCGCACCTCATGGCCAAGCGGGTACTGGCCCTGGCCGGACTGAAGCCGGAGGAGGCGAGCTTCGTCAGTGTGGGCAGTTCGGCCCTGGCGCAGAGTGCCCTGCGCGCCGGCCAGATCGACGCCCTGTGCAACCACGACCCGGCGATGACCGTGCTGGAGCAGCGTGCCGAGGTGCGCATCGTGAGCGACGCGCGCACCCTCAAGGGCACCGAACGTGTGTTCGGCGGCCCCATGCCCGCTGCCTGCTTGTACGCCCCCCAGGACTACCTCGAGCGGTATCCGCAGGTGTGCCAGGCGCTGGCGCACGCCACGGTGCATGCGCTCAAGTGGCTGCAGACGGCGGGTCCGCGCGACATCGTGAAGACCGTGCCCGAGGCCTATCTGCTGGGGGACCGGGCGCTGTACCTGGCCTCCTTCGAGAAGCTACGCGAGTCCATCTCGCCCGACGGCATCCTCAGTCCGGAGGGCGCACGCACGGCGCTGAGGACGCTGGTGGCTTTTGATGCTGGCGTGGCCGCGGGCCGCATCGAGCTGGTGCGTACCTTCACGAATGTGTTCGCTCGCCGCGCCAAGGAACGGTTTCGCGTCTGAGCGGGCCTGGGCGGCGGTGCGTGTGGGGTCGTCAGCGTGTCGCGACGCGTGCCACCGGCTTGCTGCCTGAGCGCGTCTTGGCGCCATTGCTCTTGGCGGCCATCGTCTTCGCGTTGCCTGGGGCCTTGGCAGTGCGCACCGGCAGTTCCAGGACCACGGCCTGCCCCGGCTTGAAGTGCGCAGAGGGCTCCACCCCGTTCCAGCGGGCCACGTCTGCGGCCTTCACGCGGTAGCGCGAGGCGATCGAAGCCACCGAATCCTGCTTGCCCGCCTTGACCGTGGTGCGACGGGTGCTCACTTCTGGGGCCAGACTGAGCTGGGCGTTGTCGGCGATGCGGCTGGTGACATCCGCCACGACCGCGGCCCCGCGCGGTGCGAGCACGGTCGATCCAGCGCGAATCAACATGCGCGGGGGAATGTTGTTGATGCTGCGAAAGTCCGCCTCGCTCATGCCCACGCGGCGCGCGGCCTCGGCCACGGTCATGGTGGATGGAGCGGTCCAGGCCGTCCAGCTGGCGTAGCGGCCGGTGGTGTGGCCTTCGAAATTACGCTGGAACACCGTGGCGTTGTCCCAGGGCAGCAGGATCTGGGGCGTACCCGCCGCCAGGATGACCGGGCGGTTCAGGGAAGGATTGAGTGCCTTGAAGTCCTCCAGCCGCACGTCGGCCAGGCGAGCCGCGAGCGCCACGTCGATGTCGCGCGTGATGGTGACGGACTGGAAGTAAGGGTGGTTCTCGATCAGGGGCAGTTCTGCGCTGAATTGCGCCGGGTTGGCCACGATGTTCTTGACCGCCTGCAGCTTGGGCACGTAGTGGCGCGTCTCGTTGGGCATGTTCAGGTCGAGGTAGGTGGTGCCCAGACCCATGCGCTGGTTGCGTGTGATGGCGCGGCTCACATTGCCCTGGCCCCAGTTGTAGGCCGCCAGTGCGAGATGCCAGTCACCGAACATGGCGTGGAGTTTCTGCAGGTAGTCCAGTGCGGCGCGGGTGGACGCGAGCACGTCGCGGCGGTCGTCGCGAAAGACGTTCTGGCGCAGCTCGTATTCGGCGCCGGTGGCGGGCATGAATTGCCACATGCCCGCGGCGCGGGCACTGGAGACAGCCTGCGGGTTGAATGCGCTCTCGATATAGGGCAGCAGGGCCAGCTCGGTGGGCATGCCGCGCCGCTCCAGTTCCTCGACGATGTGAAAGAGATACTTGCGCGAGCGCTCGGTCATGCGCTGGATGTAGTCGGGGCGGCTCGAGTACCACTGCTCGTGGTGTCGCACCAGGTCTCCCTCCAGTGCGGACATGGCAAAGCCCCGGCGGATGCGGTCCCACAGGTCGGGCGACGTCTCCAGCGTGACCACGCTGCTGCCGGAGGCCTCCGTCGCGGTGATGGGTTGCAGCGGGCCCGAGGGCAACAGGTCGGTGCCGGTGGCGGGACGCGCTGCCGCCGTCGGCGCGGTGGCCGCAGCCGGGACGCTGCTGCTGGCGGACGCGCTCACCACGGGGACGGCCTGCGGCTCGGGGGCGAGCGCCGGAGCGCCGGCGCAACCGGCCAGACCCAGTGCGAAGACTGGGGCCAGAGTGGCCAGGAGCAGGATGGATCTCATTTGAATTCGTTCTTCCACAGGCGGATCGCGCCGAACACGTCGGCCTCGTTGCGCGGGTCCGCGCCGTTGAAGGCCTGCGCCGCACGAACCACCTCGGGTTCACGGGTGCGCAGGAAGGGGTTGACCTGCCGCTCCGTCGCGATTGTCGAGGGGAGCGTGGGCAGGTGGCGCGCACGCAGGTCCTGACAGTGCGACAGGTAATGGACCAGCTTTTCGTTCGAGGGTTCCACCGCCTGCGCGAAGCGCAAGTTGGACAGGGTGTATTCGTGGGCGCAGCATACCCGGGTGGTGCCGGGCAGGTCGGCCAGCCGGTCCAGGGAGGCCAGCATCTGCGCGGGCGTGCCTTCGAAGAGCCGCCCGCAGCCACCGGAAAACAGGGTGTCACCGCAAAAGAGCAGTGGCGCGCCATCGACCTCGGAGCAGTAGTAGGCGATATGGCCGGCCGTGTGGCCCGGGACCTCGATGACCGTCCATGACAGTCCCAGGGCCTGCACCGTGTCGCCGTCATGCACGGGCACGAAAGGGCCGGGAATGGCCTCGCGCGCGGGGCCGTAGACCACGGCGCCGGTCGCTTCATGCAGTGCGCGCACGCCGCCGGTGTGGTCGCCGTGGTGGTGCGTGACTAGAATCGCGTCCAACCGCGTTGCAGCGTGCCGCAGGCCCTCGAGCACCGGCTGCGCGTCTCCGGGGTCCACCACCAGTGCCGAGGGGCCGTCTTGCAACAGCCAGAGGTAGTTGTCCTGGAAGGCCGGCAGGGGATGTAACTTCATGAGCGAGCGGATTATAGGAATGCAGCAGTGGTTCGAGTCCCCCCCGGGAGGCTACCTTTTGGGATGGGAGCAGGCCGCCTTCGACGAGGCCGTGGCGGACATCTTCGGCTACCACGCGATCCAGCTCGGACTGCCGGCCGTCGAGGCCTTGCGCACCAACCGCATGCCGCATCGTTGGCTGGGCCTGGAACCCGGTGAGGCGCCCTGCGGTCGTGCGGCCGATGTCCTGCTGGATACCCACACCCTGCCTTTTGACGCCGCCAGCCTGGACCTGGTGGCCTTGCCCCACACGCTGGAGTTGAGCGTGGACCCGCATGCCACCTTGCGCGAGGTGGAGCGCGTGCTCGTGCCCGAGGGGCGTGTCGTGATCTGCGGCCTCAATCCCACCAGTCTGTGGGGCTTGCGCCAGCACCGCGCTCGCCTGTGGCGGCGCCTGGGCGTGGGCGAGCTGTTCCTGCCCGAGCCGGGGGAGTTCATCGGCTATCGGCGGCTGCGCGATTGGCTGCGGCTGCTCAATTTCGAGGTCGAAGTCGGGCGCTTTGGCTGCTGGCGGCCTTCCTTCACCACGCAGAAGTGGCTGGATCGCTTTGACTGGATGGACCCGCTGGCCGAGCGCTGGTGGCCGATCCTGGGCGCGGCGTACTTCATCGTGGCCGTCAAGCGCGTGCGCGGCGCGAAGCTCATGGGAGCGGCCTGGAAGCGGCGCGCACCCGTGGCAGCCGCCCCGGTGCCCCTGGCCAATCGCCGCCACCGTGCGCAGCGCCGGCGCCACACCAGTTCCTGAGAAACGACTTCGCGTGACCCTACCTGTGAACCCCATCGAGATCTACACCGACGGCGCCTGCAAGGGCAATCCTGGCCCGGGAGGCTGGGGCGTTCTGCTCAAGGCCGGCGTCACCGAGAAAGAGCTCTTTGGGGGCGAGGCCTCCACCACCAACAACCGTATGGAGCTGATGGCGGTGATCCAGGCGCTCTCGGCACTCAAGCGCCCGTGCGAGGTCACGCTGTTCCTGGACAGCCAGTACGTCCTCAAGGGCATCACCGAGTGGCTGCCAGGCTGGAAGGCCAAAGGCTGGCGAACCGCGAGCAAACAGCCGGTGAAAAACGTCGAGTTGTGGCAGCAGCTCGATGCCCTGGTGCAACAGGGCGGTCACCGCATCGACTGGCGCTGGGTGCGTGGCCATAACGGCGATCCGGGCAATGAACGCGCCGACGCTCTGGCCAATCGCGGCGTCGAGATGTCGCTGCGCCGCTGAAGGTGCCTGCCCTCGGCGGACGGCCTGTGCAGGCCCGTCCGGGTGGGGGATGACGGTGCGTGTGGGGAGCCTGTGGGGTGCGCACAGGCGCGATTAGGAGAGTGCAGTAGTGGGTTGCGCGGAGAGCCCCCAATGCGGTCCCGGTCAAGCACTGCTACATTGGCTGATTCGGCGACACCGCATCGCCGCCTGCATGTCATAAGAAAGTTCCTGTCTATGGCTTCCAAACCCCTCTACCTCGTCGTGGCCGTCGTCGGCATCGCCGCCGCTTCGGGCGCCGCCTGGTGGTACCAGAACCAGCCGGCCAAGCCTGCTGCCGATGGCAAGCCCGCCGCGCCGGTGGCCGGTGCGCCCGCGTCGGCGGCTTCGGGCCCGCCGCGCGCCCCCGGGGTCGAAGTCGCCCAGGTCGCAGTGACCCGGCTGGTGGACGACACCCAGACGGTGGGCACGCTGCGCTCGCGCCAGAGCGTGATGCTGCGGCCAGAGGTGAGCGGGCGTGTGGCGCGCATCAACTTCCGCGATGGCGATCGCGTGCAGCGCGGGCAGGTGATGGTGCAACTGGACGACGAACTGCCTCGCGCCCAGGTGGCCCAGGCCCAGGCCGAACTCTCTATCGCGCGCGCCAACCACAAACGCAATCAGGATCTGGTCGCCCAGAACTTCATCAGCCAGCGCTCGGTCGACGAAAGCGCCGCCGCGCTGCAAGTAGCCGATGCGAAGCTGGCCCTGGCCCGTGCGCAGGCCGACAGGCTGCGCATCCTCGCGCCCTTTGACGGCATTACCGGCATCCGCAGCATCAACGTCGGCGACTACCTCAAGGATGGCGCCGACATCGTGAACATCGAAGACCTGGACGCTATCTTGGTCGACTACCGCCTGCCCGAGCGCTTTCAAACCAAGGTGCGTAAGGGCCAGGTTGCCATGGTCGCGATCGATGCCCTGCCCGGGCGCAAGTTCACCGCGGTGGTGCAGGCCATCGACCCGCTGGTGGATGCCAACGGCCGTTCGATCGGCGTGCGCGGTTGCATCGACAACCGCCAGCAGCAACTCAGTCCTGGCATGTTCGCCCGCGTGACGGCGGTGTTCGGCGAGCGGCAAGAAGCGCTGGTCGTGCCCGAGGAAGCCATCGTGCCCCAGGGGCCTCGGCTTTTCATCTTCAAGGTCGTGCCTGGCACCGAGCCGGACAGCCGCGTCGTTCAGCGCACCGAGGTCAAGGTCGGCATTCGCCAGCCTGGCAAGGTGGAAATCATCGAAGGCCTGAAGGCTGGCGACACCGTGGTGACTGCGGGCCAGCAGCGCTTGCAGCGCGATGGCATCGCCGTGCGCGTGATCGACGTGCCCCGCGGCGGACCGGGTGGGCCGGGCGCCGGTGCGCCGGCTGCCGCTGCTTCAGGCGCTGCCAGTGCGGCTGCGGCGGGCGCCTCGGCTGCGGCCTCGCGCCCGCAAGCTGGCGGCAAGCCCGGTGGCCCGCCCGCTGCGATGGGCGCACGCCCCGGTGCCCCCGCTTTGTCGGGGCCCAACCCGTGCGTGCAGCAAGCCGTGACCGGCACTCGCACCCCGGGTTAATTCCCTCCACCCACCCAGGACCTTCCCATGCAGTTGCCTGAGATTTCCATCCGCCGGCCCGTGCTGGCGACCGTGTTGTCCCTGCTGGTGGTGCTGGTGGGTATCGTCAGTTTCAACCGGCTCACCGTGCGCGAGTACCCCAAGATCGATGAGCCGGTGGTCACGGTGGCCGTCAAATACCCCGGCGCTTCCGCCGAGGTGATTGAGTCGCAGGTGTCTAAGCCGCTGGAGGATTCCATCGCCGGCATCGACGGGGTAGACGTCATCACCTCCATCAGCCGCGCCGACCAGAGCCAGATCACGGTCAAATTCCGGCTGGAGAAGGACGCGGATGCCGCCGCCGCCGAGGTGCGTGACCGTACCGCTCGCGTGCGTAACCGCCTGCCCGTAGCGATTGAGGAGCCGGTGATTGCCAAGGTCGAGGCCGATGCCTTTCCGGTGATCTGGCTGGCCTTTACCAGCGACACCCTCAACCCCCTGCAGGTCAACGACCTGATCAACCGTATCGTCAAGCCGCGTCTACAGACCGTGACTGGCGTGGCCGACGTGCGCATCTTCGGCGAGCGCAAGTACGCCATGCGCGTCTGGCTCGATGCCGACCGCCTGGCGGGCTATCGCCTCACGACGCAGGACGTGGAGGACGCCATCCGCCGCAGCAACCTGGAGTTGCCTGCCGGACGCATCGAGTCACAGCAGCGCGAATTCAGCGTCACCTCGCAGACCGATCTGGTGCGCCCAGGTCAGTTCGGCGACATCGTGATCCGCAACGTCAATGGCTTCCCGGTCAAGATCCGCGACGTAGCCCAGGTGCGTGAGGGCCCGGCTGACGAGCGCAGCGCGGTGCGTCTCAACGGCCAGTCCGCCATTTCCGCTGGCGTGATCCGCCAGGCCACCGCCAACCCGCTGACCCTCTCGGCCGGCGTGCGCGCGATGCTGCCACGCCTGAAGGCCGACCTGCCGCCGGGCGTGAACATTGAAGTTGCCAACGACAACTCGTTGTTCATCGACCGCTCGGTCAAGAACGTCTACCAGACCATCGCCGAGGCGGTGGTGCTGGTGGCGCTGGTGATCTTCTTTTTCCTGCGCACCTTCCGCGCCTCCATCATTCCCATCGTCACCATTCTGGTGAGCCTGATCGGCACGTTCTCCATGATGGCGCTGGCGGGCTTCACCATCAACACGCTCACGCTGCTGGCGCTGGTGCTGGCCATTGGCCTGGTGGTGGATGATGCCATCGTGATGCTGGAGAACATCTTCCGGCATATCGAGGAAGGACTCGATCCCTTCTCCGCCGCGATCAAGGGCGCTCGCGAGATCGGTTTTGCGGTCATCACCATGACCTTCACCCTGGTCGCGGTGTACGCACCGCTGGCGTTCACGCCAGGGCGTACCGGGCGTCTGTTCACCGAGTTCGCGCTGGCGCTGGCCGGTGCGGTGCTGGTCTCGGGTTTCGTGGCGCTCACGCTCACACCCATGATGTGTTCCCAGCTGCTGCGACACAACCCGAAGCCGGGCTGGTTCGACCGCACGATGGAGCGCGCCTTGACTGCGCTCTCAAACGGCTACGAGTGGGTGTTGCGGTGGGTCGTGACGGCGCGCTGGACGCCATCGGGCGGCGGCTCGGGCGGCGTGGCCGGCTGGCTGCTGCAGGCGCGCTGGCTGGTGCTGGTGGTCATGGTCATCGCCGCCTGGGGCATTGCCGCGGTCTGGCCCACCATGAAGCAGGAGCTGGCGCCTCTGGAAGATCGGGGCACGATCCTGGCGGTGGTGAATGCACCCGACGGCTCCACGCTGGACTACACCAATCGCTATGCGCAGATCATGGAGCGCATGGGTCAGAACTACAAAGAGTTTGACCGCATCTTCGGCAACGTGGGCAACCCCACGGTGTCGCAGGCCAGTGTGATCTTTCGTGCGGTGGATTGGGAGCTGCGCGAACGCACCACCTTGCAGATGGCGCGCGAGATGGGCCCACGCATGGGGGGCTTGCCCGGCGTCAACGCTTTCATCATCACGCCGCCTTCATTGGGTCAGGGCTTTCGCGAGCGTCCCCTGAACTTCGTGATCCAGACCTCTGACAGCTACGAAAACCTCAACCGCGTCACCCGCCAGTTCCTGGACGAGATGGCCAAGAACCCCGGCATCATCCAGCCCGACGTCGACCTGCGTCTGAACAAGCCCGAGCTGCGCATCGAGGTGGACCGCGACAAGGCCGCCGACCTGGGCGTGAGCGTCGAGGTGGTGGCCAAGGCCCTGGAGACCATGCTGGGTGGGCGCAATGTGACCCGCTACAAGCGCGACGCCGAGCAATACGACGTGATCGTGCAGGTGCAGTCCAACGGCCGCACCACGCCCGAGGACATCGACCGCATCCAGGTGCGCGGTCGCAACGACATCATGATTCCGCTGTCGGCCCTGGTGAAGGCACGCGAGAGCGTCAGCCCGCGCGAACTCAATCACTTCGGCCAGCGCCGCTCGGTCTCCATCACCGCCAACCTGGCACCCGACTATTCGCTGGGTCAGGCCCTGACTTTCATGGACGACACGGCCGCCAAGATTCTCAAGACCGGCTACAGCACCGACCTCAACGGCACCTCGCGCGAGTTCCGCGCCTCGCAGGGGGCCCTGGCCATTGTGTTCGTGCTCGCGCTGCTGTTCATCTTCTTGGTGCTGGCCGCGCAGTTCGAGAGCTTTGTCGATCCCCTTGTGATCATGCTGTCGGTGCCGCTGTCCATGATCGGAGCCCTGTTGGCCTTGCAGTGGTCCGGCGGGTCGCTCAACGTGTACTCTCAGATCGGCCTGATCACCCTTGTGGGCCTGATCACCAAGCACGGCATCCTGATCGTCGAGTTCGCCAACCAGCTGCGCGAAGAGGGCCTGGACATGGTCGATGCCCTGGTCAAGGCCGCATCGCAGCGCCTGCGCCCCATTTTGATGACGACCGGTGCCATGGTGCTGGGCGCCGTGCCCCTGGCCCTGTCCACTGGCGCCGGCGCCGAGAGCCGTCAGCAGATCGGGTGGGTGATCGTGGGCGGTATGTCGCTGGGAACGTTGCTCACGATCTTTGTGGTGCCGACCATGTACACCTTGTTCGCGCGCAAGGCAGTCCCGGGTGCGAACAAATCGACGGCGCGTGAAGAGCCCGAGTCGCACCACGCCTCGAACGACCTCGTCGCCAAATAAGCGCGGGGCTGTCCTGCAGCCCGCGGGGCGCGCTCCGACAGCGTCTCCTGCGTGGCCCGCGTAGTCTCCCGGGCCACTAGGAGACCGATATGCGACAACTACCCAAGGCCATCCCTGAGCTCGATGGCGGCATCTTCGTGCCACGCCCTGTGCTGGAACTGCTGGAGGCGGTGCTCGCAGACCATGAACGCCTGTTGCATGGCCAGCCTGATGCGACGCTAGACCTGACCGTGCTTGGCGAACTGCGGCAGTTGTTGCGGCTCAACGGCATCAGGCTGCCGGTGCCGTCAGCGCGTGAGTTGCTGGAGCTGTGCGATCCTCGCCTAGAGACGATCGGACGCAACCTGCTACGGCAGTGAGGCGATGCGGGCGGCGCCTCAGATGGCTCCGTCGAACATCATCACGTCCACTTCGTCGCCGCGCGTGACGGAGCCTTGGTCGTGATGCAGCACGATGAGCCCATTGGCCTGGGCCATCGAGCGCAGCACGCCCGAGCCCTGATTGCCGGTGGTGCGGACCTCGAGCTCGCCCTCGGGCGTGCGGGTGACGATGCCGCGCTGGTATTCGGTCCGTCCGGGCTTCTTGCGGATCGACTCGCTGCTTCGGGCCCGCAGCAACACCTGCGGTTCGGGGCGGGTGCCCATCATCCGCAGCAGGGCGGGGCGCACGAAGGCCAGGAAGGTGACCATCACCGCCACCGGATTGCCCGGGAGTCCGAACAGGACGGCATGGCGTCCGTTCGCGGCGATGCGCCCCACCGCCATCGGACGGCCTGGCCGCATCGCGATCTTCCAAAAGGCGACATCGCCCAGCTCGCGCATCATGGCTTTGGTGAAGTCAGCCTCGCCCACGCTCACTCCGCCGCTGGTGATCACGGCATCGGCCATGGCGGCCGCCTGCCCGAAGGCTTGCCGCAAGGCGTTGGGGTCGTCATGCACCACGCCCAGGTCGATCACCTCGCAGCCCAGGCGCGTGAGAAGCGCGCGCACGGTGTGTCGGTTGCTGTCGTAGACCGCGCCCTCGCGCGGGGCCTCGCCCAGGGACAGGATCTCGTCGCCCGTGGAGAAGTACGCCACCTTCAGCCGCCGTGTGACGCGCACCTCGGGCAGGCCCAGGCTGGCCACAAGGCCGCAGGCTGCAGGCGTCAGCCGCTCGCCGGCGTGCAGCGCGGGCTGGCCCTCCATCAGGTCTTCGCCCTTCAGGCGCCGGTTGTCGCCAGCTTGCAGCAGGCCGGGTGGGACGGTGACGCTTGAACCCTGTACCGTCACGAATTCCTGGGGTACCACAGTGTCCAATCCTGCGGGCATGATCGCGCCGGTCATGATCTTCACGCACTGGCCGGGGCCTACCGTGCCCCGCCAGGCCTGGCCCGCCAGGGCAGTGCCCACCACCTCGAGCACCAGGGCCGACCCGGCCTTCAGGGCTGCGCCATCCAGGGCGTAGCCGTCCATCGCCGAGTTATCGTGCGGCGGCACGCTCAGGGGCGAGATGAGGTCCTGGGCCAGCACACGGCCGGGGGCGTCAAAGAGGCTCACCGTTTCTGTCTCGGTCAGCGGCGACACCAGCCGCTCCAGAAAAGCCAGGACCGCCTCCGCACGCAGGGCTTGCGGGTCGTAGCCTTGCAGCTCGCCGGCAATCTGCTCCAGCGTTTTCATGGCCGCAACCCCGCCTGTTCCAGCTGGCGCAGTTCGTCCAGCGTGTTGGCGTTGAAGAAGGCGCGGGGGTCGTCGCCCGGCGCATCGAAGTTCACCAGCGCGGTCCGGTGCTGTGACGTCCAGGCGTCGATCTTGCGTCCGCCTGCATGCGTGAACTGGTGCAGGCTCTCGATCAGCTCGCGCCGCAACAGGCAGAACACCGGTTGCGGGCGTAGGGCGCCATCGGTCTCAGGGGCGCAGGCCATCGCGATGTCCGCGTCCTGGGCCGCGGCCGCTTCGGCCAGGCGCTGCACCAGGTCCAGCGGAAATAGCGGCGTGTCGCAGGGGACCGTCACCAGCCAGGGCGTGTCGCAGTGCTCCAGGCCCGTCATGAAGCCGGCCAGCGGCCCGGCAAAGTCAGGCAGGGCATCGGGCCACACCGTCGCGCCAAAGGATTCATAGGCCGAGAGGTTGCGGTTGGCGTTGACCAGGACCTCGCCCACCTGCGGCTGCAGCCGCATCAGGGTGTAGAGGGCCAGGGGCAAGCCATTGAAGTTCTGCAGGCCCTTATCGGCACCGCCCATGCGCGCGCCTCGCCCGCCGGCCAGGACCAGGCCTGTGATGTCGTGGGAAGGAATCATCCGCCGATGTAGCTCATTTCGACGCGGCGCGGGCCGGCGCCCGGCGAGACCGCCGGGTCGGTGGCCGCGGCGGCGCGCAATTGGGAATAACGGTCATCTCGCCCCTGCCAGACCGCCGCGATGGCTGCCGCGATCTGTGCGTCGCTGGCGCCTGCGCGCACCAGCGCGCGCAGGTCATGCCCCTGGCCGGCGAACAGGCACAAGTACAACTGCCCCTCGGTGGACAGACGGGCGCGGTTGCAGTCGCCACAGAAGGCTTGTGTCACGCTGCTGATCACGCCGACTTCGCCTGCACCGTCGGCATAGGCCCAGCGCTGCGCGGTCTCGCCGGGCGCGGCGGGCTCTAGTGGCACCAGGGGCCACTGCGATTGCAGGCGGGCCACCACCTCGCGGGAGGGCAGCACTTCGTCCATGCGCCAGCCGTTCGTGGTGCCCACGTCCATGTATTCGATGAAGCGCAGCACATGACCCGTGCCGCGAAAGTGCCGCGCCATCGGCAGGATCTCGTGATCGTTGGTGCCGCGCTTGACCACCATATTGACCTTGATCGGCCCCAGGCCCGCCGCCTTGGCCGCGTCCAGGCCCTCCAGCACCTGGGCCACCGGGAAGTCCACATCGTTCATGCGGCGAAACACCGCATCGTCCAACCCGTCCAGGCTCACGGTCACCCGCTGCAGACCGGCGTCCTTGAGGGCGCGGGCCTTGCGCGCCAGCAGTGAGCCATTGGTGGTGAGGGTGAGGTCCAGGGGCTGGCCCTCGGGCGTGCGCAGTTGCGCCAGCTGCTCGATCAGGACTTCAATGTGCTTGCGCAGGAGGGGCTCGCCGCCGGTGAGGCGGATCTTGCGCACGCCCAGGGCCACGAACTGGCGAGCCAGCCGGGTGATTTCCTCGAACGTGAGCAGGTCGGTCTGCGGCAGGTAGGGGTAGTCCTTGTCGAAGACTTCCTTGGGCATGCAATAGCTGCAGCGGAAATTGCAGCGGTCGGTGACGCTGATGCGAAGGTCATGCAGGGGGCGCCTGAGGGCGTCGGCGACCGGGCCGGGGTCTGTGCGCGGGTGCGCCGGCACGGCCACGGGCCGCGCGGAGGGGCGGTGGACGGCCAGGGGAATGACGCGATCAGTCATCCCGCCATTGTGCCGCTGTCGACATGCCCCTCGCACGCCCGCAGGCAAGCGGAGCCGGGCGCCTCAGACGCAGCGCCCGCCGTCCACCTCGATGCAGACGCCCGAGATGAAGGCTGCTTCGTCGCTGGCCAGGTACAGGGCGGCATTGGCCACGTCCAGGGCGGTGGAAAAGCGCCCCAACGGGATGCTGGCCATGAACTTGGCGCGGACCGCGTCATTGATCGGGCCGCCAGCGAATTCGGCCGAGAGGCCGGTGTCGGGGTTGAACACCGGGTTGATGCAGTTCACCCGGATGTTGTCGGGGCCCAGTTCGGCTGCCAGCGACTTGCTGGTGGTGATCACCGCGCCCTTGGAGCCGTTGTACCAGGTCAGGCCCGGGCGGGGCCGCAGACCGGCCGTGGAGGCCACGTTGATGAAGCTGCCCCCGCCATTGGCGCGCAAGGCTGGCACCGCGTGCAGGGTGGCCAGGTAGATGCTCTTGACGTTGACCGCGTAGACCTTGTCGAACTCGGCCTCGCTCACCTCCAGGGCCGGCCGGTTACGGTGCGTCCATCCGGCGTTATTCACCATCACGTCCAGCTTGCCGTGCTGCTTGATGGCCGCCGCGACCAGGGCCTTGACCTCGTCCGAGCGGGTCACGTCCGCCGCCACGGCAGTCGCCTTGCCGCCCGCGGTGCGGATGGAGGCGGCGACCGCCTCAGCGCGCGCGGCGTCGATGTCGTTGACGATGATCTGCGCGCCCTCTGCGGACAGGCGCCGGGCAATGCCCTCGCCAATGCCGCCGCCGGCGCCGGTGACGATGATGGATTTGTCTTGAACTCGCATCGTGTTCCTTGTGGGGTTCCAGGTCGCAGCCGCGATTGTTGCTCATCGGCTGCAGGGCTGCGCCGTCCAAGGGGTCCGGGCGGGGCTGGCCGGCCTATGATCCCGGCTGTTTGACATGGAGCGTGAGAGGCGGACATGGCGGGTGGATCCCGGGCGGGCAGGGCGGTCATGGCGGCATGGGTGCTGTGCGTCTGTGCCTGGATGCCGCGGGTGGGGCAGGCTCAGTCGCCAGTGCCGCCCCAGGGCGCGGTGTCTCGGCAGGTGGCCGCTTCGCCCCAACTGGCGCCTGGGTTCACGCAGCGCGCGGCGGGCTCCACCCTCGTGGTCCTGCCCGCAGACCTGGAGCTGTTCTCCATCAGTGCCGGCGGCGTCACCGAGCCGCGTGCCGACTGGACTGCTTCGGCCCTGCGTCATTTCCGCGAGGCGCTGCACGCCCGTCGCAAGGCCTTCGGGACCCGCTTCAAGGAACTCACCGCGCGCGACCTCGATGAATTCGCAGAGCTCACCGCCCTGCACGGCGCGGTGGCTGATGCCATCTTCCTGCACCACGCGGTAGGAGGGACCTGGCGCCTGCCCACCAAGCCGGGGGGGCTGGAGTGGTCGATGGGGGATGCGGTGGCACCCCTGCGCGCCAGGACCGGCGCCGACTATGCCCTGTTCTTCTGGATTCGCGACTCCTATGCCAGCGCGGAGCGCAAGGCCACCATGCTCGCCATGGCCTTGCTCGGCGTGGGCATGGCCGGTGGCTCCCAAGTGGGCTACGCCTCTCTGGTGGACCTGCGTGACGGGCGGGTGGTCTGGTTCAACGCCCTGCGCCGTAACTCTGGCGACCTGCGCGAGCCCGCCAGCGCCGGCGAGACCCTGGACACCCTCCTGCAGGCTTTTCCTCCCGAGCGATGAAGCCTTTCACTTCCTCTGGCGCCGTGCCGTCTTCCGCCTCTGGACGCCGCGGCTTTCTGCGCACCGCCTGTCGCCACTGCCTAGGCCTGGGGGCGCTGGGGTTACCCGCGCTGGCCCGCGCAAACCCCGAGCCCCTGGCCCTGCCAGGCCGCTTCACGCCGCCGCCTGCCGACACCGACGAAGGCGGCCTGTGGGCCCTGATGGACCGCGAGGAACAACGCCTGCGCCGCAGCCCCTTCGCCCTGCGCGACCCGGCCCTGGTGCGTTACCTGCAGGACCTGGTGTGTCGCCTGGGCGGAGAGCACTGTGCCGATGTGCGGGTGCATGTGGTGGCCAACCCCCTGTTCAACGCCTCCATGGCCCCCAACGGGATGATGCAGGTCTGGAGCGGCCTGCTCCTGCGGATGGACAACGAAGCGCAGCTGGCCGCGGTGTTGGGGCACGAGCTGGCGCATTACCTGGAGCGCCATTCGCTGGAGCGGCTGCGTGACACGCGCAACCGCGCCGCGTTCGCACAGGTGATCGGTCTGTTCGGCGTGGCCGGCGCGGTGGCCCAGATGGGCATCACGGCGGGCATGTTCTCCTTCACCCGCGAGCAGGAGACGCGCGCTGACCGACTGGGCATGGCCCTGATGCAGCGAGCGGGCTACGACGGGGCCCAGGCGGCCCAGGTCTGGGACAACCTCCTGGGCGAAATGCGCGCGTCCGACGGTGAGGACGCAGGAACGCGCAATCCGCTCCTGGCCACCCATCCCGCGGCCGCCAGCCGCCGCGACGACTTGCTGCGGCTGGCGGGCGGTCGTAGCGGCGAGTCGGGCGCGCCAGCCCTGGCGCGCGTCATCGCCGGCCATCGCCTGGAGTGGCTGCTGGCCGAAGTGCGGCGGGGCCAGTACGAGCAAAGCCTGGTTCTGTTCGAGCGGCTGCTGGCAAGGGCGCCGGCCGACGTCTCGGTGCGCTACGCGCGTGGCGAGGTGTACCGATTGCGCGAAGCGCCGGGCGATCTCGACCGCGCAGTCCTGGACCTGGTGCAGGCCACGTCTGTGGCGGACGCTCCGCCTGCGGCCTGGCGCTCGCTGGGCCTGGTCCGCCGCCGCCAAGGCGATGCGCCCGCGGCGGCGACCGCCTTCGAGCGTTATGTGATGCTCGCACCGCAGGCGGGCGATGCAGGCCTGATTCGCAGCTACCTCTCGGAGCTCAAGCCATGAACGTCCCAAGGCTCACGCGCCGCGCCGCCTCGGCGGTCCTGGTGGCTGGTATCGCCGTGCTGGCCGGGTGTAGCACCGTGGTGAAGATCGAGGGCGAGCAGACCCTGCGCGGGCGTCTGACCGTGCAGGTCGGCCAGGCCTGGAACCGTCTGGCGGCCACGGGCCTGGAGCAGCCCTACGAGGTCTGGACTCAGGAGGGGCTGTCCCTGGACCACCTGCGTCTGTGGCCCGGGATCCAGAGCGGCGAATCGTTGATGGCCGTTGCGCCGTCGGCCAACAGCGCCAAGACGCCCCGCGTACCCGTGTTTCGGGCCGGTATGGCGCCCGACCAACTGGCCCACCTGTTCGAGCTGCTGTATTCGGCCGATGGATCTGCGGTCCGAATCACCCGCATCGAGCCGGTTGTCTTCGCGGGCGAGCGCGGCTTGCGCCTGGAACTGCTGGTGGTGCGCCCGCACGACGAGGTGCATCTGTCGGTGGCGGGCTGGGTGGCTGAGCGCCGGGGTGAGCTTTATGCCCTCACGTACGCTGCACCCCGTCTGGGCTTCTTCCGCCGCGGCTTGCCGGGCGTCGAGGCGCTCGTGGCCAGCGCGCGGATACGTTGATCGCCTCGCCGGGCGTCTCGCGCATCAGCCGTGACGGATCGCCACGGTCTTCAGGGTGGTGAACCCCAGCAGGGCCTCGAAGCCTTTCTCGCGCCCATAGCCCGAGGACTTCACCCCGCCAAAAGGCAGCTCCACGCCGCCGCCCGCACCGTAGTTGTTGATGAAGACCTGGCCACTGCGGATGCGGCGGGCCATGCGCATCTGGCGGCCCCCGTCACGGGTCCACACCCCGGCCACCAGGCCGAAGTGCGTGGCGTTGGCGCGCAACACCGCATCGTCCTCGTCGCGGAAAGGCATGGCCGCCAGCACCGGGCCGAACACTTCCTCCTGCGCCAGGCGATGGTCCACCGGCACGTCACGCAGCAGGGTAGGGGCCTGGTAGAAGCCGGTCTCGGGCGCCTCGTCCACGATCTGCCCCTCGGCCACTACCGGGATATTGGCGTACTGCGCATCGGACAGGAAATCCCAGACGCGTTGTTGCTGGCTCGCGCGAATCAAGGGGCCCACGTCCAGGTTCATGGCGGCCGGCCCGACCCGCAGCCGCGTGAAGGCCTCGCCCAGGCGCTCTAGCAGCGGTTCGTAGATCGACTGTTCAATCAGCAGGCGAGAGCCGGCGGAACAGGTTTGTCCCGCGTTCTGCACGATGGCGTTGAGGATGGCGGGGATGGCTTGGTCCAGATCGGCGTCGGCGAAGACCACCTGCGGGCTCTTGCCACCCAGTTCCAGTGTGACGGGGCAATGCCGTTCGGCGGCCACCTGCTGGATCAGGGTGCCCACGCGCGGGCTGCCGGTGAAGCTGATGTGATCGATGCCCGGATGGCGCGCCAGCGCGTCGCCCACCTCGTGGCCGTAGCCGGTGACGATGTTGATGGCGCCGGCGGGAAAGCCGCACTCGGCGGCCAGCTGCGCCACCCGCAGCAGCGAGAGGCAGGCGTCCTCCGCGGGCTTGACCACGCACACGTTGCCTGCGGCCAGAGCGCCGCCCACGCTGCGCCCGAAGATCTGCATCGGGTAGTTCCAGGGGATCACATGCCCAGTCACGCCATGCGGCTCGCGCCAGGTCAGGACGGAGTAGCCGTCGAGGTACGGAATAGTGTCGCCGTGCAGCTTGTCGCAGGCGCCGGCATAGAACTCGAAATAACGGGCGATGGCCACCGCGTCGGCGCGCGCCTGGCGGGTGGGCTTGCCGCAATCGCGCTGCTCCAGGGCGGTGAGTTCTTCCTCGTGTTCCGCCAGCTTGTTGGACAGGCGCATCAGGAGCCGTCCCCGTTCGGCGGCGCTCAGCTTGCTCCAGGCGGTGTCGTAGCAGCGGCGGGCGGCCTGGACCGCGCGGTCGATGTCCTCGGCGGTGCCCCGTTGCAGCTGGTCGAACACCTGGCCGTCGGACGGGTCGATGACAGGGATCGTGTCGCCCGAGGACCCGGGCTGCGGCGTATTGGCAATGAAGTGAAGTTGCATCCCGCCATTGTGCCGTCGGGCGCCCGAACGCCTTGTGGCGGTTCGTTCCGGCCGCTTTGCGGCGGTTCGTCCCGGCCGCTTTGCGGCGGTTCGTGTCAGGCGGCGGGGCGGGAGACGGCCTGGTACTGGCCGCTGTGGGCTGCCAGCCAGTCGGCGGCCGGTTGCGCGTCCTGCTGGTTCGGGTGGAAGTCGGGCCGCTTGTAGGCGCGCCAGGCGGGCAGCGTCTCGCGTACCAGGCCGCCCGGCCCGAACAGGAACGTCGCCGCGCTGCGCCAGGTGGACAGGCGCCAGAAGGTGCCGTCACGCCGCAGATTGCTCAGGGTCTGGCGCAGGGCGTCGGCGATGAAGAAAAAGGTGATACGCCGGAACCACTTCAGGCGCCAGGCCTCATTACCGCCCAGCGCCCGGTACAGGTCGAAGGCGGTGCATTTGTGCTCGGACTCCTCGGACGCATGCCAGAGCCACATCGTGACCAGCCGAGGATCCTGCTCGCCCAGGGCCTGCGGATGCCGCAGCAGCCAGTCCGCCAGGATGGCGGTGAAGTGCTCGTAGGCGGATGTGGCCGCCAGCGCGTGCCGCACGTCCAGGCCGTCCAGCATCTGACGCCGGCGCAGGGCGCGTGGGCCCCAGTGATTGACCAGGCCTTGCCGCTCCAGATGATCGTTGTACAGGCCGTGCAGGCGGCGGTGCGTGGCCTCTTGGCCGATGAAGCCTTGGACTTCCTGCGCGTAGCGGGCTTGTTGCTCCGGGGGCAGGGCCTTGTGCCCTTCACGTACCGCGTCGATGAAGAACTGCTCGCCCACCGGAAAGCTCATGGACAGGGCGTTCATGAAGGCCGTGCGAAAGGCATCGCCCGCGCACCAGTGGCGGGGGATGGGCTGCTCCATGTCCACGAGCAGACGGCGCACGACGAGTTCGGTCATAGGGCTGGATGGTACCGGGTGCGCGAAGCCGAGGTGTGCAGGAGGGATTGCCTTGCGTCGCTTTCCGACGCATATCTTCGCCGGCCGCGTGCTGTGTCGGAGCGCGCCCGTCGATCGGCAGCCAATAAATCGGCAGCGAATAAAAAAGCCCGCCTGGAGGCGGGCCTTGCTCAGAGAGCGTGACGGAATTAACCGCCGTGGAACTTCACCACCAGCGGCACGATCAGCAGTGCCACGATGTTGATGATCTTGATCAGCGGGTTCACCGCCGGGCCGGCCGTGTCCTTGTAGGGATCGCCCACGGTATCACCGGTCACGGCGGCCTTGTGGGCCTCGGAGCCCTTGCCCCCGTGGTTGCCGTCCTCGATGTACTTCTTCGCGTTGTCCCACGCACCGCCGCCGGTGCACATGGAGATCGCCACGAACAGGCCGGTCACGATGGTGCCCATGAGGAGGCCGCCCAGCGCCTTCGGGCCGAGCACCAGGCCCACCACGATCGGCACGATCACCGGCAGCAGGGAGGGGATCACCATCTCCTTGATCGCGGCAGTGGTCAGCATGTCCACGGCCTTGCCGTACTCGGGCTTGCCGCTGCCGTCCATGATGCCCTTGATGTCACGGAACTGCCGGCGCACTTCCACCACCACCGCACCGGCGGCGCGGCCGACGGCCTCCATCGCCATGGCGCCGAACAGGTAGGGAATCAGGCCGCCGATGAACAGACCAATGATCACCATCGGATCGGACAGGTCGAAGCTGATCGCGCGCCCGTAGCTTTCCAGTTTGTGGGTGTAGTCGGCAAACAGCACCAGCGCCGCCAAGCCGGCTGAGCCGATGGCGTAGCCCTTGGTCACCGCCTTGGTGGTGTTGCCCACCGCATCCAGCGGGTCGGTGATATCCCGCACGGAAGCGGGCAGCTCCGACATCTCGGCGATACCGCCGGCGTTGTCGGTGATGGGGCCGTAGGCGTCCAGGGCCACCACGATGCCGGCCATGGACAGCATGGACGTGGCGGCAATCGCCACGCCATAGAGGCCTGCCAGGCCGTAGGCGGCCACGATGGCCGCACACACGAACAGCACCGGCCAGGCGGTGGAGCGCATAGACACGCCCAGGCCCGCGATGATGTTGGTGCCGTGGCCCGTGGTGGAAGCCTGCGCGATGTGCCGCACCGGGGCGTACTGCGTGCCGGTGTAGTACTCGGTGATCCACACCAACGCGCCGGTCAGCACCAGGCCCACCGTGCAGGCGCCGAACAGGCGCAGCTGCGAGCCGGAGGCGGCCACCGCGTTATCGGGCATCAGCCACAGGGTGACGAAGTAGAACGCGATCAGCGACAGTACGCCGGCGATGGTCAGGCCCTTGTACAGAGCGGGCATCACGTTCTTCATGCCAGGCGAGGCCTTCACGAAGAAGCAGCCGATGATGGACGCGATGATGGACACGCCGCCCAGGGCCAGCGGGTAGATCACCGCAGCCGTCGGCGCGCTGGCCACCAGCAGGGCGCCCAGCACCATCGTGGCGATCAAGGTCACCGCATAGGTCTCGAACAGGTCGGCGGCCATGCCAGCGCAGTCGCCCACGTTGTCGCCGACGTTATCGGCGATCACTGCGGGGTTGCGCGGGTCGTCCTCGGGGATGCCGGCTTCCACCTTGCCCACCAGGTCGGCGCCCACGTCGGCGCCCTTGGTGAAGATGCCGCCGCCCAGTCGCGCGAAGATGGAGATGAGGGAGGAGCCGAAGGCGAAGCCGATCAGCGGATTGAGCAGGGTGGAGAGCTTGCGGTCCGGCGTGAGGTTGCCGTTGCCCACCAGGAACCAGTAGAAGGCCGTGACCCCCAGCAGACCCAGGCCCACCACCAGCATGCCGGTGATGGCGCCGCCGCGGAAGGCCACGTCCAGTGCCGGCCCGATGCCGCGGGTGGCCGCCTGCGCGGTGCGCACGTTGGCCCGCACCGACACGTTCATGCCGATGAAGCCGCAGGCGCCCGACAGGATGGCCCCCACGACGAAGCCGACCGCCGTCTGGGCGTCCAGGAAGATGCCGATCAGGATGGCCAGCACCACGCCGACGATGGCGATGGTCTTGTACTGGCGCGCCAGATAGGCTGCCGCCCCGGCCTGGATAGCCGCAGCGATTTCCTGCATTCGGGAGTTACCGGCGTCTTGCGCGAGGATCCAGCTGCGCGCCCAGATGCCGTAAACGACTGCGGCGAGGCCGCAGACCAGCGCCAGAATCAGCGCCGAGTTGCCTGTCATGAACTTCTCCTTCTGTTGTTTAGCTTGGAGAGGGCCCCGCAGGCGGTGCCCCCGCTGCGTTGCTTCCTCGTAGCTCCCCAACGGGCGGAGACGATTGGCCAACCAAATGACTATACAAGCGAACTTCCAGCCTTGTGTGTGCCGGAATGAGGAATAAGGCCGATGTGAAACTAAAATCAGGGTTTTTCCTAGGCAATTGTTCCAAAAACCATCATGTCCCTCGACCTAGTCTCCGCTGGCAAGAACGTCCCCGATGCCTTCAACGTGATCATCGAGATCCCGATGAACGCCGATCCCGTCAAGTACGAGGTGGACAAGGAGTCCGGCGCCATCTTCGTGGACCGCTTCATGAGCACGTCCATGCACTACCCGACCAACTACGGCTACGTGCCCAAGACCATCAGCGGCGACGGCGACCCGGTGGACGTGCTGGTCATCACCCCGGTGCCCCTGATCCCTGGCGTGGTGGTCAGCTGCCGTCCCATCGGTATTCTCAAGATGCAGGACGAGGCCGGCGAAGATGGCAAGGTCCTGGCGGTGCCGGTGGACAAGATCCTGTCCATCTACACCCAATGGCAAAAGCCCGAAGACCTCAACCCGATGCGCCTGAAGACCATCGCCCACTTCTTTGAGCACTACAAGGACCTGGAAGTCGGCAAGTGGGTCAAGGTACTCGGCTGGGAAGGCCCCGAGTCGGCCAAGAAGGAAATCCTGGACGGCATCGCCAACTACAAGAAGCAGCGCGGCTGAGAGCGGCAGCCTCTGGCGCGCTCTGCGCGTTAGCGCGGTTCGAGTGCGCGAAATCCAGCAGCCGTGAATTCGACCAGTTGCTTGATCAATTCATCGGCGCTGGGCCGATCCAATGATCCGCCCGAGAGATTACGCACGCTGCGCGCGCGCGGTCGGGTCGCCGTGAGCACGGCGCCGACCAGGAAGTAAAGGCGCCAGACCAGGGTGGCCCGAGACACCTTGGGCAGGCAGGTCTCCAGAAGGTCCAGAAAGCGCGTGTTGACTTCGTCGTAGATCTCGACGATCAGTTCTTCGACGAGCTTGCCCTGCTCGGCGCTCAGGCTCAGTGACAAGGTCGCGACCGGGCTCTCACGATTGAGGGAGGCGCCTTCGAACATGGGCGTGACCCAGGCCTCCACCAGCGATTCCACGGTGATGTTGCCGGCCTGTTCCAGGACTTCGAAGTTGATCATGCGCGCGGCGTTCAGGGGCGCCGCGACATTCTTGAACACCTCTTTGAAGAGGCCTTCCTTGTCGCCGAAGTAATAGGCAATGAGGGCCGAATTGGTCGAGGCTTGCTCGGCGACTTCGCGGATCGACACGCCACGGAAACCCTTTTTCACGAAAAGCTCGGTGGCCGCCTCGATCAGCCGCTCACGGGATCCTCCCTCGCGTTCGGCTGGCGCGTGTTCCCTTGCTTTTTTCTGCCTCGTCATCTTCATCGACCTTGGAGACGATTGTGACTCCGCCAGGACCTGCGCCCTGGCGGAGTGAGCAGGCTCAGGTCGCAGCGGCACTGGCCGGTTTGGTCAGACGCTGCTCCGGCGCCATCGCGAAGCGCCAGATCTTCTGCTGCACGTCGGCCTTGAGCAGATGCCCTTGGATATGACCGTCGCCAGACTTGCGCATCACTACCTTGTTGATGCCGTCCCAGCGCTGCACGGCGCTCAGACCGTTCTTGAGGATCTCGCGCATTTGCTCGGTGCTGGTGTTGGCGCCCACGCCACCCTTGCGCAGCAGGTCGGCCATCAGCATCACTGCGTCATAGGCCAGGCTGGTGTTGCACACGTTGGCCGGCTGCGGCAGGTTGGTGGTCTCCGCGGATCGCTTGAGGTAACGCTCGACGAAGGAGTTGTAGCGGGCATCACCAGGACGCGGCTCGTTGGTGCTAAATCCCACGGTGTGCAGGTTGCGGCCCGCGGAACCGACGGTCTGAATAAAGCCGCCGGCCCAAACGGAGGCGTCGCAGAACACCAGCTTGTCAAAGCCCTGGGTCTCCAGCTCTTTGAGCAGACCCAACGTGGGTGCGTTCAGGCCGCTGGAGAGCAGGGCATCCGGGTTGGCCGAGCGGATCTTGATCGCGATCGACGAGAAGTCGGTGGTCCGTGTCTGGAAGCTGGCCGTCGTGACGACCGTCATGCCCAGGTCCTTGGCCGCCTGGGTATAGAGCTGGATGGCCTCGTTGCCTGTGGCTTCCTGCTCGTCGCCCGCAATGGCCACGCGGCGCACATTGGGGTACATCTTCTTGAACTCCGCCAGGCCCTCGGGCAGCAGCGTGTCGTTGGGCGGATGAATCCGCAGCGCGTAGGGGCGGGCCGAGACGCCGGATTTGAGCGCCGTCCAGCAGATCGCGGGCATCTTCATCTGATTGGCCAGCGGGGCGACGCTCTCCCAGGAGGTTCCCGTGAGCGGGCCGAAGACCGAGACCGCGTTGGCTGCATGGAGCTTGCGGAAAAGCAGGACGGACTGCGGCGCCTGGAACTGGTCGTCTTCGACCGTCAACTCCAGGGGGCGTCCGTTGATGCCGCCGCTGCCATTGATGTCGTTGATCGCCAGTTCCAGCGCGGTGCGGTAAAGCGCCGCATAGCTGGCGCCGAATCCGCTCACCGGCAGGATGCTGCCTATGCGCACGGGCGCGGCGGACTGGGCGTGGGCGAGCACCGGCAAGGCCGCTGCGGCACTGAGCAGGGTACGTCTATCGATCATCGTGGTCTTCTCCTCTTGGTTGAATCAGTGGGTGCCCAGGTAATGCTGGACGAAATCGGGATCGTGGAGCAACTCCTCGCTGCGTCCCTCGCGAACGATTCGGCCCTGACGAAGCACGCAGGCCCGATCCGCAAAGCGCAAGGCCAGCTTGACGTTCTGTTCGACCAGCAAGATGGTCAGGCCTTCGTCTTTGAAGGTGCGCAGGATGCGATAGGCCTCGTTCACCATCAGCGGCGACAGGCCCAGCGAAGGTTCATCCAGTAGCAAGATCTCGGGGCGGTTGATCACGGCCCGAGCCAGGGCCAGCATCTGCTGCTCGCCTCCCGAGAGATTGCCCGCCAGCTGGTTCTGTCGCTCGCGCAGGCGTGGCAGACGCTCGAAGACATCGGCCAGCGCCGCCTCATAGGAGCGCCGCTCGGGGCGTATGTCGTAGGCGATGCGCAGGTTGTCCAGCACCGACAGCGTCTGGAGCGTACCGCGGCCTTCCGGCACATGCAGCAGCCCGCTGTGTGCCAGCTGGTGGGTGCCCACCGTACGCACGTCCAGGCCGCACACGCGCATGTCGGTGCACTGCGCCGGCACCAATCCGGACAGGGCCCGCAGCAGCGTGGTCTTGCCTGCGCCGTTAGCCCCGACGACGGCCATGACCTCGCCGCGCGCCACGCTCAGGTCGACCCCGCGCAGCGCCTCGACACGGCCATAGGACACCTGCAGCTCACGTACGTGCAGCAGGGGTTCGCTGGCGCTCATGCCTCGGCTCCCAGGTAGGCCTGCATGACTTGCGGGTCTTTCAAGACCTGGTCGACCGGGCCATCGGCGATCTTGCGTCCGTAGTCCAGGACCACCATACGGTCGCACAGCTCGCGCAGGAAGCCCATGTCATGTTCGATCACCACAATGGCCGGCACCACCTGGCGCAAGCCGGCGATGTGACGCCCGAGCGCCTCGGTCTCGCGGTCGTTCATGCCGGCAGCGGGCTCGTCCAGGAGCAGCAGCTGGGGGTGAGTCGCCAGCGCACGCGCGATCTCGAGCCGTCGGGCCTCGCCATAGGCCAGGGCGCTGGCCGAGTCATCTGCCTTGTCGGCCAGGCCAGCCCCCTCAAGCAGTTCCATCGCACGTGTCACGTCGGCGCGCGAGTGTCGCCCCAGCAAGGCGCGAAAGGGGTGGGCAGCCGGCTCCTTCATCGCCACCATCACGTTTTCGAGCACTGACATGCGTTTGAACAAGCGGATGTTCTGGAAGGTGCGGGCCATCCCCATGCGGGCGCGCAGATGCGCGGGCGCCTGCGTCACCTCCTGATCCCCGAGCAGGATCGAACCGGCCGAGGGACCATAAAACCCGGTGACCACGTTCACCAGCACGGATTTGCCAGCCCCGTTGGGGCCCACCAGCGCCAGGATCTCGCCGCGGGCTACCTGCAGATCGACCTGGTCGAGGGCGACCACGCCACCGAAATGCTTGGTGACGCCGCGAACCGTCAACGCAGGGGTCATGGCGTGCCTCCGGCTCGGGGTGCGCGCAGCGTCCGCCGGCGGTAGGTGAGCAAACCTTCAGACCGCCACAGCAGCATCAGCACGACGAGCACCCCAAACAGCATGGGGCGCCAGTTCGCAAGACCGCGCAGCATCTCGGGCAGCAGGGTCATGGCCACGGCCCCCACGACCGGTCCCCACATATTGTTGCCCCCGCCCAGAATCACGTACAGGACGATGTAGATGGACACCAGGATGTCGAAGTTCTCGGGGCGGATAAACACCATGTGGTGGGCGTACAAGGCACCGGCCGCTGCGGCGATCGCCGCGCCGATCCCGAACATGACCGCTTTCACGTAGACAGTGTGTATCCCCATGGCCCGCGCGACGCTCTCGTCTTCGCGGACGGCATCCAGTACGCGTTGCAAGGGCGAGCGTCCGATCCACGCGATGAAGAGACCCACCAGCACCAGCAGGCCCGCCACATGCCACAGGGTGGTTCCCATCAGGCCGCTCATGCCGCGCACGCCGCCGGTGTAGGTGCTGCTCTCCAGCAGGGCGCGCAGGCACAGGGAGATGCCAATCGTCACCAAGATCAGGTACACGCCGCGCGTGCGCAAGGCCGGCAGCGCCAGCAGGCTGGCCACTGCGGCTGTGGCCAGAGCGGCGACCGGCATTGCCGCCAGCAGGGGCCAGCCGAATTTCACGGTGAGAACGCCGCTGGCGTAGGCGCCCAAGGCCATGAAGGCCCCATTGGCAAACGATAGACTGCCCGACATCAGGATCACATACGCGCTCCAGGCGAGCAGTACGTTGATCCCGGTGAAGATCAGGTAATCGGACACCATGCGCGTCAGGCCCTGGCTTCTTTGTGCAGGCCGCCCGATCCAAACAGGCCATTCGGACGCACCATCAACACCGCGATCATCAGCACCCAGACGGCGACATCGGCGAGTCGCCCAAGACCAAAGTGAAAAGCCAGGGCTTCCAGGAGGCCCACCAACACCCCGCCCACCACAGCGCCGCGCAATTCACCCATGCCGCCAATTGCCAGGATGGCCAGTGCCTTCAGGCCCAGCGAGAAGCCGACCTCCGTGGTGGCATAGCCCGTTCGCAAGACCAGCATGATGCCGGCCAGGGCGGCCAGCACCGAGGCCAGGAAGAACGTGATCTGGTTGACTCGGCGCACATGGATTCCCAGCAGCTGCGCGGCCTCGGGAGAGTCGGCGGTTGCACGGATGTTGCGACCGATCCGGGTGCGTGTGATCAGACCATGCAAGCCGACCATCAGCAGCACGGTGAAGGCGAGGGTGCCCAGTTTCAGCCAGCTGATGGACAGATCGCCCACCGTCACGCCGGCCGTGCGCAGGCTGGCGCTGATCGGCACCTGCACCGGCTCCGTCCCCCACAGCTTCTGGGTGGCATCGATCAGAACCAGGCCGAAGGCCAGCGAGCTCAGGGCCGCGGTGACGTGGGCATCCTTGCCGGTGAACTTGCGAAAGCTCACCACTTCGACCGCGAGTCCGAGGATGCCGGTGAGGACGCATACCAGCAGGGCCGCCACAGCCAGCGGGATACCCAGCGCAGTCAGGGCGATGAGCAGGAAGCCACCGAGCATGAACAACTCGGAGTGTGCGAAATTGAGCTTGTTCAGAACGCCGAACACCAGGCAAAAGCCCAGCGCAATCAGCGCGTACATGCTGCCCACGACCAGGCCGTTGAGAAGCTGTTCAAGAAGCATTCGGGTCGGGCACTCCTGCCGGCGCACACAAGGGCATCCTGGGCGGCCCGGAGTTAATCATTGATTAGATGATAGGTCTGGGTAGGACCCCCACACCTAGGGAAAACACGGCCCTGGCGCCGCTTCATCCCGAGGCCCTAGGGCGCTATCCTTCTTAATCATTGATTAATAAAAGCCGAGTGGCATCGTTTTTTCGGTGCTTACCCAGCGCGTGCAGGGATCCAGCATCACGGCAGGAGGCAAGATGAAATTCGGAATCTTCGATCAGGTCGATCACACAGGGCGCCCGCTGAACGTCCAGTATGAGGAGCGGATGCAGCTGGCCGAGCTGTACGACCGGCTCGGATTTCATTGCTATCACCAGAGCGAGCACCATGCCACGCCGTTGAGTGCGGCGCCCTCACAGTCGGTGTTCCTGGCGGCCATGGCCCAGCGCACCCAGCGTTTGCGGCTGTCGCCCTTGGTCTATCTCTTGCCGATCCACCATCCGCTTCGGCTGGCCGAGGACATCTGCGTGCTGGATCATCTCTCGAATGGGCGGCTCGAATTCGGTATTGGCCGCGGCGCCAGCCCGTATGAGGTGCAGGCCCACGGCGTGGCCCCCGACTCCGCGGCGCAAGCTTACGCAGAGGCCTACGACATCCTTCAGAAGTATTTTTCCTCGGACAGCCTGGACCATCAGGGGCAGTTCTGGCAGATTGACGACGTTCCGATCACCCTCAAGCCCCTGCAGTTGCCGCATCCGCCCATGTGGTATGCGGCTGCTACACCGGACTCGGCCGCGTGGCCAGCGCGCAATGGCGTGAACATCATTTGCGGCGGCCCGATCGACAAGGTGCACCTCATTAGCGATCGTTACCGCTCCGAAGCCGCCCAGGCGGGTGACGCGGCCCGCCCCGACGCGCTGATCGGCGTCTGGCGCTTCGTGGTGGTGGCCGAGACCGATGCCGCTGCCCAGGACATCGCGCAAAAAGCCTGGCCGCGCTTTTACGACAGCTTCTACAAGTTGTGGCGCAAGCACGGCACCGAGCCCGCGCGCCTGAAGCTTGCAACGGACTACGCCGGCATGATGCGCTCGGGACATGGCATTGCGGGTTCGCCACAGACCGTCGCCAAGGCCCTGATCCAGCAAGCCCGGGATGGCAAACTCAATTACCTGGTGAATCAGTTCATGTTCGGCGATATGCCTCACGCCGATGCGATGCGCTCCGTCGAACTCTATGGCAAGGAAGTGATGCCGATCATCTCTGAGGCCGCCGCGCAGTGGCTATGAGTCTGCCTTCATGCTGAAGCAGCAGGCGCCTTTCGAGCAGCGTGCCCTGCGCCATGCGCTGGGAGCGTTTGTCACCGGCGTCACGGTGATCACCACCCGCGACGCCGCTGGCAAGGCCTACGGTCTGACCGCCAACTCCTTCAATACCGTCTCGCTGGAGCCGCCGCTGATTCTCTGGAGCCAGTCCAAGCGCGCTGGCAGCTACTCGGTTTTCAAGGGCACAGACGAATTCGCGATCAGCATCCTGGCGGAAGACCAGGCGGACCTGTCCACGCGTTTTGCCAGCCCCATTGAGGACAAGTTCGAGGGCGTGGCCGTCGACGACACCTTCTGCGGCCTGCCGGTGATTCAGGGCAGCAGCGCGTGGTTGCATTGCCGTTCGGTGTCCCAGTTCGAAGGCGGTGACCACACGGTCTACATCGGCGAGATCTTGAAGTTCGCCCGTGCGGATCGACCCCCGCTCGTGTTCGGGGGCGGTCGCTACCTGGTTGCACGCCCCTTCAACGAGACAGCGCAAGCCGAGTCCCTGGACTGAATGTCATCCCTCACCGGCTGACCGCAGGGGGCTGCGGCTTTCCAGATCGTCCAGGTAGCGCTCAATGCCCTGGCCCTCGCGTTCCAGGAAGCGGGCCACCGCGTCGGCGAAAGCCGGGTGCGCCAGCCAGTGTGCGCTGTCGGTGCGCACCGGCAACAGGGCGCGGGCCATCTTGTGCTCGCCTTGCGCACCGCCTTCAAAGCGCCGCAGTCCCTGCGCGATGCACCATTGCAGCGGCTGGTAGTAGCAGGCCTCGAAATGCAGGCAATCCACGCGCTCTAGCGCCCCCCAGTAGCGTCCATAGGCCACCCCACCGGGTCCAGCCTCACTGATCGCCACCAGGCTGCAGGCGATCGCGCGCCCCGCACGCTCCCCCACGAACATCACCCAGTGCTGCGGCATTTCCCGGGCCATGCGCGCGAAGAAATCGCGCGTGAGGTAGGGCGCGTTGCCATGCTCGAGGTAGGTGCGCTCATAGCATTGGTAGAAGAAATCCCAGTCGGCCTCTGACATCTGCTCGCCCGTCAAGGCGCGAAAGCGCACGCCGACCTCGGCCACCTTGCGCCGCTCCTGTCGAATCTTCTTGCGCTTGTCCTGTGACAGCACGCTCAGAAACGCCTCGAAATCGGCGTAGCCAGGCTGTGTGTTGGTCCAATGAAATTGCACCGTGTGGCGCATCATCAGTCCCTGCGCCTGGCTGGCCTGGCGGTCTGCCTCGGCCACGAACAGCAGGTGCAGGGACGACAGCTTTTCCTGCTCGCAAAACTGCAGCACCGCCTGCAGCAGGGCCTGGCGCGCTGCGGCATCGCGCGCCATCAGGCGCACGCCTGGCACCGGGGTGAAGGGCACCGCCACCAGGGCCTTGGGGTAGTAGCTCAGGCCATGCTGCTCGTAGGCATTGGCCCAGGCCCAGTCGAACACGTACTCCCCGTAGGAATGCGCCTTGCGGTACAGAGGGCAGGCGGCGTGCAGCGTGTCTCCGCGCCAAAGGGTGATGAACGCCGGCGTCCAGCCGGTGCGCGGTGTGGCACTGCCGCTGGCGTGCAGCGCGCACAGGTACTCGTGCCGCATGAAGGGCGTGGCCTCGGGTTCGCTTGCCAGCAGCGCGTTCCAGGCCTCGCGTGGCACCTGTGCCGGGTCGGATGACACCCGGGTGACATAATCGTCCGAGTTGTTTTTCACTGCTGGTATGTCCCTGTCCCTTTGTATCGCTCAGCTCAATTTCGTGGTGGGCGACATGTCCGGCAATGCCCAGAAGATCATTGCCGCAGCCCGCGATGCCTACGCCCGCGGGGCGCGGCTCGTCCTCACCCCCGAACTGGCCTTGTGCGGCTATGCCGCCGAAGACCTGTTCCTGCGCCCGGCTTTCATGGCCGCCTGTGATGATGCCCTGGACCTGGTAGCCCGCGAACTCGCTGGCTTGAAGGGCCTGCATGTGGTGGTGGGTCACCCCCTGGGCGATCACGAGCGCGGTCGCTCAGTCCAGGTCCAGCGTCGCTTCAATGCCGCCTCCATTGTCTGCGAGGGCCGGGTGGTGGGGCGTTATGCCAAGCGAGAGCTGCCCAATTACCAGGTCTTTGACGAGCGCCGCTACTTCACACCGGGCCAGGACACCCTGGTTTTCGAGGTCGAGGGGGTGCGCTTGGGCCTGCTCATTTGCGAAGACGCCTGGTTCGACGCGCCGGCCCGCCTGGCGCGCGAGGCTGGTGCGCAGGCGCTGGCCGTGATCAATGCCTCGCCGTTCCATGTGGGCAAGGGGCAAGAGCGCATCGACCGTATGTCCGACCGTGCTCGCACGGCGGGTCTGCCGCTGGTCTACGCCCACTTGGTAGGGGGGCAGGACGAAGTGGTCTTTGACGGCGGCTCCTTCGCGGTTGGGGCCGACGGTACCTTGGCGGCCCGTGCACCGGCCTTCCAAGAGCAACTGTGCTTCATGCAACTGGCCCTCACGGCCCATGGCGTGGCCGTCAGCGGGCCAGTCGCTCCCGCTCACACGGCCGAGGCCGACCTGTGGGACGCGCTCGTGCTGGGCGTGCGCGATTACGTGGGCAAGAACGGCTTTCCGGGCGTGCTGCTCGGGCTTTCGGGCGGCATCGACTCCGCCCTGGTGCTGGCCATTGCGGTCGATGCACTGGGCGCTGACAAGGTGCGGGCGGTGATGATGCCCTCACCCTACACCGCCGACATCTCCTGGCTCGACGCGCGCGAGATGGCGCAGCGCCTGGGAGTGCGCTATGACGAGATCTCCATCGCCCCGATGTTCGAATCCTTCAAGGCGGCCCTGGCCGCCGAATTCGCTGGCCGGCCCGAAGATGCCACTGAGGAAAACATCCAGGCCCGGATCCGAGGCGTGCTGCTGATGGCGCTGTCCAACAAGTTCGGCAGCATCGTCCTGACCACCGGCAACAAGAGCGAGATGGCCACCGGCTACTGCACCCTCTACGGCGACATGGCCGGCGGCTTCGCGGTGATCAAGGACGTCCTCAAGACCCGCGTCTTCGACCTCGCTCGCTGGCGCAATGCCCATGACCCCTATGGCACCGGCGCCAGCCCCATCCCCGAGCGCATCATCACCCGCCCGCCCAGCGCCGAGCTGCGCCCCGACCAGAAGGATCAGGACAGCCTGCCGCCCTACGAGGTGCTGGACGCCATCCTGGCCTGCTACATGGAAGAAGACGAGGGCATCGAGGCCATCGTAGCCCGGGGCTTCGAGCGCGCCGTCGTGGAGCGCGTGGCTCGCCTGATCCGCCTGAATGAATACAAACGCCGCCAGGCGCCAGTCGGGATTCGGGTGACCCACCGCAGCTTCGGCAAGGATTGGCGCTATCCTATAACCGCTCGCTTTCGCGCCTGATCCCCTGCGGCCTTGTGGCCCGTCCCCTCGGGCCCCAGCATTTCCGGAGACCGTTCCCCATGAAGCAAATCACCGCCATCGTCAAACCCTTCAAGCTCGAAGAAGTCCGGGAGGCGTTGGCCGACTGCGGCGTCACGGGTCTGACCGTCACGGAAGTCAAGGGCTTTGGTCGCCAGAAGGGCCACACCGAGCTGTATCGCGGTGCGGAATACGTGGTCGACTTCCTGCCCAAGGTCAAGATCGAGCTCGTGGTGCGCAACGAGGATGTCGAGCGCTGCGTCGATGCCATCGTCAAGACCGCCCGCACCGGCAAGATCGGCGACGGCAAGATCTTCGTCACCTCGGTGGAGCGGGTGGTCCGCATCCGCACTGGCGAGACCGACGAATCGGCGGTCTGAACGCCCCGGCGGCTGTGGATCGCCGGCTGCGGAGCGCGGGGTCCGATCAGATCCGGGACAGGTCGGCCACTGGCGCCAGTCCTGCGCCTTGCACCAGCGCCTGAAGCAGGGTCGGGACGTCTTCGGCCACCTTGACCAGCGCCATCTGCCAGTCGCTCATGAAGCCCTGTTGCACGCTCACCTGCAGGAACTGCAGCAGCGGCTGGTAGTAACCGTCGACGTCCAGCAGGCCCAGCGGCTTGTCGTGGTACCCCAGCTGCCGCCAGGTCCACACCTCAAACAATTCCTCGAAGGTTCCGATGCCCCCGGGCAGGGCCAGGAAGGCGTCGGCGCGCTGAGCCATGAGGTGCTTGCGATCATGCATGGAGTCGACGATGTGCAGCTCGGTGCAATCGCGCTTGGCCCATTCTTTCTCGACCAGGGCCTGCGGGATCACGCCCACCACGCGCCCTCCGGCTGCGAGGGTTGCATCCGCGACCTCGCCCATGAGGCCGTTATTGCCGCCGCCGTACACCAGCTGCCCCCCACGGGCGCCGATCCAGCGGCCCACCGCCCGGGCTGCCTCGACATAGGGCGTGGCGACGCCGTTGCGGGAGCCGCAGTACACGCACAGGGAGAAGGCGGGCGCCATGATCGGCCTCAGGCAGTCCAAAAGCGTTGCACCAGGGCCGCGCCCCAGATGCCGGCCGCTAGCAGCAGGCTCAGGAACACCGCGGCGCTGCCCATGTCCTTGGCGCGCTTGGACAGGGGGTGCCACTGCAGCCCGACCCGGTCGATGGCACTTTCGATGCCGGTATTGAGTAACTCCACGATCATGACCAGCAGCACCGAACCCGCGAGTAGGGCTGCCTCCACCCAGGTGCGCGCCAGCCAGAAGGCCAATGGCAGGAGAACGATCGCTGCGAGGGCCTCCTGTCGGAAGGCCTTTTCATGCCAGGCGGCCCGCAGGCCTGCGAGCGAGTAGCCGGCAGCGTGCCAGATTCGGCGCCAGCCGACCCTTTGCTTCTGGGGGTTGGCTGCCATCAGGGGGTCGTCGGACATGGGCATGCGCGCGATTCTGGCGCAGAACGGTGAAGCGTTTGGGTCAGGTCGGCCGTGGCACGTGGACCAGTCGCGTGCCGGCCCAGGCGTCGTGCCAGAACTGGCGTTGGGGGTGGAAGCGGCTCAGGATGGCCCAGACCAGGACCCAGCCGACCATCAGGACCGCGACTTCTGCACCTGCCAACCGAAACGGTGTCAGGCTGGCCAAGGGGGGGAGGAACCAGATCCAGGACAGTACGTAGCGCCCGAGGGCGCGCACCTGGGTGACGGGGCGACCCTGGCGATCGACCATCCGGATGTCCCAGGTCTTCATGGCAAGGGTCTGGCCGCGGGACCAGAACCAGGTGAAATAGATCGCAAAGACCAGAAAAAGGAAGGCCTGCAGCAAGGGCCGGCGGGCGTCGAGCCCATGCCGCATCTGGCCGAGGGTGCTAAACAGCCATCCAGCGATGAAGACGACCGCGAACAGCAGCATCCCTTCATACACCCAGCACGCCATGCGGCGGCGCAGGCTGGGCGCGCGCAGGTCGGACTCGGGCACGGCAAGGGGGGCGGCCGGGCCAGCCGGCGGGGACAGCTCGCTCACAGGGCGCCGGTTAGTTGGCCGGCTCGACCGCTTCCGAGGGCGGCACAGCCACGATGCGCGGGGGCTTGGTGTCCTCGCTGGACGCCTTGGGCAGCGTGGCCAGCTTCTGGGGGGCGACCGGCTTGACTGCCGCCGCCGTGGTGGGCGGCTTGCGTTCAGCACTCTCGGCGAGCTTGCGCTTTTCCTCGGGTGGCAGGGCCTGGTAGGCCTCCCATTTGGCTTTCTTTTCTTCCGGTGACAGCTGCTGCGTCTCCCCGAAGTTCAGTCGGGCCTGGGCCCGCTGCTGCGGGCTCAGAGCGGCCCACTCCGTCATGCGGCTGTGCAGTTTGGCTTGTTCCTGCGGGGACATCTTGCCGAAATTGCCCGCCATGGCGATCCACTTGCGCTTTTGGGCCTGGGAAATCTGGGCCCAGCTGCCCGCGAGCGGGGCCAGGGACAGGCGCTGGTCGGCGGTGAGCTCGGACCAGGCCGGACCGGCCGGACGGACCTGGGGTTGGGACGAGGCGGCGGGCGCGCGCGGGGAGGCGGGCGCCGTGGTAGACGTGGGGGGCGTGGATTGGGCCAGGCAGGCACCGGTGGCCAGGGCCATCAGGGCGGCGAGGGCGAGGCAGCGGGGAGGGGTCATGTCCGTCCCCCGGTCTCAGTCGCCCGATTGCAGGAAGCGCACGAAGCCGGGGTCGGTATAGGCCGCCGGGGGCAGGTCGTCGGTGAGGAGGGCGGCATCGACCTCGGCGACCTCGGAGGCGCGAAGCTCGTTCTGGATACCGTGGATGGCGATCAGACCGGCCGCCAGGACCACGCCCGGCAGGACCGATGCAATACGGCCCCAGAGGCTCAGGCCCTCGTCGACCAGCCGGCCAGCGCCCGCCAAGGCGTAGGAATGCACCGGGACGGTGATTTCCAGCTTGCGCTGGGCGGTGGCGCGCACCCGGGCCGCCCGCAGGCGCTCGGTGACGTCATGGGGTAGCTGATCGGTCCCCTCGGACAGGCGTGCGGCGACGCGTCGACCGAAAAGGTCGTGCGGGCGGTTTGAGGCAAGCATGTGCGTGGTGGCGTTCATAGATGGATTCCTCGTGCCTTCAGGGCGCTGCTGAGAGCCTGGACGGCACGGAAGCAGTGTGTCTTGACACTGCCTTCTGAGCAACCCATGGCCGCTGCCGTCTCGGCGACATCCATATCCTCCCAGTAACGCATCAAGAAGGCTTCTCGTTGACGCGCGGGAAGCTCCAGGATCTGCGCCTCGATCTCACGCAAGATCTGGGCCCGCCGGGTGGCATCTTCGGCGCTTTCCACCTGTTCTGACGCGTGGGGCGACAGATAAGTTTCCAGCAGGTCGAAATCGGCTCCGCCCCCGTCGTCGGTGTCGGATTCGAAGTCTCCCAGGTTGGAAAACAGGGCGTTGCGGGTCTTTTGTCGGCGGAACCAGTCCAGCGTGCAGTTGGACAGAATGCGCTGGAACAGCATGGGCAGTTCGTCCGCCGGCTTGTCCCCGTAGTGCTCGGCCAGCTTCATCATGCTGTCCTGGACGATGTCCAGGGCGGCCTCTTCGTCACGGACGTGATAGAGGGAGCGCTTGTAGGCCCTTTTCTCGACGCTGCGCAGGAAGTCGGAAAGTTCTCGTTCGGTGGCCAAGGGGTTCGGCTCGGGCAGGGCGGGGTCGGTTCGGCGGCCGCGCGGTCCCCGGGACTCTCAGCGGCGGGGAATTATCGCACCGGCCTGCACGGGTTCCCGGGAAACTGCCGTGTTGCAGTGCGATAATGCGCGTTGCAAGTCAAAAGGCAAACGAGCCCTGATCCGGCGGTCCATCCTGCCGCCCATGGTCTGGTGCTCTAAGTCCCGACGCGGCCCCACAAGGGCTGGCAAGGGGCACCCCACGTTTTTCGTCAGAGAAAAATCGAAAGGTTGATCATGGAAATCTCCAAGGCCGAGATCGCTTCGGCCGCCGCCGCCTCGGGCCAGTCCCAGGAGCTGCGCGGCGCAGAAATTCTCGTCAAGTCGCTGCAGGCCGAGAACGTCAAGTTCATCTGGGGTTACCCCGGCGGTGCGGTGCTCCACATTTACGACGCCCTGTACAAGCAGGACACCATGCAGCACGTGCTGGTGCGCCACGAACAGGCAGCCGTGCACGCTGCGGACGGCTACGCGCGTGCCACCGGCGACGTGGGCGTGGCCCTGGTGACCTCCGGGCCTGGCGTCACCAATGCCGTCACGGGCATCGCCACCGCCTACATGGACAGCATTCCGATGGTGATCATCACCGGCCAGGTGCCCACCGCCGCCATTGGCCTGGACGCCTTCCAGGAATGCGACACCGTCGGCATCACCCGTCCCATCGTCAAGCACAACTTCCTCGTCAAGGACGTGCGCGACCTCGCCTCGGTCATGCGTAAGGCCTTCCACATCGCCAAGAGTGGCCGCCCCGGCCCGGTGGTGGTGGACATCCCCAAGGACGTCTCCTTCAACAAGACCGCCTGGACCGGCTATCCCGAGCACATCGAGATGCGCTCGTACAACCCGGTGCGCAAGGGCCATGGCGGTCAGATCCGCAAGGCCCTGCAGCTGCTGATGACGGCCAAACGCCCCTACATCTACACCGGCGGCGGTGTGGTGCTGGGCAATGCGACGGCCGAACTGCGCACGCTGGCGGACATGCTGGGATACCCGTGCACCAACACCCTCATGGGCCTGGGCGCCATCCCCGCCACCGACAAGAAGTTCCTGGGCATGCTGGGCATGCACGGCACGCTGGAAGCGAACAACGCCATGCAAAACTGCGACGTGCTGCTCGCAGTCGGCGCGCGCTTTGACGACCGCGTGATCGGCAACCCCAAGCACTTCGCGCAGAACGAACGCAAGATCATCCACATCGACATCGACCCCTCCAGCATCTCCAAGCGAGTGAAGGTCGACATCCCGATCGTGGGCGATGTCAAGGACGTCCTGACCGAGCTGATCGCCATGATCCGCGAGTCCGGCCTCAAGCCCGACGCCGCGGCGCTGGCCGGCTGGTGGGAGAGCATCGAGGGCTGGCGCAAGCGCGATTGCCTGCGCTATGACCGCAAGAACACCGATGTCATCAAGCCCCAGTACGTGATCGAGACGCTGTCCAACATGACCCGCGGCGCCGACGCCTACATCACCTCCGATGTGGGCCAGCACCAGATGTGGGCCGCGCAGTACTACCAGTTCAATGAGCCGCGCCGCTGGATCAACTCCGGTGGCCTGGGCACGATGGGCGTGGGCATCCCCTATGCCATGGGCATCAAGCTGGCCAAGCCCGAGTCCGAGGTGTATTGCGTCACGGGTGAAGGCTCGGTGCAAATGTGTATCCAGGAGCTGTCGACCTGCCTACAGTACAACACCCCGATCAAGGTGCTAGCCCTGAACAACCGCTACCTGGGGATGGTGCGTCAGTGGCAGGAACTCGATTACGAGGGCCGCTACAGCCACAGCTACATGGACGCCCTGCCCAATTTCGTGAAACTGGCTGAGGCCTATGGCCACGTGGGCATGCTGATCGAGCATGCGCGTGACGTGGAGCCGGCCCTGCGCGAGGCGCGCAAGCTCAAGGACCGCACTGTGTTCCTGGACTTCCGCACCGATCCGACCGAGAACGTCTTCCCGATGGTCCAGGCCGGCAAGGGCATCACCGAAATGCTGCTCGGGTCGGAAGACCTCTGAGCTTTTCCATCCACCTGAAACGAATCTATTGACCGCCGAGCCTGCGCATTACCGTGCGCGGGGGAGGGCGGCGAAAGCGCAAGCTTCCGCGAAGTCGAAAAGAGGAGTCTTATTCCATGAAACACATCATCGCGGTGCTGCTCGAAAACGAGCCTGGCGCCCTGTCACGCGTCGTGGGCCTGTTCTCGGCCCGTGGCTACAACATCGAATCGCTCACCGTGGCGCCGACCGAGGATGCATCGCTTTCGCGCATGACCATCCAGACCACCGGCTCCGACGACGTGATCGAGCAGATCACCAAGCACCTCAATCGCCTGATCGAGGTGGTCAAGGTGGTAGACCTGACCGAAGGCGCCTACACCGAGCGCGAGCTCATGATGGTGAAGGTGCGCGCGGTGGGCAAGGAGCGCGAGGAGATGAAGCGCATGGCCGACATCTTCCGCGGCCGCATCATCGACGTGACCGAGAAAAGCTACACCCTGGAGCTCACGGGCGACCAGGCCAAGAACGACGCCTTTCTGGAGGCGATCGACCGCACCGCCATTCTGGAAACCGTGCGCACCGGCGCCTGCGGCATAGGCCGTGGCGAACGCATTCTTCGAGTTTGATTTTTTTTAAAGAGAGAGACCCATGAAAGTTTTCTACGACAAAGACTGTGATCTGAGCCTGATCAAGGGCAAGACGGTGGCCATCATTGGTTATGGCTCGCAGGGCCATGCGCACGCACAGAACCTTAACGACAGCGGTG
>JBEAZV010000044.1:0-47428 GCA_041159245.1 Pseudomonadota bacterium
AGCGTGGCGTAGTCGCCGGGCACCGTGTCGCGGTCGTACTCCTTGGCCTTCTTGACGATGCGTTGCGTCATGTCGGCGATCTGCTGCATGAAGGCGTCGCGCGAGAGCTGACCCTTCTCCATTTGGGCAAGCTTGTGCTCCCACTCGCCCGTGAGCTCAGGGCGCGAGAGTTCTTCCACGCCCAGTCCGCGCATCAGCGTCATCAGCTGGAAGGCCTTGGCCGTGGGAATGAGGTCGCGGCCTTCGCGCAGCATGTACTTCTCGCCGATCAGGCCTTCGATGATGGCCGCGCGCGTGGCTGGCGTGCCCAGACCTTTTTCGTGCATGGCCTCGCGCAGTTCGTCTTCCTCGATCTCCTTGCCCGCGGTTTCCATCGCGCGCAGCAAGGTGGCTTCGTTGTAGCGGGCGGGCGGGCGGGTCTTCAGGCCCTTGGCCTCGGCCTGCTCGGTGTTCACGGTCTCCCCGGGGCGCACCGGCACCAGCGTCTTGCCCGCGCCCTCCTCGCCAGGCGCGGTATCGACCGTGGCTTCCTTGCCGTAGATGGCCAGCCAACCCGGCTTGACCAGCACCTTTCCCTCGGACTTGAATTGGTGACCCGCCACGCGCGAGATGCGGGTGGTCACCAGGTGTTCGGCCGAAGGGAAAAAGGCGGCGAGGAAGCGGCGCACCACCAGATCGAACAGCTTTTGTTCGGCCTCGGACAGGCCGGTGGGGATCTTGCCGGTGGGGATGATGGCGAAGTGGTCGCTGACCTTGGTGTCATCGAAGACCTTCTTCGTGGGCTTGACGTAATCGCCGTCCAAGGCCTCCCGCGCGAAAGGCGCCAAGTGCCCCAGGCCGCTGTCGGCGAGTGACCCAAGCGTGCCCTTGACCACTTTCACATATTCCAGGGGCAGGTACTTGGAGTCGGTTCGCGGGTAGGTCAGGGCTTGGTGACGCTCGTACAGGGTCTGCGCCAGGGCCAAGGTGGTCTTGGCCGAAAAGCCGAAGCGGCCGTTGGCCTCGCGCTGCAGGGTGGTCAGGTCAAAGAGGCCCGGTGATGCCTGAGTGCTGGGCTTGGCCTCCTCGCTGACCTCGGCCGGCTTGCCACGCACCGCGTCGGCAATGGCCTGCGCCGCCTGTTGTGACCAGAGGCGGTCGGCCTTGCGCTCGGCGTCGCCCTCGTCCTTCTTCCAGGCCGGGTCGAACCACTTGCCCGGGTAGCTGCCCGCCTCGGCGGCGAAGCTGGCGTGGATCTCCCAGTAGTCGCGGCTGATGAACTTGCGGATCTGCTCCTCGCGCTCGACCACCACCGCCAGCGTGGGCGTCTGCACCCGTCCCACGGTGGTGAGGAAGAAGCCGCCGTCACGCGAGTTGAAGGCGGTGAAGGCACGGGTGCCGTTGATACCCACCAGCCAGTCCGCCTCGGAACGTGAGCGGGCCGCATCGGCCAGGCCGGCCATTTGTTCGTTGGACCGCAGCTGCTCGAAGCCCTGGCGGATGGCGTCAGGCGTCATGGACTGCAGCCACAGGCGCTGCACCGGCTTGCCCAGAGGCTTGCTGCCGCCGGCATATTGCTCGATCAGGCGGAAGATCAGCTCGCCCTCGCGGCCCGCGTCGCAGGCATTGATCAGGGCGGCGACATCCTTGCGCTTGGCCTGCTTGACCACCGCGTTCAAGCGCGTCTTGGTCTTGTCCACCGGCTTGAGGTCAAAGTGCGGCGGGATCACCGGCAGGTGGGTAAAGCTCCACTTGCCGCGCTTGACGTCGTATTGCTCGGGCGCCTGGATCTCCACCAGGTGGCCGACGGCGCTGGTGACGACGTAGCGGTCGTTCTCGAAGTACTCGTCGTGCTTCTCGAACTTGCCCGCCACGGGCGTGAGTGCGCGGACGATGTCCTGCGCAACGGATGGTTTTTCGGCGATGACGAGGGTCTTGCTCATGTCTGTCGTTGGCTCAAGCCGCAGGTCCTGGAACCTGCGGCTTCGGGTTGTTCCTACAATCGGCCCTTACGCGCGGGCGCGCACGCGCGCCTGTGCACACATCCAACTTAACAGAGTTTTTTCAATGGCAGCAAAAGAGCGGGGGCGTATCACGGCCACGGCCGCAGCGCCGGCCCGATTCTCGGGGCGGAAAATCCAGGCTCGCAAGTCCGGCATTCACGGGCGAGGCGTGTTCGCCCTGGAGGACATCGCCGCCGATGAAACCATCATCGAGTACGTGGGCGAGATCATCAGCTGGAAGGAGGCCTTGCGCCGCCATCCCCACGATCCGAATGACCCGAACCACACCTTCTATTTCTCCCTGGACGATGGCCGCGTCATCGACGCCCTGTACGGCGGCAACTCCGCGCGCTGGATCAACCACTCCTGCGACCCCAACTGCGAGGCCGACGAGGTCGAGGGCCGGGTCTTCATCAAGGCCCTGCGCAAGATCAAGGCTGGCGAGGAGCTCAATTACGACTACGGCCTGGTGATCGACGAGCCCTACACCAAGAAACTCAAGGCCGAATACCCCTGCTGGTGCGGCGCCAAGCATTGCCGGGGCACCCTGCTGGCGCCCAAGCGGCGCTCCTGAGCGGGCGAGAACGGTTCCGGCGTGGCGGCGCCCCTGCGATGGCCGGCGGAAGCTCTCTGGGAGGCGGTGGCGCCCCAGTGGCCGGGGTTCACCGTCGAGATCCTGCCCGAGATCGACTCCACCAACAGCGAGCTGATGCGGCGTGCCCGGGCCGGCCAAGCTGACCCGGTGCTGCTGGTGGCGGAGTCCCAGACCGCGGGGCGCGGGCGGCGTGGGCGCGGCTGGGTCAGCTCCATCGGCGACTCCCTCACCTTCTCCCTGGGCCTGCCCCTGGCGCCCGCCGAGTGGTCGGGCCTGTCCCTGGCCGTAGGCGTGGCGGTGGCGGAAGCACTAGACCCCGGCATCGGCCTGAAATGGCCCAATGATCTGTGGATTAGCGGTCGCAAGCTCGCCGGCATCCTGGTCGAAACGGCCAGCATCGTCGCGACCGGCGCGCCGCCGGCCGGTGGCCCGCCGCGCCGGCAGGCGGTCATTGGCATCGGCATCAACCTCCTGCCACGCCCACCCCTTGAGGGCGCGGACATTGCCCCGGCCTGCTTGCGCGAGCTGTGGTCCCAGGCCGATGCGCCCGGCGCGCTGGCCCGCGTCGTGCCCCCGCTGGTGCGCGCGGTGCAGGCCTTCGAGCGGGAGGGGTTCAAGCCCTTCGCAGCGGGCTTTGACGCACGCGACGTGCTGCGGGGGCAGGAGGTCACCCTCAGCGACGGCACCCGCGGGACGGCCGGCGGGGTGAATGGCTCCGGCGCCCTGCTGGTGCATACTGCGGCCGGCTTGCAGCTTGTTTCAAGTTCTGAAGTGAGTGTGCGGCCCGCCTCCTGATGTTGCGTCTTGCCGTCCTGCTCCTGCTGGTTGCCAACGCGGTCTGGTTCGCCTGGACCCAGGACCTGTTTCGCCCTTGGGGTTTGGGCCCCTCATCGCAGGCCGAGCCCCAGCGCGTGAACCAGCAGATCCAGCCTGAGGCGATCCGCCTTGTGCAAGGCGAGGAGGCCGCCCGCCTGGTCGAGACCGCTGCGCCCCTGCGCCCTCCCGAGTGCCTGGCCACCGCCCCTTTGCCCGATGCGGTGGCCGCGGTGCTGCGTCAGCGACTGGCCGCCTGGCCCCCGGGCAGCTGGCGCCTGGAGCCCGCGGTCGAACCGGCGCGCTGGATCATCTACATGGGCAAGTACCCCGACGCCGACATGGTCGAACGCAAGAAGGCTGAACTGCGACGGCGCGGCGTCTCCTTCGAGCCGGTGGCCAATCCGGCGTTGCAGCCCGGTCTGTCGCTGGGGGGCTTCACCACGCAGGCGGCGGCCAACGACCAGCTGGCGGTCCTGGCCACCCGCGACGTGCGATCGGCGCGCGTGGTGCAGGAGCGCCCCGAGCTGCGCGGCCCGGCCCTGCGGCTGCCCCTGGTGGACGACTTGCTGCGGCCCCGCCTTGCGGAATTGCAGGGGGCGCTGGCCGGCCGGCCGCTGTCGCCTTGCCGCTAGACCGTCGTCCTTAGCGCCCCTGGATCCGAAAGCGCAGGCTGATGCGCGTGCCTGGCATCGGTGCACCGGGGTAGACCGGCTCGATCTGGATCTCGCCCTGGTGCTGCTTCACGATCTCGTTGACGATCGGCAGGCCCAGGCCCGATCCGTCCACAGGGGTACCCAGCGCACGGTAAAAGGGCTGAAGCACCAGCTCGCGCTCGGCGGCCGGAATACCCGGCCCGGAGTCCTCCACCTGCAGCACCAGCACCTGGCCAAAGGGATCGGCCACGACGCGCGCCGTGATCACACCAGGCTGGTCCTGGCTGGACGGTGTGTAGTTCAAGGCGTTGTCCAGGAGGTTGCTGATCGCCTCTTTCAGCAGGGTGCGGTTGCCCGCGAAGGTGACGCCCGTCGCGTCCGCGCTCGCACCCTCATAGCCCATGTCGATGTGCTTGTCCATGGCCCGCGGCAGCAGGTCACGCACAGCATCCACGGTGATCTCGACCAGGTTGCATGGATGCAGCGTCATCGCGCGCCCGCTGTCCTCGGCGCGCGCCAGCGCGAGCAGCTGATTGACGGTGTGGGTGGCCCGCACGCTGGCGCGACCGATCTGTTTGAGCGACTGCTTGAGTGCATCGGCATCCGTCTCCTCGCGCTGCGCCAGGTCGGCCTGCATGCGCAGACCGGCCAGCGGGGTCTTGAGCTGATGCGCCGCGTTGGCGAGGAAGCGCTTTTGCGTGGCCAGTGAGTCCTTCAAGCGCGTGAGGAGGTCGTTTACCGATGACACCAACGGCGCCACCTCCAGCGGCACGGCCCGGTCGTCCAGCGGCGAGAGGTCGTCGGGCTTGCGCGCGCGGATACGCTCCTCGAGCTCCGACAGCGGCTTGATTCCGCGTACCAGCGCGAGCCAGACCAGGAGCACCGCCAGCGGCAGGATCACGAACTGGGGCAGCATCACGCCCTTGATGATCTCGGTGGCCAGCACGGAGCGCTTCTCGCGCGTCTCGGCCACCTGCACCAGCACCTGCACCGGCTCGCCGCCCGGAACGGCCAGCGACTTCCAGATCGACGCCACGCGCACATCCTGGCCTTGCACCTCGTCGTCCCGCAGTGTCACGCTGCCAGCAGCCTGGCGCTCCTTGGGCGCGGGCAGGTCACGTTCGCCCGCGAGCAATTGGCCGGGCCCGAGCGTGACCTGGTAGTAGATCTGGTCGGCGTCGTCGGCGCGCAGGATCTCGCGCGCGGGCTGCGGCAGGTTGAAGTTCGGTCGGCCACCCTGCACCGTCACAAGTTGGGCCAGCGCCTGCACGTTGTATTCGAGCGCGCGGTCGAAGGGTTTGTCGGCAATGGCCTGGGCCACCAGCCAGGTGAGGGCGAGGCTCACGGGCCACAGCATCAGCAGCGGGGTGAGCATCCAGTCCAGGATCTCCCCGAACAGCGAGCGCTGCTCGCGCTGGAAGATCCTCATGGCGCCATCGTGCCGTCAGCCCGGGATCTTCTCGAGGCAGTAGCCCAGGCCCCGCACCGTGGCGATGCGGATCGGACCCTTCTCGATCTTCTTGCGCAGGCGGTGGATGTACACCTCGATGGCGTTGTTGCTCACCTCCTCGCCCCACTCGCACAAGCGCTCCACGAGTTGGTCCTTGCTCACGAGGCGGCCCACGCGTTGCAACAGCACCTCCAGCAGACCCAGCTCGCGCGCGGAGAGTTCGACCATCTTGCCGTCGATGGTGGCGACGCGGCCCGCCTGGTCGTAGACCAGCGGCCCGTGCTTGATCGTGCTGCTGGCCCCGCCCATGCCGCGGCGTGTGAGCGCGCGCACGCGGGCCTCGAGCTCTTGCAACGAGAACGGCTTGGCCATGTAGTCGTCGGCGCCGTAGTCCAGGCCCTTGACGCGTTCCTCCACGCCGTCGGCGGCGGTGAGGATCAAGACGGGCAGCGCGGAGCCGCGACCCCGCAACTTGCGCAGGACCTCCAGGCCGTGCATCTTGGGCAGGCCCAAGTCGAGGATCAGGAGGTCGAATTCGGTGTTGGCCAGGAGCGCGGCATCGGCCTCGGTCCCACTGGCTACGTGGTCGACGGCCGCCCCGGAGGCGCGAAGACTGCGCAAGAGGCCGTCGGCCAGGACCTGGTCGTCTTCCGCGATGAGGATGCGCACGCTTGTCTCCTTGTGGGGCCTGGCGTCCGTGTCCCGCGCCGGCGTGTCGTGATCTTCGCGGCAATTTTAGGTCTTGCCACCGGGGCAGACCCGCAGGGCGGTGCCTGTGTGCTTGACACGCGCCTCAGGCTGCGGGCCCGGCGTAGGCCTCCAGGCCCATGTTCACCACGGTGGCGATCTCGTCGCCCACCTCTGAGCGGAATTCATCCTCGGCCTGGGCCACTGCGTCACGAAACGCCTGCAGCCACGCCAGTCCCGTGGGCGTGAAGCGCACCTGGCGCGCGCGCGCGTCGTGCGGGTCGGGTGCGCGCACCACCAGGCCCCAGGCTTCGCACTGCGTGACCAGGTCGCCCATGGCCTGCTTGGTCATGCCGGCGCGCGCTGCCAGGTCGGTCAGGCGCGAGCCGTCCAGCGCCAGGTGCCGGGTGATGTGAATGTGGGCTGCGCCCACCTGATCACGCGCCGCCAGGTGCGAGAGCGCCAGGGGCACGTCGACGTTGTGTGCCATCAGGTACAGCACCCGTTCGTCAAAGCGGCGCATGGCATGTCCCAGCAGGCGCCCCAGGTGGGTCTGGCGCCAGCCGTCATCGGGGTGCGAAGGTGCGGATGCGGTCACCCGCAAATGGTAAGGCAAACTGACCAAAAAACGGGTTTACATCGCCGAATGTGCGGTTAAAGTGCTGGTCATGCATCCAGCCTGTGATTAAAAACACTGGATGACCCTGCAGTAACTCATTGATCCACAAGGAGAAATTTCATGGACGCACAAGTCAAGGGCACCAAGATCGCCGCCGCCGATTCCGAGAAGTCCAAGGCCCTCCAGGCCGCGCTGGCCCAGATCGAGAAGCAGTTCGGCAAGGGCACCATCATGCGCCTGGGTGAGGGCGAGAAGATCGAGGACATCCAGGTCGTCTCCACCGGCTCGCTGGGCCTGGACGTCGCGCTGGGCGTGGGCGGCCTGCCGCGCGGCCGCGTGATCGAGATCTACGGCCCGGAGTCCTCGGGCAAGACCACCCTGACCCTGCAGGTCATCTCCAACATGCAGCGCATCGGCGGCACCTGCGCTTTTGTGGACGCCGAGCATGCGCTGGACGTGCAATACGCCCAGAAGCTGGGCGTGAACCTGCCCGACCTGCTCATCTCTCAGCCCGACACCGGCGAGCAGGCGCTGGAAATCGTCGACAGCCTGGTGCGCTCCGGCGCGGTCGACCTGATCGTGATCGACTCGGTCGCGGCGCTCACGCCCAAGGCCGAGATCGAAGGCGAGATGGGCGACTCCCTGCCTGGCCTGCAGGCCCGCCTCATGAGCCAGGCCCTGCGCAAGCTCACCGCCACCATCAAGAAGACCAACTGCACGGTCATCTTCATCAACCAGATCCGCATGAAGATCGGCGTGATGTTCGGTTCGCCCGAAACCACCACCGGCGGTAACGCGCTGAAGTTCTACGCCTCTGTGCGCCTGGATATCCGCCGCACCGGCACCATCAAGAAGGGTGAAGAGGCCATCGGCAACGAGACCAAGGTCAAGGTCGTGAAGAACAAGGTCTCGCCTCCCTTCAAGACCGCCGAGTTCGACATCCTCTTTGGCGAGGGCATCAGCCGCGAAGGCGAGATCATCGACATGGGCGTGAACGCGCGCATCCTCGAGAAGTCCGGCGCCTGGTACGCCTACAACGGCGAGAAGATCGGCCAGGGCCGTGACAACGCCCGCGAGTTCCTACGCGAGAACCCCGAGCTGGCGCGCGAGATCGAGAACAAGGTCCGCGAGTCTCTCAACATTTCGCTGATGCCGGCCGGTGTCGACGGCGGCGAAGACGAGCCCGAGTAATCTCCTGTGCCCGGTCCGCGCTGGCGTCGTGCCGGTGGGGCCGGGCTTTTTTCTTCACCATGCCTGCCGGCTCGCGTTCCGCTCCTGCCTTTCAGGCCTCACTCAAGGGGCGGGCCTTGCGCCTGCTCTCGATGCGGGAGCATTCGCGCAAGGAGCTCGAACGCAAGCTCGCCGCACACGAGGAGACGCCGGGCGAGTTGCAGAAAGCGCTCGACGAATTACAGGCCAAGGGCTTTATCAGCGACGAACGCGCGGCGGAATCCGTCTTGCATCGCCGGGCGGCTCGTTTGGGGCTGGGTCGACTGAAACAGGAGCTGCAAGCCAAGGGGCTCGACGCCGCGCTCGTGGCGCAGTCCCTGGAGCGCCTCAAGGGTACCGAGGTCGATCGGGCGCGCGCGGTCTGGCGCCGCAAATTCGATGCACCGCCCCGCGATGCCGCGGAGCGCGCCCGGCAGTCTCGCTTTCTGGCCGCGCGCGGGTTTGGTGGTGAGGTGATCCGCCGCGTGCTGGCGGGTGGCTTCGACGACGAGGCCTGAGGCCGCCTCAGACGCCCAGCATCAACTTCAGGTTCTGCACCGCCGCCCCGCTGGCGCCCTTGCCCAGGTTGTCCAGGCGCGCCACCACCACTGCGTGGTGGTAGTCGGTGTTGTGGAACACGCGCAATTCCATTCGGTTCGTGTCCTGCAGCGCCAAGGCATCGAGCTTGCCGTTGTCCGTCGCGGGTTGCACGCTCACCCACTCGCTGCCGGCGTAGTGGCGTGCCATCGCCTGGTGCAGGTCCTGCGCTGAGGGCTGGCCTGGCAGCAGGTCCAGGTGCAGCGGTAGCTGCACCAGCATGCCTTGTCGGAAGTTGCCCACCGAGGGCGTGAAGATGGGCCGGCGCGTGAGGCCGGTGTATTTCATGATCTCAGGCAGGTGCTTGTGCGCGAGGCCCAGCGCATACAGCTCGAAAGCCGGCGCGCGCCCGGCCTCGTAGTCCTCGATCATGGTGCGACCGCCGCCTGAATAGCCAGAGACCGAAGGCAGTGCCAGCGGGAAGTCGCGCGGCACCAAGCCCGCGTCCACCAGCGGGCGCAAGATCGCGATCGCGCCAGTGGCGTAGCAACCGGGGTTGCTCACGCGGCGCGCCGTGCGCACGGCCTCGGCCTGGCCGGGGGCCAATTCCGGGAAACCATACACCCAGTCCTGCGCGGTGCGGTGCGCGGTGGAGGCGTCGATGATCCTCGGGGCCTGGCCCTGGGTCTTCTCGATCTCCGCCACCATCGCCGCCGACTCCACCGCCGCCGTGTCATGCAGACACAGGATCACCAAATCGACGCCCGCCATCAACTCGCGCTTGGCCTGCGGGTCTTTGCGCTTGGCCGGGTCGATGCTCACCACCTCGATGGCGGGCATGTGCGCCAGGCGTTCGCGAATCTGCAGGCCGGTGGTCCCGGCTTCGCCGTCGATGAATACTTTGGGCATGACTAGGCTCGGAAAGGGCGACGCCGTGTAAGCGCCACGGAAGATCTGCCGCGCAAGATTGGTGCTGTGCAGCATGATACAGTCGTCGGCTGCTATCCGGCACCCGATGCCCGGCGTTCAGACCCTGCCGGGTACCCCTGACAAGTTTCTCAAGAGAGACCCCCCTCATGAAGATCCACGAGTACCAAGGCAAGGAGATCTTGCGCAGCTTTGGCGTGCCCGTTCCCCGCGGCATTCCCGCTTTCACGGTCCAGGAGGCGGTCGAGGCCGCCCAGAAACTCGGCGGCCCGGTGTGGGTGGTCAAGGCCCAGATCCATGCGGGCGGCCGCGGCAAGGGTGGCGGTGTGAAGGTGGCCAAGAGCATCGACCAGGTCAAGGACCTGGCCGGCCAGATTCTGGGCATGCAGCTCAAGACCCACCAGACCGGCCCCGAGGGCCAGAAGGTGCGACGCCTGTACATCGAAGACGGCGCGGACATCCAGAAGGAGTACTACCTCTCGATCGTCACCGACCGCGCCACCCAGAAGATCGCTTTCATCGCCTCCAGCGAAGGCGGCATGGACATCGAGGAAGTGGCCCACGCCACGCCCGAGAAGATCGTGAAGGTCTTCGTTGATCCTCTCACCGGTCTTACCCCCGCGCAGGGCCAGGAGATCGCCAAGGGCATCGGCATGCCCGCCGACTCTGTCGCCCAGTTCGTCGACGTGTGCCAGAAGCTCTACACCTGCTACATGGACACCGACGCGTCGCTGGTCGAGATCAACCCCCTCAACCGCGACTCCAAGGGCCGCATCATCGCCCTGGACGCCAAGTTCAATTTCGATTCCAACGCCCTGTTCCGCCACCCCGACATCGTGGCCCTGCGTGACCTGGACGAAGAGGATCCCGCCGAGATCGAGGCCTCCAAGTTCGACCTGGCTTATATCAGCCTGGACGGCAACATCGGCTGTCTCGTCAACGGCGCAGGCCTGGCCATGGCCACCATGGACACCATCAAGCTGTTTGGCGCCGAGCCGGCCAACTTCCTGGACGTGGGCGGTGGCGCCACCCCCGAGAAGGTGACCGAGGCCTTCAAGATCATGTTGAAGAACAAGAAGGTCAAGGCCATCCTGGTCAACATCTTCGGCGGCATCATGAAGTGCGACACCATCGCCACCGGCGTCATCACCGCCTGCAAGGCGGTGAACCTGTCCGTGCCGCTGGTCGTGCGCATGAAGGGCACCAACGAGGAGTTGGGCAAGAAGATGCTGGCCGAATCGGGTCTGCCGATCATCAGCGCCGACACCATGGCCGAAGCCGCGCAAAAAGTCGTGGCCGCCGTCAAGTAAGCCCTGAAGGAATCCACATGTCGATCTACATCAACAAAGACACCAAGGTCATCACCCAGGGCATCACCGGCAAGACCGGCCAGTTCCACACCGAGAAGTGCCAGGAATACGCCAACGGCAAGAACTGCTTCGTCGCCGGCGTGAACCCCAAGAAGGCGGGCGAGAAGATCTTCAATATCCCGATCTACGCCTCGGTCAAGGAAGCCTCCAAGCAGACCGGCGCCACCGTCTCCGTGATCTACGTGCCGCCTGCGGGCGCAGCCGCCGCGATCTGGGAAGCCGTCGAGGCCGATCTGGATCTGGCCATTTGCATCACCGAAGGCATTCCGGTCAAGGACATGCTCGAAGTGCGCAACAAGATGAAGGCCAAGGAAGCCGCCAGCGGCAAGCGCACCCTGCTGCTGGGCCCCAACTGCCCCGGCCTGATCACCCCCGACGAGATCAAGATCGGCATCATGCCGGGCCACATCCACAAGAAGGGCCGCATCGGCGTGGTGTCCCGCTCGGGCACGCTGACCTATGAAGCCGTGGCGCAGCTCACCGAGCTGGGCATCGGCCAATCCAGCGCCGTGGGCATCGGTGGCGACCCGATCAACGGCTTGAAGCACATCGACGTGATGCAGGCCTTCAACAACGACCCCGACACCGACGCCGTGATCATGATCGGCGAGATCGGCGGCCCGGACGAGGCGGACGCCGCCCGCTGGTGCAAGGCCAACATGAAGAAGCCGGTGGTCGGCTTCATCGCTGGCGTCACCGCACCCCCCGGCAAGCGCATGGGCCATGCTGGCGCCCTGATCTCCGGCGGCGCTGATACCGCCGACGCCAAGCTGGCGGTCATGGAGGAGTGCGGCTTCAAGGTCACCCGCAACCCGTCCGAAATGGGCCGGCTGCTGCAGTCGCTCCTGTAAGCGCTAAGACCTCATTCGGGGCTTTCAGGCCCACAGAATGAAGGGCCGATTGTCTTCAGGGACAATCGGCCCTTTCGTTTTCTTACGGCACTGAAAGCCTTGGGCCACGCCCTCCCCCCACCATGGAAGCATTGACCACCGCCTCGTTCTGGATCGCCGTCGGCCAGATCATCCTGATCGACATCCTCCTCGGAGGCGACAACGCCGTCGTCATCGCCCTGGCCTGCCGCGGCTTACCGCCCAAGCAGCGCCGCCTGGGCATCATCTACGGCACGGCCGGCGCCATCGGCTTGCGCGTCATCCTGATCGCCTTCGCCCTGGCCCTGCTGACCGTGCCTTACTTGAAGCTGGTCGGGGCCGTCCTCCTGCTGTGGATCGGCGTGAAGCTGCTGGCTCCCCAAGAAGAGGAAGACCACGGCAACATCAGCGCCTCGGACAAGCTTTGGGGCGCGGTTAAGACCGTGATCGTGGCCGACCTGGTCATGAGCGTGGACAACGTGCTGGCCATCGCGGGCGCCGCCGAGAGCGCGGGCGCGCATCAGCTGCCCCTGGTGATCTTCGGCCTGCTGGTGAGCATTCCCATCATCGTGGCGGGGAGCCAGATCGTGCTGCGGCTGATGGACCGTTTCCCCTGGATCATCACCGCCGGCGGCATGCTGCTGGGATGGATCGCCGGCCAGATGGCCTACACCGATCCTGCGGTCAAGCCTTATCTGCCTGACATGAAGGCCTGGGAGTACGCCGCGGCCGCAGCGGGCGCTCTGATCGTGCTCCTGATCGGCAAGGTGCTGCACCGTCGCAGCGCCACCCCCGACGCCGCCGCCTGACGCGGCGCGCTGCGGCCCGCCGGCCGGCGGGTGGCAGCACCTTCGGAGTAGGCCGGGACGCATTCCTTGTCCCGGCCGAAAAGCCCTGCTAAGTTGCCCTGCCAACTTGATTCGGCAGGCCTGTCGTCTATGGGGTGACGCGCCCGCCGGCACGAGCCGTCCCGCCATGACCTGTCATTCCCCTCTTGCGGCGGATGCGGGCGCCACTCACTGAGCGTCCCTGTGCCCGCGCCCTTCGTCCCCGCCGCGTCCGCTCCCGCGTCACGCCGGCTGCCGCGCATCCTCGTGGCCCTCCTGCCTCTCGCCTGGGTGCTGGTCCATGTCAGCGTGGGCTCTACCTGGCACGGTATCGAGCGTTTCGATGCCTTGCTGCAGGACATTCGCACCCGCATGACGCTGTCCAGGACTCTGGACAGCCGCATCGTCATCGTCGACATCGACGAGCACAGCCTGGCCGAGGTCGGGCGCTGGCCCTGGCCACGCGACCGCCTGGCGCGCCTAGTGGACGAACTCTTCGACCGCCAGAACGTGGCCCTGGTCGGCTTCGGGCGGGTGTTTGACGCGCCTGACGACAGCGCCGGCCTGGCCCGCTTGCGCCAGTTGGCCCGCCAGGAGCTGCGGGGCGTGCCGGCTTACCAGCAGCAGTTGCGAGCGCTCGAGCCCCGGCTGGACCACGACGGCCAGTTCGCGCAGGCCCTGCGTGACCGGCCCGTCGTGCTGGGATACCACTTCACCCGCGAGGCGCCCGGCCGAACCACAGGCGTCCTACCCGCTCCGGTGTTACCGGCTGGCAGCCTTGGCCAGGGGGTCCGCCTGACCGAGTGGACCGGGTACAGCGCCAACATCGACCGCCTCGCGCAGGCTGCTCCGGCCGCCGGCTTCCTCGAGCCTCACGCCGACCCGGATGGTCTGGTGCGCGCGGTGCCGCTGCTCGCCACTTACGAGGGGCGCCACCATGAAACCCTGGCCCTGGCCATGTACCGGATGTTGCTGGGGTCTGCGGCGGTTGAACCCGGGTTTCCCGAGCTGCGGTTTCCGGCGCGCTTTCATGGCCTCGAGCACCTCATCCTGCGCCAGGGTGCCACGCCCGTGCGGGTGCCAGTGTCGGGCGGGGTCACGGCACGCTTGCCGTTTCGCGCGCCGGGTGGGGCGCAGGGCGGTGCGTTCCGCTATGTCTCGGCGGGGGACCTGCTGGCGGGGCGTGTGCCGGCGGGCAGCCTGGAAGGCAAGCTGGTGCTGGTCGGCGCTACCGCCGCCGGGCTGGATGCGCGTTACGCCACGCCTGTGGATGCGCACTACCCTGCGATCGAGCTCCATGCCAGCTTGCTCTCGGGCCTCCTCGACGGTCGGCTGCCGGTGCGTCCGGACTACGCCTCGGGTTATGGCCTCTTGGTGCTGGTCGGTGCCGGCCTCTTGCTCGCATTGGCCCTCCCGCTGCTCTCGACGGGCCAGGCGACGCTGTTGTTCGCGGCGGTGCTCGCGGGCATCGTCGCGCTCAACGTCTGGCTGGCGGTCATGGCGGGCCTGTTGCTCCCGCTGGCCCCGGCGTTGCTGATGGCCACATCTGGCTTCGCCCTCAGCATGGGTTATGAGCAGGAGGTGCAGTGGCGGCGGCGGCGCGAACTGGCCCGGCTCCTGGGCGCCGACGCACCGACCGAGTTGATGCAACGGATGCTCGATGACGACCTGCCCGCGCCGATGCAGGCCGAACGGCGCGAGCTGACGTTGATGTTCTGCGACGTGCGCGGCTTCACCCGCCTGTCGGAAGTCCTGGAGCCCGCCGCGGTCCAAACGCTTTTGCAGGGCGCCCTGCGCGAGTTGACCGACGTGATCCACCGCCATGGCGGCACTGTCGACAAGTACATCGGGGATTGCGTGATGGCCTTCTGGGGCGCACCGATCGACACGGCGGATCATGCGCGCCGCGCAGTGGCTGCGGCTGAAGGCTTGTCGCTGGCCGTGCGCGCGATCAACGCACGCCACCAGCGCGCGGGTCTGCCGGACATTGAAGTGGGCATCGGGCTGAACACCGGCGCGGTGTGCGTCGGCGACCTGGGTCCACCGCAGCGGCGCGCTTACACCGTGGTGGGAGAAGCGGTCAACCTCGCCGCTCGCCTGGAGCGGCTGTCGGTACGCTACGGCGTCACGCTCCTGGCGGGCGAGGCCACGCAGCGAGCGTTACCGGAGCTGCTCTGGCAGGAGCTGGACCGGATCACGGGCCGGGGCGCGGCCCCCGCAATGCCGGTGTACACACTGCGCACGCCCGAGCCGGGACGCGAACAGGCGCTCACGGACGAATTGCGCACCTGGTCAGCTTTCCTCAAAGCCTACCGCGCACAAGACGCCGCATCGTGCGAGCGCCTGCTGGCCCGTCTGGCCTCCCAGTCGGCGCAGCCGGCGCCTTTGCAGGCGCTGTATGCGCAGCGCGTAGCCACCATGACCGGCCGCCCGCGCTCCCCCGCGCTTTCTACCTGACACGAGACGCCCGCAAGGCCAAGCCTTGATGTAAATCAAAAGAACGATTTGATATCCTCCAAGCGTTGGCGGAGCAGTCGTAGATGTCAACCCAATTTCTTCAAAAAGTGAATCAAGGAGGTTTCATGAAACGACGTCTGCAACAAGGCTTCACCCTGATCGAACTGATGATCGTGGTGGCCATCATCGGGGTGCTCGCGGCAGTGGCGCTGCCGGCCTATCAGGACTACACCAAGCGGGCCAAGATGTCGGAGGTGGTGTTGGCTGCTTCAGCCTGCCGTTCGGCCATCAGCGAGGTGTTTCTCAACGTGTCTACGTTGCCGGCGGCGAACAAGTGGGGCTGCGAGTCCAGCACTGCCCTTTCTAAGCATGTGGCGAAAATCGAGACCACGGCCACGGGCGAAATCCAGGTCCAGGCCCAAGGCTTTAACGATACGGATATTGACAACAAGTGGCTGATCCTGACTCCGCGTAGCAGTTCAGGCGGTGTGCCAGCGGCCGGGACGGCCGTGGCCGAGTGGAGTTGCGGTCCCAGGGCTGCCGACGGGATTCCTGCCAAGTTCCTGCCGGGAAGTTGCCGAGCGGGCGGCATTTCGACGACAGCGAACACCACGGGCACCGGCACTACGGGTGCCGGTGGAGGCTCCGGTACGGGAACCGGGACGAGTAACTGAGTGAGGTCTCTCGTAGAAGTCTCCAACCCCGAAAGACGCGCTTGACGCGTCTTTCTTAATGGCTGGCGCATCCTGCGATGATCGGTCCCTGCCATGAGTTCCGATTCTTTCCCCGCGTTGCGACATGTGAGCTTGGGTCTCGCCCTGGCCCTGGCCTGGATCCTCAACCCTTATTACGGTCCCTCGCCCATCATCGTGCAGGCGCTGATCGCCGGTGCGGTGGCCCTGTGCTGGTTTGTGATGCGCCCCTCGATGCCGCACCCTGCAGCGGTGCTCATCGCGGGGTCCTGGCTTTTCGCGGCGGTGTTCAATGCCGGCGTCGGACTGGCCCAGTACTTCGGGCTGGTGAGTGAGAGCACAACCTGGGTGAGTGCGTCCTTGAGTGGCGAGGTGTACGGCAACCTTCGCCAGCGCAACCAGCTCGCCACCCTGCTGGCCATCGGCTTGGCCAGCGCCTTTTACCTGCTCACGAAACTCGAGGGCCGCGCTCGCGCAGGTCTGGCCGCCTGCGTGGTACTGCTGTCGGTGGCTTGCGCCCTCACCTCTTCGCGCACCGGCATGCTGCACTGGATCGTTCTGTGCGGCGTGGCCCTGCTGCTGCCGCTGTGGGGCGCGCCAGGGTGGTGGCGCCGCTGGGCGGTACTCGCGGCGGGGAGTTATGCGGTCACGATGGCCCTGGCCCCTAAGATGCTCGAACGCGTGGCGGGTGTCGAAAGCTGCGTGAGCCGCAAGGTGCTCTGGCAGAACGCGCTGCATCTTTCAACGCAACACCCGTGGACTGGCTGGGGCCCGGGCATGCTGGACTATGCCCACTACGCGACCCTCTATCCCGGTGAGCGCTTCTGCCTGATCGTCGACAACGCGCACAACCTCATCCTGCACACCGCGGTCGAACTGGGCTGGCCCTTTGCCCTGCTGCTGCTGGGCCTGCTGGTGGCGCTCGTGGCGATCGGTCGCCCCTGGCGCGAACGTGTACCCCACCGGCTCCTGGCCTGGGCGGTGCTGGCCGTAATCTTGTTGCACAGCCTGGTCGAGTACCCCCTGTGGTACGGGCCCTTCCAACTTGCGGTGCTGTTGTCAGCGGTGTTGCTGTGGCCGCGACGTGACCCCGCCGCGTCGGGGCTGATGCGGTCGCCCATGCCGCAGGCCGGGCGTGTCTGGTGGGCCTTGGGTGCGGTGGTCCTGGGCTACGTCGCATGGGATTACCACCGCATCGCGCAGATCTACCTGCCCGTCGAGGAGCGCAGCGCGCTGTATCCGGCCTCGGGCAGCGTGACCGCCCGCAACAGCGTGCTGTTTCGGGGGCAGGTGGATTTCGCGAGCTTCACCACCACACCGCTGACGCAGGCCAATGCGGCCCGCATGGCCGACCTGGGGGAGCGCGTGCTGCACTACTCGCCCGAGCCGCAGGTGGTCGAAAAGCTGATAGACGCATTGCTGCTGCTGGAGGAGAAGGACCGTGCCGCCTGGCATCAGGTGCGCTTTCGTGCGGCGTTCCCCGATGAATACGCGCAGTGGGCCAGCCGGCCACGGGTCGCGTCGGCTGCCAGTGCCCCCCGGCCCTGAGTCGTGCCTCTGGTGCGCTTGCTTCAGGCTGGGGCGAGCAGGTCGGCGGGTAGGTTCAGCACGAAGTCATTGAAGGTGCGCGCGTCTCGGCCTGGCTTCATGTGGTCGCGCATGTGGGCCCCCGCGCTGGCAGCGTCGCGCGCGCGGATGGCGTCGAGCAGCAGCTGGTGCTGTTCGAAAGAGGCATTGAGCTGACCCAGGGCGCCGAAGGCATGGCGCCGGTACACGCCCGTGCGAAATCGGATAAGCATCACCTCCTGGCGCAGGTAGGGATTGCGGCTGCCCTGATAGATCCGCTCGTGGAACTGCAGATTGATCGCCTGCCAGCCGGTGAGGTCCTCACGGGCCACGACGTCGCGGCTGCGTTCGTGTAGCGCCACCAGCGCCTGAATCTCGTCGTCGGACATGCGCTCGCAGGCCAGCCGTACGGCGACGGCCTCCAGCTCGGCCAGCAGCTCCCACAGGCTCAGGAGCTGCTGCAGGTTCATTTTCGCGACGCTGGGGCCGCCTCGGGGCAGGTTGCTCACCCAGCCCTGGGCCTGTAACTGGATCAGGGCCTCGCGCACCGGGGTGCGGGAGACACCGAAACGCTCGGCCAGGGCGACCTCGTCAATGGCATCGCCCGGCAGCAGGCTGCCCTTGGAGATCGCTTCCTCCAGGTGCAGGCGGATCTGGTCGCTGACTTTCATGCGGACGCGGGCGGGGTGAGGATCGGACCGGGCAAGGGTTTCAACTATATCTTGCTGGATTGCGGGGAATACGGAATTGAACTATAAATATATTTATGACTGATCAGTTTTTGCAAGCCACCTGAAGCCGCCGCCATGCCCAAGATCCAGGCGTCCCCCGCCCTTTCGCGCTTCAAGGTTCTGGACCTGTCCCGGGTGCGGGCGGGTCCGAACTGCGTCCGGATCCTGACCGACTTCGGCGCCGACGTGATCCGGGTCGAGCCGCCCGCCGGGGTGGACCCCAACGAGGCGATGTTTGCGGCCAACCGCAAGGGGGGCGACTTCCAGAACATCAACCGCAACAAGCGGTCGATGACCCTGAACCTGAAGAAGGACGGGGCGATGGACATCCTCAAGAAGATGATCGCCACCGCCGACGTGCTGGTCGAGAACTGGCGGCCCGACGTCAAGGCGCGTCTGGGCCTGGACTACGAATCGCTCAAGGCGATCAACCCGCGCATCATCCTGGCGAGCATCTCCGGCTTCGGCCAGGACGGCCCCTACGCCTGGCGCCCCGGCTTTGACCAGATCATCCAGGGCATGGGCGGTCTCATGAGCGTGACCGGCGAGAAGGCGCACGGTCCGGTGCGCGCAGGGCTGGCGGTGGCGGACCTGAGCGCGGGTCTGTATTGCGCGATCGGCATCCTGGTGGCGCTGATCGAGCGCGAGCAGTCTGGCCAAGGCCAGTGGGTGCAAAGCTCGCTGCTGCACTCGCAGATCGCCATGATGGATTTCCAGATGGCGCGTTACTTGAATGACAACGACGTGCCCGAGCAAGTGGGCAACAACCACCCCACCAGCTCGCCGATGGGCTTGTTCGAGGCCAGCGACGGCTCGTTCAACCTCGGTGCGTCGGGCGAGGGCAACTGGAAACGCTTTTGCGACGCGCTGGGCAAGCCCGAGTGGCTGGCCGATCCGCAGTTTGCGACCGAGCCGCTGCGCGTGACCCATCGTGAGCGGCTGAACGCGCTGATCGCGAAGGAATTCCGTGGCAACACCGTGACCCATTGGGTGGACCTGCTCAATGGCGTAGGCGTGCCGGCCGGGCCGGTCTACACCGTGCCGCAGGTGTTCGAGGACCCGCAAGTGCAGCACCTGCACGTGACCGAGACCCTGCCGACTTCGTTCGGGCGGGATATGCAGTACATCACCCAGCCGGTCGTCCTCAGTCGCACGCCCTCGCAAGTGGTGGCGCCGGCACCGGGCTGGGGCGAGCACACCGACGAGACGCTGCGAGACCTGGGCTATGACGCCGCGGCCATCGAAGACCTGCACGCGCGAGGGGTGGTGTGAGCAACGGTGCGGTCCACGTCGAGTGCCGTGACTTTGTGGCGCGCGTCACGATCAGTGACGTGGCACGCCACAACGCGATGAGCCTGTCGATGTGGGAGGGGCTGCGAGACGCGTTCGAGCGAATCGATGCCGACCGCGAGGTCCGGGTGTGCGTGCTGCGCGGCGACGGCGACAAGGCCTTCGTCTCAGGCGCCAACATCAGTGAATTCGAGACGCAGCGAAGCAGCGACGACGCGGTGCGCCACTACAACACCGTGGTGGCCCAGACGCAGGCGGCCATCGTGCGCTCTCGCGTGCCGGTGATCGCCGCGATCAGCGGCATCTGCTATGGCGGTGGCCTGGGCCTGGCGCTCTCGTGCGACCTGCGCTATGCGGCGCCGCATTCGCGCTTTCGCATGCCCGCTGCCCGCATGGGGCTGGGCTATGACGTCCAGAACATGCGCAGCATCTTGCACAACCTCGGGCCGATTGCCACGGCCGAGGCCTTCTACACCGCGCGGGTCTATGACGCGGCGCAGGCGCGCGAGATGGGCATGGTCAATGCGGTGGTCGACGACGTGTTCGCCCACAGCGAGGCCATTGCACTGGAGATCGCGCATAACGCGCCGTTGACCGTGCAGGCGGCCAAACAGGCGATCGTTGCGATCCACGAGAACACCGAGGACCTGTCTGCAGTGCATGCCGCCGTGCAGGCGTGTTTCAAGAGCAAGGACTACGCGGAAGGCAGGCTGGCTTTCGCACAGAAGCGTCCCCCTGAGTTCACCGGCCGATAACCCACTGATAACAGGAGCGATCATGAATGTGTTGAAACCCCTAATCGGCTTGGCGCTGTCGCTGACGGCCGGCCTGGCCCTGGCGCTAGGCCCCGCGCCCGCCCCCCTGAAGGACAAGGCCACGCTGACCGTGGGCTTCGTCAAGGTGGGCCACCTCTCGCCCATGCTGATGATCGAAGAAGAACTGCGCAAGATGAACATCGAGGTCAAGCGCGCCGAATTCGTGCGCTACGCCGATGCCCGCACCGCGCTGCTGTCCAACTCGGTGGACGTGTCGGCCGTGGGCCCCGGCGACCTGGCCATCGTGGCCGCTCAAGGCAGCAAGAACCTGATCGGCCTGACGGGCGTGGGCAGCTCGCCCAAGTACCTGGTGGTGCGCAAGGGCGTGAAGATCGAGGACTGGGGCGACATCGCCGGCAAAAAGATCGCCATCGCTCCCGGCTCCGCGGTGTGGTTCCAGTGGGCCATGACGCTGATCGAGAAGAACATCCCCTACAACACCTTCACCCCGGTGAACGTGCAGGGTGGCGGCACGGCTTTTGTGCAGGCCATGAAGCGTGGCGACATCGACGCCATGGTGCTTTGGGAGCCCTTCGAGTCGCAGGCTGTGGCCGAAGGCGATGCCGTGTTCGCGCAAAAGCTCGAATACAGCCAGTCGCGCGCTGTCGGCGCCGAGCTGGGCATGCTCGCCGCGTCTGGTGAGGCGATGGCACAGAAGAAGGAACTGGTGCGCCGCTTCCTGTGGGCCTATCTGAAGGCCGAGGAAACGATGGCCAAGAACCGCGAGGCCTTCGCCGACGCTTATTCCAAGTACACCGGCCTGCCCCTGAACGTGACCCGTGAGTCGGCCAAGATCATCAAACTGGGCGGCGTTCTGAACAAGGACCAAGTCTCGCGCCTGGCCGAAGCCGCCTTCAAGCAAGGCATCGTGCAAAAGGACGTTGCCCGTGAGGCCGCGGCCCTGTACGACGACTCGCTCGTCACCGAACTGAAGAAGTAATTCGGATCTAGGTGCCTGCCATGCCGTCCAGTCCCTTCAAATCCCTCCAGCAGGCCGCCCTCGGGCTGTTGGTGCCGGCCGCGGTGCTGGTGGTGTGGCAGCTCGTGGGCAGCATGCCGAACATGGCCGGCATCCTGCCGACACCCTTGAAGGTGCTCGAAGGCTGGCACACCTGGATCTTCGGTCCGGCCGGCATGGGGCTCAATCCGTACAGCGGTACCTGGTTGTCCAACGTGCAGTACTCCTCGATGCGGGTGGCTCAGGGCTTCGTCCTGGCCGCCCTGATCGGGGTACCGATCGGGTTGTTGATCGGTTGGAGCCGACTGTTCATGCACCTGGTCGATCCCCTGATCCAGAGCCTGCGTCCGATCCCGATCACGGCCTGGCTGCCGTTCTCGATCGCCCTGTTCGGGATCCGCGACATGGGTTCGATCTTCCTGATCTTTCTGGGCGGCTTCTACGCCATCGTCGTCAACACCACACAGGGCGCGCGCGATGTCGAGCGCAATCTGATGCGGGCGGCACTGATGATGGGGGCGAGCCGGCGCCAGCTGCTTTACCGGGTGGTGTTGCCGGCGGCCACACCGTCCATCTTCACCGGCCTGCGCATTGGCCTGGGCATTTCCTGGACTGCGGTCATCGTCTCCGAGATGGTGGCCGTGAAGTCGGGCCTGGGCTACGTGCTGTGGGACGCCTATTACGTAGGCCGCATGGACATCGTGCTGGCCGACATGGTCTCGATCGGCATGATGGGTTTCCTCAGTGACCGCTTGATCGTCTTCATCGAACGCAAGATCCTGGTCTGGCGCATCCTGCAAAGCCACTGATTGCCATGTCGAACATTTCCATCCAGGATCTTTACAAGACCTACCCCGGCACACCGCCTGTCAAGGCGCTGGACAACATCCGCCTGGAGGTGGCGCCGGGCGAGCTGGTCGCTCTGCTCGGACCTTCCGGTTGTGGCAAGTCGACACTCCTGAACCTGATCGCCGGTTTCGAGGCCCCCAGCCAGGGACTGCTGCAGGTCGATGGCCAGCCCGTCGCCGCCCCGGGCCCTGAGCGCGGGGTGGTGTTTCAGGAGGCGGCACTCTTTCCCTGGTTGACCGTCTGGGAGAACGTGATCTTCGGGCCCAAGGTGCAAGGCCTGGCCCGCAGTGAATACGAGGACCGCGCGCACGAGATGCTCAAGATCGTGGGCCTGGCTGATTTCAAGAACCATCTGCCGGTGCAGCTGTCGGGCGGCATGCGCCAGCGCGTGGGCATCGCGCGCATCCTGACCCTGGGCTCGCGCGTGCTGCTGATGGATGAACCCTTCGGCGCGCTGGACGCGCAGACCCGCCTGACGATGCAGGAGCTGCTGCTGTCGGTGTGGCAACAGCTCAAACCCACCATCATCTTCGTGACGCACGACATCGACGAGGCGATCTTCCTGGCCAGCACGATCTATGTGATGTCGGCCCGCCCGGGCCGCATCCAAAAGCGCATCGAGGTGCCGCTATCGCGCCCCAGGACGGTAGCGGACACGGCCAGCGAGACCTTCTCGGCGCTCAAGCTCGACATCCTCAACTTGATCAGGCACTGAGATGGCCAACCCGCGCATTCCCTATCGTTTCTCCGACGAAGGCCCGACGCTCAAGCCGCCCGAGCAGGGCGCGATCATGGTGCACCTGGTGGTGAACGTGGAGCACTGGCAGTTCGAGGCCAGCATGCCGCGCACCATCATCACGCCGCCACATGGCAAGGAGACCATCCCGGACGTGCCCAATTTCAGTTGGGCCGACTACGGTATGCGCGCTGGCCTGCCGCGGATGATGCGCGCCATCCAGGAGCGCGGCTTGCCTGCGTCGACCAGCTTCAACGCGGGCGTGATCCAGGCCTATCCGCGCGCGGCCCAGGCCATGCACGCCGCCGGCTGGGAGTTCATTGGCCACGGCGTGCATCAGCGCTCGCTCAATCACAGCGACGGCCCCTCCGAGGAGCAACTGATCGCCACCAGCCTGGACATGATTCGTGGCCTCACCGGTCAGCGCCCACGGGGCTGGCTCAGTCCGGGCCTGCGCGAGACGCTGGACACGCCCGAACTCCTGCGCCGCCAGGGCGTGGAGTACGTCTTCGACTGGGTGGTCGATGACGTGCCGCAGTGGATGCATACCCGCGAGGGGCCCCTGCTGTCGATGCCCTACAACCTGGAGATCAACGACTCCATCATCTACGCGATCGAGAAGCACACCAGCGACGAGATGTACGAGCGACTGGCCCGTACGCTGGCGTTGTTCGAGCGCGAGGCCCGCACGCAGCCGCGGGTGCTGGCGCTGGGGCTGCATCCGCACCTGATCGGAGTGCCGCATCGCTTTGGCAGCTTCGAGCGCATGCTCGATCTGCTGATGAAGTCCCCGCAGGTGTGCTTCATGACCGGCGGACAGGTTGCCGACTGGTACACCGCGCAGGTGCCACCGCCTGACGCCTTCCCTGGCCTGGCCGGCCATTGAGCGCACAGGTTCTACCGTCCAGGTCTGGACGCTCCCGATTCCTTTTCTTTCAGAAACTTCCCCATGCAACTGCAGCTTGAAAACCAACAGGTCGTCGTCACCGGCGGCTCCAAAGGCATCGGCCTGTCCATCGCCTTGAATTTCGCGCGTGAAGGGGCCCGCCCCGTGCTCGTTGCACGCCAGGCCTCGACACTGGCGCAGGCCCTGGACACCTTCGCGAAGGAGGGTCTGCCCGCGCCCGCGACCGCCGAGATCGACCTGTCGGCGCCAGGCTCGGCGCAGACGCTGTTCGATCGCTTCCCGCAAGCCGATATCCTGGTGAACAACGCTGGCGCGATCCCCGGAGGCAGCCTGCACGATGTGAGCGAAGCCACCTGGCGCAGCTCTTGGGAACTCAAGCTCTATAGCTACGTCAACCTCACGCGCCTGTACCTGGGCGCAATGGAGTCGCGCGGGCGCGGCGTGATCTGCAACATCATCGGCATGGCCGGCGCCTCGCCCCGCTACGAATACATCTGCGGCTCGGCCGCCAATGGCGCCCTGATCTCGTTCACCGAGGGCGTGGGCGCGGGCAGCGTCCGCAAGGGCGTGCGTGTGTTTGGCATCAACCCCTCGCCCACGCGCAGCGACCGGATCCAGGGCCTGTTCGAGAAGCAGGCCGAGGCCAAGTTCGGCGACAAGTCCCGCTGGACCGAGATGTCGGCCAAGCTCCCCTTTGGCCGACTAGCCGAACCCGACGAGATCGCCCGCCTGACGGTGTTGTGCGCCTCGCCGGTGTGCGGCTACCTGAGCGGCACCGTCCTGAACGTCGACGGCGGGCAGCAGTTCGCCCCGGCCTGAATCCCTCGACCGACATGAGATCTGAAGACAATTTCCAGGCCCTGCGTGACGGCGTGCGCAGCGTCGTGACCCAGTTTGATTCCCGCTACTGGCAGGAGGTCGATGAGGCCCGCGCCTTCCCGGAAAAATTCGTGAACGCGCTGACCGATGCCGGCTGGCTGTCGGCCCTGATCCCCGAGGAATACGGCGGCTCCAACCTGAGCCTGACCGAGGCCAGTGTGATCATGGAGGAGATCAACCGCGCGGGCGGCAACTCCGGCGCCTGCCACGGCCAGATGTACGTGATGGGATGCGTGGTGCGCCATGGCTCCCAAGCGCAAAAGGACATGCTGTTGCCCAAGATCGCCTCGGGCGAGCTGCGCATGCAAGCGATGGCCGTGACCGAACCTACGACCGGCTCGGACACCACGCGCCTGAAGACGATGGCGGTGCGCAAGGGCGACCGCTATGTGGTCAACGGCCAGAAGGTCTGGACCTCGCGCTTGCAGCACTCCGACTACATGCTGCTGCTGGCACGCACCACGCCGCTGGCCGAGGTGAAGAAGCGCTCGGAGGGCTTGTCCGTCTTCCTGGTGGACCTGCGCGAATGCGTGGGCAAGAGCATCACCGTGCGGCCGATCCGCAATATGGTGAACCACGAGACCAACGAGATCTTCATCGACAACCTGGAGATCCCGGTCGAGAACCGCATCGGCGAGGAAGGCCTGGGCCTGAAGTACATCCTGGACGGCCTGAACGCCGAGCGGATCCTGATCGCGGCCGAATGCATCGGCGACGGCTACTGGTTCGTCGACAAGGCGCGTGATTACGCCAACGGTCGCCAGGTGTTCGACCGCCCGATTGCCAAGAACCAGGGCGTGCAGTTTCCGATTGCCCGCGCCTTCGTGAATGTGGAGGCGGCCAGCCTCATGCGCTATGAAGCGGCGCGCCTGTTCGACGCGCAGCAGGCCTGCGGCGCCCAGGCGAATATGTCCAAGCTGCTGGCGGCCGATGCCTCGTGGGAGGCCGCCAACGTGTGCCTGCAGACGCACGGGGGCTTCGGCTTTGCCGCCGAATACGATGTCGAGCGCAAGTTCCGTGAGACCCGCCTGTATCAGGTCGCGCCGATCTCGACCAACCTGATCCTGTCCTACGTGGGTGAACACGTCCTGGGCATGCCCAAGTCCTATTGAAGCCGCGGGCTGCCCCGATGGCCATCGATCAACACCCGCAGGGGCCAGGGGCGCTAGCGGCGATGGCCGGCAAGCCACAGCCCACTGCGTCGTGGAGCGGCTGGCTGGTGCAGAGCCTGCAGCGGCCGATCGCCGAGGGCGACCGCGCCCGCGCCGCTCGCCATCTGGTCGACTGGCTTGCCTGCGCGTATCTGGGTCGCGCAAGCGAAACCGGAGAGGTGATGGCGCGCTGGGCCGCGCGGCAGGCGCCGGGATCCGCCTGGGCCTGCGGGCACAACGGCCTGCATCCCGCCGAGTCCGCTCGCTTCAACGGCAGCCTGGGCAGCCTCCACGAACTCGATGATGTGCACCGTGAAGCGGTGGTCCACCCCGGCGACACGGTGATCCCCGCGGCACTGGCCATCGCGCAGCGCGAGGCGTGCAGCGCACGCGATCTGCTCGATGCGATCGTGGTGGGCTATGAGGCCGGCATCCGCCTGGGCCTGCTGGCGGGGACCGCGCATTACCACCACTGGTACAGCACCGCGACCACGGGCGCGTTTGCCAGCGCCATCGCCTGTGCCCGTTTGCTGCGCCTGCCGTCAGAGGCGATGCAGCAGGCGCTGGCCCTGGCTGGCATGCAGGCCAGCGGTGTGTGGCAGTGTCGGCTCGAGCCCGGTGTGGCCAAGCAGGTGGCCACTGGCCACGCCGCGCAAGCCGGCCTGGTCGCCGCCGACCTCGCCGCCGCGGGCGCCACCGGCCCGCTGGCGATCCTGGAGGGCGAGCATGGCTGGCTGCGCGCGACTGGGGTCACGCCCGACCCCCAAGCGGCGCAACGACACCTGCAGGCTGCCCCCGACGCGTCCTGGCTGTTGCATACGGTGAGCTTCAAGCCCTGGCCCGCTTGCCGGCATGTGCATCCGGCCATTGGCTGCGCGCTGCAGGCACATGCGAAGGGCCTGCGGCCGCAGGCGGTGCAGCGGATTGAGCTGGCGACCTATGCGGTGGCCATCGCCTTCGCCGACCAGCCCTCGCCGGCCACGCCGCACGAGGCGCGCTTTAGCCTGCAGCATGCGGTGGCCTGGGCCCTGTGTCAGGGTGATTTCTGGTTGAACGCCAGCGCGCCGCCCGCCTGGCAGGAGGCAGCCTGTGCCGACCTGCGCCAGCGGGTGGAGGTGTCTTGCGGTCCGAGGCAGGAAGCGCGCTATCCGGGGCGCTTCAGCGCACGCCTGGCCGTGCACCTGGAGGACGGCACGGTGCAGGTGTTCGAGGAGGAGAGTGCGCTAGGGGATCCCGAGCAGCCGATGACGCCGGGGCAGTTGCATGCCAAGGCGCATCGGATGCTGGTGAATGCGGGCGTGCCGCATGCCGATGCACAAGGCCTGATCGAGCAGGGTCTGAACTTGCCCGCGCAGGAAGATCTGCAGGATTGGTGGCGGCGGTTGCAGGCGCTGAGCGTGTCGCGCGCCTGAGGCGCCTTCAGTCCCAGAGGGTGTCCAGTGCGGGCGCGAGCGACAGCAGACGCGCATCGTCGCCCGGCGCCGCGAAGAGCTGGCACGAGGCCGGTAGGCCCTCGTCAGGGCCCGAGCCCGCCACGACCGGACAGGGAAAGGCCAGCGCCGGCAGGCCCATCGCATTGGCCAACGCCGCCAAGTCGGCCTGGCTGGCGGGGGCGGGCTGACCGTGCGGGAAGCTGCAGTGCGGCGTGGTCGGCAGCATCCACACATCGACCTCGTCGAAGCACCGTGCGGCCAGGGCCCGCAAGGTCATGACGCTGGCCTGCGCTCGCTCGCGCCGAGCGGTATCCAGGGTGTGGCCGTAACGCAGCATCTTGACCAGGTCAGGGCCCAGGCCGGGCCACTCGGGCCCCAGCGCCGCGAGCCAGTAGGCGGCGCCTTCCCACTCGCTCATGAGGAGCGCGTTCAGGCGCAGGCGCGCGGGCTCCCATTCGGGTAGGGACACTGGCCGCAGCACCGCGCCGCGTGCCTGCAGGCGTGCGCGCGTGCTGTCCCAGGCGGCGCGTACTGCAGGCGCCATCTCGACCGCCTCGGCTTGCGGGAGCCAACCCACGCGCAGTCCGTCCCAGGCGGCTGGCGCCGGCATAGGCTGGCGCAGCAAGGCGCAGGCCACCAGGGACAGGTCGCGGCCGGTGCGCGTGAGCGGGCCCACGGCATCGAGCGTGGGGCTCAGGGGCACGATGCCCTCCAGCGAGACTGCGCCGCGAGAGGGAATGAAACCGAACAGCCCGCAGTACGCGGCGGGGATGCGCACCGAACCCAGGGTGTCGGTGCCCAGTGCGGCGGCGCACAGGTGGCCGGCCACCGCCGCGGCCGATCCACCGCTGGAGCCGCCCGGGGTATAGCCCGCTCGCAGCGGGTTGATGCAGCGGCCGTACACCGGGTTGTCGGTGGTGGCGCCCAGTGCGGCCTCGTGCATGTTCAGCTTGCCTATTAGGACCGCGCCCGCATCGGCCAGCGCCTGCCAGGCCGGTGCATGGCGAGTGGGGATGCGCTGGGCGAAGGCGGCGGTCCCCGCGGTGCAGGGCATGCCGGCGACATCGAGGTTGTCCTTGAGGGCCACCGGTATGCCATCGAGCGGGCCGAGGGCGCGTCCTGCACGCCAGCGCGCCGCGCTGGCGGCGGCTTGTGACAGAGCCTCGGCGGTGGCGACGTGGATGAAGGCGCGCAGCGCCGGGTCATGCTGCGCCACGCGTTCGAGACAGGCCTGGGTGACCAAGAGCGGGTCGGCGCGGCCTTGCGTATAGGCCTGGTGCAGATCGGCCACGCCCCAGCGGGCAGGGTCGGCGGCGGCAGGCAGGGGGATGGCGCGCGGGGCGATCATGCGGGTGCCTTGGCTTGCGACGGCGATGCAGGGGAGGAAGACGAAGGCCAGAGCACCGACGCGATGGCCACCACGATCAGCACGATGGCCGTCCAGTCTTGCCAGTACAGGGGCTCCTCGAGCAGCACCGCGCCGCTGAACACGCCCAGCACCGGGATGAACATCACGCTCAGCGTCGAGGCCAGCGGGGGCAGGTTGCGCGCCAGGGACAACCAGGTGGCTTGCGCGAACACGAACACGCCGAAGGCGTTGTAGACAACGGCGATCCAGGTCAGGGTCGGCGGTGCACCCCATTGCGGGCGCTCGAAGGTCCAGGCCAGCACCGACATCAGCAGCGTCGTCATGGCCGTCATCCAGAACACGATGGTGAGCGTCGGCACCGTCATGCGGGTCTGGCGCACCTGCTGCGTGCCCAGGCCCCAGAACGCGGCGCCAATGAGGCCCATGACCACACCCAGCGGTCGCCCGCTCAGCGTAGTGAACTCGTGCCACATCAGCAGCACCACGCCCCCGGCGGCAGCCAGGATGCCGAGCCAGCCGCGGCGTTGCATCCTCGCGCCGAACCAGAGTACGCCGATCACCGCGGAAAAGATCGGCATCGTGTAGCCCAGGATCGCCGAGCGGCCGCTGGAGAGGTTCTGCACTGCCAGGATCATCAACACGTGCCACACGAACATGTTGGTGGTGGCCAATACCAGCAGTTCACGCCATTGCGCACGCGGGACGGCGAAGGGAATCTTGCTCAGGTAAAGGAACAGCCCGAGAAATGGCAGACCCAGCCACATGCTCAAGCTGCGGAAGGTGAGCGCTGGATACCCCGTCACCCCCATCTTCAGGATCGGCCAGTTGAAGCCCCATACGAGGGTGAGGGTGATCAGCAGGACGGTCTGTTGGCGGGTGAGGGTCACGTAGCCACCCAGCTCCCGCTCTTGCCCCCGTGCTTTTCTGCAAGGCCCACATCGGTGATGGTCATGCCGCGGTCGGCCGCTTTGCACATGTCGTAGATCGTGAGCAGGGCCACTTGCACCGCGGTGAGGGCTTCCATCTCCACACCCGTCGGGCCCACGGTTTCGGCGGTGCACCGGCACAAGATGGAGGAGCCCTCGGGTTCGAGGGTGAATTCAACTGCCACGCGCGTGAGCGCCAGCGGGTGACACAGGGGAATGAGGTCGCTGGTTTTCTTGGCGCCCTGGATACCGGCGATACGGGCTACGCCCAGGACATCGCCCTTTTTTGCGGTACCTTCGGTGACCAGCTGCAAGGTGGTGGCCTGCATGCGAATGCGGCCCTGGGCCACCGCCACTCGGTGGGTGGCCGCCTTGGCGGAAACGTCCACCATGTGGGCCTGGCCCTGGGCGTCAAAATGCGTGAGAGGTGAACTCATGGCTGCGGTTTGGATCAGAGCATCATCGACGGTATGAAGGATTCCATGATACGGGGCCGACGCCCCCGCACCCTCGCGATGGCCCTGGCCCTCTGCCTGGCCTGGATTCCTGCGCCGGCGCAGCTCCCGAGCATGGGCGATGGCTACGACCTCTCCCCTAGCGCCGAGCGCCGTATCGGCGAGCGCATCGCGCGCGAGTTGTACCGCGATCCCGACTACCTCGACGACCCACTGCTCGGTGAATACGTGCAAAGCCTGTGGCAGCCCCTGCTGGCGGCGGCCCGTCTGCGCGGCGAGATGACCCCGGACCTGGACCAGCGCTATGCCTGGCGCGTGCTTCTGGGCAAGGACCGCTCCATCAACGCCTTCGCCCTGCCCGGGGGCTGGCTGGGCCTGCACCTGGGGCTGGTGGCCGTGACAACCCGTCGCGACGAACTGGCCTCGGTGTTGGCGCACGAACTCAGTCACGTCACCCAGCGCCACATCGCCCGCATGATGTCGCAGGACAAGCGCCAGACGCCCTTCGTGATCGGCGCGATCATTCTGGGCGCATTGGCGGCCTCCAAAAGCCCGGACGCCGCCGCGGCGCTGATCACCGGTGGCCAGGCTGCCGGCGTGCAGGGCCAGCTCAATTTCTCTCGCGACATGGAGCGCGAGGCGGACCGTATCGGCCTGGGCGTGCTGACGCAGGCCGGGTACGAGGGCCAGGGCTTCGTCACCATGTTCGAGAAGCTGCAGCAGGCCTCGCGCTTGAACGACAACGGCTCCTTCCCCTATCTGCGGACCCACCCGCTGACGCTCGAGCGCATCGTGGACATGCGCTCGCGCCAGCCGCTGGGCGAGCGATCCGCGCCGCCCCGTGCCGACCTGGAGCATGCGCTGATGGCAGCGCGTGCGCGGGCCCTCTCTAGCGGCGGGGTGGAGTTGCAGCAGGCGCTGGTGCGCGAGGCCAATACCGTCGCCGCCGACGCACCCCTGGAGCGGCGTGCTGCCGCTGCGTATGCCGGCGCTCTGGCCGCCATGCAGCTGCGTGACCTGGCTACCGCCTGGCGCCACCAGGAGCGGCTCGCGCCGCTGGTGGCGAACCATCCTGCGGGTGCGCGGCTGGCGCGCCTGCTGTCAGCCGAACTGGCCCTGGCCCAGGGGGATGCCGCGCGCGCGCTGGAGGACGCTGGCACGGCGTCCACTCGTCCTGAGATGCTGCTCGCGGCGCAGGCCGCGGTGCGTGTGGGCCGTGCAGCCGAGGTCGCTGGACGCCTGCAAACCTGGGTGACGCTCCAACCCGCCGATGGCACCGCGTGGCAGGCACTGGCGAGTGTGCAGTCGGCGCAGGGCCTGGCGCTGCGCGCGGTCCGCTCCGAGGCGGAGGCGCGCGTGGCCTGGCTCGATTACCGCGCGGCGCTGGACCGCTTGCGCGCGGCGCAGGAGATGGCGCGCGCAGGCAAGGTGGACCACATCGAGGCGTCCATCATCGACGCGCGTACGCGTGCGGTGGAATCACTGCTTCGAGAACAGGCGCTCGAGCGCTAGGTCGATCACCACGCCGAGCACCGAGTAGATCAGCGAGCCCACGAGCGCGGCGCCAAAGCCGGTGACGTGAAATCCGTCGAGAAAACTGGCGGCCCACCAGAACATCAGCGCGTTGATCACGAAGAGGAAGAGGCCCAGCGTGAGCATGGTCACGGGCAGCGTGAGCAAGACGAGGATCGGTCGGATGAACAGATTGAGCAGGCCGATCACCAGGGCCGCCACCAAGGCGGCGGAAAAGCTGGTGACCTCCACGCCGGCATAGACCTGAGCGACGAACACCAGGGCCGTGGCACTGAGTAGCCACTTGGCGATGAGTTTCATGAGCGCCGCCGGGCCGCCCCAAGGCGAGAGGGCCCCCTCGGGGGGCAGGAAGCCACACGCAGTGGGCGGACGTGGGGGCGCGTGTTCATGGGACAAGAATAGCATCGGCGACGCAGGAGTCCCGCAGGCGCTATCATCCGCCTCCCCGCGCCATGCCTGCCATCCACATCACCGATATCGAAGCCGCGATCAACTACTGGCGCGAGAAGAAGCCGTCGCCCGACGGCATCACGCTCGCCCCGGAGTTGCGTGCCCTGGCCGAGGTCTATGCCCTGATGGTGTTCCACCATGAGGACGAAGCCGCCGAAAAAGGCTTTCCTGCGCAAGCCTATGTGGCCTGGAAGGCGTGGTACGACACCACACCCGACACGCCCTGCATCGCGATCTGTTCGACCAGCCAGGGCGATGCGATGTGCAAGGGGTGCGGGCGTACCTTCGATGAGGTGCAGCACTGGCCGTCGATGTCGCCCGCAGACAAGCGCGCCACCTGGCGCCGCATCACCATCGAGGGTGATGCCTGGCGCTTTAACCGCTACAGCGAGCGAGCAGCCGAAGGCGCGGTGAAAAAGCCCTAGTGCTTTGCGTGGACGGCCTCGATTTGCATCGCGGACAAATTCGCGGCGGATGCCTCGACTTGCGCGCGAATGTGCTGCAGCTGCCGTACGGATTTTCCCGCGTGGATATAGACCGCGACCAGTGCGCCCAGCACCCGGTCATTCGCGCCGCGCACCAGGGCCGATGCCGCGCCTACGCCATCGATGCCCTCGCCTACGCTTTGCTCGGAGTCGCCGCGCTTTAGCTGCTCGAGGCTGGTTCTGAGCTTGGCCGGCTCCACCAGGGTGCGCGCTGTGCGTCGCTCCAGAGGGCCGGCCAGTATCTGTCGCCACAGCGGCGTACCCGCATGCGCGAGCAGCAGTCTCTGGGACCCGCCAATGTGCAAGGGGACGCGGGTGCCCACACGCGCGGTGACGCGGGCCTCGAGATGGGGGTCGGCGACGAGCACGGTCAAGGCCTCGGCACCGTCTATCACCACCAGCTTGACGGTTTCGCTCACCTCGGAGGCCAGGCGGTGCATGACAGGCGGTGCAGCCCCCATCAGGTCGACGGGCTGTGCCGCTCGCTGCGCCAGTCGGGCCAGCTCGGGCCCGAGTTGCCATCCGCCGGCAGGCGCCGGCTGTATGAACGCGTGATGGGCCAGCGCCTTGAGCATGCGAAACAGGGTCGCGCGCGGTATGCCGCTGGCATCGGCCAGGGCTTGGCCCGTGAGCCCGTGTGGCTGGTCGCCAAGCAGTTTGAGCAGCTGGATCGCGCGCTCCACGGCGGGCGCAGCAGTCTCGGCGCGGGCAGGTTGACGCCTTTTTGCAGACGGTTTATGGTGGATCATCAGTGGACAAGTGTCTCACATATGAGACTCAACATCATCACGGAGATCCCATGAGCGAAGAGCGCACCCTGCAAAAAGAGGCCCGCATGATGCGGCTAGAGACCTTGATCGCCGAGCGCGAGGTTGTGCCCGAGGTCACCTTCTCGATGCCGACCGCGCAGCTGTTGGACCGCTATCGGCAGTTGCAGGCGGCGGTGGTGTGCGACGTGATGCGTGAGCACGGCCTTTTGAACCAGGCCTTTCCGGGGCAGCTGCAGGCCCTGCGCCCCGGTAACACCGTGGCCGGCATCGCCTTCACCGTCAAGAGCGCGCCCAACACCCGTATCAGTGGTGAGATGACTTTCCGCACCGAGATGCTGGACTCGATGCACGAGGACGCCTTCGTGGTGTGGGACACCACCGGTGACCAGCGCGCCACGCTATGGGGCGGTGTGATGACGGCGACAGTGGTGCGCAAAGGCGTTCGTGGCGCACTGATCGACGGCGGCATTCGGGACACCGCCCAGATCCTTGAAAAAGACTTTCCTGTCTTCTACCGATACCGCAGCCCCAACGGCAGTCTCGGCCGATGCCTGATCACGCACTACCAGATCCCAGTCCAGATTGGCGATGTGTTCGTGCGACCGGGCGACGTGATCGTGGGGGACGCCGATGGTGTCGTCGCAGTCCCCCGCGGCATCGCCGAACAGGTGTTGTTGCGAGGCGAAGAAATCGTGCGCAATGAAAAAGTCATCTTCGGCTGGGTGGCCGAAGGACAGACCATCGAACAGATCACCAGCAAGGGCGGCTACTTCTGAGTCGCCCCATCCAATGACAAGGAGACCCGTGATGAACCCTCGACAATCCCGCCGCGCCCTGCTGGCCCTCGCCGCGCTGGGGGCCTTCTCGCCGATCGCCTTCGCGCAGGCGCCGTGGCCCAATGGCCAGCCGATCAAGATCATGGTGGGCTTCCCGGCCGGTGGTGCATCGGACGTGATGGCGCGCATCATCGCCACCAAGCTCGGACAAGGTCTGGGCGTGTCCGTTGTGGTGGACAACCGACCGGGCGCGGCCGGCACCCTGGCGGCGTCTTTGACCGCCAAGTCGCCCGCTGACGGCTACACGCTGCTGCTCGCGTCGCCGACGGCCATCACGTTGGCGCCTTCGACGCTGGCAGGCAAGATCACCTACGACCCCGCCAAGGACTTCGCGCCGATCAGCATGGTGGCCCGCTATCCGCTGTTTCTGGTGGCCAATCCCAAGTTGGGTGTGAAGTCGGCTGCCGAATTGGTGGCGCGAGCCAAGGCCTCGCCCGGCAAGATCAACTTCGGTTCGTTTGGCACCGTCACCAGTGGTGGATTGGCGGTTGAACAGGTCAAGCTCAAGACGGGCATCGACGTTCTGCATGTTCCCTTCAACGGCAGCGCCCCGGCCTTGCAGGCCTTGATGGGGGGCACGGTCGACGTGATGTTTGATACCGCCGTCACGGCGCTTCCGAATATCCGCGCCGGCAGGCTGGTCGGCTTGGGCGTGGCCAGTCTGTCACGCAGCCCGCTGGCGCCCGACTTGCCCACCGTGGCTGAGGGGATTCCGGGCTTCGAGGCGGATAGCTGGAATGGCTTGATGGCGCCTGCGGGCACGCCCGCCGCCATCGTCGCTCGCCTTCAGGCCGAGGTGGCGAAGTTTGTGCGCGATGCGGATGTCAAGGAGCGCTTTGCCACCTTGGGGGCGGACCCGGTGGGCAATACCACCGCTGAATTCAGCGAGTTCCTCAAGACCGAGACTGGCCACTACACCCGGTTGGTGAAAGAGGCCAAGCTCAAGGTGGACTGATACGCGCCGCCAGCGCGTTCACTTCCAGCGTATCGGTTCGATGTCCACGGTGCGCTGGCCGTCACCGAGCATCAGCACGCCCTCTTGCACCGTCGCCTGCAGCTGCATGCTGCGCGCCGCCAACGTCGCCAGCTGCTGGCTGGTTTCGCTGGGAATGCGGAATATCTCCAGGCTATTGAGGCGCGAGAGCTTGCCCTCGATGCCGCGCCACCAGATATCGGCCGCATGCGAGAAGCAATACAGGCGCACCCGGTCGGCCTTGCTGCAGGCCTTGGCCAGGGGCTTGTCCTCGGGCTGGCCGATTTCCATCCACAGGCGGGTGCGGCCGGTGAAATCACGCAGCCAGACATCGGGTTCGTCGGGGTCGGACAGGCCCGCGCCAAAGGCCAGAGTGCCGTCACCGCCGCAGGTGGATTGCAGCTCGTGCGCGTTCAGGGCCAGAGCGGCTAGGCGAATCATCATGCGTTCGTCGGTCTCGCTCGGGTGACGGGCGAGCGTGAGCGCGTGGTCGGCGTAGTAGCTGTGGTCGATGTCGGCGAGCTGGACGTTCGCCTTGAAGATGGTGGATTTAAGCGCCAAGGGGAATCACTTCACACCCGGCGGGCGAGGGTGACGGCCAGCCCGGTGTAGCTGGCGGGTGTCATCGCCAAGAGGCGCGCCTTTTCCGCCTCGGGGATCGCCAGCGAGCGGATCAGGGCGTGCAAGTCTTCGGGGCGCACGGTCTTGCCGCGGGTGACCTCCTTGAGCTTTTCGTAGGCGCCTTGCACGCCGTAGCGTCGCATCACCGTCTGAATCGGTTCGGCCAGGACTTCCCAGGCCCCGTCAAGATCGTCGGCCAGGGCTTGGGCATTGAGTTCGAGTTTGGACAGACCCACGCCCATGGCGTGGTAGGCCAGCACCGAGTAGCCCAGGGCCACGCCCATGTTGCGAAGCACGGTGGAATCGGTGAGGTCACGCTGCCAGCGCGAGATCGGCAGCTTCTCGGCCAGGTGGCGCAGCAGCGCGTTGGCCAGGCCCAGGTTGCCTTCGGCGTTCTCGAAGTCGATCGGGTTGACCTTGTGCGGCATGGTGGACGAGCCGATCTCGCCTTCGCGCAGCCGCTGCTTGAAATAGCCCAGGCTGATGTAGCCCCAGACGTCGCGCGCCCAGTCGATCAGGATGGTGTTGGTGCGGGCCAGCGCGTCAAACAGTTCGGCCATGTAGTCGTGCGGCTCGATCTGGATGCTATAGGGCTGGAAGGTCAGGCCCAGGCCGAAAGGTTCGGGCGATTCGACCAGTTTGCGGCTGAAGGCCTCCCAGTCGAAGTCGGGCCAGGCCGAGAGATGGGCGTTGTAGTTGCCCACCGCGCCGTTCATCTTGGCCAGGAGTTTCACGTCGGCGATGCGCTCGCGGGCGGTCGCCAGTCGCATGACCACGTTGGCGATCTCCTTGCCGACGGTGGTGGGGCTGGCGGTCTGGCCATGGGTGCGACTGAGCATAGGCACGTCGGCGTACGCATGCGCCATATCACGCAGCTTGGCGATGAGGCCATCGAGGGTCGGCAGGATCACCTGCTCGCGCGCGGCCTTGAGCTGCAGGGCGTGGCTGGTGTTGTTGATGTCTTCGCTGGTGCAGGCGAAGTGCACGAATTCGGCGGCGGCGCGCAGCTCGGGGCGGGCGTCAAATTTGGACTTGATCCAGTACTCCACGGCCTTGACGTCGTGGTTGGTGGTTTTCTCGATGTCCTTGATGGCGAGCGCGTCGGCTTCGGAAAAATTCTTGACCAGGCCCAGCAAGTAAGTGCGCGCACCGGAAGACAGCGGCTTGAATTCGGCAAAGCCGGCATCGGACAGGGCGATGAACCAGCACACCTCGACTTGCACGCGCTGGTGCATGAAGCCCATCTCGCTCATGAGCGGGCGCAGCAGCGCCAGGCGTGCCGCGTAGCGGCCGTCCAGTGGGGACAGCGCGGCGATGGTGGAAAGCGTCATGCCGTCAATTGTAGGTGGCCCCCTGGGGCTTCTTCTGGGCGGCAGGGCTTCGTCCTAAAATGCGCGGCCCACCTCGAGAACGACCCGAAAGCCCCTGCCCATGAAACTGATCGGCGCCACCAGCAGTCCCTATGTGCGCAAAGTGCGCATCGTGATGTCCGAGAAGAAGCTGGACTACCAGCTGGTGCTCGAGGACGTCTGGAGCGCCGACACCACGATCATGCAGTCCAACCCACTGGGCAAGGTGCCCTGTCTGGTGATGGAGGGTGGCGAGGCGCTGTTCGACTCGCGCGTGATCGTCGAATACCTGGACACGCTCTCGCCGGTGGGCAAGCTGATTCCGCCGGTGGGCCGCGAGCGCGCCGAGGTGAAGACCTGGGAAGCGCTGGCCGACGGCGTGCTCGACGCGCTGGTGCTGGCGCGCCTGGAGCAGCACTGGGGCGGACGCAAGGCCGGCGAACACAGCCAGGCGTGGATCGACCGCCAGCTGGAAAAGACCCACGCCAGCCTGAAAGCCATGAGCCTGGGCCTGGGCGACAAGCCGTTTTGCGCGGGCATCCACCTGTCGCTGGCCGACATCTCGGTGGGGTGCTGTCTGGGCTACCTGGACTTCCGCTTCTCGCAGATCGACTGGCGCACGCCCTATCCCAACCTCGCGCGCCTGTACGAGAAGATGATGCAGCGCGCCAGCTTCATCGAATCGAAGCCGGCCTGAGCGCCGTCAGGGCCTCACAGCCCGGTGATGCGCCGCACCGCGGCCTGATACAGCCGAAACGGCAACAGGCCCAGCAGCTTCACACTCAGCGTGAAGCGCTTGGGGAAGTGGATCTCAAAGCGGCCCTCGCGCCACCCGCGCAGGATGGCGTCGGCAGCCTCCTGCGGTGAGATCAAGGCCGGCATCTCGAACTGGTTTTGCGCGGTGAGCGGCGTCTCCACGAACCCCGGATTGATCAGGCTCACGCCGATGCCGCGGTCCTGCAGGTCGATGTACAGCGTCTCGGCCAGGTTGATCAGGGCCGCCTTGGTCGGCCCGTAGGCCAGACCATTGGGCAGACCGCGGTAGCCGGCGACGCTGCTCACGAGGCTCACGTGCCCGCGTCCGCGCGCCAGCATGGCCGGCAGGACGGCGGCCAGCAGGTGCAGCGCGCCGGTGTAGTTCACGCGTTCGTGCTGCAGCATCTCCTGCAGGTCGAATTCGGTGGCGCGCATCGCGCGGTAGTGGCCGGCGCAGTAAACGGCGCAATCGATGCCGCCGCCCTCGGCGATCTCCGCGGCGATGCGCGCAACGGCGTTGGCGTCGGTGGCGTCTAGCGTTCGGGCCTGCATGCCAGGGTGGCCCGCGACCAAGGCCTGTAGGGCCGCCTCACCGCGCGCCGATACGACCACCTGGGCGCCCTGCGCGTGCAGGGCCTGCGCCAGGGCGCGCCCGATGCCGGTGGAGGCGCCCAGAAGCCACACGCGCCGGCCAGACCAGTCGGCCATCGGCGCGTTCAGGGGCGCGAACCAGGGCCGCCGCGCGTTCGCGGGCGCGGGCGCTGGTGCCGGCGGTTGCAGGTGCAGGCCGTTCATCGTTTGGTGAAGGACAAGGTCACTTCCCCGAGGGTGATGCCGAACTTGCTCATGGTGGCGCGATTGAGCAGGACCTTGTCGGACATGAGGTACATCCAGTCGTCGAAGTCCACGTGCCAGACACGACCGTCCACCGGCAGGGCCAGGACGTAGCGCCAGCGCAGCGCGTTGCCGCGGGCTTGACCCTGCGCCTGGCCGACCACGTCGTCGGCAGTGCCGGTGTAGCGGCCGTCGGCTTCCTTGCGTACACGCCAGACGCGGCGCTGCGTGGTGCCGTCGGAGTAGGTGAAGGCTTCGTCGAGCACGCCTTCGTCGCCCTGCCAGGTGCAGTCCATCACGACGGTGAACCGCTTGACGACCTTGCCAGAGCGATCGGTGAAGACGCCCCAGGCGTCGACCGTGCCGTTGAAGTAGGTGCGCAGGTCCAGGGCTGGTTTCTCGCCTTGGTAGTCGGCGATGTCGGGGGTGGCGCAGCCCGCCATGAGGGCCACGGTAGCGGGGGCGGCGGCAAGCAGCAGGCGTCTTTTCATGGGGTGGCCTTGGGGGTGAAAGGGGGGATGGCGGCGCGGGGCCGGATCAGGGTGAGGTACAGGCCGACTGCCGCCAGCAGCTTCAGGACACATGGCAGCACGCCGTAGGCGAAGCTCAGGGCGGAGAGGGCCTGCGCATCGCGGGCGCCCGGTGCGTAGCCGGCCAGTCCCAAGAGCGGCAGGGCCAGACCCGCCGCCAGCGCCAGATTGAGCTTGGTGGCGAAGTTCCACCAACCGAAGTAGGCGCCCTCCAGGCGGCCGCGGTCGCCTGCGTCGTGGATCTGGCCGGCCAGGAGCGCGCCGGGAAGTGCGAGGTCGGCACCCAAGGCGAGCCCGGACGCGGCGCACACCATCAGGAACATCGTCGTATCGCCCGCGCCGAGCGTGGCGGTCCAGACGAAGGCGACGATGGCCAGGCCCATGCCGGCCAGCCAGCTGCGGGCCAGGCCCACCCGGCGCACCAGCTGCAGCCACAGGGGAATGGCCAGCGCGGCGCAGAGAAAGTAAAGACCGAGGAAGGCGGGCTCCCAGCCGCGCGGAGCCTGCAGGCGGTCCTGCACGAAGAACAGCACCAGGGTGGCGGGCACTGCGCTGGCAATGCCATTGAGCATGAAGACTGCGAGGAGTCGGCGGAACGCGGGTCGGCGCAGGGGCCGCCACACATCGGGTGATTCGGTAGGGGGCGTGGTCTCGGCTCGCGGGGTCATGCTGCGCGCCCAAGCGAGCCAGCCGGCGGCTAGCAGCATCGCGAACGTGGCCGTGGTGACCACCAGCCCCAGCGTGCCGGGCATGACCGAGGCCAGGAGCACGCCGGCCACGCCCAGCCCCTCGCGCCAGCCGACGATGCGCGCACGCTGGGCCTCGTCGCCCCCCAGCATGGCGCCCCAGGACTGGTGGGCCACGGTCAGCACGCTGTAGGCGAGGTAGGTCACTGCCAATGTGACGGCGAGCCAGGCCATGAGCGCGGAAGGCTCGCGCACAGGCGGGAAGAACAAGAGGTAAAAGCCCAGGGCGAGCACGCAGGCCGCGACCCCGCCCAGGCCCAACACCGCGCGAGACGAGCGCGCGTACAAGCGGTCGACGCTGCGCCCGATGAAGGGGTCCACCAGGGCATCGAGCAGGCGCGCTGCCAGCAGCACCGCACCGAGCACAGCCAGCGAAATGCCGAAGTTGCTGGCGTAGTGGTGTGGCACCACCACGTACAGCGGCAAGGCGACGAAGGCCAGGGGCAACCCGAGCAGGCCGTAGCGCAGGCCATCGGACGAGCCGAAGGGACGGGCCGCGGTGTCCATCACGGTTTGCCGGGGCTCGCGGTCAAGGCCTGGCGCAAGGCGGGTGCAGAGGTGGCGTCGCCGAGCCAGATGGCAAAGAAGAGACGTGAGAACTGCGGATCGGTGACTTCGCCGGCCAGACGGCCGTTATGGAAGAAGGCTGCGCCTTGGCCCGGGCGGTGCACACCGGCGATGCGGTCGCCGCGTTTGACGTCAGGCAGGACCGCAGCGAGCTGCGCTTGCCAGCGGTCGGCTTGCGCGGGGTCGATCTCGCCGTGGCGGCGCATCTCCTGCAGCGAGACGCGGCTGATCTCCGCCGCGCTGAAATTGCGCTGGTAGGTCAGTTCGAGCACGAAGGGGTGACCGGCGTACTGGTTCACCCGAAAGCCTCGTGTCGTCCACAGTGCCGCGTCATAGACGTCGAAGCCCCACCAGGTCAGGCGCCCGCGCCCGGCCGGCACGAGCTCGGCCCCGGCCTGGGCGGCGACAGCGTCAGGCAGCCGTGCGTCGGGCGTGTTCGCACCGACCGGTGCTGCCAGGCACAGGGCGAGCAGCGCGCCAGCGCACAGGCTTGCACTCAGACCTTTTGCAGCGTGTATTGGACGACGTCGATATTCGCTTCGTCGAACGCGGCTTCGCAATAGGCGAGATAGAACTCCCATGTGCGGATGAACCTCTCATCAAAACCCAGTTGAAGCACCTGCGCCTTCGCGGCGAGGAAGGCGTCACGCCAGCGGCGCAGCGTCTCGGCGTAGTCGGGACCGAAGCCGAATTCGTCCACCACCGCCAGTCCGGCTGCCTGGGCCTCGCGCCGGAATTCGCGCGGGCAGGGCAGGCAACCGCCCGGGAAGATGTATTGCTGGATGAAGTCGGTGGAGCGGATGTAGCGGTCCCACAGCGCGTCGTCGATGACGATGCTCTGGATGCAGGCGCGGCCCCCCGGCTTGAGCAAGCGTGCGATAGCGTTGAAGTAGTCGGGCCAGTACTCGCGGCCCACGGCTTCCACCATCTCGATCGAGCAGACGGCGTCGTAGGGGCCGTCCTGAATGTCGCGGTAGTCCTGCAGGCGAAGTTCGGCTGTGGCGGCGGGCGAGTTCAGGGGTGCCATGCGCGCCTGCGCGTGGGCGAGTTGCTCGGTCGACAGGGTCACGCCCACGAGGTCGGCCCGGAACTCGCGCACCGCCGCTTCGGCCAGCGCGCCCCAGCCGCAGCCGATCTCCAGCACACGGTCGCCGCTGCGCACGCCGGCCATGCGCAGCGCGCGCCGCACCTTGGCGTGTTGCGCCTGTTGCATCGGCTGTGAGCGGTCGCCGTCGAACCAGGCCGAGGAGTAGTTCATCGTGCCGTCCAGCCACAGCGTGTAGAAGGCGTTGCCCAGGTCGTAGTGGGCGTGGATGTTCTTCTGGCTGTTGGCGCGGGTGTTGCGATTGAGCAGGTGCCGCAGCCGATGCAGCAGCCGACCGGCCCAGCTGCCGTAGATCACGTCCTCGATCTCGCGGCGGTTGACGATGAACACGCGCAGCAGGTCGGCCAGGTGGGGCGTGGTCCAGTCGCCGGCGATATAGGTCTCGGCAAAGCCGATGTCACCCGATTTCAGCGCCGCGGCACAGGCATTCCAGTTGCGAAGCGTGAGGGCGGCGGTGGGGCCGCTGCCGTCGCCGAAGCGGCGCAGACTGCCATCGGGCAGTTGCACGGTGAGCGTTCCGTGTTTGAGCCGCTGCAGCAGCGAAAGTGCGGTGCGCGCCGTAGCCGGTGCGCCGGCGGGGAGCGCGAACTCCGAGAGGGTGGTCGTCTGCGTGTTCATGTCCGTCGTTCGGGGGTGCAGGTCAGCGAGTGACGAAGAGTTCAGGCGGTTGCGGCTTGCGTACGAAGCGCACGCGCTTGAGCCACAGGCGAAGCGCCTGCCAGTGGATACGAGCGATGACACCCAGCGTCATCGCCGGGTGGCGCCACAGGGCGCGCCGCACCGAGGCGGCGGTGAGGGGTTCGAGCGCACCGCTCACGCTGGTTTGTAGCAAGGCGCCATCGGCATCGTCGTAGTCGACCCGCACCACGGTGCGCTCGCGTCCTGGTGTGACCATGAAGCGGAAGCGGTAGCCGCCCGCCAGTGTGCAAAAGGGCGAGACGTGGAACACCTTGTCGGCATGCAGCTCGGCGCCGAAGGCGGGCGCGTCCAGCAGGTAGCAGTGGCGTTCGCCGAAGGTGTTGTTGACCTCGGCAACGATGGCGCGCAGGCTGCCGTCGGCGCGGTGGCAATACCAGAAGCTCACCGGCTTGAAGGTAAAGCCCAGGACGCGCGGGTAGCAATGCAGCCAGGCTTCGCCGTCGGCATCGGTGATGCCTTCGCTTCGCAGCAGCGCGTCGAGCCAGTCGAGGGCGTTGTCGCGGCCGTCGCCGTGGTCGCGGTCGTGAAAGCTCAAGGCGCCCGGGCGGTTGTGGGCCAGCGCCCCGCTGCCCTCGCGGTGCATGGCGCGCAGGGGCAGCATCAAGAAGTAGGTGGGATAGGCGAAGGCGTTGCGCGCGGGTCGCAGGCGGGTGTGGCGCACCTGACCGAACCCGATCAGCGCTTGTGCGGGCGCAGCCGTGAGAGGGGTCGGCTGCGGCGAGCTCACGCCAGGGCCTCCGCCGGGGGTGTGAAGGCGGGGGCGGTCACGGGTGAGCCTCCCAGGCTCGCGACCACCGCGCGGCCAGCGGCCAGGCCGGCCTTCAGGCCGTCCTCGTGGAAGCCATACCCCATCCAGGCCCCGGCGAACCAGGTGGCGCGGTGCCCTTGCACCTCGGACATGCGCGTCTGCGCGCGGATGGCGGCGAGGTCAAACACCGGGTGGGCGTAGTCGTAGTCGCCGATCACGTGCGCTGGATCGATGTCGCGCACCGGGTTGAGTGAGACCACGACCGGCTGCGTCCAGGGCAGGGGTTGCAGCTGATTGAGCAGGTAGTGCAGGCACACACGCGCGGCTTCCGTGGCATCCGTCCCGCGCTCGTAGTTCCAGGCTGCCCAGGCCTTGCGACGCTGGGGCAGCACGGAAGTGTCGGTATGCAGCACTGCGCGATTGGGCTGGTAGCGGATGGCCCCGAGCAGCTCGTGCTCCATCGGGGAGGCATCGGCCAGCAAGGCCAGGGCCTGATCGCTGTGGGTGGCCATCACCAGGCGGTCAAAGCGCTCCCAGCCTGCGTCGGTGCGTACCTGTACGCCGTCGTCGGACCGCACCACCGCCCGCACGGGTGCCGCCAGGCGGGCGTCGTCCACGCCATCCACGATCTTGGCTACGTACTGGCGCGCGCCGCCCTGCACCGTCCACCATTGCGGCCGGTCGGTGACCTGGATCAGGCCGTGGTTGTGGCAAAAGCGGATCATGGTGCTGACCGGGAACTGCAGCATCTGGTCGGTCGGGCAACTCCAAATGCATCCGAGCATGGGCAGGAAATACCACTCGCGGAATTCGCGCGAGAAGCCTTGTGCCTGTAGGAATTCGCCCAGCGGCTGCATCAGCTCGGCGTCGGCCCCCGCTTGCGCCAGGCGCGTGGCCAGCGTGTTGAAGCGGATCAGGTCGCGCAGCATGCGCCAAAAGCGCGGGCGCAGCAGGTTGCTGCGCTGGGCGAAGACCGTGTCCAGACTGGTGCCGCTCCACTCCAGCGCCTGGCCGCCCAGGGCCTGCGGCACCTGCACCGAGAAGGACATGTCGGACTTGGCGGTGGGGATGGCCAGTTCCTCAAAGAGAGCGATCAGGTTCGGGTAAGTGCGCTCGTTGAACACCAGAAAGCCGGTGTCCACGCCATGCGTGACGGGCTGGCCGTTGGCGCCGGGCAGCGTGACATCCACTGTGTGGGTGTGGCCGCCGAAATAGGGGCCCGATTCGAACAGCGTGACGTGGGCATGCCCGCGCAGCGCGTGGCACGCCGCGAGGCCCGAAATGCCGGAGCCGACGACGGCGACCTTCACCTAAGGTCCGCCCGCACCGGACGGCCGGGAGAAGAAAGAAGCTGCGAAGCGCCCCGGAACGAAAAAAGGAGAGAGGGAGGAGGAGAAGAACCGTCCCAGGATTGCCGCCCGGCTTGCGCCGTGCGGACTTCGCAGCGATAAGGGGTGGACCTGCCCATCCGTTCAGGCGTTCCTGCGACAAGGTAAGCGGCGGTGAACATGCGTGACGGCGGATTTGAACTGTCCAGTCTGCATTATTACCGCTCAGTTTTTGCTCGGCAAGCCCCCTGAGGTCAGCTGGCGTTCGATGGCGGTGACCAGGGTCCGGTCTGTGGGGCTGGTCATGCTTGTGTAGTTAGCGATTACTTTCCCGTCTCGGCCCACCAGGTATTTGTGGAAGTTCCACAAGGGTGCGCGCCCGCTGTCTGCTGCGAGCTGCCGAAACAAGGGGTTGGCGTCGTTTCCGCGCACGGCCGACTTGGCGAACATGGGGAACTTGACCCCGAAGGTGTTCTCGCAAAAGTCCGCGATGTCCTTGTTGCTGCCCTTTTCCTGGGCGAAGTCATTGGACGGGAATCCCAGCACCACCAGGCCCCGGTCCTTGAAGCGCGCATGCAGCTCCTCCAGACCTTTGTACTGGGGGGTGAAGCCGCAGTAGCTGGCGGTATTCACAATCAGCAGCACCTTACCGCTGTACTGGCACAGCGACTGGGGTTTTTCGTCCTGCAAGCGAGGGAAGGTGTGGTTCAGGAGGGCGGGGCAAACGGGGGCCTGCTGGCCCCAGGCGGCGCCCATGACGCCCCACAGGAGCGTGCAGGCGAGCAAGAGGTGTTTCATGACGATGACAGGCGATCAGGCTGAACGGAGGAGTCACATTCTGACCGACACGTCAACCGAACGCCCGCAGGGGGACAAACCCCTGTCCGAGTAGGCCTTTACTCTGCGGTGCCCCGCTTAAAATCAGAGCGCTTTTGAAAACCCGAGATGCTCTACCCCGAATTGTTCAAACAGCTCGAGTCCGTCCGATGGGATATGGACAAGGACATTCCCTGGTCCACTTTTGATGCGGCCAAGCTGTCGGACGAGCAGGCGCAGACGATCAAGATGAATGCGATCACCGAGTGGTCGGCGCTGCCGGCCACCGAGATGTTCCTGCGTGACAACCGCAACGACAGCGATTTCTCGGCATTCATGTCGATCTGGTTTTTCGAGGAGCAAAAGCATTCGCTGGTGCTGATCGAGTACCTGCGGCGCTTTCGGCCCGATCTGGTGCCCACCGAGCAGGAGCTGCACGAGGTACGCTTCGAGTTCGAGCCCGCTCCGGCGCTGGAAACGCTGATGCTGCACTTTTGCGGCGAGATCCGCCTGAACCACTGGTACCGCCGCGCCAGCCAGTGGCATACCGAGCCGGTGATCAAACACATCTACAACACGCTGAGCCAGGACGAGGCGCGCCATGGTGGCGCCTACCTGCGCTACATGAAGCGCGCTATCCAGAACTGCGGCAACGAGGCGCGTGCGGCCTTCGCCAAGATCGGCGTGCTGATGGCCAGCGCCCGGCGCACCGCCCAGGCCCTGCACCCGACCAACCTGCACGTGAACAAGAACCTGTTCCCGCGCGACACGATCCAAAGCCGCCTGCCCGACCCGAAATGGCTGGAGCATTGGCTGGACAAGCAGATCAACTTCGACGCGGTGTGGGAAAGCAAGGTGGTGGATCGCATCTTGCACAACATGAGTCTGCTGATGGAGCGCAGCTTCCCCAGCGTGCAGGACCTCAATCGTTACCGCAAGGAAATGATGGCGGCAGTCGGTCAGAGCGGCGCTTCGCCGACGGCTGCTGCGGTCTGAGTTTCAAGGGATAACTTCGTTTTTCGCCGAATGGGCGCGTGGTGCGGGGCGGGCGGGGGGCATGGGCCCGGGGGCTTCAAGTGCGCAGGCCCTTCGGGCTCCCTTGCGGTGCTCGTGCCAGGCGGGAAGCGCGCAAACTCGCCCTGCGGGCTCAAACATGCGCGCTTCTTTTTCCGCCTGTCCCTGCGCTCCTCAGCTGCGCACAGGCGCCCCCGAACCCACACCCCCCACCCACCCCACACCACGCGCTTCGCGCGCGAAAGGCCCTTCTCCGGCGCGAAATCTAGACATGATCTAGCCGGAGACCCTGAGGCGAGCGCTCCGGCGCGAAGCTTTTACGAAGTACGTGCGTGATGCGCGGGTGGGGGCGGTAGGCGGAGGGCCCCGTCGGGCCGCGCGCGAAGGCGCTGCGGACCATCGGGAGGAGCCTGCCGCTCCCGCCCGCGCAGCGCGCCCAGTCGGGGAAAGACTTGGAGGGACCTACCGAGAAAAGCCTCGAGCGACCCTGCGTTGCACCTACTCCGAGACAGACGCAGAGCGCGCACCCCCACGCCCCAGCCGTCGCTGCACCCACAGCCCCAGGTCGTCGATGTAGGTGAACACCACCGGGATCACCAGCAGGCTCAAGACCGTCGACGTGATCAAGCCGCCGATCACCGCGATCGACATCGGTGAGCGAAAACTCGGATCGGCCGCGCCCCACCCGATCGCGATCGGCAACATGCCCGCGCCCATGGCGATGGTGGTCATGATGATCGGCCGCGCGCGCTTGTGGCAGGCATCGAGCAAGGCGTCGAACCGGCTCATGCCGTGATCGCGCCGCGCCACGATGGCGTATTCGACCAGCAAGATGGAGTTCTTGGTGGCAATCCCCATCAGCATGATCAGCCCGATCAGCGAGGGCATGGAAAAGGATTTCTGTGCCAGCAGCAGTCCGACGAAGGCGCCGCCCAGTGACAGCGGCAGGGCCGCCAGGATCGTGACCGGATGCAGGAAGCCCTTGAACAACAACACCAGCACGATGTAGATGCACAACACGCCCGTGAGCATGGCCAGACCAAAGCTGGCGAACAGCTCGCCCATCACCTCGGCGTCGCCCACTTCCACCACCTTCACACCCGCCGGCAACTGGCGGATGGCAGGCAGCTGCTGCACCTGCGACACCACATCGCCCAGAGGCAGACCCGACAGCTCGATCTCGAAGTTGATGTTGCGTGAGCGGTCGTAGCGGTCGATCACTGCCGGCCCGCCAGCCATCTCGAGCGTGGCCACCTGCCCCAGCATGACCGGGCCGCGAGAGCCGGGCACCGCCAGGCGTTCGAGCACCGACAGGTCCTGGCGCGCCGCGGCGTCGAGTTTGACCACGATGGGCACCTGGCGCTGCGAGAGGTTCAACTTAGGTAACTGCGCGTCGTAGTCGCCCAGGGTGGCCACGCGCAGCGTCTCGCCGATGGCCGCACTGGTCACGCCCAGATCGGCAGCGCGCGCGAAATCAGGCCGCACCGCGATCTCGGGGCGGATCAGGCTGGCG